>ONJQ01000009.1 GCA_900318175.1 uncultured Bacteroidales bacterium | reverse complement strand
TCCAATGAAAAAGGAACAAATGAGGAACAACAATTAGATAAATGACCTTTAAGGAGCGAAGGAAGGGTAGGGGAGGGCCTTATGGAGGGTGGAAAAAGTGAGTGCTGATGCTGGCTGTCGGGATTTTTTTTGGTCAGTGACACAATAAAAGATGCCCCTTTCTGTTATTAGTTAATATTTAATTAATGCCTATCATCATGAAGTGTAGCATACCCAAAGGTACACGCGACTTCCTGCCTGTCGAGATGGCACGTCGCAACTATATATTCGATACTATTCGCGAGGTGTTTAAAACCTTCGCTTTTGAACCTATTGAGACCCCCTCGCTCGAAAACCTCTCCACCCTGATGGGCAAGTATGGCGAAGAGGGGGACAAACTCCTGTTCAAAGTCCTCAACTCGGGTGATTTTATGGAAGGCGTGGATTTCACGCAGGATTACCACAAGGTGGCTCCCCGCATCTGCGACCGCGGTCTGCGCTATGACCTCACGGTTCCTTTTGCCCGGTTTGTGGTGCAGCATCGCGACCAGCTCACATTTCCCTTCCGCCGCTATCAGCTCCAACCCGTGTGGCGTGCCGACCGCCCGCAGAAGGGCCGCTACCGTGAGTTCTACCAGTGCGACGCCGACATGATTGGCAGCACCTCGCTGCTTAACGAGTTGGAGCTGGTGCAGATGATTGATGCCGTTTTCGAACGCCTTGGTGTAGAGGTGACGGTGAAGATTAACAACCGCAAAGTGCTGGCCGGCATTGCCGAGCACATCGGCGCTCCGGACAAGTTGGTGGACATCACCGTGGCCATTGACAAGCTGGATAAGATAGGCCTTGACAATGTGCGTGCCGAGCTCCGCGAGCGCGGCCTCGACGACGCGCAGATTGCCGCCCTCGACCCCGTTTTTGCCCTTGCAGGTGATGCTACCGAGAAACTCGAACAGCTGGCTCTGCTGTTTGAAGGCAACCAAGTGGGCACTAAGGGTGTGGAAGAGTTGAAGGAACTCTTCGACTACATAGCCCAGGTGAAGCCCCACTGCCATGTGGAACTGGATTTGACCCTGGCTCGCGGATTGAACTACTACACGGGTGCCATCTTTGAGGTGAAGGCACACAATGTGAGCATTGGCAGCATCTGCGGAGGTGGCCGGTACGACAACCTGACTGGCATTTTCGGTATGCCGGACGTCTCCGGTGTGGGCATCTCTTTTGGCGCTGACCGCATCTACGATGTGCTGACCGAGCTGGACAAGTTCCCTGCCAACCTCGGACAGCCAGCCAAAGCCCTGTTCATCAACTTCGGTGCCGAGAGTCTGCCCTATGCCATCAGCTGCGCTGCGCGCTTGCGTGCCGCGGGCATCAGCACCCTCATCTATCCCGACAACGCCAAGATGAAAAAGCAGATGGATTACGCCAACCGCTGCCACATGCCATACGTGGTGTTTGTGGGCGAGACGGAGATAGCCTCGCAAACGCTGACGGTGAAGGATATGAACACCGGCACACAGAGCACCCTGACTCTGGAGCAGGTTGTGGAGTTGTTGGCTTGAAGGCCATGGTGTGTTGTGGACGGAGGCGACGGGTTGCCGCTCGAAAAAGCAAGCACGCCGTTACCAGGAAAGCTCAGATATTTGCAACACGATTACACAATAACTGAATGATGAAAAGACGTTTATTGCTATGGTTCTTACTGCTGGCCGCTGCCGTTGGAGTGGTGCAGGGGCAGGACACTGTGACGCTGCGCGACACGGTTCTGCTGTTGCGCACGGACACGGTATTCCTGATCCGCACGGACACCGTTAAGGTGCGGGTGGTGGACAGCTCCATGCTCCGCAACGTGCAGGAGCGCGAGGCGTTGATGGCCGAGAAGGAGAAATTCTATAAGGAAATCTTCACCAAGTCCGGCGTGGACCAGAACAAGATTGAGGCCGACCGCGACCATTACCGCCATTTGGTAGACTCGCTCAACCAGCTTGTCCGCACCGCTGAGTTGGAGAATGTGCGCAAAGAGGAGGCCAACAAATACCTTCTGCAACGCGCCAAAGATGCCGAGGCACGAGTGGCGGAGGCCACAAACCGCAAGAAGAAAGTGCGTGCCATACAAGGCATAGCGATGCGTTTTTACCGCACGCCCAACTGGGAGGTGCGTCTGCAGCCCGCCGCTGAAGCCGGCACCTACAACAAGGTGCTGCGCAACCGCAATGCGGGCAACATCGAGTTCGATTTCGTCACGGGTGCATCCGTCATGCTTTGGGATTTGACCCAATATTTCAACAAAGACCACAAGTCCGTCAAGATAGGCGAGACCAACATCAAGACCCCTGAGTTGCGCAAATTTGACCAGGATTTTGCCTACGATGTGGGCATCTATGTGGGCTTCGGCGGCAGCAATCTCTTCAAGAATTTCTATGTCGGACCCTCGTTCCGCTTTGTCGATTTCTTCTACTTCACCGTAGGTGTCAACATTGCGGAGTACAACGTGCTGGTGTCCGGTTATGATGAAGGGTCGGTGCTGAAGTCTGAAACCATCGACGACGTGACGGCTAAGTCGTGGCTGCTCAAGCCTTTCTTGGCGTTGAGCATTGACCTCGACTTCCTTTCCTATATCAAGAAATAGTAACCAGATTGAAAACAAAAGCAGGGTACCCGATAGGATACCCTGCCTTTGTTTTTAGGAAGGCTGCGCTTATTTGTTGAAATAACGATTCAGGAGGCCTTCGAGAGCTTTGCCGTGACGGGCCTCGTCGCGAGCCATTTCGTGGACGGTGTCGTGGATGGCATCGAGGTTGAGAGCCTTGGCGCGCTTGGCCAGGTCGGTCTTGCCGGCGGTGGCACCGTACTCGGCATCGACGCGCATCTTCAGGTTCTGAGCGGTGCTGTCGGTCAGCACTTCACCCAGCAGCTCGGCAAACTTGGCGGCGTGCTCAGCCTCCTCATAGGCGGCCTTCTCCCAGTAGAGGCCAATTTCGGGGTAGCCCTCGCGGTGAGCCACACGGGCCATGGCAAGATACATGCCAACTTCTTTGCACTCGCCTTCGAAGTTCATGCGCAGGTCGGCCTTGATATCTTCAGGGGCATCCTTTGCCACGCCGACGATATGCTCGGCGGCCCAGGTCTTGATGTCTTCTTTTACTTCCTGCATTTGTTTGCCGCAGATGGGGCACTTCTCGGGCATGGTGTCGCCTTCATAAACATAGCCGCACACGGGGCAGATGAATTTTTTACTCATTGTGTTCGTTGCTTTTTAGGGTTAATTATGTGTTGTTGAATCTTTCTTTTTTTTAGAATGCAAAGATACTACTTTTTCATGACATGGAGAAATAATTTTTGTCATGTCGGGATTTTGTGTTTTTTTGCAACCGATTCCAGAGTGGAATCACGAAGCGTTATACATGCTCTGTTGTTGAGAACGTGAGAAACTTCCAATAATAATGCAAGAAGGTTTGAGAGAAATGCGTATTTTACAGACGTAAAAAATATGCTCAAAAATGGATGGATAAAGACAACGTATTGTTGGCAGAGTTGTCACATATTGCGGAAGCGGTGCCAGTGGGTTTTCAGCTTGCGCTCGAGGAAGAAGACGTCGTATAGGTTGGAGTCAATAAAGTATTGCGTGCCGCTGCGCAAGGTGACAATCACTTGTTTCTGTAGGTTGGTTAGTTTGATGCCGTAGTTGGGTGAGATGTCTTTGATGTCGCCCCAAGGGAGGATGGCTTTCTGAACGGTCTTCCAGTCCCCATGCTTGGAACGTGTTGTGATGTTGGTGAGGGAAAGGTGGCTTGGAGTAACGACAATGCGGTCCTTGGTGTGCCGAAGGGTATGGACGATGGGCAATATCATGGCCAAGGCCAGTGCGCCTGACACCAGTTTTGCGTCCATGCCATCAGCCTTCATCATGATGTAGAGGAAAAGGGTTGTGAGGGCAACGTATAGCACCATGTAGAGGATGATGCTGACGGTGGTGCGGTAGACGGTTGTCGGGCGTTCGTGTGGATTCCTGTTCATGGGTTAGAAAAAGGGGTGTATGGTCACCACACACCCCTTTGAAAATGTCTCATACAATGATTAGTCGAGCACCAGGCTGGGGGCGCTGTAGGCGCGGCCGGCCAGTTCTTGGTTGAGCATGTAGAGGCTCTTGGGATCGTTGCCGAAGAGTTCCATCTTAGTGATCATGTCGCGGGCGTTGGTTTCCTCTTCACCCTGCTCCTTGACAAACCAGTCGAGGAACTGCATGGTGCGGAAGTCTTTCACTTTGTAGGCGGCATCGTAGATGGTGTGGATGCTGGCGGTGACATACTCTTCATGTTCGAGGCCGGCTTTCAGCACGTCCATGTCGGTCTTGAAGACCTTGTCGGGCTTGGCAATGGCGTCGAGGGTCACCTTGCAGTCGTTGTTCTGCATGTACTGGTAGAAGAGCATGGCGTGGTCGCGCTCTTCCTGGGCCTGAATCATGTACCAGTTGGCGAAGCCGTTGAGGCCGCGCTGCTGGAAGTAGTTGTTCATGTCGAGGTACAGATAGGCGGAGTAGAGCTCCTTATTGATTTGCTCATTGAGCAGGTCGGAAACTTTTTTGTTAAGCATGTTATTGTACTTGTTTAAAAGGTTAATATTTCAATTTGTCATCTTGATGAAATCGGCTTTGCCGTGTTTGCACCAGGGGCATACGTAGTCGTCGGGCATCTCGTCGCCCTCGTACACGTAGCCGCACGTCTGGCACACCCAGCGGGTCTTGCCGTCGCCCGTAGGTTCTGCCATGGCTGCGGGCTTGGGTTTAATGTGCTGATGGTAGTATTCGTAGGTGAGGGAAGGGTCGTTGTTCAGCAGCACGGACTCCTCGATGGTGGCAATGAAGAGGGTGTGCGTCCCCAGATCTACCATCTGGCTCACCTTGCCGCTGAGGTAGGCGTTGCAATAGCGGGGCAGGTACAGCACCCCGTTGCTTGCGCGCATCTCCACCTCGCAATTCTCAAACTTGTTCACGTCGCGCCCACTCTGGAAACCGAAATGCTCAATCACCTTCATGGGAGTATGCTCAGTGAGCAACGACACATTGAAGAGCCCTGTGCGGACAATCATGTCGTGTGTGTGGTTCTGTTTGTTGACCGAGACAAGCATCTGCTGCGGAGTGTCAGTCAGCTGCGATGCCACGTTGATGATGCAGCCGTTGTCCTTGTCGCCTTCGCGGGCGGTGAGTACATACAGGCCATAGGTCAGCTTGAAAAGGGCATTTTGATTGTGGGTGTTCATCTCTTTTTATGTATTATGGATTAGGATTTTGTCAACGTGAATGTTTGTGTTGTTAAGCATTAAGCCCAGCGACAATCAGATTGGCAAGGAACTGCATGTCCTCTAACTGGCTTTCCTTCATAGCCGATTTCAGCGACAGGTCTTCGCCCAGGATGGTGATGTTCTTCATCTCCTGCAGCAGGGTGCGCATCTGTTTGCCGCTCTGGGCTGCCCAGGTGCCGTTCTCAATGATGGCCACAGTGCGGTTCTGCCAAGCGTGGGCCTTCAGGTCGTGCAGCAGGTCCTCCATCGGGGTGAAGATGCCGGCGTTGTAGGTGGAAGAGGCCAACACCACATGGCTGTAGCGGAAGCACTCACTCACCAACTGGCTCACGTGCGTATGGCTGGCGTCGTACATGGCAATGCCTTTCACACCGTGTTCGGCCAGCAGCGAGGCCATCTTCTCGGCTGCCGCTGCCGTATGTCCGTAGATGCTGGCGTAGATAATCAGCACGCCGTTTTCTTCAGGCTTGTAACTGCTCCATGTGACGTACTTGTCAATGAAGTATCCCAGGTCCTGCCGCCATATCGGGCCGTGCAGCGGGCAGATCATCTGGATGTCGATGGCAGAGGCCTTCTTCAGCAGTGCTTGTGCCTGCATGCCGTATTTGCCCACAATGTTGATGTAGTAGCGGCGGGCGTCGTCAAGCCAGTCGCGGTCGAAGTTCACCTCGTCGGCATAGATGTTGCCGTTCAGAGCGCCGAAGGTGCCAAAGGCATCGGCGGAGAAGAGCACCTTGTCCGTCGTGTCGTATGTCACCATGGCTTCCGGCCAGTGCACCATGGGGGCCATCACAAAGGTCAGTGTGTGCCGTCCGGTACACAGGGTGGCTCCCTCGGCAACAGTTTGCAGCCTACTGTCTATCTCCACGTTGAAGAACTGCCGTATCATCGTAGCGGCTTTGGCGTTGGTCACTATGGTCACTTCGGGGTAGCGCAGCAGCAGGTCCTCTATCAGAGCGCAGTGGTCAGGCTCCATGTGGTTTACAATCAGGTAGTCCAGTTTGCGGCCTTTCAGCACGGCGGCCACGTTCTCGAAGAACTGTCCGCTCACCGCGGCATCGGCGGTGTCTAACAGCACGGTCTTCTCGTCCAGCAGAATGTAGCTGTTGTAGGACACTCCGCGGGGGATGGGATAGATGTTCTCAAACAGGGCAAGCTTACGGTCGCTGGCGCCGACATAGTAAAGGTCTTGGGTTATGTGTCTTGAATTTTGCATTTTGAACAGGTAATTAGAGAATGCAAAGATACGATTTTTTTCAAATATAAGATGTTTTTTTACACAAAAAGGTGTTTTTACTTTTCAAGTCGTTTTTTTTATGTATCTTTGCAGCGTAATAAAAACAGGTCGGTGGTACTACTTTCCCCTGTGTTTTGCTTGTCTATGCACACTCGTGGCCCATGCTCCGCCCCCTTTGATTAACAATTGTTGATATGTCATTTCGCAAAACAATATCCTGCATTCTTTTTCCGCTCACGATGTGGTATGCTGTGGGCGTATGGTTTCGAAACCTGATGTTCTCCCTTGGCATCAAGCGCCAGGTGGCACCCCCCGTCACTACTATCGGGGTGGGCAACCTTTGTGCCGGAGGTGCAGGCAAGACCCCTCATGTCGAGTATCTTCTTCGTCTCCTCTCGCCGCACTACGAGACGGCGCTCCTCAGCCGAGGCTACCGCCGCCACACCAAGGGCTTCCTCCTTGACGATGGCTGCCACAGCCCCTCCCGTCTGGGCGACGAGCCCGCCATGCTGGCCGGCAAGTTTCCCAAAATCACCGTCGCCGTCTGCGAGGATAGGGTCGAGGGCGTCCGTCGGCTCCTCCAGAGCGAGCTTCCGCCGCAGGTCGTTGTCCTTGATGACGTCTACCAGCACCGCTCCATCAAACCCACCGTCAACATCCTCCTCACCGAGTACCACAAGCCCTATTTCTCTGACCACATCATGCCCTATGGCGACCTCCGCGAGTTTCGCTCCGCGCGTCGTCGTGCCCGCATGGTTATCGTCACCAAAGCCCCCGAACAGCTCGACCCCATCTCGCGCCACAGCTTCGTCTCCCGTCTCCGCCTCCGTCCCCACCAGAAGGTTTTCTTCAGCCATATCCACTATAGCCATCCCCTGCCTCTTATGGGAGGTGCCGAACTCCCCTTGGACTCCATCGACGCTGCACTCCTCCTCACCGGCATTGCTCATCCTGAGCCCATGGTACAGCACGTGTCGCAATTCTGCTCCGTCACCCCGATGCGCTTTTCCGACCACCATCGCTACACCCTTTCCGACCTCAAGCGCATTCGCCACGCCTTTGACCAGCTCCAAGGCTCTCGCAAGCTCATCCTCACCACCGAGAAGGATGCTGTCCGTCTCCGCGAGCTTGCCTCCTCCGACCTGATGGCCGGCCTCCCCATCTATTACCTTCCCATCACGGTGCGCATAGACCCCTCTGCCGAGCAGGACTTCGACCACACCATTGAGAGTATCGTCCATGAAAACGTCTCCTTCTTGGAGCGCATGAAGAAAACAACATTCAATTTCTGATAACCATGATTGTAGAGATTTGTGCCAATTCGCGCCAGTCGGCTGCCAACGCCCTTGCGGGCGGAGCCCAGCGCATAGAGCTCTGTCGTCGGCTCGATGTGGGTGGCCTCACCCCGTCGGCTGAGGACATCGATTATTGTCTCCACACCCTCCACCTCCGCACCCACGTTTTGGTGCGTCCTCGCGAGGGCGACTTCTGCTACACCCCCGCCGAGTTCCAGCAGCTTTGCCGCGATGTAGAGCTCTGCCGCACCCTCGGAGCCCATGCCGTCGTGGTCGGTTTCCTCACTCCTGACGGCCTTGTCGATACCGTCCGCACCCGTCAGGTGGTCCAGCTTGCGGCCCCCATGCAGGTCACCTTCCATCGTGCTTTCGACGAGGTCAAGTGCGACCCCCTCCTTGCGCTGGAACAGGTCATCTCCACCGGTTGCCACCGCATCCTCACCTCCGGATGCTGTCCCGATGCCGAGCAGGGCATCCCCACGCTCCGTGCCTTGCAGTCCACTGCCCAAGGCCGCATCACCATCCTTGCCGGAGCTGGCATCACCCCTGCCAATGCTGCCCGCATTGCCCAAGAAACCGGTGTGACCGAAATTCACGGCTCCTGCAAGACCACCCTGCCCGACGGCACCATTCAGACCGACACCGAAACAGTAAAGCAATTAATCAAATCATTATCCCTATGAACACTCATCGCAATCCCGCCTTGCTGGCACGCCTCTCTTTCCTTTCGTTGCTGGCACTCCTCCTTTTCTGCGCCTGTTGCCGCAACTCCCATTTCATTACCGATGCCGCCTATCGCCAGCAGGTCCTGTCCGACTATTCCGCCCGTATGGACCAGTTTCCCTCCGTGGGTTCCCAGCTCGCCTTCATGGACACCCTCGCTCCCGCCGAGCGGGAGGCCATGCAGTTCCTCTATGCCTACATGCCCTATAGCGACCTTGCCGACTACTCCCCGGACTTCTTCCTCAACCAGGTGCGCTATGCTTTCGCAGCCCGCGACACAATGCCTTGGGGCCGCGCTGTGCCGGAGGACCTCTTCCGCCATTTCGTCCTCGTCTATCGCGTCAATAACGAGAACCTGGACACTGCTCGCCAGTTCATGTTCCATCAACTCCGTGACCGTGTCCGCGGCCTCTCCATGTACGATGCCGCCCTTGAGGTCAACCACTGGTGCCATGAGCATGTGGCCTATCGCGCTGCCGACTCCCGCACCTCCGCACCCCTTGCCACCCTGCGCACCTCTCTTGGACGTTGTGGCGAGGAGAGCACCTTTGCCGTCACTGCCCTGCGCTCCGTGGGCATCCCTGCCCGCCAGTGCTACACTCCCCGCTGGGCTCATTGCGACGACAACCACGCCTGGGTTGAGGTCTGGATTGCCGATTCCACCGGCAACGGCGGCCAATGGATGTTCCTCGGCGCTTGCGAGCCGGACCCCCGTCTCGACATGGGTTGGTTTGCCATACCCTCCACCCGTTGCCTCATGGTGCACTCCAAAGCCTTCGGTCGCTACCATGGCGACGAGGAGGTGGTCAAGCAGACCGCTCTCTACAGCGAGCTCAACCTCCTCAGCCACTATGCCCCCACACGCCGCGTCACCGTCACTGTGTGCGACCAAGGCGGCAAACCTCTGCCTGGCGCCGATATCAAGTTCAAGATGTACAACTATGCCGAGTACTACACCCTTGCCACCTACCAGGCCGATAGCAAGGGCCAAGCCTCACTCACCACCGGCCTCGGCGACATCCTTGTCTGGGCAACCGACGGCCAGCGCTACGCCTTCAGCAAACTCGATGTAAGGAAAGACAGCACCATAACACTAACCTTGTCCGACCAGTCCGACCAGTCCGACGGGTCTGACAAGTCTGACAAGTCTGACAGGTCCGACCTGTCAGACCCAGTACTCTTAGAGATAGTCCCTCCGGCTCCAGGCAACCCCAAGGCCACCTCCACCGACCAGGAATCCGCTGCCAACGCCCGCCGTCTGGCCTACGAAGACTCCCTGCGCAACGCCTACTCTGCCACCTTCCCCACCAAGGACAACTTCAAGAGCCACCTACCCAAAGACTGGATCTGGAACCAGAAGCTATTCTCCGATGCCCAAGTATGGGAAATCATCCAAAAGTCCGAGGGCAACTACGCCGAGATATACAAGTTCTTTGAGCACTGGCCTGGCCAATACCGCTCAGGCGAACACATCTACGACTACCTCAAGTCCTATTCTGATAAAGACCTGCGCGACATTACCGCCGAGGTGCTCCAAGCCCATGAAACAGGCTTCGACTGGTTGGACCGCGCCAATGGTACCTGCACCAACTGCCTCTACACCTATGACGTCTATAAGAAAGGCATCCTGCCCGCAAGAATCAGCAACGAACTGGTGCGCGACTGGCGGAAGCCCTTGTTAAAAGGAATGACCGATTTTGCTTACAGAGTTGAAACCTCCGATAATGAGCGCCTCTGGGTAAAGCAGCGAACACAGGCAGAGGAGTATAAGCAAGACTATGAGGCGTTGAAGAAATGGACAATAGAGAACATCGCTGTCGATGACACAGGCAACTACTACAATTGCCCCATCTCGCCAATGGGTGTCTTAAAACTGCGCCATGCCGACCCCCACAGCCGCGACATCTTCTTTGTGGCCGCCTGCCGGGCATTCGACATCCCCGCCTACCTCGACAACGCCACCAACACCATCTACGTCTGGGACGGCACCGCCTGGCAAAAGACCGACTTTTCAGACAAATCCAATAACTCTCAATGCTCAATTCCCAATGCTCAATTGACCTTAACCTACCACGGCAAAGAGCCCTCCAAACCCATCTATTACCCTCACTTCACCCTCCAAAAACTTGAGAATGGCGACTTCCGCACCTTCGACTTCGAGGACGACCCACGCATGGCTTCCTTCCCTGCCACCATCGAGCTGGAGCCTGGCACCTACTGTCTCTCCACCGGCAATCGCTACCCTGACGGCACTGTCCTCAGCCGTCTCCAGTTTTTTACCATCCAGCCCGGCCAGCATCTCTCACTCCCCATCGTCCTCCGTCCCTTGGTGGAACGCAATTCCACCACCGATGCCACCATCAGCCCCGCCATCCAGCTTACTGACAATCTCTCCCTCGCTGCACTCGCCAACAAAGGAACCTGCATCCTCGCCTTCCTCGGGCCCCACCGCGAGCCCGCCAAGCATCTGGTCAAAGAGATGGCTCAGCAAGCCGATGCCTTCAGCCAATGGGGAGGCCGCATCTTCGTCACCACCACCGATGCCGCCAATCACGACCTCAAGCTCCTGCCCAAGGCCACCGTCGTGGGTCTCGCCTCGGGTCAGCAGCTCCCGGCAGAGCAAACCCTTGCACAGGCACTCCAACTCGCCGACTACGAGTACCCCCTTGTGGCCGTTGTCGATGCCCAGGGCCACATCCTTTTCCACAGCCACGGTTACAGCATCGGTCTTGCCGAGCAGCTCCTCAAGCATTGCCGTCCTTGACCTCCGTCAATCTATCGTCCGCTATCAACCATTAAAACATTAATATCATGAAAAAAAGAGTCCTTTCGTTTCTCCTCGCATTGTTGATGCTTGGCGGCACACTCAGTGCCCAGACGTCCATGCGGGTGCCTCACGGCAGCTTTGAACAATGGAGCTCCCATTCGGGCTATTCCGTATCCCTCATGGGGCTCAGTCTGCCCGTCTATGACACCTTCTCTACCCCAACGGGGTGGGACTACTTGGCCTATCCCGTCAACGAGACCATCTCACTCTTCGGACTTAATGTCAACCTCAACACCACCCTTCCGTTGGTCAAAGTCTCCCGCGAGGCCGGCACGGTGCCGGACAGTGCCAAGGCTGTCAAGCTCCACACTTTTATGCTCTCCGACCTTGTCAACCCCAACATCTACAGCTTAGCGGAGAACTTCCTCGACTCCATGCTCACCCAGACCGTTTTCCCCTCCGTCCTTTCCACGGGTGCTGTCGACCTCGAAGAGTTCATCCCCATAGCCACTAACCTCCTCTCCAACATGGACAGCGTAGAGGATCTCCTTGCCTCCCTGGCATTGATGGATGTCAACGAGCTCGTCTCAGGTGGCATAGCACTCAACGGGTTCCAACCCTCCCGTCTGACAGGTGGCTATAAGTACCAATCCGCCACCTCAGGCGACAATGGAGCCGTCCTCCTCCTGGGTACCCACTACAACACCCTGACCCACCAGCGCGATGTCGTAGGCGGCGGCGCCAACATCGCCCTCACCGACATGGCCAACTACGCTCCCTTCTCTGTCGACTATGTCTCCCTCCACCAGCTCCAGTCCTCCTTCCCCGAGCAGGCTCCGGACTCCCTCATCGTCCTCATCCTCTCTTCCGCTGGCGAAAACATGCAGCAAGGCTCCTACCTCTGTGTCGACAACTTGGTCCTCTGGCACGACTCTGTCCCGCCCACCACGCCGGACACCTGCGCCTCTCTCGCCTCCTTTGCCTCCCTCCCCGCCATCCACGAGGCTGTCCTCAACTGGAGCGCAACAACCGCAGTGGGCGGATATGAGATGGAATGGGGATTGGCGGGTTTTGCCCATGGGACAGGCACCCAGTTGACGCTGACAAACAATACATACACATTGACTGGTTTGGCTGCCAATACTGCCTATGATATTTATGTTCGTACCGTATGCAGCGACTCTATCTATGGCGAATGGAGCTTGCTGCAGTTTACCACGCTGCCAGACACCTGCTCTTCCATTCTGGGTTTGACGGCTATGCCTGACATACACGAGGCGGTGATAAGCTGGTATACGACTGGTGCAGTTGCCCGTTATGAGCTTGAATATGGTTCCGCAGGCTTTGCCCAAGGTACGGGCACTCTTGTGACCATGGCCAACAACACCTATGCGTTAAACAATCTGGGTGCCAATACTTCCTACGATGTTTATGTGCGCACTGTTTGCAACGACAGTATCTATGGCGACTGGAGTTCGGGGCAGTTCACCACCTTGCCTGACACCTGTGCCAGGGTGCTGGATTTAGAGATTCACAGCATGACCTATGATGCTCCTCCACAGAATGTATTATCGTGGTGGAGCTATTCAGAGCCTGACCACTGGGAGGTGGTATACGGCCTGCAAGGCACCGATGTGGAGCAGGGTTCTATAGCGACTACAAGTGAAAGCCATTTTGCCATATACGAGTTGGAAGAAACTGGTGCATTGGCTCCGAATACTCTGTACTACTTTGGTGTGCGGTCGGTATGCGAGAACGACGTCTATGGCGATTGGGTGTTTGTGGGGTACCTTACCCCCTGTGCCCAAGTGGACTCTATTGTGGTGTGGGACGACAGTGTTACCGTCAACTCGGCCAATCGATTGGAAGGCTATAGGGTTACTTGGACCGATCGGAACAATACAGGGTGGTACGTATCCGTCGGGCACCAATCTAATCCTGATGGCTGGAATCCGGGTGAATATGTTACTGAGCGGGTTTGGCACATGCCGGATCTCTTACCCAATCACCAGTATTATGTCGAAATATTTCCCCGTTGCGGAGATGATAACGAGGGTGAAATGAAGTGGGTCTATTTCACCACTACGACTATCGGCATTCAGCAGGTCAATGCAGTGAGCCTGTCGGTTTATCCCAATCCCGCTACTGGCAGTTGCGAGGTGAGTCTCTCTTCAGATGAGCCTGCCGAGCTACAGCTTTTCACTATTGACGGAAGTCTGCTGCAGACACTGCATAGTACTGGAGGCAGCGTGAGGCTGGAACTGCCTTCAAAAGGCGTGTTCATGTTGCAGGCCATTACGCCTTCGGGTAAGGTGACCCGCAAGATTGTGAACAAGTAAGAGCGCTGGCCTTATCAGAAAAGCCCCCAAACCGTTCAGCGGCTTGGGGGCTTTTCAGTAAGGTGACCAGTGCTGCTATTCCAGCACTTCGATAACGCCGCGGTGTTGGGTCCAGATGTTGACACCGTGGGCTTTGAAATAGTAGAAATAGGTGCCGGAGGGGGCACGCTGGGCAGCGGGGTCCCACCAGTCGTCGTCGGAGATGTTGCGGCGGTGGTAGACGCAGTGACCGTAGCGGTCGTAGATGGTGAGCTCGTTATATTTGAAACAGTTGTGTTCTGTCAGTCCGCCGATGACGAAACGGTCGTTCACACCGTCGCCATTGGGGGTGACGAGGTTGGGGTAGGAGAGGGTGGTGTCGCAGTGGTCGCCGTTCCAAAATATAAAGAGGTTGTAGTGGATGGTGCTGTCGCAGCCCCCCTCGTTGTAGGTGTGGTAGACATAGTCGGCCACCGAGTCGGTGAACACGGTGTCGAAGGCAAACCATGGCAGCTGGTCTTCGGTGATGGTGTCACAGATAGCTGTGTCGCTGTCAGGGATGATGTGGAGAATGAAGGTGACGATGCTGTCCTCGCCGTGGCTACCAGTGTACTGGAAGTGCCCTTGCCCTTCCTGATAGAATAGGGAATCATCGTATTGCACAGGCAGGTCGCTTTCGCAGGTGTAGTAAAGGACGGTGTCGAAGATGGTGTCATAGATGTGCAGGTGGTAGTTTATCAGACTGTCGCACATCGACGTGGGGTCGGGCCGGTATATTGCCGTGTCGGTCTCGGCATAAAATAATAGGCCAAAGCGGCTCCATGGCAGTTGTTCCGGAAGGATGGTGTCGTGCAGTTCGGCAGTATTGCGCGGGTTGATGGTGATGTCAATGTAGTCCATGGCTATGGGGACGGTGCCTAAGGTGTCGTATCCATAGAGCCAATACCGTCCGCTCAGAGAGGTGTCGGCGTTGGGGATGGCGTAGAGCATATCGTGCATGGCTCCGTCAGGGCTTTGCAGGCGGGTGTAGGCAACATTATGAGAGGTATAGGAGAAGTGTATGCTGTCGCCCTGGCAGAAGGTATCGTTCATGTTGAATCGAACCGTAGCGGGTGTGGCATAGTCGGTCAGGATGGTATATGAGGCACCTGTATTGGTGTCGTATTCTATCACGCCTAATATGAATAGGCTGCTGTCGCACTGTATGTGCATCACACCTCCGGCCGAGAGGTATTGCCCCACCTCCTTGCTGCACCACGACAGGGTGGGATTGCCTACAAGTGGCTGGAAGTCGGCGGCTGTGATTATTGTAGGGTCCCAATTAAAAAGAATGTGGTTTGCTGCCTGGCTGTTCACCACTATCTGTATTTTGATAGACAAACTGTCGGTGCGCAGATAGGATATTTGGTGGGAACCGGAGTGTTCGACATCGGGCAGTATGGTGCAGCCAACTCCGCATGCGGGCTTGTTCGACTCCTGTATCAGTCCTACGGGACGGTCAAACTCAAGAAAAAGGGCAGTGTCGCACGACATGAGGCTGGCGGAGGGGCGGAGCAATTCCGTCCACCATTTCGACCATACTGAGCCGCCGTTGATGCTGTCGGCCCTTATGCCCGATACAGAATAATGATAGGTCCCTGTGTTTATATAGTCCAAGGCTCCATAGCTATAACCAATGCCAGTAGGGAATTCCAAAAATGGCACGTAGCGTGTCCCCCAAAAGGATGTGGGGAGAATTTGGTCACCCACGTTTAGGTATCGGTAGGGAACAGTGGAGGGTTGTGAATGGGTGGTGTTGACTGCTATGGGCTTGGAGGAGCGGATAATGGTTTTCATTAAGTCGGTAGAGGCACTATTTGCCCGCATAGAGTAGCTCTGCCCCCGATTCAAGGTGATTGAGACCGTGTCGGTAGCCGTGATGCCTCCTTCGAATACGATGGTGCCGTCATTGAAGTGTGAGGGGGGCATTATCCAGACATGAGTGCTGTCCTCGGTGGCAATCATTTCGAAACTTTCGCCTTCGTGAGGAAAACCCCATTCAATATGCCATTTGGGAATCAGCACTTGGAAGTCGGTGCCAAGCGCATTCCGCCCTTTGAGGGTGTAGGTCTCGCGATTGGTGGAGGTGCATTGGTAATAGCAGGTGATAGGTGCGGTGGAATGGATATAGAAGCCCCAGTTTAGGACGGTGTTGACGGGTTTGGTCTCGATACTATCGACCCATGACGACAGTCCTATGGTGTCGACATCATAGGGATGCAGCATGATGCGCGTGGTGGGGAAGTAGGGGTTGGCGGGTTGCTCCACAGTGACGGTAGCGGGCTGGCCGTAAGAGTGAAAGACTAAGCGGACAGGGGTTTCCCCGTAGTTGGTGTAGGCAAAATTGGACAGGTCTGGGGGTGCAAACCAGAAAGCAGTATCGGTCTGTGCCATGCCGCTAAGGGCATGGAATAGCGCAAGAGTGAGTATGAATAGTTTTATCTTCATACAAAAATAACTCGTGGTGGAACGGCATGGGTTCCACCACGAGTAAGGTCAGAATTGATTAATAACCGAAGATGTCTTCGAGCTTCAGCTTCTTCACCTTGCCGAACTTGGCGAGGGCGTTGAAGTCCATGTCGGCTTCCTTGCCGAGGCACATGTAGACTTTCTTCTGTCCTTTGATGTACTTGTGGTTGAAGTTGACAACGTCTTTCATGGTGACGTTGGGGTAGGCTTCGAAGAGCATCTTGGCATGGTTCTTTTTGGGGTTGAAGCCCATGCGCTCGTAGTAGAGGTAGCTGTTGATGATGCCCATCTTGGTGGTGCGGGCGGTGCGGATGGCACTGATTTCGGCATCCTTGGCCATGTTGAAGTTGGCTTCGGCCACGGGCATCTGATCAAAGAGCTCGTTGAAGGCGTTCATGGCGTCGATGAGCTTGTCGTTCTGGGTGGCGATGATGGCAGCGTTGGTGAAATAGCCGTCCTTGTCGCTGGGGGTGGCGTAGTAGCTCTGTGCGCTGTAGGCGAGGGAGCGTTTCTCACGCATCTCCTGGAAGACGATGGCGTTCATCGAGCCACCGAAGTACTCGTTGAAGATGTCCATGACGGCTTCGTTCTTGGTGTTGAATTTCTCGCCACGGAAATGCTCGCGCATGTAGGTCTGGTTGGCGTTGTAGTCAACAAAGTAGACAGTGTTCTCGCTGACGGCCTTGGGGGTGATTTTCTTGTTGGCGGGAGCTTTCTTGTTGAGCTTGTAGGTGTAGTTGTTGGCGAGGGCGCGGAAGTTGTCGACGGTTTCAGGACCGTAGTAGAGGACGCGGTGCTTGTAGTTGAAGAGGCCGTGGAGGGCATCGGTGAGCTGCTGGCAGGTGTAGGCCTTTAACTGTGCTTCGCTGAGAATGTCGAGGGTGGGGGAGTCAGCACCGTAGGTACCATAGTTGCCGAGGGCGCGGAAGCAGTTCTGCTGGTTGTGCTTGGCGTTTTCGCGGCCTTTGAGGATGCGGGCGACAAGCATCTTGAGGGCTTGCTCGTTGGGCTGGACATCGGTGATGATTTCATCAACGAGGGCGAGGGCTTTGGTCATGTTCTCGCTGAGACCGCTGATGCTGATGTTAATGTTCTCCTGTCCGACGTTGACGCTATAGTTGCAGGCCAGTTTGTAGAATTCCTGCTGGAGCTGGTCGGGGGTATGCTTGCTGGTGCCGAGGTATTCAAGAACGTCGGCAGCGAGGTCGAGGGTCTTGCCGAGTTGGCCAGCACGGTAGCCGAAGTCGAAACGGTAGATGAGATTGAAGGTCTTGTTCTCGGTGTTCTGGACATAGAGCACTTCAGCACCGTTTTTGAGTTTGGACTTGGTGAGGTCCTTGCTGAAGTCCACAAAGACGGGCTCGATGGGTTTGACCTGACGAGCTTTGATCTCTTTGAGGAAAGCACTCTCGTTGTCGCGGCCCACCTCGATGGGGGTGATGGGAGGTTTGGAGACTTTGAGGATGGGTTCGGGTTCGCCTTTGAGCTTGTTGATGATAACGTAGTTGTTGTCCTTGAACAGGCGGTTGGCGAAAGCTACGAGTTCGCGCTTGGTGATTTTGGAGAGTTCGTTGATCTCGTTGCAGACATCGCCCCAGTTGCGGTGTTCAACGTAGGCGTAGGCCATCTGGCTGGCGCGGCTGTTGTTGCTTTCGGCGCGCTTCATGATGGCGAGTTTCATGTTGTTGATGGCGGCTTCGAGCATCCAGTCGTCGAATTTGCCTTGCTTGACAAGGGCAATCTGCTCGTCGAAGAGGGCCTGTACCTGTTCGAGGGTCTGGCCCTGCATGGGCTGACCACCAAACATGAATGCACCATAGTCGTTCAGTGTGTAAGTGCCGGCATAGGCGCCCATGCAGCGCTGCTGCTGGTTGATGTTGAGGTCGATGAGACCGCACTTGCCGTTGTTGAGGACGCTCTCAAGGAGGTCGGCCAGCATGGCGTCGTGGCTGCCGTTGCCGCTGTCAAGGCGGTAGGCACGGACGGTGTTCTCGGCATCGAGGCCGGAGACGTTCTTGGTGATGACGGAGGTGATGGGTTTCTCACGCTCGAATTTCAGCGCGGGGACGTTGCCGGGTTTCATATTGCCCCAGTACTTGTCGATAATCTTGATGGCCTCGTCGGGGTCGAAGTCGCCAGCCATGCTGATGCAGATGTTGTTGGGGACGTAGTAGGTGGCTACGAAGTTGCGGATGTTGCGCATGGAGGGGTTCTTGAGGTGCTCCTGGCTGCCAAGAGTGGTCTGGTTGCCATAAGGGTGGTGGGGGAAGAGGGCGGCAAACATGGCATCATTGACCTTGCGGTTGTCTTTGGTGAGGCTCATGTTCTTCTCTTCATAGATGGTCTCCAGTTCGGTGTGGAAGAGGCGCAGGACAAGGTGCTGGAAGCGGTCGGCCTGAATCTCGCACCAGGTCTCCAACTGGTTGTTGGGGATGTTCTCGACATACATGGTGTAGTCGTTGCTGGTGAAGGCGTTGGTGCCGGTGGAGCCGATGGCAGTCATGGCCTTGTCGTACTCATTGGCGACGGCAATCTTCGAGGCCTCGTAGCTCAGGCTGTCAATCTTGTGGTAGATGGCGGCGCGGGTCTGCGGGTCGTCGAACATGCGATAGGCCTCGAAGAGGTCTTCAATCTTTTGGATGAGGACTTTCTCTTTCTCCCAGTCGGTGGTGCCGAGGCGTTGGGTGCCTTTGAACATCATGTGTTCAAGATAGTGGGCCAGGCCGGTGGTCTCGTGGGGGTCGTTGCGCGAGCCTGCACGGACGGCGATGTAGGTCTGGATTTTGGGAGCGTCTTTGTAGACACTCATGAAAACTTTCAGACCGTTGTCCAGAGTGTACTCACGGACACCCAGCGGGTCGTTGGGATAGGTCTTGTACTGATAAGTTTTTTGTGCCATGAGGGTGCTGCATGCGAGCACGGACAGGGCTACAAAGCAGAAAATTAAACGTACTTTTTTCATATAAATTGTTATTAATTAATAATATATGTGATTTGCTCGGTTCCTTTGAACATTCAAAGATACGAAAAATTATTGGCTTGACAAAAAATAGTTGTGCTTTTTGCCTGTGATTAGCAAATGCTCTGCCTTTGGGTGACGGTGCGAGGAGATACCTCTTTATGCGGGTTCAAAGGGAGTGGAAACAGTACCCCATGCAAAAAAAATTTGGGTGATTGCGTTTTATTTCGTATTTTTACAAATTGTTTTGCGCCACAAGAAGCGGTGCAAGGTTTTTGTATACAGTGAAATAAAATAAGCACACCATCATGAAGAACACGGGAAACTCGCTTTTGGAGGGGATGGAGAGGCTGGGTTTGATAGCCGCTCGCATCAGACAGAACAAGGGGTCGATACCCCAAATTGAGATAGACATCATCTTGCAGGAGTTGCGCAACCTCTATATGGAGGCACTCCAGTTAGAGGCCGAGGGTGACAACCCTGTGGCTGAGGATCCTGACGCACGCGCCGAGGAGGTGAAGAACCAAGCCGCCGAGGCCCAGCGCAAGGCTGAAGAGGAAGCCGCCCGCAAGGCAGCCGAGGCCCAGCGCAAGGCTGAAGAGGAAGCCGCCCGCAAGGCAGCCGAGGCCCAGCGCAAGGCTGAAGAGGAGGCTGCCCGCAAGGCCGCGGAAGCCCAGCGCAAGGCTGAAGAGGAAGCCGCCCGCAAGGCAGCGGAAGCCCAGCGTAAGGCAGAAGAGGAAGCCGCCCGCAAGGCCGCGGAAGCCCAGCGTAAGGCCGAAGAGGAAGCCGCCCGCAAGGCAGCGGAAGCCCAGCGCAAGGCAGAAGAGGAAGCTGCCCGCAAGGCAGCAGAGGCCCAGCGCAAGGCCGAAGAGGAAGCCGCCCGCAAGGCTGCCGCCGAGGAGTTGAAACCCATCTTTGCACCCGAACCTGCCGAGCCGGAGGTGACATCTGTCATCGAGCCAATGATGGAGTCGATAGAGGGCAACAGGAATGACGAGCTTTTTGCCGAAGAGCCAAAACCGGCTGAGAAACCCGCAAAACCCGCCAAGAGCAAAGGTCAGGAGTCGCTGTTTGACTACCTGAAAAGCAACACCGATGAGGAACCCCGTGTGCGCACCCTGGCCGACGCTTTGAACAAGCATGGCCGCAATGTGGAAGATCAATTGGAGACTCGTGTGAACGCCAAGAAGGTTGACGACCTGCGCACCATCATCAACATCAACGATAAGTTCAGTTTCATGAGCGAGTTGTTCCACAACAACATGAAGGCCTACAACGACTTTATTCTCCGCCTCAACAACTACAGCAGTCGTGAGGAGGCATTGGCCTATGTGTCCGAGGTGGCAGCCCAGTATATGTGGCATGAGAACTCGTTGGTGGTAAAGAGTTTCTACAAGATTTTCGACCGCAAATTCTGACAATGACAACTGTGCGGGGAGCTTAACCCTGCCAAACTACAATATCCGCTCACTATGAATAATCGCAAAGCCATCTTGTTTTCGGCCCCTTCGGGCAGTGGCAAGACAACCATCATCCGGGAGATACTGAAACGGTTCGACTGTTTCGAATTCTCCATCTCCGCCACAAGCCGCCCGGCACGTCAGGGCGAGCAAAACGGTGTGGACTATTATTTCCTTACTCCCGAGGAGTTTGATAAGAGAGTGGCCGAAGGGCAGTTCCTTGAATGGGAAGAGGTCTATGCCGGCACGCGCTATGGCACACTGAAATCGGAGATTGACCGCATTTGGGACAACGGGCATGTCATTATCTTTGACGTCGACGTAAACGGTGGCATGAACATCAAGAAATATTTCGGCAGCGAGGCCTTGGCCCTCTTTGTGATGCCCCCCAGCATCGAGGTGTTGGAGATGCGTCTGCGCACCCGCGGCACCGAGACCGAGGAGGCCATCTCCAAGCGGTTGGCCCGCAGTGCCGCTGAGCTGAAGATGGCCGACAAGTTCGATGTGACCATACTCAACGACGACTTGAACCGTTCCGTCGACGAGACCCAGCGAGTCATTAATAACTATCTCAGCAGATAATCACCAAAGATTAGAAAAGGATGGACGCACTACTGGCTTTTATCAAACGGTACAACTTCGTCTTCGTCTTCCTGCTGTTGGAGATTCTGGCTATTATCTTCATCACCCAGAACAGCAACTATCAAGGTTCTAAGATTGTGCGGGCGGGCAATGCCATAGCGGGACGCTGCTACGGAACCATCTCGGCGGTGGGCGACTACTTTGGACTGCGCAAGGAGAATGAACGGCTGGCGGCCGAGAATGCACAACTCAGGGCACAGCTGGAATCGTCGTACATAAGCTACAACCTCCGCGAGTTCACCAAGGACGACACCGTCTACAAGCAGCGCTACAGCTATACTGAGGCCCGCGTGGTGAAAAACTCGTGGAATCGCCCCAACAACTACATCATGATCAACAAGGGGCGCAAGCAGGGCATCAAGCTGGACCAGGCTGTCATCTCGCCGCAGGGCATTGTGGGCGTAGTGGTGAATACCACGGACAATTTTGCCACCATCATGCCGGTGCTGCACTCCAACAGCCGCAACAGCGTGAAGATTAGCCGTATCAATACCAACGGCTCCTTGGTGTGGCGAGGAGGCGATTTCCGCTACGCAACCCTTATTGACATCCCCACCACACATAAGCTCTACCCCAACGACACCATCGTCACCAGCGGCATGGCCAACGACTTCCCCGAGGGTGTCATGGTGGGCTTTGTGGAGCAGACCATGACTGAGCGGGGCAGCGGATTCTACACCATCAAGGTGCGTCTGGCCACCGAATTCACCAAGCTGGACCACGTGTATATCATAGACAACCATTTCAAGGCTGAGCAGGATTCGCTCATAGCCCGCACAAAGATGGAGGACGAACAGAAATGACAAAACTGGTTTTATCAAACATATTCCGCTTTGTGGTGCTCATAGTGCTGCAAATCTTGTTGCTCAACTACGTCAGTTTTGGAGGGTACGTGATACCTTTCATCTACATCCTTGCTGTCCTGATGCTGCCCACCCGTGTGGGCAATATCCCGTTGCTGCTGATAGCCTTTGCCGCGGGTGCATTGGTCGACATCTTCTGCAACATCCCCGGATTCCACACCTTCAGTTGCACCATGATGGCCTTTGTGCGTGTGATTATCGGCAACCGGATGCTTACACGCGACGACCCCAACGAGGCCGTCATTGATGTGCCCAGCGTCCACACTGTACCCTTCCAGACCTTTGCCGTCTACCTGTTTGTCATGTCGGCAGTTTACAGCTTCACCTATTGCCTTTTGGAGGCTTTCAGTTTCGGCAATTTCTGGATGACGCTGCTCTCCATGCTGCTTGACACCGTGGCCACCTGGTTGCTGCTGCTGTTGAGCCAGCTTCTTATCTCACCCCAAAAGAAATGACATCCATGAGACGTTTCCTTCCTTTCCTGTTGTTGTTTGCCGTTGGTCATGTTGTCAGTGCCCAGTCGGCAATAGGGGAGTGGCGCGACCACAACTCGTTTGTTGCTGCCCGTCATGTGTGTGTGGCTCAGTCCGAGGTGTACGCTGCCACACGCATGGCCCTCTTTCGCTATCGACCCGAAGGCAAGGAAGTCATCCCCATGACCAAGTCCAACGGACTGACCGATGTAGGCATCAGCGCCATGGCATACGACCAGGCCTCGCAGTGCCTTGCTGTGGCATACGCCAATTCTGGTGTGGACTTGATGCAAGGCGGCAAGGTGTATCATATTGCCGACATCCGCTACAGCGGACAGGGAGGCGACAAGAAGATTTACCACATCCGTTTTGACGGCGACAAGGTCTACCTTGCCACAGGCTTCGGCATCGTGGTGGTGGACGCCCGCCGCCATGAGGTGGCGGAGACCTACTACCTTGGCCCCGACGGCGAGAGCGGCGTGGTCTACGACGTGGCTTTTACCGAGGGGCACATCGTCGCAGGTACTGACAATGGCCTTATGTCTGCTCCGCGTGGCAGCAACCGGCTGCATATCTACGAGACGTGGACGCGGGATACGCTGTCCCCCTTGGCGGGCATGTCCGTCCGTATGCTCGACGTCTGCAACAACCGTTTGGTAGTGGCCGCCTGCACCGACAATCCTGACAGCATGACCACCTTCTATCAGCAGGGTCCCGACAACTGGGGCACATGGGGCACGGGAACAGTGCGCTCGTTGCGGTGCTGTGGCAGCCAGATTGTCTTGAACCGCTTTAGTTCGATTGAAATATACAACAGCCAGTTCTCACTCACCGACGTAATCACCACTTTGCCCACCTATGGCGTGGCAGCCGAGGATGTCGACATGGACAGTGATGGCACCCTGTGGATAGGCCACACGTGGGCCGGCCTTATCGAGGTGCCACGCGGCTACACGGAGGTCTCTGCCCACGCCCCTGCGGGTCCCTTCAACGACGACTATGTCTACAGTTTGGCCTCCACCTATAACAAGCTCTACCTCTGCCCCGGCGGCAAGAAACCCACTTACGAGAGTGCTGGTATTCTCGGCTCCCTCTCTATCTTCGAGAAAGGGGAGTGGTCGCAAATCTCCGTCGCTGACGGCATCCCCGCCTTTCAGGATGTCCTCTACATGGCCGTGGACCCCAAGGACAGCAAACATATCAGCGCCACCTCGTGGGGCTACGGTGTGCTCGACATACACGACAACCAAGTGCAGACCCTCTTCGACCAGTCCAACACGCAGGGAGCACTGGAGCCCTTTACCAGTGGCACGTTTATCCATCACCGTGTCTCCGGCTTGGCCTACGACGACCAAGGGAACCTCTGGGTGACCAGCTCGCTGGTGGATCATGGACTGGCCGTCCGCTATCGCGACGGCTCTTGGCGCAATTTCGACATCAGTCCGGTGCTGCAGGGACTCTCTGTCGACAAGAAAGAGATTGACAAGCTGGTGTGGGATAGCATTACTGGCTACAAGTGGTTCATCGGCAAGAGCAACCGCCTCTTTGTCCACGACGGTGAGAGCCGACAGGCTGTTGTCAACCCCAACAACGGCAGCAAGCTGGAGACCCACACCGTCACCTGCCTGGTGCAGGACC
This sequence comes from uncultured Bacteroidales bacterium, assembly GCA_900318175.1. Taxonomy (GTDB): domain Bacteria; phylum Bacteroidota; class Bacteroidia; order Bacteroidales; family P3; genus Colimorpha. The sequence goes on along the minus strand of ONJQ01000009.1, from coordinate 63,127 downwards.
GCTCCGGCGACCTCTGGTTTGGCACCGACAAAGGGTTGAAAGTTATTTACGATGGCTACCGCGCTTTTGCCAATGGCGGCAATGGCGAGACGTCACCTGTCAACTGCTCCAACATCCTCTTCAATGAGGACGGCATCAATGAGTACCTCATGGCCTATGAGAGCATCACCTGCATGGCTGTGGACGGCGCCAACCGCAAGTGGGTGGGCACCTCCAACAACGGCCTCTATCTCATTTCTGCCAACGGCTTGGAACAGCTCCATCACTTCACCACAGCCAACAGCCCTTTGGCTTCGGACAAGATTGTGGCCCTCACCGTCCATCCCGAAAGCGGCGTTGTCTATGTCGGCACTGACATGGGGCTGCAGTCCTACCGCTCCACCGCCACCGTGGGCTACACCGAGCCTCTGGCCGACATCCACGCTTTTCCCAATCCCGTCCGTCCGGGCTACGACGGCCCCATTGCTGTCAAGGGCTTCACCCGCGATGCCTTGGTCCATATTACCGATGCCCGCGGCCACGTGGTCTTCTCCACCAATGCACATGGCGGGCAGGCCGTCTGGAACGGTCGCACCAACAACGGTGACCGCGTCTCTTCCGGCACCTATTATGTTTTTGCCTCCGACGCATCGGGCAATATGCGCTCCGTTGCCAAAATACTTGTCATAAGGTGATTCCTACCCTCTCGACCCCTGCCTTGGTGCTGCACACCACTGCCTATTCCGAGTCGTCGGTAATAGCCAAGATTTTCACGCGTCAGCTTGGGGTGCGCTCCTATATCCTCAAAGGTGTGCGCAAAGGGGGCAGTCGCACCAAGCAGAACCTCCTCCAGCCGCTCAGCTACCTCGACCTTGTGGTTTACAACAACCCCAAAACATCCATCAACTACCTCAAGGAGATTGCTCCCCATCGTGGCATACCGCAGTCCATAGCCATGGCACGTGCCGACGAGATGTCGCGCCACGCCCTGCGTTTCTTCATGACTGAGCTCCTTTATAAGACCCTCCGCGAGGAGGAGCCTATGCCGGAACTCTTCGACTATGTTGTCGGCGCCATGCACCCCCAGTCTCCCATCCCGGCAGCCCAACTGCCCATCACCTTCATGCTCTCCGTTTCGCGTCACATGGGCATAGAACCTTTGGACAACTACAGTCCACGCGAGCCCCTTTTCGACATGCTTGCGGGCCGCTACCAGTACAGCGGCGAGCACACCCTCGACGGCTCCACATCCCTCCTCCTGCACCACTATCTCCAGGCTGTTGACGGCGGCAGCCCCCTTCCCTCCGCCACCCTTGCCCAACGCACGGAACTCATCAACCGCATGCTGGAATACTTCCAGCTGCACCTTGCCGAGTTCCACAACTTCCAGTCGCACGAAATACTCCATTCTGTTCTGCAATAAAGTTACATTACAATAATTAAAAAGGTTATCACTATGAAAAAAATCGTCTTTTCCTTGTTGGCGATGTTGGCCTTCCTTCCGGCCTTCAGCCAGTCATGCTACTGGGTGTTCCTCACCGACAAGCAGGGCACCACATTCGACCCTTACACCTATTTTGATGCCAAAGCCATTGAGCGTTACCGTCAGTGTGGCGCCGACCTCTACGATGTGAGCAACTATCCCCTCAACAGCAGCTACGTGTCGCAGATTGGCGCCATCGCTACCGAGGAGGTGGGCACCTCCCGTTGGCTCAACGCCGTTGCCGTCATGGCCACGCCGGAACAGATGAGCCGCATCGAGCAGCTGTCGTTCGTCAAAGGCACCCATCTGATTGCCTCCGAGATGCACCCGGCATCATCGTCCGCCCCGTCCGCCCCGTCCGCCTTGTCTGACCAGTCTGACTTGTCCGCCCAGCCTACCCCCCTCACCGACCAACTTGTACGCATGGGTGGCCGTCAGTTTGACGAACTCGGCATCAACGGCAAGGGTGTCCGCATAGCTGTCTTCGACGGCGGTTTCCCCAAAGTCAACACTCACCAAGCCTTCAAGCACCTCTTCGACAACCATCAAATCATCAAGACGTGGAACTTCTGCAACGATAAAGAGGATGTCTACGGCTGGAACAGCCATGGCACTATGACCCTCAGCTGCATAGCCGGCATAGCACCCGACGGGCGGCACTTGGGTCTGGCCACCGGTGCCGAGTTCCTCCTGGCCCGCACCGAGGTGGAACTGGAACCGTTCAAAGAAGAGGTGTGGTGGATGCAAGCCATGGAATGGGCCGACAAGAACGGCGCACAAATCATCAGCAGCTCCCTTGGCTATGGCAAGGAGCGCTACAATGTGCAGGAGATGAACGGCACTTCCTATGTCGCCAAGGCTGCCAACATGGCTGCACGTAAAGGCATGCTGGTCTGCAACTCGGCCGGCAACGAGGCCACCGACAATCATTGGCGCACCATCATCACCCCTGCCGATGCCGACAGCGCCCTCTGTGTGGGTGGTATCGAGGCCAATCTTAAGAATTATAAACATATCTCATTCAGTTCGTTCGGCCCCAGTGCCACGGGCAAACTCAAACCCAATGTCTCCGCCTTTGGCCATGCCTTGGCCGCCAGCCCCTCCAGCAACATGGCTGTCAATTATGTTGACGGCACATCATTCTCATGCCCCTTGGTGGCCGGTTTTGCAGCCTGTGCCTTGCAGGCCTGCCCGGGGCTCACGGCAATGCAGCTCTTCCATGAAATAGAAAAGTCTGCCGACCTCTACCCCTATTTCGACTATGCCTTTGGTTACGGTGTGCCGCAAGCCGGTTATTTCTGCAACAAGAAACAGAAACCTGCTGCCCGTCCCACTTTCCGCTTTGTGGAAAAGGCCGACTCGGTAGAGCTGCACCTGCTCAGCAGTATCGGGTCGAAAGACCTCAGCCGTCCCCTCTTCTTCAATTGGCAGAACGAGGATGGCACGCTCGATACCTACATCCACATCAATATTGATACGATGGACACAGCCAGTGCCTTCAGTTTCCCCAAGAACCAGCTCTACCGCCGCACCCTCAACGTGTGGTACAACGGCTACACCGCCTCCTTCCGTCTTACCGACAAGCAAAACCAGACTCTTGCCGTCACAGGGTTCGACACCAAGTGCAGTTTCAGCCGTCCCAACTATATTATGCAGGGCAACAACGATATAGTACAGAAAATCACCGGTAACGACCTCACCCTTGTGCAGACATCCCATAAAGGCGGCTGGGATGTCAGCAATATCTATTGGGACTTTTACATCATGGCAGGAAACATGTTCCGCCTCAGCTCACAGGAACAGGAATGCAAATTCTTCTCTCCCACCATTCATGTCGGTGTGCGTATGCTCAACCGCTTGGCCAAGGCTTACAGTATTGGTATCGGTCTTGAATATGCCTCCACTCGATTCAACTTCGTCCCCGACAAATCCAACCGCCTCGACAATCTCTTTGCTTTAAGTAACACCCCTGACAAGAAATACTACGTCTTCGACGAGGGCAGCCTCGAACTCTTCCAGCGTGTCCGCTTTGTCGGTGGGGGGATGCTCGGCAAGGGAGTCCACTGGGATCTCGGTGCCTATGTCTCGTACGGCGGGTACCATTATATCCGTGAGGGCAAACTCTACAATCATGCAAAAAGCACCACTTCTTCCATTGCCAATCCGGAATATCAGGATAACTACAAGGTCAACTTCGGCGTTACCACCCGCATTGCCTACGATGCCATTGGCCTTTACTGCCGCTACCGTCTTACGGGTTTGACAACCAACTATAATGCCGACCCCACCAGCCCCACAGCTTTCAAGCTGAACCTCCCGCGCTTTGAGGCCGGTGTGGAATTATGCTTCTAAGCTATTGTTGATCCATTTCTTGGACCAATCATAAATGCCCGTTCAACGCCCGTTCTATATTGAATCAATATTGAAGGAGCGTTGAACGGGCGTTTTTCAAAGGTCGAAGGAGATGGTTTTCACCGCCTTAAACATCAGCACTCCCCCGGTGGAAGAAAATCCTGGCTGTATCGAATAATATTCGTAGTCTTGCTTTTTGAATCACATAATTACAAATAAATGCGTTTAGGGTTGGAAGAATTCTATAAATAATATTTTGGCTGTTCCAATAATTATTCGTATTTTTGCAATTTGAAATGAGAACGACGGATGATATTCTGACGTTGCTGGGACAGTACAAACCCTATGCTGCTGACCGATACGGTATCAGTAAGATTGGTGTATTTGGCTCAGCGGCTCGTGGCGAACAGATGGAGGAGAGCGATGTCGACATCTATTATGAAGGACGGGCATTATCGTTGCTTACTGTCGATATGTTGCAATCGGAATTGAAAAAGTTGTTTGGTTGCAGCGTGGATATTGTCCGTGTACATGACAACATGAATGCTGTACTTCGTAGTCGCATTATGAAGGAGGGACGGTATGTTTGACCATGAGCTTGCAATGAATGCACTGAATCAAGTCAGTCGGTTGGTCAATACGATTATTGAACGTACCGAGGGTGTGAGGAGTATTGACGATTTTTGAAATGAATAAAAAATAAAATAAACTAATATGACACTCGAAGAATTCCAAAATGAATTGCGTCAGGGTATTCCTAATCCCCTGCCCGAACCGCAGCCTTATGACCCCACAGTGAACCATGCGCCCAAGCGCAAGGACATCCTCACCCCTGCAGAGAAGAAACTGGCCATCCGCAACGCCCTTCGTTATTTTGACCCGAAGGACCATGCGATGCTGGCTCCCGAGTTTGCAGAGGAGTTGAAGAAATATGGCCGCATTTATATGTATCGTCTGCGCCCCACCTACAAGATGTATGCCCGCCCCATTGACGAGTATCCGGCCAAGTGCCGTCAGGCTGCCGCCATTATGCTGATGATTCAGAACAATCTGGACCCCGCAGTGGCACAGCATCCGCACGAGCTGATTACCTACGGCGGAAACGGCGCCGTGTTCCAGAACTGGGCCCAGTACCGCCTGGTGATGAAGTATCTGAGCGAGATGACCGACGAGCAGACCCTTGTTATGTACAGCGGCCACCCGATGGGGCTCTATCCTTCGCACAAGGATGCTCCCCGCGTGGTGGTGACCAACGGCATGATGATTCCCAACTACAGCAAGCCCGACGATTGGGAGCGCTACAACGCTCTCGGCGTGACGCAGTACGGCCAGATGACTGCTGGCAGCTATATGTACATCGGCCCGCAGGGCATCGTGCATGGCACCACCATCACCGTGCTGAACGCAGCCCGTAAGCTGGGCGGCGGCACGGCTGGCAAGCTGTTCATCACCGCCGGCCTCGGTGGCATGAGCGGCGCACAGCCCAAGGCTGGCGACATTGCAGGGGTGGTGAGCATCACCGCTGAAATCAACCCCGCCGCCACGCAGAAGCGCTATGACCAAGGCTGGGTGGACGAAGTGCACGCCGACCTCGACGAGCTCTTTGTGGCTGTGAACAAAGCCCGCGAGCAGAAGATTGCCCGCTCGTTTGCCTATCAGGGCAACGTGGTTGACCTTTGGGAATACTGCGCAGAGAAGGGCATCCAGGTGGATCTCGGCTCCGACCAGACCTCGCTGCACAATCCCTGGGCCGGTGGCTACTATCCCGTGGGTGTCAGCTTCGAGGATGCCAAGGTGATGATGGCCGAAAAGCCCGAACTCTTCAAGGAGAAAGTTCAGGAGTCGTTGCGCCGTCATGTGGCAGCCGTCAACAAACTTACTGCCAAGGGTATGTACTTCTTCGACTATGGCAACGCCTTCCTGCTGGAGAGCAGCCGCGCCGGTGCCGACATCTGGAATGAAGACCACAGTGCTTTCCGCTATCCCTCATACGTGCAGGACATCATGGGCCCCATGTGCTTCGACTACGGCTTCGGTCCCTTCCGTTGGGTCTGCACCAGCGGCAAACCCGAGGACCTCGACAAGAGCGACCATATCGCTATGGAGGTGCTGGGCGAAATAGCAGCCACAGCCCCCGCCGAGATTCAGCAGCAGATGCACGACAATATCCAGTGGATCAAGGGTGCCAAGGAAAACCACCTGGTAGTTGGCAGCCAGGCCCGTATCCTCTATGCCGACTGCGAGGGCCGCACCAAGATTGCAGCCCGCTTCAACGAGGCCATCAAGAAGGGCGAGATATCCGCTCCTATCGTCCTTGGTCGTGACCACCACGACGTGAGCGGTACCGACAGCCCCTTCCGTGAGACCAGCAACATTTACGACGGCAGTAACCGTTGCGCCGATATGGCCGTGCAGAACGTCATTGGCGACAGCTTCCGCGGAGCCACGTGGGTCAGCATCCACAATGGTGGCGGTGTAGGCTGGGGCGAAGTGATGAACGGCGGCTTCGGTATGGTGCTGGACGGCAGCGAGGCTTGCGACCGCCGTCTGCGCATGATGCTCCACTGGGATGTGAACAACGGCATCAGCCGCCGCAGCTGGGCCCGCAACGAGGGTGCCATGTTCGCCATCAAGCGCGCCATGGACATCTGCCCCGAGTTGAAGGTCACCATGCCCAATTTGGTGGACGATAACCTCCTCGAAGGCCTGTTCTAAGCTCAAGCAAGATAGAGTAACAAAGATGGGGCTGTCCGAAAGGGCGCCCCATTTTCTATGGTTTTGCGAGAGATATAATCGGAAAGGACTGCCATTCAACGCTATTGACTGATTTGGGTCATTATTGTTGGCTATAGTATGATTTGATAGATTGTCTTTATTATTTCTGTTTATCCCATATCGGTCATTAGGAAAGGGAAATATGGTACACTCGTAGTAAACAAACTGTCAATGGCGGTCATAAGAAAAATGACATCGTAAAGCATTGCATTTATGTACAAATCATATCATATTTAACGACCGATTGGGGTTAAGAATCAAAGAAACTATTTGGCGAATAGAAAAAAAATGTATATTTGCAGATACAAAAATATATTATTACACCCATTCCACTCATATAAAATACATATTAATAACAATTTATATTTTACCATACAACTTATATACCATAAAAAATGAAAAAAAAGCTATTTCTTATCAGTATCATTCTGGCGTTAGTCTCTGTTGCGAATGTGTCAGCACAAGACTATATTACGACCAACTCCATCGTTAATCCAGACCATGGAATTATCCGCCAGAACAACATTGCGTATGTTGAAGAATCGGGAGGCACAGGATGGTTTGTTTACTTTAGCGTTTTCGACCCCGGAGCGCTTACTTACCGTGTAAAGGTTCCCGACGGATGGTCAATCAAAGATTTCCACATCATTGACACAACTGCCTACTTTTGCGGCACCAACACCAACAGCCATACGGCACTGCTTGGTCACTTCGGTATTCCGAACCTCGTGGCCGGCACGGGCAACATCACTTTTTATTACGACATGAACAAACTCGGGCTCGCTGTCCTGAACCGAATGGCCGTCAACGGGGAGAAACGAGCGGAAAATATCATTGCCATTGGGCTGGAAAGCATTTACCATGACCCCGACACGAAAGGGGCAGACCATGTCCTTTATGTGGAAAACTACCATGGACCCGGAACTTGCCGACTATTCTTTATGGGAGATAAAGATGAATTGTATTGGGACGTTGTCAAGACGGACAACTATTTCGTAGTGGCCGGTACCGACAACCCACTCTTGAATACGCTAACCCTGCGGCGTGTGCCAGTCGGCACTCCCGCTATCAATTTCCTGCCTTACTTCGAAATTCAGCACTGGTACCCTTGCCCCGATACTTTTGCCAGCGGTATATGCATGTCTGCGTTGAACAACGACTCTGTAATCATGGCTTCATACTGCCGAAAAACGCCCTACACAGCACTACGGCTTTTCACCCTCTCCGCGGCCACAGGCCTAATGGACTACAATCAATACTGCGGGATGATGCTTTCCGACCTTGCTTCTTTTGCTCCCCCACCAGACATGGCATACTTGAACAACCGCAGAGAACTGATGCTTATCGACTCTATCTTACTTGGCCGCGGCCAATTCTACCGTTTAAACCCCTACCCTACATCTTGGCTGTACGTACCTCAATATTATTACTATTCTAACGCACTCTACCCTTCTGCCAATCCTCTCCATTACTCCTCGTTGCACCCTGTTCCACCCAACGGATTCATGGCCGCTGAGAGGGAAGGATGGATCATGCTCGACTTCAGCACGCTGCCTGCAGCCACTTACTCAACCGATTGCTTCCAATCCTACACCACAGACATGTTTACCGACACCACCTACACCATGCACACCGACACCAAGGGGAAAGATGAGCCTCATCAATTATTATTCGGTACAGCGATGAACAATACAGTATTACATCAGTTAAATCCCCAATGCCCACAGTAAAAATAATAACATCATCACAATAATAAGATTAAATAAACAACAATCGTCATATAATCACGCGTTATGAACAACAAATATCTTTACACATTACTATCCATGATAGCAATGGCAGCAGCCATGAATGACGCTATGGCGCAATGGCAACCGATAGTTGATTACCCTAACCCCAATTACTTATACCAAGAAATACCATGCCCTGAGAAAATCACACCCTACCGGGGATTCTCGCCTCATCAAATCCATACCGAAAGCATTTTTCTTCCCAAAATATGCGATTCTGTCCCAGATCCCTGGGCAATTGGATGCCCCTTTTTATTCAAAGGGGAAGACAGCACAAAGACCGTGACCATAAAAGGGGTAGCCGTTTCGCTCTTTTGTAGAAATCAAGAATTAAAAGAGTTTTCTTACGAGTTGGACAAGGACCATGATGTCACTGTGGTTATCTACAAGGCGAGCTTTGGAACCCCGGAGTTGCAAGTGGTGAAAGAGCAGACCTTCCACATAGACAGGGGAAAAGAACCCGATATCATAATGAAATATCCCATCTACCAAGGCTCCGATCCGATCTATGACTCATACGACCCGACCGACCCCATAAACTACTACAAGTATTTCCATGAATTCTACTTCGACCAGCCTGTGACAGTGAGAGGCTTCTTTATCATCATAATGATTGAAAAATTTAACACAATAGCTGCTCTGCGCGAGGGGGATAAGGCATCACTGGCTGCCGACCGCCAAGAATTATTCTCACTCCATCGTGAAAGAATCCCGGACGAATGTCGTATACCGGGGTTCGACCCTTATATAAATTTTTGTAGTGACACTGTATTGGGTCTGTACAACATTTACAACCGACATGAAATATACACTACCATACCCGACTGGGACAGCACAAGGCTGATGACTCCATTCGAACAAGCGTACTTCCCCATCCTCCAGACCAATGACATTGACCAGGCAAACGGACAGAGCAGCATGAGGGTGCAGCCCAATCCCGCGAGGGATAAAGTGAATGTGACATCGGAGGAGGGTATACTCCACCTCGAAGTGATTGACATGAACGGACGGACACTTATCCGCCGCACCTGCGGGGACATGACACAGAGCGTGACACTCGACATCAGCCATCTGCCAAGAGGCACCTACGCTGTGAGGATGAAAACTGACCGGACAACTGCTATCGAGAAACTGGTGGTGGAATAGCCGTGCCCCATGCGGCACCGCCTTTGCCCAACACCGCCGGGGTGACAGGCAGTATTGAACCCATATTGGTCATTGGATTGTACCTGCTCGAAATCTCCTACGGAGAATATGGCTGTATGACATCATGATATGCTATTAAACCCCTACGGGGCAGAGCGATTCCCTACGCATAGCACGATTCGGCAGTTACTCCGTAGGAGTTTTAGCTTAATAGCCAACATATTACCCCTTGTCAACCACTCCGTAGGAGTTTCCGGAATCCTAATGGCCGTTTTGGGATAAAGGAGAATAATATCTGGCCGGTGAGTAAAGTATGCAATAAAAAGCCAGGTACCGCGTTATTAATGCATAAATAATTAATTCCAATACCTATGAAAGGAAGTAGCATACCGTTCAAAAAGAACATGATTCAGGGCGTGAGCATCGTGCTCGCAGCTTTTGTGTTGGGTTTGATGTTGGTCTGCGCTGTGCGGACGCTCAAATCATTCGACGACACCGTCAAGGTGCGTGGACTCTGCGAGAAAGAGGTTCCTGCCGACCGCGTGGTGTGGCGTATCCGCTACAGTGAGAAGGACAACTCGCTGGCCGACTTGCGCAGCACCGTACAGCGGAACAACAACATTATTGTCAGCAAACTGCGTGAAGCAGGTTTCAAGGATGATGAAATCAAGGTGGGGAATGCTAGTTATGACGACCGTTACACTTATGCCAACAACGTGTCGCAGATAACCTTCCGCTATCAGGTCGACCAGACGGTCACCGTCTTCACCAAGAATCTTGAGCTGGTGCGCAAGTTGCAGCAGACACTTGAGACCGACCTCGTGAACCAGAACATTCTGGCCAACAGTTGGGCTGACTATCAGTATCTCGGACTCAACGACATCAAGCCTGCCATGATAGCTGAAAGCCTTGAGAACGCCCGTGCCGCTGCCGACGAGTTTGCCAAGAACAGCCATAGCCGTATTGGCAAGATGCGCACTGCCTCGCAGGGCTATTTCGAGGTGGAGGATCTTGACGAGAACACCCCCCAGGTGAAGAAAGTCCGCGTGGTGACGACGGTAGAATACTATCTGAAATAAACTTGACGGATGCGTCGTTTCATCCTTTGGGGCATCCTGCTGGCAGCATTGTCGTTGGCGGCAGGATGCTCCGTAATAGCCAAGGTGGCCTTCGGTATCGACGAAATCAAGGAGTACCGAGAGGATAAGGTGCAGTCATTCCTTGCGGAGAGTCAACGTAAAGTGCCATGTAGACAGATTGTTGCCACGGTGGAGCAACAGGATAATCTGATAAGGCTTGACCACGACACAACCATGATGCAACACCGGGCCCAGCCGGTGCAGGTGCTCTACTTTGATGGAGACTCGTTGGTGTTCTACCACATCAATTGCTACACCCAGTCGGGGCTTCTCAGCTACGACTGGAACAATAAGGGGTCGTTTGGCCAATTTCCGCCATCGCCCACGGTGGTGCCCGACTGGCATGGGAGCATGACGTTCACAGAATACAGCCGTTGCCTCCCTGGACTAAATACAAACAGCCGTTACACCGTGTTGATCTTGTGGAGCAATATGTTGCGCAAAGTCTCCGCCAAGGCGGTTGAGACCGTTGCGGCCAATATTGATGGACATAATGACTGCACAGTGTGGTTGGTCAACACCGACCACTGGTTTGTGGACTATTTAAGCAGACAATGACATACACAAGAGCAGGTTTATTCACGTTCAGCCCTTTGGGAATAGAACATCTGGACCAAGTTAGGGCCGTTGAGCAGGAGGCGTTGCTCCGCTTGGAGCGTCCCGACCTGCTGCGACGCAACACGGAGCAGATGTGGCGTGAGTGTCTGCAACCGCCGCACTTCTGTTTAGGGGCTTGGTGCAAAGTAACGACTCCGGTTAATAAGGACAAACCCCACTTGGAGTCTCTCTTGGCTGGCTTTGCAGTGTTGTATGTTCCTGAAAAGGGAGGAGCGGAAGACCTCTCACCGTTGCTGACCACCATCAATGCAGAGCCGTACACCTCTGCCAATTACAAGATATGTATTGTGCGTCCCGACTGGCGCGGCCATCACTTGCAATTTCAGTTAGGCCAGCGGCTTGCTGCCGAGGCCAAAGCAAGAGGGATAAACCTCTTGTGTGCAACCGTCTCTCCCTATAATCCCGCCAGCGTCAAAAGTCTCCTTCAATTGGGCTACCATCAGGATTCGCGGTTGGAAAAATATGGTTTTGAGCGATTACTTTTTTATCAAATCAATTAATTTGCGTATCTTTGCAACGTCATTATTCGGATTGGATAGCGTCCATGAATGATGTAAAATCAAAGGTATGAGACATTTGATGGCAAAGATAATGGTTTCTGTGGCATGTGCGGTAATCATGCTGCATGCCGTTGTGCCGCACCATCACCATGACTGCTGCAATGCCATGGGTCTCACATTTGAGACCGAACTCGCATGCCATTGTGACTGCAACCACCACCTTGACTGCAACCATGGCAATGACTGCGACCATCATTCCCATCATCCTTTCAATATCTGTCTGTTGCAGGAAATGCTCTCGCGTCTGGTGATTTCCACCAGCGATGACCACTTTGCCTCGGCAGCTTTTTTCAAGGCTGAATCCAATCAATTTATCGTTCTGGCTCTTCCCCTTTCCCAGCCGGAACTTCTGGTACCCATCCAACCCAACCGTCATGTGTGGTGGTCTTCAGGTACTGCCCCACTTGTCCCGGCACCGACTTTGGGTGCCAATGGTCTGCGAGCCCCTCCTGTCTTGGCTTGACGCCCTTCGGGTATTAGTTATTACGTAAATGTGCTATGTCATTAATTGATGTGCGCATTTACACATTCACACATTTTATTTGTTTATATATTTGCTAATATGAAGAAAATAGCCATTTTATTATCTATGGCACTCGTTCTTGGTATGGTGCCTGCCTGTCACCATGCCGGAGAAGACCACGACCATGAACACGAGCATCATCATGATGCCGAACAATATACCGCATACGGGGCCGATTTCGAGCTCTTTGCCGAGGCTGAGCCCTTTGTGGTGGGACAAGAGTCAGAGGTGGCTGCACACCTCACGCGCCTCTCCAATTTCAAACCGCTTGACTCCACGCAGGTCAAAATCAGTCTTGTTGTCGATGGCGAGGCTGTCACCCAGACGATTGACAGCCCCGAGCAGCCAGGCATCTATAAATGCACTTTCAAACCCACCAAGGCTGGCTGTGGCCAGTTGAGAGTGGAGATTATGCAGCCCGGCGGAGTCTCAGTGGTTTGCCATCCCCATGTCCATGTGGTTGCCGACCATGAGGCATTGCATGAACATGATCACCACCATCACCACCATGCTCACACGCCGTCCAATGCCATCACTTTCACTAAAGAACAGAGTTGGAAGATTGATTTTGCAACCGAAACGCTCAGCATGGAGCCTTTTGGTGCTGTCATCAAGGCCTCGGCCCAAGTGTTGCCTTCGCAAGGCGACGAGCGCGAAGCCGCAGCGTCAGCTTCCGGTGTGGTGATGTTCAGTAATCCCAATCTCGTGGAGGGCACAGCCGTAAAGGCCGGCCAGCAACTCTTCGTTATTGAGAGCAACGGAATGGCCGACAACAACATGAGCGTCCGCTTTCAGGAGGCTACCGCGAACTACACTGTTGCCAAAGCCGAGTATGAGCGCAAGCAGCAGTTGGCTGATGACAAGATTGTTTCGCAGTCGGAATTGCAGCGTGTCAAAGCAAGGTACGAGACTGCCAAAGCAGCCTACGACAATCTGAAAGGCAACTTCTCGCAGAAGGGTGCCGTTGTGCGTGCCCCCATCAGCGGCTACGTCCAGCGTATCCATGTCACCAATGGTGGCTACGTCGAGGCGGGTGGCCCTGTAGTCACGGTCTCCCAAAATCGCGACCTGTTCGTCCGTGCCGAGGTGCAACCTCGTTACTATAGTCAACTAAGTGGCATCACTGGTGTCAACCTCCTCGTCCCTGGCGACGACCACGTTTACACCCTCTCCGAACTGAACGGCAGTCTTGTCTCATACGCCAAGTCGACCGACCTCGACTGCCCCTTGGTGCCCGTCACTTTCCGTGTGCGCAACCAGGGCAATCTGCTCAGTGGCAGTTTCGTCACCCTATTCATCTCCACACGTTCCGACCGTCAGGCTTTAGCCATCCCCAATCAGGGCATCGTGGAAGAGATGGGCAACTATTTTGTTTTTGTGCAGTTGACTCCCGAATCGTTCGAGAAGCGTTTGGTCACGCTTGGAGCCACCGACGGTCGTCGTACCGAAATACTCTCCGGTGTCAAAGCGGGTGAACGTGTGGTGACCCGTGGTGCATCCATGGTCCGTCTGGCACAGAACGGCGCTGCCCTCGACCCCCATGCCGGTCATGTCCACTAAACCTTAATGCCATGCCCGTTATGAAAAAGTCAGTCGTTTTACCAATCATAGTCCTTTCAATGGCGTTGCTTCCCGTTTCTCTTGTGGCGCAACCCCATTACGCCAAGGTGCTGAAGGATTTGGAAGCGAACAATCTCACGCTTCTTGCCGCTGCCAAACAGGCCGAGGCCCAGCAAACAGCTGCCCATGTAGGCCTGTTGCTTGATGACCCTGATGTCGAGGCCGCATATTTTTGGGGTGACCCTTCCGAGAATGGCATCCGGTGGGACATTAGTGTCTCCCAGTCGTTCCAGATGCCCTCTGTCCTTGTACGGCGTGCACGTCTTCGCAACCTCCAAGAGAATGCTGCCCATCTCGACTATCAGGCTCTTCGTTACGCCACCCTCTTGGAGACCCAGCAACTCTGTGCCGACCTCATCTATTATCGCAACATGGCGGCCATCTACAACCGTCGTCACGAGGCCGCCGTCCGGCTTGCTGGACTTTACCAGCGTCGATACGAGACAGGCGACTGCTCCATCCTTGAATACAACCGTGCGCAAATGAACCTTGCCGACATTAAGAACAAGTCCACTTTGGCCAATCTGGATGTTGACCATGCTATACAGGATCTCCGTCAACTAATGAACATGCCCAACTATTCATTCCTTCAGATGACTTACGACTCAGTATGGTCCGAGTCCAGTTTCGAGACGTGGTATGAACAGTTCGAAATGCGCAATCCCACGCTCCGTCAGTTGGACAACCAGCTGGCCATCAGCCAGCAGCAGGAACAACTCAGCCGTGCCCAATGGTTGCCTCAGGTCTCCGTCGGCTATGCCGCTGAGAATGTTGTGGGCAGCACGTGGCGCGGGGCGACCCTCGGGCTTACCCTGCCATTGTGGAGCCAGCAGCGTGCCGTCCGTTCCGCCAAGTTGCAGACTGCTGCCTCCCAGGCGGCTCTTGATGCCAAGCGCGCTGAGCTCTTTGCCGAGCTGCGCAGCATGTACCACCGCCATGAGGCTCTGATTCGCGACCTCCAGAATCTCAAAGCCGCTTTCCAGCAGAACAACAGCGTATCGTTGCTCGATAAGGCGTTGGAGGCTGGCGAAATCAGTCTGGAACAATACCTCCAGCAGGTCAACTACTACAACGAAGTGGAGATTGAGATTTGGAACACTGCGCGCCAGTTGGAGCAACTGCATCTTCTTCTCTATTCCGTTGAACTATAGTATAACATTACCTTTGCTAACATTTATGACCAATGCTCAACAAAATCATACAATTCAGCTTAGACCATAAACTCTTCATCCTTGTGGCCGCCATCCTGTTGATGGTTGCCGGATTGTGGTCGGCCAACCGTACTGACATTGATGTCTTCCCCGACCTCACCGCTCCGCAGGTGGTGGTCATGACCGATGCCCATGGTATGGCTTCCGAAGAGGTGGAGCGCCTCGTCACCTTCCCCATCGAGACGGCGGTCAACGGTGCCACCAATGTGCGCCGCGTTCGTTCCACATCCTTGGCTGGTGCCAGTTTCGTTTTTGTCGAATTCGACTGGGGCATGGATGTCTTCCGTGCCCGACAGATAGTCAGTGAGAAGATGACCACCCTCGCCGAGCAACTTCCCGAAGGCATCACCCCTGTTTTGGCGCCCCAAAGCAGTGTGATGGGTGAGATCCTCTTTGTCGGTCTCCAAATCGACGACTCTGCGCAGGTGTCTAATCCCACCTCGCAGCAGGAGCTTCGCACCATTGCCGAATGGGTTGTCAAACCCGCCATTCTCGGCACCGGTGGTGTCTCCCAGGTGACCATCATTGGCGGCGATTACAAGCAGTATCAGATTCTTGCCGACCCCATCCGCATGCAGGCCTACGGGGTCACCATGGCCGACATTGAGGCCGTGGGCAGCAACGTCAGTGCCAACTCCACGGGTGGTGTCATCCGCGACTTTGGCAACGAGTATGCCCTCCGTGGCATGGGCCGCACATGCGATGTCGACGAACTGGGCGCCTCCTTGGTCACCATGCACCAAGGCCACCCTGTCCGTCTCAGCGATGTGGCCGAGGTGCGTGTGGGCAATGCTCCCAAGATGGGCTACGCCTCGTGCAACGCCAAGCCCGCCATCATTCTCTCCATTTCCAAGCAACCCAACATCAATACGCTCCGTGTCACCGAGAGCATCGAGGCCAACCTACAGAACATTGCCAAGACCCTCCCGGCTGATGTCAAGATGAACACCCACATCTTCCGTCAGGCTGATTTCATCCAGTCCTCGGTGGGTAATGTCGGCAAGGCATTGCTCGAAGGCGCTATCTTCGTTGTCATTGTGCTTTTCCTCTTCCTCGGCAGTTTCCGCACCACGCTTATCTCCATCATCTCCATCCCCCTCTCGCTTTTGGGCACCGTGCTGTGTCTCTATCTGTTGGGCTATGAAATCAACACCATGACACTCGGTGGCATGTGTATTGCCATCGGCTCTCTGGTGGATGATGCCATTATCGATGTGGAAAATGTCTACAAACGGCTCCGCCAGAATCACCGTCTTCCTGTCGAGCAGCGCAACTCGGCCTACAATGTCGTCTTCCATGGCTCGTCCGAGATTCGCAGCTCCATCATTCATGCCACACTCATTGTGATGATTACCTTTGTGCCGCTGTTCTTCCTCGACGGGCTCGAAGGCCGCATGCTCAAACCCTTGGGCATTGCCTACCTCATTGCCCTCTTCATGTCCCTGTTGGTGGCCATGACCGTCACACCACTCTTGTGCAAACTCCTCCTCTCCCATGAGTCCTACCTCAACCGCCGCGAGAAAGACAGCTGGTTGGCCACTTGGCTTTCCAATGGCTACCGTCGCATGCTTCAATGGGCTTTCGGCCACCGTCGCCCTGTCGTCTTCACTACAGTGGCGCTGCTGCTCGTGGCCGTAGGCCTCATGTTCACCGTGGGGCGCGACTTCCTGCCTCCCTTCAACGAGGGTTCGCTCACCATTGCTGCGGTTGCCAAGCCAGGCATCTCGCTGGAAGAGAGCAACAAGTTGGGCGTCATGCTGGAGAAGGAGCTTCTTGCCATCCCGGAGGTCACGTCGACAGCCCGCCGCACGGGCCGTGGCGAGCTGGACGAGCATTCGCAAGCCACCAACGGTGCCGAGATTGATGTCAACTTCCAACTCTCCGACAGGAGCAAGGAGGAATTCATGACGGACGTCCGCAAACGCTTGTCATCCATTCCGGGTGTCGTCACCAGTGTCGGGCAGCCCTTGGGCCACCGCATTGACCACATGGTCAGCGGCACCCAGGCAACCATTGCCATCAAGATTTTCGGTACCGACCTCAGTCAACTCTATATGCTGGGAAATCAGATCAAAGGAGCCGTTGCGGATATAGAGGGTCTGGTGGACGTCAATGTCGAGCAGCAGACCGAAACCCCGCAGCTGCAAGTCCGTGCCAACCGTGCCATGCTTGCCCAATATGGCATTACCATGGAACAGTTCAACCGCTTCGTGGCCACGGCGTTCAATGGCGAGAAGATAGGCGATGTTTATGAAGGGCAGCGCAGTTTCGACCTCGTCCTCAAGCAGCGTTTCGCAACCGACACCCTCACCATCGAGGATGTCAAGGATGCACTTATCGACACCTACGACGGAGGCAAGGTGCCTCTTGGAGTGGTGGCCGATGTGGTTTCGGTGGGTGGCCCCAACACCATCTCGCGCGAGAATGTGCAGCGCAAGCTCGTCGTCTCCGCCAACGTCAGTGGCCGCGACGCCATCGGTGTTGTGGAGGAGATACAGAAGACCGTCGACACCAAGATTCATCTGCCTGAGGGCTACCGCATAGAATACGGTGGCCAGTTTGAGAGCGCCAAGAGTGCAACGCGCACCCTTATCCTGGTATTCATCGTAGCCCTGGCTATAATCTATCTGTTGCTCTACACCGAGTTTAAGAGCCTCTCCCTCTCGCTCATTGTCCTGCTCAACCTGCCGTTGGCTCTCATCGGCGGTGTACTGGCCATTAAACTGGGCACCAACTCGCTGAGCACTCCTGCGCTGATTGGTTTTATCACCCTCTTTGGCATTGCCACGCGCAACGGCATCCTGCTGGTGTCGCGGTTCCAGACGCTCTTTGCCCAAAAGGGGGAGTCGGCCTTCTCGGCCCGCGAACTCATTATGCAGGGCTCCTTGGACCGCTTCAACCCCATACTGATGACGGCCCTCACCACCGCCCTCTCCCTCGTGCCAATGATTCTGGCTGCCGACCACCCCGGCAACGAGATTCAGGCCCCTATGGCTGTCGTCGTTCTGGGCGGTCTGGTCACCTCAACTCTGCTCAATATTTTTGTGGTGCCTATCGTCTTTGAGTGGTATCACGGCTGGCAGAACAAACAACTTTCAAAGCGTTGAACATGAAACAGACAACCCTCTGCTATCTGGAGCACGAAGGGCAATACCTGATGCTCCACCGAGTGAAGAAAGAGAATGATGCAAGCCACGGCAAATGGATTGGCGTGGGCGGCAAGTGCGAGGCTGACGAAAGCCCCGATGAGTGCATGCTGCGCGAAGTGCAGGAAGAGACCGGATTGCTGGTGCAGGACTGGCGCTACCGGGGCATTGTCACCTTTGTCAGCGACGAGTGGCCCAGCGAATACATGCACCTCTTCACTGCCACCCGTTGGGGTGGCACCCTCTCCTCCTGTGACGAGGGCGAACTGGCTTGGGTCGACTGGAACACCATCCCTCAACTCTCCCTCTGGGAGGGCGACCGCATCTTCCTCCGGCTCATTATGGACCCTTCCCAGCCCTTCTTCTCACTCAAACTCGTCTATCGGGGCGACGACCTTGTCAGTGCCCGCCTCGACGGCAAGCCCCTCCCACTGACTGAGGTGTAGGGAAGTCATTAGAAGGTATAATCCTTGTCCATCCTTTGCGCAAGCATCGGTGGACAAGGATTTTGCACACATTGCAGGTCCGTCGGTCAATATGGTTGAGAAACTTGTTGTGAGATAGCGTGGGCGTAATACATTCCATTGACAAAGGGCATCCCGCTGTTGGTGGGAGCCCTTTTCCTTTTTGCCGTTTGGGCCGCACTGGGTATTAACAGAAAAGAGCCGCTCTCGCGACTCTTTTCTTTATCCGAAGCCCTTGACTGGTTGACAGGACAATCAAGTTTTCTTATCTCTGCTTATTCAGCGTTGATGACGGCCTTGTGAACGGCATTCCAACCAGCTGCATTGATGCCCCAGTTGTTGGTGGAGTTCTTGTTGCCGTTGATTCTAACCTTGCTTCTTTTTACTTTTTTATTGGCATTGATACCCATAGTTGTGTATTTTTTTATTGTTTAACTTCTTGATTCACCGTGTACAAATGCTGTTTTGTACGTTCCGAAAAGATTCTGCAAAATTACGAAGATATTCTGACATACGCAACTTTTTTTTATTCCGACGCATTTTTTTTCTCAAACTGTTGCTATGTGCGAAAAAATATATATCTTTGCATTTTGAAACAAATCGCCCTGAAAGCGGTATTTTTAAGTATTATAAATTCTTATTCCGATGAAGAAAACCTCTATTGTCATTCTGGCCGTTGTAGGCCTGCTGGCCCTCAGCTTCTTTTGGGGCGTGGGCATCAACAACAAACTTGTCAACACGGAAGAGAACGTCTCCCAGGCATGGGGACAGGTGGAGAACGCCTACAAGCGTCGTGCTGACCTCATTCCCCAGCTCGTGGCCACCGTTCAGGGGGCTGCCAACTACGAGAAAGGCACCCTGACCGAGGTCATCGAGGCCCGTGCCAAAGCCAGCTCCGTGCAGGTGGATGCCAACGACCTCTCCGAGGCCAATGTGGCACAGTTCCAGAAAGCACAGGATGCTCTTTCCAGCGCCCTGACACGCTCCATCAACGTCGTGGTGGAACGCTACCCCGAACTCACAGCCACCCAGGGCTTCCGCGACCTTCAGGTGCAGCTTGAAGGCACCGAGAACCGTATCGCCACCGAGCGTGGTCGCTTCAACGATGCCGTCAACGCCTACAACAAGATGCTGCGCCGATTCCCCAACAACATCATTGCCGGCATCTGCGGCTTTGACAAGAAGGGCTATTTCACAGCCCCTGAGGGAAGTGAGAACCCTGTCGAGGTGAAGTTTGACTTCTGACAAACATGAAAAAACTACTCCTTTTGCTGCTCCTGCTGCCGACACTCGCCCTGTCGGCGCAGGAGTTGTGGTGCCCCGAACCAACCAACAGACTGGTCAACGACTACTCTGGCATACTCTCGCCAACGCAGCGCAATGAGCTGGAACAGCGTCTTGTGGCTTTCGACGACAGCACTTCGAACCAGATTCTGGTTATCATCACCCCCTCGCTTCACGGGTGCGAGATTATGGAACTCGGCACCCGCATCGGCACCTCCTGGGGTGTGGGGCAAAAGGACCTCAAAAACGGCTTGGTAATCCTCATCAAATCCAAGACCGACGAGGAGCCTTACGGCGACGTGGCCCTGGTTCCAGGCTATGGGTTGGAAGGAGCCCTGCCCGATGCGTTCTGCAAGCATATTATTGATGACCAAATGATTTCGCCACTCAGCGAGGGCGATTACTACACCGCGCTGACGCAGGCTCTTGATGTCATTGAGCCCGTTTGCCGTGGCGAATACAGCTACGCCGACTACAAGGAGTCGGACCGTGCAGCCCTCTGGTTTTTCCTTGGCTTCATGGCCATTACGGTGGTGATTCTTGTGCTGGCGCACCAGTATGACAAGAAGCACCATAAGGACGATCCGGGCGACCATTTCTCCGGCAACTCAGGACGTCGCGCCGGCCCCTATTGGGGCGGTGTCTTCTTTCCCCGTGGCGGCTCGTCGTGGGGTGGCGGTTCAGGCGGCTTCGGCGGCATGGGCGGCTTTGGTGGCTTCGGCGGCGGCAGTTTTGGCGGCGGCGGAGCGCACGGACGTTTCTGACATTTTTTTAGCTGCTATTTTGTGCCGAGAGGTCGCTTGTGACCTCTCGGCTTTTTTATCCCCGCCGTCCTCTGTCCATTCCCGCTGTCCGTCCGCTCTCGCTTCGCTCCTTCCCGTTCATTTGGCCCTCATTTCGTAGTTCATTTATCCAATGAAAAAGGAAGAAATGAGGAACAAATGTTAGAGAACTGACCTAAAAGGAGTGGAGGAAGAGCAACTGAGACTATTTGTTGCCGGACGGCCAGGCCTTTGCGTGTTGCATGGCAGGGGTAGGGGAGGGCGGAGGCCGGGCAGATGGGTGCAAGAAGAAAAAAACCGTCCCGCAAGGCATGCGGGACGGCGAAAGGATGGAAAATGTTGTGCTTAAGCTTCGAGATGCTCTTTGCGGAGCAGGTCGTTGACTGTTTTGACGGGATTGAAGGTGGCCAATGGAACTTCGACGAAGAGAGTAATCCAGTTTGCCATGGCTCCATTCCAGAGGCCGGGGAGCTCCTGCGATTTGAGCACGGTGGCTCCTTTGCTCTTCTTGCTGATGAAGCCTGTGGCGGGGTCGACATATTTGCGAAGGTCGAAATAGCGTCCTTTGTAGTTCTTGGTGGCGCACACAAGGTCGACGGGGTTGAAGTGGGTGGCACTGGCAAGAATGGCTTCTTGGTTGGGGTCTTTGCGGTTAATCTGGGCAGTCTCCACAATCTGGAGGCTCTTGATTCCATGGGTGTTGCGTGTGAAGAAGGGGCCACCGCCGGGTTCTCCTTGGTTGCGTACCATGCCGCAGATGCGCATGGGGCGGTTGAGCAGGTCGTGCAGGCGTTGAGCCTTCTCGTCGGGGCCGAGTTGGGGGTAGCATTCGGGCAGTTCGAGGTGCAGTTGGTGCTGGACGAATTGCTCAATGGCTTCGAGCTGGCTGGGAGTTGCCCCATGGTCGAGGGTGTGGAGATGGTCGAAGCATTGCTGCTGCAGGTTGAGGAGCAGACCGGCCAGCACTTTCTTGTAGATGATGGTGCTGTGCTTCATCCAGTCTGGCACAACGTTGTCGATGTTTTTGACGAAGATGAGATCGGCGCGCTGCTCGTTGAGGTTCTCAATGAGGGCGCCGTGTCCGCCGGGACGGAAGATGAGGCGTCCCTCCTCGTCGCGCACGGGGTTGTTCTGTTCGTCGACAGCGATGATGTCCGTGTAGTGCTTCTGCTCTGAGAATGAGATGTTGAGCTTGACGTGGAAAGCATCCTCGTAGTAGCGTTTGACCTCGGCCACCTTCTTGCGGAAGAGCGGACGATGCTCGGGCGAGACGGTGAAGTGGAGGTTGACGGTGTCGTCGCTCATGCGGGCGTACTCGGCACCTTCCACAATGTGCTCTTCGAGGGGTGTGCGTTGCAGGTGCCCGTATTTGTGGAACTTGAGGAGTCCCTTGGGCAGATTGCCATAGCCCATGTATTGCTCCTTGAGCAGGAAGTTGATGACGGTGGAGAAGTCGCCGCGGTCCATATAATCGCCGAAGTCGGCTTGGTGCTTGGCCATGCAGCCTACGAGGTCGTCGAAGAAGGCAAAGGTGCGAATATTTTCAAGGAATTCCTTGACCGAAGGGTGCTCCTTCTCAATCTTGTAGTCGATGCCGAAATAGGTGGCTGCAAAGGAGTAGAGATCCTTGAACATGCGGGTGGCAGCCCCAGAGGCGGGCACGAATTTAAGGATTTTCTTGCCTTGCGAGGCTGTGGCGTAGATGGAGGCGTAGCGGTTGATTTCCTCGTCGGAGAGGCGGAGAATGCCTCCATTGTCGACAGTGGCAGCCTCGACAAGTTCGGTTTTGGGGAACCCTTGGCGGAAGTTGTCAATCTGGTGCTGTACGTCGGCTTCGGTCAAACCGAGGCTGGCGATTTGCTGAAGGTCTTGGGCTGAAAACTTGGCAGACATAGATAAAGGGTGTTAGTGATTAAATGGGTCTGAAGTCGGCGCGGCCTAATTTCTTATCGCTGGTCACTTTGACGCTGCTGGTGACGGTTTCGCCTTCCTTCAGACGGACGGTGCGCTCGCCCTCGCGATAGTAGAATTTGTGGTTGACAGAGTCGGGCTCATCGATGCGGGCCTGGATGGTGAAGATGGCGGGAGCGTAGAAGAAGGTGCGGTAGACACCGTTCTGGTCGCACTGGCCAGTGTCGGAGATGGTTCCAACGACGTTGCTATTGGTGTCATCCTCGCTGTTTTTAACGTATTGAATTTTGACCCATGCACCAGGAGCAGGCTTGTTGTCTTTCCTGGAATCTAAGACTGTGACCTCGATATAGCATTTTGTATCCTTCTCGCAAGAGCCAAATGAGAGAAAAGATAACGCGCTGATAAACAGAAGTCCCAAAATTGGCAGAGTTTTTTTCTTCATAATTTTTCTTGTATTTTGTGTTTATATGAATTTTTTTGACTACTTTTGCATCTGCAAAGATAATAAAAAAAGACGGTATGACAACAAAAAAAATTTGTTTTTTGATTGCATTTCTCGCGTTTCTGACGGGAATCAGTGCACAAACGGCTGTGAAACAGAAGGGAAAGAGTGAGAAGGTGTACTATGTAAAAATCGAGACTTCTTATGGCGACATGGTGGTCAAACTGTATAATGAGACCCCTCTTCACCGCGATAATTTTTTAAAATTGGTCAGTGAAGGCACTTACAACGATGTACTTTTCCACCGTGTTATCAATCAGTTTATGATACAGGGCGGAGACCCCAATTCGCGCAACGCCAAACCCGGCCAGATGCTGGGTGACGGCGACGTGGGATACACTATTCCAGCGGAGTTTGTGCCGGGATTGTTCCACAAGAAGGGAGCCTTGGCGGCAGCCCGTCAAGCCGACCAGGTGAACCCCGAGAAACGGTCGTCGGGATGCCAGTTCTACATTGTGCAAGGCACAAAATGGGATGCCGAACGGCTGAAGATGGTGGAACAGCGCATGGGACGCAGTTTCACCAAGGAGCAGGCCGAGGTGTACGCCACGCTGGGCGGCACGCCTTTCCTGGACGGGGACTATACGGTCTTCGGCGAGGTGGTGGAAGGCATGGAGGTGATTGACAAGATTGCCGCAGTGCCGTGCGGTCCGATGGACAGACCGCTTGAGGATGTTAAAATGAAGATGACTATTATTGAAAGATGAGCATTTTATACGACAAAATTCAGGCCTATATCGATGATATCCAGGCCACTCAGATTGAAAACATTCAAGACAGAGCTGCGCGGGTAGAGATGTTCCGCGTGAAGTATTTGGGCAAGAAGGGTGTTATCAACGAGCTCTTCGAACAGTTCAAGGCTGTGCCCAACGACGAGAAGAAGGAGCTTGGCAAGGCCCTCAACATGCTGAAGACTGCTGCAACCCAAAAGATTGAGGAGTTCAAGGCTTTTGTTGAGGAGCACCAGGCGCAGGAGAGCACCAACGACTTGACGATGCCTACGGACTTCTCCGAAATGGGCAGCCGCCACGTGCTCTCGGTGGTGATGAACGAGATTATTGACATCTTCTCGCGCATTGGTTTCACGGTGGCAGAGTCGGTGGAGATTGAGGACGACTGGCACCTTTTCTCGGCACTCAATTTCCCCCACGACCATCCGGCCCGCGACATGCAGGACACCTTCTTTGTGGAGAAGGAGGAGGGCAAGCAGGAGGTGGCTCTGCGTACCCACACCTCGTCGGTGCAGGTGCGTGTGATGGAGAACAACAAGCCCCCGATCCGTATTATCGCCCCGGGACGCGTGTTCCGCAACGAGGCCATCAGTGCCCGCGCCCACTGCATCTTCCACCAGGTTGAAGCACTGTATGTTGACAAGAAGGTGTCGTTTGCCGATTTGAAGCAGACGCTGCTCTACTTCGCCAAAGAGATGTTTGGCGAGCAGACACAGATTCGTCTGAGGCCGTCGTACTTCCCCTTCACTGAGCCTTCGGCTGAGATGGACATCTCTTGCGGCATCTGTGGCGGCAAGGGCTGCAACATCTGCAAGGGCACAGGCTGGTTGGAGATTCTGGGCTGCGGCATGGTTGACCCCAATGTGTTGAAAGCATGTGGTATAGACCCGAACGAGTATAGCGGTTTCGCCCTCGGCATGGGTGTGGAAAGAATGGCCATGCTGAAGTATCAGGTGCGCGACCTGCGTCTCTATTTCGAGAACGACCTACGCTTCCTGAAGCAGTTCGACACGATTGTATAAAACTCCCATTCTGCGAGGGGGTGTGCAGTGGCATCCTGCAATAGTGCTTTTGGGGTCTTGAAGGGGGAACTTCTCCCTTCTTGAACAAAGGCAAGGGCAGTTGGTGCGGGATGTACATTAACCACTCTTCTTGTGGATGATTGTCAATTTTTTCGGGCGATGAGCAAGATTACGCTGAACGGAATGCATTTTTATGCTTTCCATGGTTGTTTTGCCGAGGAACAAGCCATCGGCACCCACTTTGTGCTGGATGTGGCATTCGAGACGGATACTCGGCGTGCACAACAGTCTGACAATATCGCCGATACGGTGAGCTATCTGGATGTTTACCAGGCAGTGAAACGCGAGGTGGAACGTCCGTCGCACCTGCTGGAGCATGTGGGCGAGCGGGTGGCCAATGCATTGTTGGCGGAATTTGCAGCAATTGAGCGTGTTGAGGTGAGGGTGTCGAAGCTGAATCCTCCGCTGGGAGGACAGTTGGATTCCGTGACGGTGGAGATTACAAAAGACCGTGCTCAGTGAAGCTGTAGTATGCCGGCTTGCCTTCGGGTGGGATACCCACGATGATGTGGTCGACAAGTTTGATGCTTAGCACTTTGCCGGCTTGCTCGATGCGCCGGGTAAGGTCTTTGTCGGCATTGCTTGGGGTGAGGCTGCCAGAGGGGTGATTGTGGGCTACGGCGATGGCTACGGCATTGTATTGCAGGGCTTCGCGGAAGATGATGCGAAGGTCGACGGTGGTTTGGGTGAGCCCGCCTGAGCCAATGCGAAGCCGTCGAACCACTTTGTTGCGTTGGTTGAGGTAGATGGCCCAGAACTCCTCGTTGGGAAGGTCCCAAATGGAGGGTCCAATGTAGCGGAAAAGGTCGTCGGAGTCACGCACAATGTCCTCTTTGATTTCCCGAGCTTCGCGCATCATGCGATGGCCCAGTTCGAGGGCAGCGATAACGGTGACTGCCTTGGCCATCCCCAACCCTTTGTGAGCTTTCTTCAAATCATTGATTTCCATACGCGATAGCTCGGTCAGGCTGTTGTTTGACAATTGCAGCAGTTGCTTGGCCAAATCGATGGCACTGGTGCCTGTCACTCCGGTGCGGAGCAGGATGGCGATGAGCTCGCTGTCGGTAAGACTTTTTTTGCCCATGGAGAGCATCTTTTCACGAGGGCGGTCTTCCTTGGCCCAGCGGTTGATGGGGAGGCTTCTGTGAGTGGTGTCGGGGTTGTCGTCGTTCATTTCAGTTCTATTTTTTTGCAAAATTACGGCTTTTTTTGGAAAAATGCTTGTTGTGTCGATAAAATTTGTTATCTTTGCATGTTCAAAAAGTGTAATAACTAATTAAAACTTTAACACGTAAGATATGCAGAATAAAGGACTTATTAGATTTCTTACATGGGCATTTGTCTTGGTATGTTTGTATCAATTGTCGTTTACTTTTGTTACAAGCAGGGTTGAGAAGAACGCAGCAAAAGCGGCAGATGCCTATGTTCAGAGCACAACAGCGCAAAATTTAATCAACACCAAATCGCATGGTGATGCTCTGTACGCACAATCACTGAAAGACTCTCTTTCCATTGCCCGCGAGGCCGCTTACCTGGACTCGATGGCAAGCGAGAAAGTCTATCTGGGTTACACCTACCGTCAGTGTCAGTCTCGCGAGATTAACCTCGGCCTGGACCTGAAGGGTGGTATGAATGTGATGCTCGAAGTTTCCACCGTTGATGTGGTTCGCGCATTGGCAGGTCACACTGAGGATTCGGTGTTCAACAAGGCTATCGACATGGCCCTTGCCACACAGAAGAAAACCACCAACCGCGACTTCGTGTCGTTGTTCTACGATGCAATCCGTCAGGTTAATCCCGACGTGCAGCTGGCTTCTTATTTCAACACCCAGCTGCGTGACCGCATCAAACTGAACGATGACAACGACGCTGTGATCAAGGTTGTCAAGGAAGAGGCCGCCAGCGCTTACGACCGCACCTATGAGATTCTTCGCCAGCGTATCGACAAGTTTGGTGTGGCCCAGCCCACCATCCAACAGTTGCGCGCTTCGGAGCGCATCCTTGTCGAGCTGCCCGGTGTGAAGGATCCCCAGCGTGTCCGCAAGCTCCTCCAGGGTACTGCCCAGTTGGAGTTCTGGCTGACCTACGACAATGCCGAGGCCTATCGGATGCTTGACAAGGTGGATTCCTATATCTCTTCTATTGGCGGCACCGAAGCCAATACCGAGGAGACGGCCCAGGTGGTGGACACCACTGCCGAGCCCGTTGCCGAGAGCGACTCGCTACTGAGCGCCCTGGGTGCTGACAATAACACTGAGAGTGCTTCGACCGATGAGTTGTCAAAGGATCACCCCCTCTTTAATGAGAATATGTTGATGCCGAACATCAACCCCCAGGGTGGTTTGCTTGAAGGTCCTGTTGTAGGCTATGCTCACGCCAAGAGCCGTGATGCCATCAGCCGCATGATCGCCACTGCTTTTGAGAAGCGCGTCATCGACAGCCGCACCGTGAAGTTCCTCTGGAGCGCCAAGCCCGTTCAGGACGGCTCCGACATCTATCAGCTTTTTGCCATCCGCATCAATACCCGCGACGGTGCCGCTCTGCTTGACGGTAGCGTCATCACCGATGCCCGTCAGGACTTCAGCAATGCCGGCGGCAATGAGATTTCCATGACTATGAACAGTGAGGGCGCCCGCGACTGGAAGCGCATCACTGGTGAGAATGTGGGCAAGTGCATCGCCATCGTCCTTGATGACCTGGTCTATTCTGCCCCTGTTGTCAACGGCGAGATTGCCGGTGGCCGTTCCTCCATCACGGGTAGTTTCACACTGGAAGAGGCTAAGGACCTTGCCAACATCCTGAAGTCTGGTAAGCTGCCCGCTCCTGCCGTAATCGTCCAGGAAGCCGTGGTCGGTCCTTCTCTGGGTCAGGAGTCCATCAACAAGGGTTTGATTTCGTTCATCCTTGCTTTCATCATTGTTCTTATTTATATGGTGGTGTTCTACAACCGCGGCGGCTGGGTGTCGGCCATCGCCCTTGTGACCAACATCTTCTTGCTGTTCGGTGTGCTCGCCTCGGTGGGAGCAGTTCTGACCATGCCTGGTATCGCCGGTATCGTGTTGACCTTGGCAATGGCAGTGGACGGCAACGTTATTATATATGAACGTATCAAAGAAGAGTTGCGTGCCGGTTCGAGCATGGCCAATGCCGTGTCGGCTGGTTTCAGCAACGCTTATTCCGCTATTATTGACGGTCAGGTTACTACCTTCCTGCTGGGTCTTGTTCTGATTATGTTCGGTTCCGGTCCTGTTCAGGGCTTCGCCGTGACCCTCTGCATCGGTATTGTCACCTCGCTGTTCACCTCTATCTTTATCACTCGTCTCTGCATCGACTGGATGCTGAACCACAAAAAGAAGATGAACTTCTCCTTCCCCTTCTCGGAGAACTTCATGCGCAATGCCAAATACGATTTCATCGGTCGTCGCAAGCTTTTCTACACCATTGCTATCTGCGCCGTGGCAATCTGCCTCATCGGTATCTTTGCCCGTGGCCTGAGCCGTGGTATCGATTTCACTGGTGGTCGTACCTATGTGGTTCGCTTTGACCAGCCCGTCAATGCCGTTGACGTTCGTTCCGCCCTCGACAAACAGTTCGGCGAGGCTCCTGAAGTTAAAACCTACGGCCCCAGCTCTCAGTTGAAAATCACCACCAAGTATAAATTCAATGAGGATGGTGAATCTGTGAACAACGAGATTGCTACTCTGCTTTATGCTGGCACGAAGGACTTCTTTGCCAACACCATTTCTGAGGACGAGTTCCGCAGCACTGAGACCAACCCGCTGGGTATTATCCAGTCTGAACAGGTTGGTGCTTCGATTGCAAACGACCTTGTCCGCAATGCTTTCTTGGCAGTTATCGGCGGTCTGCTTGTCATGTTTGTTTACATCGGTCTCCGCTTCCGCAGCTGGCGTTTCGGTGTGGGTAGTGTTGTGGCTTTGGCTCACGATACCATCCTTGTCATCGGCATCTTCGCCCTGCTGCATGGCCTGCTTCCCTTCAACCTCGATGTGGATCAGTCGTTCATTGCAGCTGTGTTGACGGTTATCGGTTACTCTATCAACGCTACTGTGGTTATTTTCGACCGTGTGCGTGAATACCGCAAGCTCTATCCCAAGCGTACTCTCAAAACTCATATGAACGATGCTATCAATTCAACCTTGGCTCGTACAATCAACACCAGTGGTACCACATTCTTCACGCTGTTGATGATGTTCATCTTCGGTGGTGAGGTTATCCGTGGCTTTATCTTCGCCATCCTTGTCGGTGTTGTTTGCGGTGTCTTCTCTTCGGTCTGCATTGCATGTTCCGTGGTGTTCGAGATTTCCCGTCGCGAGCAAAAACAAATTGAGGCATAAATTAGTCTACTCTAAAAGATAATGAAGTATATCCTCTTCATAGTAGGAATGATCCTCTGGGTCGGGATTAGTGCTCGCAAGTATGCGCGCAAGCAGATTTCCGACCTGGAGGATGACTCCTATCAACAGAAGAAGCCCTCTCGTCCCGCATTCGAGTCACTCTTTGTTGACGAGCCGAAGGCCGAGACTTCTTTTGCTGAAGAGGAAGCTGCCGCCGGCTATTTCACCTACGAATCGGAACCCGTGGCTCCGCAGCCAGCCGCAGCTGCTGCAACCACTTCTGCTCCTTCTTCTGCAAGAGGAGTTATGGAAATGGGCAAAGAGCCTGCCAGAGTCGATTTTGATTTGAGACAGGCCATTATCTACCACACTATCCTCACGGCTAAATATGTGCCGGAGGTAAACCTACAAGAAATTAATTAATCCTTTATAGTAATAATACCTAAAAGAGTATGTTTAAAAAAGTACTAATGACAATCGGTCTGCTGCTGATGGCGAACTTCGTCCTCGCGCAGGGTACTATCAAAGGTACCATTATCGATTCGAAGACAAAAGAGCCAGTGCCTTTTGCCAACGTCGTTGCTAAGCAAGACGGAAAACAAATCAAGGGTACACAGACAGACATGGATGGTAATTTTACTCTCAAGCCCCTGAATGTCGGCCAGTACGAGATTCAGGCTTCGTGCGTAGGTTACAATACCTACACCCGTGAAGACTTTACGGTAAAAGCATCCGGTTTCTCTGTCTGTAACATCGAATTGTCAACTGCATCCAAGACTCTGGAGGTGGTTGAGATTAAGGAATCCAAAAACCCGATTATTGATATCGGATCTGCAGAATCTGGTGAGCGTGTCTCTGCTGAAGCTATCGCGCAGATGCCCGGTACCTCTGTCGAGAACATCGTTGCCGCCGTCGGTGGTGTCGGTTATAATGATGGTGGTACAGGTACTGCCCGTGGTGAGGACGGTATGGTCACCAACGTAGGCGGCGTTCGTAAACGTACGGGTGTCAATGTCCCTAAAGAGGCTATCGCTGAAATTCAGGTTATCCTTGGTGGTACACCTGCCAGCATCGGTGAAGCTATCGGTGGTACCCAGATTATCACCCTTAAACCGCCTTCAAGCCAGTTCAAAGGCTACTTCAGCCTGGAGTCTATTCTTGACTACCGCCTCTGGAACCGTCTTACGGCTTATATCACTGGTCCCGTCATCAAACAGGATTTGAAAGACGAGAACGGTAATATTACTGGTGACAGAACCCTCATCGGTTTCCGTCTCACTTCGCAAGGCACTTATCAGCACAACCCCTTCTATCGTCCTCGCGACCGTCGCTACATGGTTGTCAACGATGACCTCGTTCGCCAATTCGAAAAGGCTCCTATCAGTTATGACCCTGTAACGGGAACTACTAACTATAGCGCTGAAAGAGGTCTTTACAGAGACAATTTCGTAGAGATTTCGACTTTGTCTAAGAAGGATTTCGGTGGTGATGCCAGCCGTGTTCCTCACACCGCTTCTTTCAATATCAAGAATAACCTCTCCTTCGATATCCGTTTCTCTGATTATGCTACTTTGGCCATCACTGGTGACCTGAACTATAGTTACGGTCCTAACAACTCTCTGATGCCTTTGAACATGACTCGCAGTGCAAACGGTGTCTCCCGCGACCTTGACTGGTCTGTTACTGTTGACTTCACTCAGCGCTTCCCCGATGAAGAACCCACCAACGTTGAAAACACCGATGGCTCTTCTTCCAATGGTCGTGCTATCAAGAATGTCATGTACAACATTGTTGCCATGTTTGAGCGTGACCGCGCCCGTTCATACAATGAAGTCTTCGGCGGTGATCTCGGCGATGTTTTCAAATATGGTTACATCGGCCGTCTTGTTACCGAACAACGTCCCAACTATGAGCTGAACTCCAATTACAGTTACAATGGTATCAGTCGCGCTGCTATGGTTCAGAACAGCTGGTATGACGTGATTGATTGGTCTACTTATGAGCCTTATGCACCCAATCAGGTGTTAGCCAACTACAACCTCCAACTTCTCAACATCCCCGACCTCTCTGGTGCACTCTTCAATATTGACATGCTTCGCCAGTTTAAGGGTCTTGCCAACGGCGACAGCCCCGCCAACATCTATGGTATTATTGACAATGTGGGTGTCCAGAGCACTGGTTTTGGATTCTCACAGGACGATTACATCTATGTTGCAGCCAAAGCTTCTGCTGAAATCAAGGGCCACTCTCTTGAAATCGGTTTCCAGTACGACCGTATGGATCGTTCATACTATGCTTTAGGTGCTACAGGCCTCTGGACCATTATGCGCCAGAATGCTAACCGCCACATCTCACAGATGGATCTTGGCAAGCCTACCTACACTTGGGAAGGTTCTACCCTCTATGTCACTTTCGACCGCCTGCTCAATAGAGAAGGTCAGTCCTACTTTGATCGTGCTATGCGCGACTACCTCGGTTGGAGTGGTGATGAGAAGGGTGAAGTCTCCTACCTCGATATCGACCGCTATACTCCCGAAGAGTATGTGAAGGCCGGTGGTCTTAATATGTTCTCCTCCGATGAGCTGTTCAACAACGGTTCTTCGCTGGTTTCCTATTACGGCTACGACCACACTGGTAAGAAATACAACAGCAGCACCTGGAGTCTTGATGACTTCTTCAACCCCAGCGATGCTAAGTTTCGTTACATCCCTGCTTACACTCCCACCTATATGGCTGGTTACATTCAGGACCAGTTCTACTTCTCTGACCTTATCTTCAACGTCGGTGTCCGTGTCGACATTTTCGATGCTAACCAGAGTGTGCTTAAGGATCCCTATCTGCTGTATGATTCCTGGACTGTCAAGGACCTGAAAGACAACAAAGCCCCCTATCAGGGTGAAATCTATTCCGGTGCCGGTGACAACTGGATTGTGTACGTTGATGCAGCCGACGCTGACAACCCCACCATTTACGGTTACCGTAACGGTTCCACCTGGTATGATGCCAATGGTGTTGAGCTCAACTCTCCCAACTCGATTGCCGGTAAGTCTGGTAAACCCACTCCTTATCGTACCCCCGATGGTCAGAAAGCTCTTACCAACAATACTGTTAGTTCAACTGCCTTCGAAGACTACAAACCTCAGGTTGTTGTCCAGCCCCGTATCGCTTTCTCCTTCCCCGTTGGCGAAAATTCGCAGTTCAAAGCCAGTTACGATATTATCGCCCGCCGTCCTTCCGGCAACTGGCGTGCTGAATATCTGAAATATCTCTATATGTCTCAGATTACTGCCATCAACAACCCCAACCTGAAGCCCGAGCGAATCACCAACTACGAACTTGGTTTCCAGCAGGCTCTTAACAAGAACAACGCTGTCAGCATCAGTGCATTCTACAAAGAGACTCGTGACCTTATCCAGGTTGTCCAGTATGCTGGTGCCGACCCCAACAATAACTACTACTCTTACGACAATATCGACTTCAAGACCACTAAGGGTATCACCATCAGCTATGACCTCCGCCAGTCCAAGAACATCCGTGTTAACGCCAACTATACTCTTCAGTATGCTGAAGGTACCGGTTTGACTGGGAGCACCATGCAGGAACTTATCAGAGAAGGTTATACCACTCTTAAGATGCTCAATCCTATCTCCGATGACCGTCGTCATGAGTTCAAGGTCAACTTCGACTTCCGCTATCTTGGTGGCAAACGTTACAACGGACCCACTATCACCCGCAAAGTCACCGACAAGGAAACCGGTGAAGACCGTCAGGAAGTTGTCAAGCTGCTCGAAAACTTCGGTATTGATATCACAGCCGTTGCTCAGTCTGGTCGTCCTTACACCAAGGCCTTCAGCAACACTCAGTCAACCATTGTCGGTAGCTACAACGGAGCTCGTTTGCCTTGGGGCTTCTATCTGGATCTTGTCATTGATAAGCGCTTCCCCATCAAGATTGGTAAACGTGAATCCATGCTCTCCATTGCCCTTAGCGTTTATAACGTTCTTGACATCCGCAACACTACCAGTGTTTGGCCTGTCACAGGTAACCCCGACGACAATGGCTATCTGACCGACCCCGAGACCCAATCTGTTATCGAGCGTTATCTCGATCCTGATTCCTTCCGTGACATGTACTCAGTTTTTTATCTGAACAACAGTTACTGGAGATATTCCACTCCTCGTCGCTTCATGGCTACAATAGCTTACTCGTTCTAATTCCTAACGCGAAAAAAATATTTAGATATGAAGAATATATTTAGCAAATTAGTATTGGTGGCTTTCCTTTTCACCGCCTTGCCCGGGACCTCGTTTGCCGAGGATTGCAAGGTCTGTAAAAAGACTAACTCCCACAAGGCCGCTGTACAGTCCAAAGCCGCTGTGTGCAAAAGAGCACAGAGTACCGCTGAGCTGAATGTCAACAACGTCAGAGCCCTTATCAACGGCTATGGCAACATGTGGTACGATGGTAGCGTGGCGCAATACCACCTGCCCAAAAACAGCAACACTTGTCCTCTTTTCTGCGCTGCATTGTGGATTGGCGGTACTGACGTCAACGATCAGCTCCGTATTGCTGCTCTGCGTTTCGGTTCTGAGGGTGACGACTACTGGCCCGGTCCTCTTGAGTTGAAGACCGCTTCTGTCGACCTCCCCGTTTGTAACCAGTTCGACCGTCACTACATCATCACTAAGAACGAAGTACTGGAATTCATGTCCATGTTCGACTATAGTGATCAAGGTGCTACCCCCAATGAGCATTACTCGCCCGATGCCGTTTCCGCCACTATCAAAAACTGGCCCGCTTCCGGTATCAACGCCAACCAGTCTCAATATCTGGCTCCTTTCTTCGATGCCAATCACGATGGTGCCTACAATTGGGAAGATGGTGACTATCCTTACTATGATTTCAACAATGAACTTTGCCCCCGTACACTGAAAGCTCAGTGGGGTCGTGACTACACTTCTCACGTCACTACCACTCTTGAGACCCAGGCCGGCATTGTTGTTGGTGGTCTTCTCTCCGACCAGGTTTTGAAAGGTGACCAGACTATTTGGTGGGTATTCAACGATATGGGTAACGTCCACACCGAGTCTCTCGGTCAGCCCATTGGTATGGAGATTCGCGCTCAGGCTTTCGCCTTCTCCACCAATGATGAAATCAACAACATGACTTTCTACACCTACGAAATCATCAACCGTTCTACTTATGAACTCCGTGAGACTTACTTCAGCCAGTGGGTCGATGCCGACCTTGGTTATGCTCATGATGACTTCGTCGGTTGCGATGTTAAACGTGGTCTCGGTTACTGCTACAATGGTGATGAGGATGATGGTCCCGGATCCGGTTCTTATTCCGGTATTCCTCCTGCAGTTGGTATCGACTTCTTCCAGGGCCCCTATATGGATCCCGATGGCAAGGACAACCCCAAGATTGACATTTCAAAGATGCGTGCTTACTATCCTCAGCAGCTCGAACACTATCGTCTGTCTGATGGCACCTATGATACTATTACTCTTACCGACGATGCTGACCTTTACTATCCCAATGCATGGTTCTTTGTTCCTGGCGATGCTATTGGAAACTGCGCTATCAATGGTGTGAACTTTGGTAACAACATCGTTGACGATGAGCGTTTCGGTATGCGCCGCTTCGTTTACTATGACAACAGCTCCAACTCTATCAATGGTGAGCCTGCCAAGGCTACTGACTACTACAACTACCTGCGTGGTTATTGGAAGAATGGCCAGCGCATGAAGTACGGTGGAAACGGTATCACTACCGGTACCACTGAATTTGCTTGCGACTTCATGTTCCCTGGCGACAGTGATCCTCTCCACTGGGGTACTGATGGTAATGATGTTGATTACTGGACTGAGGTTTCTGCTGGCAACTCTCCCGCCGACCGTCGTTTCATGCAGTCTGCAGGCCCCTTCACTCTGAAACCCGGTGCTTTGAACTATGTAACTGTAGGTATTCCCTTTGCTCAAGCTCCTTCAGGAAAAGCTTTCTCATCCGTTGAGCTTCTCCGCGAGATTGATGATGTTTGCCAGGCTCTGTTCGAGAACTGCTTCAAGGTTCTTGATGGTCCCGATGCTCCTACTCTCATTGCTCAGGAGATGAACAACGAAATCATCCTCTACATTAAGTACGACAATCCTGGTAGCAACAACTACGGTGAGAAATACTCTGAGGTTGATCCTGCTATCGTCCGTTCTTACACTGATGGTTCCGGTAACACTGTTTTCTATTCCGATGAAGACCGTAGCTACAAATTCGAAGGCTTCCAGATTTATCAGCTCAAGGATGCCAACGTCTCCATTGCTGACATTCGCGACATCACCAAGGCTGCCCTTGTTGCTCAGTGCGACGTCCGCAACTTCTATGATGAGATTGAAAGCATCACCTTCGACTCTGTAACCCGTACCTATGATACCGTTTACAACGAGAATCCCAGCCTTCCTATTGGAACCCTTGTCAACTACACTCGTAACAGCACTACGGGTCTGATGACTCCCAATATCATGGTTGAAGGTACCAACCAAGGTATCCAGCATGTCTTCCGTATCAAGACCGATGCTTTTGCAACCGGTCGTAATGCTACTCTCGTCAACAATAAAGAGTACTATTTCGTTTGCATAGCATACGCTCAGAACCGTTACAAAGAGTTTGCCGTTGAGGCCGATAAACTCGATGGCCAGAAGGAACCCTACCTTGCCGGTCGTAAAGACGAGTTTGGACGCACCATTACTCCTATTGTTGCCATTCCTCACGATCCCTCTTCCGAGAATGGTGGTACCGTTGTGAATGCCGAATTCGGTATGTGCCCCAACATCACCCGTATCGAGGGTTATGGTAATGGTGGTTCTGTTCTTCGTCTTACTGAGGGAAGCATCACCGAACTTATGGGTGCTCCTGGTCAGCCTGGTAAACCCGCTGGTAAACTGAGAAACGATGGTAATGGCATGCTTGCTAATCCTTGTCAGATTCTCAACCCCAGATATGAAGAGAACTATGGTCCTATCCATGTCGAGGTTATTGACCCGCTGAGTGTCAAGGTTGGTAAATATATCATCAAGTTCGACCAAGATTCTAACATCAACGATTGCGGTTGGGTTATCTCCAAGTCTCCTGAAGATCCCACCTATGCCACCAATCCTTATATCTATGACAATGTTGAGAGTGTCCGTTCCGACTTCTCTCTCGGTCGCTTCAATGAGCAGCTCTTCCTTGACCTCGGTATTGCCGTCGCTCTGAGCAATCCTCAAGGTGTTGCCACCCCGCTCACCATCACCACTCAGAACAGTGAGAACTATGCATCCCGTTATTGGGGAAGTTTCATCAACAATAACTCACTCATCTCATCCAACGTTCGTTTCCAAAACAACGAAACTCCTTGGTTGTCCAATGTGAGCGATGATGATAGTTACTGGGTGCAGAACTGGGTGCGCTCTGGTACCCAATTTGCTGCTGGTACTCGCAGCATCTTCACCACTACTACTGGTGAGGTCAGCTACACCGAGAATTATGTTGATGAGGACTATTTCAAGAGTCAGCTTCTCTCTGCCAATGGTATCACCTCCAGTGTTGGTGTCGACCGTTTCCAAGTCTTTGAAGGTGTATCTGGTGGTTGGGCTCCTTACGGCCTTGTCTCCACACTCCCCTTCCATCCTGGTTTCTGCTATCGCTATTATGTGGCTGGCAACGATATACTCGACAGCCTCTGCCGCATTAGCTCCGTTTTCGCCCGCACTTACAATTACTGGTCTATCGTCCGTAAGACTATGGATAACTTCCGTAACAAGTCTCTTAACTTCAATGATATGTCCAAGCTCCCCAGCGTTCGTATTGTCTTCACCAGCGATACTTCCAAATGGACTCGCTGCCCGGTTCTTGAGATGTGCGATGACCACACTCAGTCCCAAGGCAATGCCCGTCGTTTCCAGATGCGTCACCACGCTTCTGTCGACAAACTGGGTCGTACTGCTGCCGAACTCGGTGTAGCCCCCGATGTCGATGATGTCAACAATCCTGCTTACATCAGCGAAGACGGTATGGGTTGGTTCCCTGGCTATGCTATCAACACCACCACTGGTGAGCGTCTCAACATCATGTTTGGTGAAGACTCCCGTTTCATCCAGTACAATGGTACCGACATGCTTTGGAATCCCACCTTCGCCCTTACCGAGGGTACTCAGAATTATGTCATGGGTGGCCGTCACTTCATCTATGTGATGAATGCTACCGACCAGACCTTCTATGACATCGTCAACGGTCGCAACTCCGTGGTCACCTCTTACAAGACCCCGTCTTACGATGCTGGTCGCTGGGCCGTCAGCATGCTCCGTTCTCTCGACCGCCTCATGGACTTCACTCCTGTTTCCGATGTCGATCGTCTGCGTTGCTTCCATGGTATCCTTGATGGTGAGAGCACCTCTCTCATCCCGCAGCGTGACTCTGCTTCCCTGCTCTTTGCTTCGGTCGCTTGGGTCAACATGCCCATGGTCAGTCCTCGCTTCCAGTTCAAGAACCCCATCGACATGCCTTGCGATGTGACTGTTGATCTCGATGTCAATACGCCCTATGGCCGTTACCTCTCGCCCAATGGTTCCGCAGTTCGTCTGTTCGAAAATGCCCAAGTTCAGAATGCCAACTATCCTATGTATATGTTCGAGCTCACTTCCGACATTGCTACTTTGACCAATCAGGCTACCCGCGATGGTGCATCCAAGAGCTATCAGGATTCCATCCTCAGCCGTATCAATGTTGTCCCGAACCCCTACTACAGCTATTCTGCCTACGAGAGTGTCAGCCAGCTGGAGACCAAAGTTCGCTTTGTCAATGTCCCCACCGGTACCGTGATTTCCATCTACACTGTTGATGGCACCATGGTCCGTCGTCTTGGCCCCACGGCAGGTACTGCTACCACCCTCGACTGGGATCTCCACAACCACACGGGTATCCCCATTGCCGGTGGTGTCTATCTCATCCATTTCAAAGTTCCTGGTATTGGCGAACGTGTTGTCAAATGGTTTGGCACCATGCGTCCTGTTGACCTGAACTCGTTCACATTCTAAGCACTGTTTGTTAATCTTTAAAAATGACAGAAATGAAAAACATAATTAGAATATTTGCTGTAGTAGCCATCATGGTACTCATGTCCGCCGAGTCCGTCTGGGCCGGTAACGACAGGCGTAGAGGTACTGCTGGTGCCACGGAGTTGCTTATCAACCCGTGGGCCCGCAGCACTGGCTGGGGAAGTGCCAGTGTGGCCAATGTTCGTGGCCTGGATGCTTTCTATTCCAACATCGCTGGTCTCAGTTACGTCAATAAACTCGAATTCACCTACTCCAACACCATGCTTTATGGCGGTGTCCGTGGTCTTAACAGCGGTGCTTCTATCAACGCTCTTGGTCTTGGCATTCGTCTTTTCGACCGTGGTGTCATGGGCATCAGCCTCATGTCTATGGGCTTTGGCGACATTGAGAAGACCACCGTTGAGAGTCCTGAACCCATCAATGGTACATTCTCTCCCACTCTTATGAATATTAATGTGGCTTACTCTCACATCTTCACGGCCTCTATTCGTGGTGGTGTCAACATCAAAATCATCAGTGAGTCCACTGACAATATCTCTGCAAGTGGTTTCGCTATCGATGCAGGTATTCAGTACGTCACCGGTGCCAATGATGAACTCAAATTCGGTATCAGCCTGAAAAACTGGGGTCCTGCCTTCAGTTATGATGGTACTGGTTTGTCCTTCACCTTTGTCAACAACGCCGGTAACAATATGACTGCTGAGTTCCGTTCCAGCAACATGGAGCTCCCCACCTGCCTCAACATCGGTATCTCCTACGATTTCCTGTTCGAGGCTCTGAGCCAGCGCCTCTCTGTTGCTGGTGCTTTCACCTCCAACGCCTTCCTCAAGGACAATTTCTCTCTTGGTTTAGAGTACAGCATGCTCAACATGTTCAACATTCGTTGCGGCTACATCTACCAGACCGACATTTTCGACGAGAGCCTTCGCACCACCGCCAACACCGGTCTCTGCGCAGGTGCCTCTGTTGATGTGCCCCTGTCCAAGAAAGGCAGTGACAATCCCATCTATCTTACCATCGACTACTCCTACCGTACCAGTGCCAATCTTCGTGGCACTCATGCCATCGGAGGTACCTTCCGATTCTAAGAGGGAATTCACATAAAACTTAATTAGGAAAGGCTTTCATAGCCTTTCCTAATTTTTAAACGCTTTCACTTTACAAATTTTCAAATCAAACATGTCAGAAATCAAATATTATAGTGAAGAAGGATTGCAGAAGCTGAAAGACGAGCTTCACCACCTCATCGCTGTTGAGCGCCCTGCTGCATCTGCTGCCATCGCTGAAGCACGAGACAAAGGAGACCTTTCCGAGAATGCCGAGTATGACGCTGCCAAGGAGGCCCAAGGCCACCTCGAAGCCCGCATCTCCAAGCTGCAGGACCTTGTCGCCAACGCCCGTCTGCTTGACGAATCAAAGATTGACACTTCCAAGGTTTTGCTCCTGTCCAAGATCACCATCCGCAATATCAAGAACAACGCTAAGCAGGTCTACACCATAGTCCCCGAGAGTGAAGCCAGTCTTAAAGAGGCCAAAATCTCCGTCACTTCGCCTTTCGCACAGGCCTTCTTAGGCAAGCGTGCCGGCGATACCGTCGACGTTGTTGTCCCCGCCGGGACCATGCAATTCGAAATCCTCACCGTTGAACGTTAATTTGTCGTCAGTCATGGAAACACGTCTTTTCCCCGTTGAGGGCATGGCATGCCCCAACTGCAAGAAACGTCTTGAAGAGGCTCTGCTTCGTCTTGACGGTGTCGGAGAGGCGCAAGCCAGCGTAGAGCTTAAACAGGTTGAAGTAACATACGACTCTTCCCGTGTGACCCCTGAACAGATTCAGGAGACTGCCGAGGATTGCGGCTACGATCTTTCGATATGAAAACCCTTACCACTTGCACCATCCCCGTTGTGGGTATGATGTGTGCAGCCTGTTCAGCCAATGTCGAGCGTCGTTTGGCATCGCTGCAGGGAATACAGAGCGTTTCGGTATCCTTACCGGGACGCTCTGCGCTTATAGAGTACGACCCTGATGT
This sequence comes from uncultured Bacteroidales bacterium, assembly GCA_900318175.1. GTDB lineage: Bacteria > Bacteroidota > Bacteroidia > Bacteroidales > P3 > Colimorpha. Next base: position 22,549 of record ONJQ01000009.1, on the reverse strand, counting down.
CATCACCCTTGCCGACATGCAACGCGAAGTGGCTGCTATCGGCTATGATCTTGTCATCGAACCTGACCGTAACTCCGACGACATCGAACGCGAAGCCTACCTCTCCTTGCGCCGCCGCACCGTCTGTGCCTGGTTCTTTGCTGTTGCCGTCATGGCCATTTCTATTTTGTGGCATCCTGTGGGCAGTGCATTGATGCGCAACCTCATTCTCATTGTCCTCACCGCTGCCGGGATGTTCTATTGTGGTGGTCAGTTCTACCGCTCCGCGTGGACACAACTGCGTCATCGCAGTGCCAATATGGACACCCTTGTGGCTCTCTCCACCTCCATCTCGTTCCTCTTCAGTGTCTTCAATACTTTTTGGGGTGAGCAGGTCTGGACTTCGCGCGGCATTGAGAATAATGTCTGGTTCGACGCCTCCATCATGATTATTACCTTCGTCCTCACTGGCCGATTGCTTGAGGAACGTGCCAAAGGCAGCACAGCCTCCTCCATCCGTGCCTTGATGGGCCTTGCCCCCAAGACTGCCCGCCTTGTGATGGACGGCGAGGTCTCTGACGTGCCAGTCTCCACCATCCGCCCACGCGACCTGCTCGAAGTCCGTGCCGGCGACAAGGTGCCTGTCGACGGTGTGCTACGTAGCGGCGAGGGCTATGTAGACGAGTCCATGATTAGCGGCGAGCCGCTCCCTGTTGCCAAGCAGAAAGGCGACAGCGTCTTGGCGGGTACTCTTGTGCGCCAAGGCACCTTCGTCATGCGTGCCCGCTCCGTGGGCGAACAGACCGTCCTTTCGGGCATCATCCGCATGGTCCAGCAGGCCCAGGCCTCAAAGGCTCCTGTGCAACGCGTGGTGGACCGTGTGGCCCTTGTTTTTGTCCCCGTGGTGGTCGGCATCTCCCTGCTCACTTTCGTTCTCTGGCTGGCTCTGGGGGGCGTTGCCCAGTTGCCCCATGCTCTCCTTTCGGCGGTCTCCGTGTTGGTCATTGCCTGTCCCTGCGCCATGGGGCTTGCAACCCCCACAGCTCTGATGGTGGGCATTGGCAAGGCGGCGCAGAAGAATATTCTGGTCAAAGACGCCACGGCCATTGAACAGCTTCACCGCATCGACGCCCTCGTCATTGACAAGACGGGTACCCTCACCATCCCCAATCAGACTATCGACTTCACCACACAGACTGACGATATTCCCTTTGGGCAACGCGAGCAATTGAAGCCCCATGCCCGCGAGGCGGTAGACCAGTTGCACGCCCAAGGGGTGGAGCTTTACATGATGAGCGGCGACCGCGACGATGCTGCCCGCTACTGGGCCACCCAGGCAGGTATCAAGCACTATCGCAGCCGCGTTGTTCCACAGGACAAGGAGGACCTTGTCCGCCAACTTCAGCAGCAGGGCCACTGTGTGGCCATGGTGGGCGACGGCATCAACGACTCCCAGGCCCTTGCCGCCGCCGATGTGAGCATAGCCATGGCTCGCGGCACCGATGTGGCCATGGAGGTGGCCCAGGTGACCCTTATGGGCGACGACCTGCGTCGCATACCCGAGGCCATGCACCTTTCGGCACGCATTGTGCGCACCGTCCGTCAGAACCTTTTCTGGGCCTTTATCTACAATGTCATCTGTATCCCCCTCGCCGCGGGTGCACTCAGTCCTGTGTTCGATTTTCAGATTACCCCCATGTGGGCTTCGGCCTTGATGGCCTTCAGCTCCGTCAGTGTCGTGCTGAACAGTCTGCGCCTTAAATGGGCATAGTATCCCTTCCTCCAGTCGTCGTAGGTCAGTTGGCTCACATTTGTTGTTCTATTTGTCCAATGAAAAAGGAAGAAATGAGGAACAAATATTAGAGAACTGACCTATAACGAGTGGAGGAGGAGCGAAACCAGACGGGTTGAGTTGCAAGGCAAGGGGAAAAAGCAAACGGAGGATGCCTGTTGGGGCATCCTCCGTTGTTTGTTGCGAGAGGTGTTATTCTATGCAGCTGGCAATCTTCTGCGCCAGGGCTTGCATTTCGTCCGGCTCCATCTTGACATGATGATGGAAGTTGAGGTCGGCTTCGGTCTGCATGGGTACCAAATGGATGTGGGTGTGGGGCACTTCGAGACCCAGCACGGCGACACCCACTTTGACGCAGGGGCAGGCCTTTTTGAGGCCGCGGGCCACACGGTGAGCAAAGCGCTGAAGGTCGCAATAGAGGTCCTCGTCGAGGTCGAAGATGTAGTCGACCTCCTTCTTGGGAATGCAGAGGACATGGCCTTTGACTACGGGATTGACGTCGAGAAAGGCAAGGCAGTTGTCGGTTTCGGCAACTTTGTAGCAGGGGATTTCGCCGGCTACGATGCGTGAAAATATTGATGCCATGGTATTGAGGGTGTTTAATTGTTGTAGATGAATGTTCCGTTCTCGGTGGCGACGGTGACCTGCGGGGTGTCGCTGGCCTCGACGTGTCCGATGACTTGGGCGTCGATGTTGAAGCTACGGGCAATGTCGATGATGCCTTGGGCTGTGTTCTCGTCGGTGTAGATCTCCATGCGGTGCCCCATGTTGAACACTTTGTACATCTCCTTCCATTCGGTGGAGCTCTCGTCATGAATCATGCGGAAGAGGGGAGGCACGGGGAAGAGGTTGTCCTTGACCACATGCAGATGGTCTATGAAGTGGAGCACCTTGGTCTGAGCGCCGCCGCTGCAGTGTATCATGCCGCTGATGTGCGCGCGGTACTGGTCGAGGACGCGACGGATGACGGGGGCATAGGTGCGGGTGGGGGAGAGGACCATCTTGCCGGCATCGACGCCGGGCACCTCGGTGGGGTCGGTGAGGCGGCGGCTGCCGCAATAGACCACTTCGGACGGGAGGTTGTGGTCGTAGCTCATGGGGAAGTTCTGGGCGTAGTGCTTGGAGAAGACATCATGGCGGGCAGAGGTAAGGCCGTTGCTGCCCATGCCGCCGTTGTACTGGTCCTCGTAGGTGGCTTGGCCGTAGGAGGCGAGCCCCACGATGACGTTACCGGCGTGGATGTGGGCATTGTCAATGACGTCGGCACGGCGCATGCGGGCGGTGACGGTGGAGTCGACAATGATGGTGCGGACAAGGTCGCCCACGTCGGCGGTTTCGCCGCCGGTGAGGTAGATGCCGATACCAAGGTCGCGCATCTGTTGCAGGAACTCTTCGGTGCCGTTGATGACGGCGCTGATGACCTCGCCGGGGATGAGGTTCTTGTTGCGGCCGATGGTGGAGGAGAGGAGTATGTTGTCCACAGCGCCCACACAAAGGAGGTCGTCAAGGTTCATGACCACGGCGTCGATGGCAATGCCTTTCCAGACACTCATGTCGCCAGTCTCTTTCCAATAGAGGTAGGCGAGGGAGGATTTGGTGCCGGCGCCGTCGGCGTGCATGATGTTGCAATAGTAGTCGTCGCCGCCTAAGTAGTCGGGAATGATTTTACAGAAGGCTTTCGGGAAGAGGCCTTTGTCGATGTTCTTAATGGCGTTGTGGACGTCTTCTTTGGAAGCGGAAACGCCTCGAAGGTTGTATTTTAATGTGTCCATAGTATCGTGGTGTTTGAATGGATGTTGTCTTTTTGGGTTTTTATTCGGCGTCGCCGAGGACGGAGGCAGTTTTGACGCTGTCGTCGATGGCTTCGGAGATGTTGATGATGTAGTCGCCAAGCTTTTCGTAGAGGGCGTAGAGGGAGCTGTAGGCATTGCCGATGGCAAAGTCGTAAACGCCGAGTTTGAGGGCGTCGAGGTGGCGTTTGCGGAGGATGTCGCGGTAGTGGTTGATTTCCTCTTCGGCATTGTAGGCGGCCTGGAGGTTGATGTGGTGGTCGTCGTTGCGGATGTTGTCGTCCATGATGTCGAGGGCGCTTTGGACCAGCTGGGTCATGTGGTTGAGGTTGTCGTTGAGCCCTTGGTCAAAGTGGACGGCGGCGTCGCGTTTGTTCTTGCGCGTTATGGCTATCTGGTAGATGATGTCGCCTATGCTTTCGAGGTTGTCGACAATGCGGAGCATGGATGAGACGCGCTGCGAGCCCTCGGAGGAGAGGTCGGCGGCAGCGGTTTTGGTGAGGTATTTGGCTATCTCCATTTCCATGCGGTCGGAGATGCCCTCATACTGCTCAATGCGTTCAAAGATTTTGTTGAATTCGTCGTCGTCCTTGGCGGTGCGCAGGCTGGGCAGGAAGGTGAACATGCGCAGCATACGCTTGGAGAAGTTCTGTATCTCGTTTTGAGCAGCCTGCAGGTTGAGCTCGGCGGTATTGGTAAAGCCACCACTTATGAAGCGCAGACGGAACTCGTCCTCGGATTCCTCGGGCGGGGTTTTGACCATGAGGTTGACAATCTTGATGAACTGGGGGATGAAGAAGGAGAGGATGACGGTGTTGATGACGTTGAAGAAGGTGTGGAAGATGGTGATGGCCAGGGGCACGAGGGCAACGGGCAGCAGATGGTAGTCGAAAGCAGGTTCGTGGCCGGAGAAGAGCTCGGTAAGGTAGGCAATGAGGTTGAGTTCGGGGTAAAGGATGATTAGGGTCAGGATGGCGCCGACCATGTTGAAGACAAAGTGGGCGCGGGCGGCTTTCTTGCCCGCGGAGTTGGCCTGCCTGGCGGCGACGTTGGCGGTGAGGGTGGTGCCGATGTTCTGACCCATGATGATGGCCACGGCAATGTCGAACCCAATCCAGCCGTTGGCGGTCATGATGAGGGTGATGGCCATAACGGCGGCGGAGGCCTGGATGAGGACTGTGAGCACAGCGCCGATTACAATAGAAATAAGGATGGGCCAGAAGCCCCAATCGGACCAGCCGTTCATCATGTGAAGGATGGCAGGGTTCTGGCTGAGGTCGGGCATGGCGTCCTGTAGGAATTGGATTCCAACCATAAGGATGCCGAAGCCGATGATGAATTCGCTGATGGATTTGGCTTTGTCGCCTTTGGTGAGCAGGAAGGGAGCAGCAAGCGCAAAGATGATGAGCGGGAAGACGAATTCTCCGGAGCTGCAGCCCAGGCCAAGGAGGATGATCCAGGAGGTGATGGTGGTGCCGATGTTGGCACCCATGACTACAGCTATGGCGCCGGCCAGCGTGAGAAGACCGGAATTGACAAAACTGACTACCATGACAGTGGTGGCAGTGGAGGACTGGATGGCTGCGGTGACGGCTGCGCCGGTAGCAATACCGTTGAAGGTATTGTTGGTCATTCTGCCCATTATGCTGCGCATTTTGTTACCGGCAACCTTTTGGAGACCCTCACTCATCAGTTTCATGCCGTAGATAAACACTACTACAGCCCCTGCAAATTTAATAATAATCAGTAGAATGTCCCAAAAATCCATTAGTGTGTAGTTGTACGTAAATAGATTTGCAAAGTTACGTCTTTTTTTTTATTTTGCTGAAAAAAAGATTGTTAATTTTTCAGCGAGTCTCCTGACTTTCCTAACAAGAGTTAAATTTCAACTTTTTTGGAGAAAAAGCTTGCTATGTGGAAAAAAAGTTGTAATTTTGCAACCGATTTCAAAGAAACAAAAGGACAAAAATAAAACGAATAAACACGACTAAGAAATGTATCTGACAAAAGAAAAGAAGGAAGAAATTTTCGCAGAATACGGAAAAAGCGCAAAAGATTCTGGTTCGGTTGAAGCTCAGATTGCTCTGTTTACTTACAGAATTCAGCATCTCACTGAACTGATGAAGAAGAACAAGAAAGACCAAGTGAGCGAGCGCGCATTGGTGTCGCTGGTCGGCAAGCGTCGTCGTCAATTGGACTATCTGAAGGATGTTGACATTGAGCGCTACCGTGCCATCATCAAGAAACTCAACTTAAGGAAGTAATAGTTTTTCATATTTATTTGGTTATGGTTGGGCTCCCTGGGTTCTCTGGGGAGCCTTTTTTGAAAAAGACAAACGATTTTTGAACTGAACATAGCCCGGCACAATGAGGCTTCAGGCCGATGGGGTGCAGGGCATGATGCGCGACGCACGGTGCGCCGCGTAGCGGAACAAAGAAATAATAAAGGAAAAAATGAACATTATCACAAAGAGATTCGATCTGGGCGATGGCCGCATGATCGAGATTGAAACTGGCAAGCTTGCCAAGCAGGCCGACGGTGCTGCGGTAGTAAGGATGAATGACACGATGCTGTTGGCCACTGTGTGCGCGAAGAAAGAGGTGGGAGAGAACGTTGACTTCATGCCGCTCACCGTGGATTATCAAGAGAAGTATGCCGCTATGGGGCGTTTTCCCGGCGGTTTCTTTAAACGCGAGGCTCGCCCTTCGGAGCATGAGATTCTCATTGCCCGTTTGGTGGACCGCGCTCTGCGCCCCTTGTTCCCCGACAATTTCCATGCCGAGGTGCAGGTGCAAATTACCCTTATTTCGGGCGATAAGAACACTATGCCCGACCAGTTGGCAGCTCTGGCTGCCGCTTCGGCTTTGGCCGTTTCGGACATCCCCTTCAATGGTCCCGTGTCCGAGGTGCGCGTGTCGTATCTTGACGGCCAGTATGTCATCAACACTCCTATGGCCGACATCGAGCGTGCCGACCTTGACCTGATTGTTGCCGCCACCGAGGAGAATATCATGATGGTGGAAGGCGAGATGAAGGAGGTAAGCGAAGAGGTGATGCTGAACGCCCTCAAGGCTGCCCATGAGGCTATCAAGATTCAATGCCGCGCTATCGCTGAGCTGACCGTCGAGGCCGGCAAGACCGAGAAACGCGAGTATTGCCACGAAGTGAACGACGAGGAACTGCGCCAGCGTCTGCACGATGCCGTGTACCAGAAGTGCTACGACTTCAGCAAACAGGGTATCGCTAACAAGCATCAGCGCGAAGAGGGCTTCGAGGCCATCAAGCAGGAGTTTATCGATGCCAACTATACAGAGGAGACCCTGACCGACGAAATAAAATTCATGATTGACCGCTACTACCACGACACAGAGCGCGAGGCCATGCGCGACATGGTGCTTGCCGAGCGCAGCCGTCTGGATGGCCGTCAGCTGGATGAGATTCGTCCCTTGTGGAGCGAGGTGAGCTACCTTCCTTCCGCCCACGGCAGCGCCATCTTCACCCGCGGTGAGACGCAGTCGTTGAGCACTGTCACACTGGGTACCAAGCTTGACGAGCAGATTATTGATGGAGCCGTCATCGAAGGCACCCGCCGATTCTTGCTGCATTATAATTTCCCCGGCTTTGCCACTGGCGAGGTGAAGGGCAACCGCGGCCTTAGCCGCCGCGAGGTGGGCCACGGTCATTTGGCTTGGCGTGCGCTGAAGGAGGTCCTTCCTCCCGAGACGGAGTGCCCCTATACCATCCGTGTGGTTTCCGACATTCTTGAGTCCAACGGCTCAAGCTCCATGGCCACCGTATGTGCCGGCTGCTTGGCTCTGATGGATGCCGGTGTGAAGATTCGCAAGCCTGTTGCCGGTATCGCCATGGGTCTTATCAGCAAGGGTGACAAATGGGCTGTGCTGAGCGACATCCTCGGCGACGAGGATCACCTTGGCGACATGGACTTCAAGGTCTGCGGTACCCGCGACGGTATCACCGCTTGCCAGATGGATATCAAGGTCGACGGCCTCAGCTACGATGTGCTCGCCAAGGCTTTGGAACAGGCTCGCCAAGGTCGTCTTCACATCCTTGACCATATTGAGAGCACCATTCCCGCTCCCCGCGAGGACTACAAGCCCTTCGTTCCCCGCATCGAGCAGATTCAGATTCCCAAAGACTTCATTGGTGCTGTTATCGGTAAGGGTGGCGAAGTTATCCAGAAAATCCAGTCTGAGACCAATACCATTATCAACATCGAGGAAGTTGGTGACCTCGGCATTGTCGATGTCGCCTCGCAGGATAAGGAGAGCATCGAGGCAGCCATCAAGTGGATTAAGGACATCTGCACCGTCCCCGAAGTGGGTCAGATTTATGATGCCAAGGTGGTCAGCATTGTCGACTTCGGCGCATTCCTGGAATTCCTGCCCGGTAAAGAGGGCCTGATGCACATCAGCGAGTATGACTGGAAACGTACCGACACTCTGGAAGGCCTCATCGAAGAGGGCGACATCATCAAGGTGAAGATTATCGCTGTCGACGAGAAGAACGGCAAGCTGAAGCTGAGCCGCAAGGCTTTGCTGCCTAAACCCGAAGGCTACGAAGAGGAGAGACCTGCCCGTGGCCCTCGTCGCGAAGGTGACCGTGGTCCCCGTCGCGAAAGCCGTGAGGGTGGCGACCGTGGCCCTCGTCGCGAAGGTTCTGAACGCCGCCGTAGTGACGGCAATGGCGGTGGCCGTCGTCGCTAATAAAAAATGAATTTTTTTTCGTCCGAATACAATAAAAAAGTAAAAGGCGAGTTATTCGGGGTGTCTGTTGGAAAAGAAACACCCATCAGACATCCCCAATGCGACAGTAGCTCAGTTGGCAGAGCGGCGGCTTCCCAAGCCGCAGGTCGCGGGTTCGAACCCCGTCTGTCGCTCAGGTATAGAAAGAAAATCCATGATAGCCTCAGCTGTCATGGATTTTTTTGTTTAGGATTATTGGCTTATTGCAGGGAGGCTTGGATGTAGGGTGCTGTCACCGACTGGGGTGCGTTCAGTATGGCATCGGGTGTGCCGCAATAGAGCAGCCGTCCTCCGTTGTCTCCACCTCCGGGGCCAAGCTCTATCAGGTAGTCGGCTTGTTTCATCACATCCAGGCTGTGCTCTATCAGTATCAGCGTGTTCCCTGCATCGGCCATCTCGTCAAACAGCTCCATCAGCCGCCGCACATCGTCCAGGTGCAGTCCGTCCGTTGGCTCGTCTATGATGTAGGTGTGTCCTGCCGAAAGGCGTGTCTCGGTTGACGACAGGTGTATCGCTGTGCTGTATAGCCGGTCGGCCAGTTTCACCCTTTGCAGCTCCCCGCCGCTCAATGTGCTCATTGATTGGTTCAGGTGCAGGTATCCCAGTCCCACTTTTTGCAGCATCCGCAGTTGCGGTTGGAAGGGCTGCCTGTCGAAAAAGCTGATAGCCTCCTCAACCGTCAAGTCCATCACCTCGGCTATTGTCTTCCCATGGTAGCGATACTCCAGAGCCTCATGGCTGTAGCGCGTTCCGTGGCACTCCTCGCACACCGTCTCGATGCTCTCCATAAAAGCCATGTCGGACACGATGACCCCTTTCCCCTTGCACGCTGGGCATGCCCCTTGGCTGTTGAACGAGAATAGCTGTATGCTGGGGCGTTTCTGCCGTTCACCCTCAGCGACGCCCTCCTTGGCGAAGAGCCGCCTTATCGTGTCCGCGATGTCAAGATAGGTTGCGGGTGTGCTGCGAAGGTTGATGCCTATGTTTTTCTGCCCGATAAACACCAAGGGCGATGTCTCCTGTTGCATGAAATGTTCCATCAGCGAGCTCTTTCCCGACCCCGCCACTCCGGCAATGACCGTGATCACCCCCTTGGGAATATCCACATGGACATTCTTCAGGTTGTGCAGACAGCCATCCGTGATGTGGAACCACCCCTTCGGCTCTCTTACCTTCCTCTTCATCGGGGTGCAGTGTCGCAGCATGCGTGCCGTGATGGTGTCCGAGGCCAGCAGCCCTTGGTAGTCCCCCTCATACATAATCTCTCCGCCGTGGTCTCCCGCTCCGGGTCCCATGTCAACAACGTGGTCTGCCATGGCTATTATCTCGCGGTGGTGCTCCACAATCAGTACCGTGTTACCATGGTCGCGCAAGTGCCTTAGCGACTCCTTCAGCCGACTTATATCCTGCGGGTGCAGCCCTACGCTCGGCTCGTCCAATACGTAGGCCATGTCCGTCAGTGCCGAGTTTATATATTTGGCAATCTTGATGCGCTGAGCCTCGCCGCCGCTCAGTGTCCCTGTGCCGCGACTCAGGGAGAGGTATCCCAGCCCGATGTCGCACAATGCTTGAAGCCGTTTGTGCAGCTCGTTGCGCAGGTCTCCTGCCAAGGGGTGCTCAATGCTGTCCACAAATCCCAACGCCTCGCTGATGGGCATTGCCACCACCTCCGCCAGGTTCTTCCCCTGTATGCGGCAGCTTCTCACCCGCTCGTTCAGCCGTGTCCCGTGGCATTCCGGGCACTCCTTCGTGCAGGTCATCCCGTCCAGCACCTTCTGTTGCCGCTTGCCCTCCTTGGTGGTGATAATGCTGCGGTACATCCGTGGGTACAGCCCCTCAAACTTAGCCGACTTCGGCCAGTTCTCCGGCGGGTTCTTCAGCCTTATCTGTGGCGAATAGAGCAGCAGCTCCATCTCCTCCTTTGTGTAGTCGCGTATTTTCTTGTTCAGGTCAAACAGGCCACTGTAGGCATACCGTTTCCACCGCCATGCCCCGGTTGTGAAGGTGGGGAAGTGTATCACATCCTCGTCGTTCAGGCACTTGTCGAAATCCACCAGCTTGTGGATGTCCAAGTCCGTCACCTCGCCCAGTCCGCTGCACCGAGGACACATCCCCGAAGGGTGGTTGAACGAGAAAGTGTCGCTGTACCCCACAAAGGGCTCGCCAATGCGCGAGAACAGCAGTCGCAGCAAGGCGTAGATGTCCGTGTAGGTCCCAACAGTCGAGCGGCTGTTGTTGGCCGGCTTCTTCTGGTCGATGACGATGGTCACGGGCATATTCTCTATCCGTTCCACCTTGGGGCGGCCGTACTTTGGCAGATATTGTTGCACAAAACTGGGGAATGTCTCGTTCAGTTCGCGGCGGCTTTCGGCGGCGATGGTGTCGAGACACAACGATGACTTTCCCGACCCCGACACCCCGGTGAACACCGTAATCTTACCCTTGGGTATCTGCAGCGAGATGTTGTTCAGGTTGTTCTCTGTGGCTCCGACGATGTTGATATTGTTCATGTGTTAGTGTTCTTTGCAGGGGATTAATGATATGCAAAGATACGAATTCTTTTGATTCTGTCAAAAATATCTTGCTACAATCTGCGCCTATCATCCCAAAAGTGCCGCTCTGCCATCTTCCCCATCATGCTTTTTGCTCTCATCCCATTCCCTTGTCTGTGGTACAAAGCAAAGGCGACTGCCGCATGGAGTTATTCCAGTGGCAGTCGCCGAAGTATAGATTCCTCAGATTTTAGATATCGCGGTGGAACACCAGGGGGAAGCTGATTGTCGTATCCTCGTCTTCGGCGTTGGCGAAGAGAAGGTTGATGGTAATGGTGTCGTCGGTCTCGCTGTAGGTGAAAGCGATTTGGTAGTTGATGGGGTTGTTGTTCTCGTCAACACCTGCAGCAGTGAGGGTGCCAGTGTGGGTGGCGGGGTCATATACATAGGCGAAGTTCATCTGCTCAATCTGCTCGATGCTGTATTCGCCGGCAATCTCGGTCACGTTGGTAACGTCCATGTTTTCCGAGAAGGTGAGGTGTGCATAGTTGGAGTCAAATTCGATGTGGAAGACCAGGGCGGAGTCGAAACCGATTACGGTGTCGCAGCCAAAGTCGCTGAGGTTCATGCCAGTCATGGCAAACAGCAGGTCGGTGAGGTTGAGGTTGGCAGTCCAGTTAGTACTAATCAGGTCAGAGGTGGAGGTCACCAGAGTGTTGGTAACATTGTTACCGGGATTGTTCGGGGTGATCTGTTCCTTTTGGCAGGCGGTCATGCCGAGCAACATGGCGGCGGCAGCGATGATGAAAAGTTTCTTCTTCATGGTTGTGCTTTTTTAATTTGATTAATAAATTTGATTGATTTGTTTTGCTTGATTGATTTCGCCCATAAGAACGTAACAAGTCGGTGAAAAGCTACAGATGGGCGTGATTTTTTTTATTTTTTTGTTGTAGTTACCGCATCGAACTGCAACTGGTAGAAATAGTTCCCGTTGTCGGTGCCGAGGTCGCTGCGCGAGAGAATCATGCTATAGGGGGAAATCCAGTTCACATTCCAGTTCACGCCGTTGGGCAGCATCTCCGAGCTGAGTTCACCGTCGGATGTGAGTCTCCATGTACCCGAGTCGGTGACGCTGTCGATACTGTTGACAACAGATATCGTCATCGAGCCGTCGTTGTAGAACCTGTAGTACATCGTGCTGCCCTCAAAGGGAGCGAATAGGTCGCTATTCACCAGTTGGTCATTCTCGTCTGTCTGGGTCACCACCATGCAGTTCAAGCGCCACGTTCCTATTATCATGTCATTGGTGTTGGTGGTTGGTGCGGTGGCGTAAGCTTCGCCGTGCCAGGTCCCGGTGGAGTCGTTGTAGGTGACCCTCACCGTGAGGCCCTGCTTCTCCATGTCCTTCATCCATTGCTTCATCTCGTCACGGCTGGTGGTGGTGATGGTTCTGTTGGTCTTGGAAGTTCCTTTGCTTTGGAGGTAGGTCGTTTGGCTCATATTGTAGAACACCACCTCGCTGCCCTCCTGTGCCTGTTTGCAGAACTGGTCCAGCAGGACATCCCATTCGCCTTCGTTTCTCAGGGTCGTGCGGTTTTCGTTTTCACCTACCGCGTAGACAATGGTGCGTTCTTTGGGGTCGCTGTTGTTGCTGCCGTTCCCGGTGGGGTTTTCGGGTTTCTCGCATGCAGTGGTGAGGAGAACTAATGTCGCCAGCAACGTAGTGAGTTTGAATGTGCTTTTCATATTGATGTAATTCTTTATTTTATTCCTTTTTTTGTTTTCTCAAGTTGGTAATCCACAATGGCGTCGTACTGCATCTCATTGTCGATACGGTAGATGCCGATGGTATGTTTGTCGAGCGAGGCAATGACGCGCATCACCGGTATGCCTGTCCATTGTGTGCGGACGGCGGGGTTGTCCGAATTGCCGAGCCAGCTCACCGTCCCCTCGTCGCCTTGTATGTTGAACTCTTCCTTCAGCTGTTGCCAGACATTTTCGTCGTCGGTTTCCATCAGTATCACCTCCACACTTACCGAGTCGTTGAGGCTGAATCCCTCGACCTGGGCAACGTTCAGATTCTGGCGTTCGGCATAGTGTTGGTACAGCTCGCTCACCGAATACTCCTTCTTCTCGTGGGAGCAGCCGGTAAGCAACGCCAGCGGCAACAGTATTATCAATAATAATCGTTTCATAATCGTCATCTTTTTTTATCAGCTATTCATCAGCAGTTCGTCTGCCATGTTGGCCCAGTATTGGTCGGCGATGTCTGGGCGGTTGCAGTAGGCAACGGTGTAACCCTCCTCTTGGTGGGCGGGCTGGAGCGATGTCTGCCACAGGGGCAGGCCGATACCCACTGCTGCCAGCGTCAGCATTGCCACGCCTGCCATGCGGTTGCGCCGTGTACGCCAGGCGGGGTACTCTGCTGCCAGCCGTTGGCCGTATTGTTCAGCCTCTGCTCTCTCCCAGATCTCTTCAAAACGTTCTTCGTTCATAATATCTTTTATTTTGTCATTTCTTTTCTCAGTTTGTCTTTCACGCGCACCAGTCTCACACTCACGTTCTTCTCGGTTGTGTCCAGCTTTAGGGCAATCTCCTTGTACGAGTACCCCTCCAGTTTCATTGTCACGATGGTCCTGTCGGGTTCGTTCAGCTGTGCAATCACCTCGTGCAGCTCCTCCACCAGCGAGCGGTCCTCCTCCCTTTGGTCGTAGCTTTCGGGCAGTGCTTCGCTGTCCTCTATCCGCCGCAGGGTGTCGATTACCGCGTTGCGGGCTATCTTCCAAGTCAGTGCTGCTTGCGAGGGGCCGCTCATCGATAGCAGCCGCTCTCTATTCTTCCACAAGGCGATGGTCGCCTCCTGTATCAAGTCATCCGTATCCAGCCCCCTGTGGCGAAAATGGCTACAGAGGGAAAACAGCAACCCGCGGTAGCGGTGGAGCAGCTCATCAAAAGGATTCTTTGTTCTCACGCCAATAATAACGTAACAACTATCCAAAATACTACACCGCCCAGTCTTTTTTTTTTACCCCCGCATGAAAAAGAGTGGGGGGAGGGGCGGAGTGTCCTCACCCTGGTTCCACCCTAACTCCACTCCTGTGAGCGGTTCCGCAGCTGCCAGAGCAAAGGCAACAAGCCGCCGGCAAGGAATGCCCGTCTTTATTGAGCCATAGGCGATGATAGGACTCATGGGGTGAAGAACAATGGAAGGGTGCTTTTGTGTTTTCATGTCGCGTCCCTGTCGGGACGCGCTCTATTGCCACAGATAATCACCGCACTTCGTACGGTGTTATTCATATCCCACCCCGTTGGGGTGATTAATTAATATAGAATCACAATACGGTGACTTCTATAAATCGCCTCGTAGAGGTGGGACTTTTAATAACATGGTACAAGCCGAAGGCGCAGTGCCGTGGCACACAGACATCAGGGAGCTGCGTCCCAAAGGGACGCGACATATATACAAAAACTGGAGATCCCCTATTGTAGACATCTGTTAGTTGCCTCGTAGAGGCAGACTCTCAAGTACCCCGCACCTACTGTGGAGTTAATCGGCAACGCAGATGCTGCGCCGCGAAAGGTCGCGCTCTCAAAAGAGATGGTATAGACCCTACCTATGTATCATTTGCACCATAAGCAAAGTGACAAATCTGGGCGGTGTGTCAGGTGTGCAGAAATACTACAACGGCTATTTTTATATAAAAACTCAATATACCGAATAACTTTCGTAACTTTGCATTTTCCATGCCTTGTGTGTGGAATGTTACAACATGCAATAAAACAACACGATAAAATAACAAAACTCTAAATGGAAAAGAAGAACTTTAAGCAAGAAGTGATTGCCTACATGCTCTTGATTCTTGGCAGCGCCCTCTTTGCCGTGGGCGATGTGATGTTTGTCAACCCCTATCTCATGGCCCCTGGTGGCACCTACGGCCTTTCCAACGTTTTCAGCACCCTTTGGGGTGGCAAAATCTCCGTCTGGGCCATCTGTATGGACGTCCCCCTGCTCATTATCGGCACGTGGGTCCTCGGCCCCAAGTTCGGTGTCAAGACCATTATCTCCACTTTCCTCATCTTCGGCTTCACCTACGCCATTGAAAGCTGGGTGTGGGGCTACAACCCCGTCATCCACGACGGCCCCATCGTCGCCAACGCCATCGAAGGTCTCAACATGGTGCAGACCCACGACGGCATGTGGTTCGTGCCCGACTACTTCCTCAACACCGTCGTCGCCGGCCTCATCTACGGTGTGGCCATCGGCATGATATTCCGCAGCGGTGCCACCAGTGGCGGCAGCGATATCATCTCCATGATTCTCCACAAGTACACTAAGATTAGCCTTGGCACCCTCGTCACCATCGTCGACGGCTGCATCACCCTCTCCACCCTCATTGCCTTTGGCGACATCCGTCTCCCCATCTACTCCATCATCATCATCTTTATCGAAGGCAAGGTCATCGACCTTGTTGTCGACGGCATCAAGAGCTACAAAACCGCCTTCATCGTCACCGACAAGCACGATGTTGTCAAGGAATACATCCTCCATGAACTCAACCGTGGTGGCACCTGCATCACCGGCGAGGGCCTTTACAATGGCACCGAGCGCAAGATTATCTACGTCACCATGGAGCGTGCCGACTTCGTCAAGCTCCGTTCCAACCTCCGCAACCTCGATCCCACGGCCTTTGTCAACGTTATCGACAGTGCCGAGATTATGGGTAAAGGCTTCAAGGCCCTGCCCACCGAGTAATACCCTCTCCCTATGAAGGTACTCCAACTCTGCAACAAACCTCCCTTCCCGCCTGTCGATGGTGGCACCCTGGCCATGAACAGCATCACCCAGGGGCTCCTTGCTGCCGGGTGCGAAGTGAAGGTTCTTGCAATGTCTACCGACAAGCACCCCGTGTTGGAAGACCGCATCCCCGACTCCTACCGCAAGGCCACACGCTTCGAATCGGTCTACGTCGACCTCTCCATCCATCCCCTCGATGCCGCCTTTGCCCTGCTCTGTGCCGACTCCTACCATGTACGCCGTTTTGTCAGCAAGGCTTTTGCCGCGCGTTTGGCCCAGTTGCTCAGCGAGGAACAGTTCGACATCATCCATCTCGAAAGCATCTTCCTGGCCCCTTACGTGCCCATTGTCCGCAGCCACAGCAAGGCGCCGCTCTTCCTCCGTGCCCACAATGTGGAGCACCATATATGGCGCCGCATGGCTCAGGGCGAGCGCAACCCCTTCAAGCGGTGGTACATCAAGCATCTTGCCCTCACCCTCGGAGCCTACGAGCGCGAGCATGTCAACGACTTCGACGGCGTCATCTGCATTACCGACATCGATGCCGACTACTTCCGTTCCCAGGGCTGCCGCAAGTCCATCGTCACCATCCCCTTTGCCATCAACCCCGCACCGCCCGCCTCCCAGCCCGAGGAGCCCAACACCCTCTTCCATCTCGGTTCCATGGACTGGCTCCCCAACCAGGAGGGTGTGCGTTGGTTCCTTGACAAGGTGTGGCCACTTGTCCACAGCCGTATGCCCTCCCTCACCCTCCATCTGGCGGGCCGTCGCATGCCGGACGACCTTCTGGCACTCCAGCTGCCGGGGGTCCACATGGTGGGCGAGGTGCCGGACGCCATGCAGTTCATCGCCTCCAAGCAGATCAACGTCGTCCCCCTGCTCAGTGGCAGTGGCATAAGGGTCAAGATTGTCGAGGCCATGGCCGCGGGCAAAGCCGTGGTCACCACCACTTGCGGGGCGCAGGGCATCCCCTATGTCGACGGTCAGCACCTGCTCATTGCCGACACCCCCGAGCAGTTTGCCGCACAGATTGAGCGCTGTGTCTCCGACCCCTCCATGCGTCTCCTGCTGGGCACCAATGCCCGCCGCCTGGTGGCCGACACCTACAGCACCGAGCTTCTAACCCGCAAGCTCATTGCCTTTTACGAAAAATATTTAAACCTTGAATAATTATGAATAAGCTGTCCTCATCCCATTCCGCCCTTGTGCGCCGACTGCTTGTCGGTCTGTTGCTTCTTGTTGCCTGTTGCGGTACGCTCCAGGCTCAGGTAGCCATTCCCGGCACCCGTGTGCAATACACATTCCCCAGCAAGTGGCGTTTCCTCAGCACCCAGAAGATTGACCAGAACACCACCCTCTATCACTACTACTACACCTCCAAAATCGTCGTCTCCAAGGGCGACACCGCGCTTCCTTACCTCCGCATCCGTGTCCGCAAAAACTACACCGGCACCATCTACGACTATGTCTACGACCGCTATGTGCAGGAACCCTACCAGCCCCTCAAGGACTACACCACAGGCCTCGGCCTGCCCAAGACGGGCGGTATGGGCTACATCGGTGCCTACACCAATGTCAACGACAAGCGCGACTACCAGTTCCGCATGGTCTACTTCAAAGTCCAGAACACCATCGTCGAGTTCCGTCTCGAAACCACCAAGGCCACCTATCCTCAGATGGCCAAGGAGTTCGAGTCCATCCTGGGCAGCCTGACTTTCTAACCGCCATTCCCCTGCCAGCATGAAGAGATTGTTGATACTCATGGCCTCCGTGCTGCTCTGCACCGTCGTGGTGGGGCAGGAGGTCGACCGTACCGAAGAGTTCCGCCAACTCTACGTCACCCTCAGCCGTGCCTACGCCAAGAACCCCGACGATGTGGCCAACCTCATTGACCTGGCCCGCTACTATTCCCACCCGGACAGCCCCCAGCGCAACCTCGCCACCGCCGCCACCCACCTGGTCCGTGCCGAGGCTCTCTACACCGCCTGGCTGCAGGACCGTGGCCGTTATCGCGACCTCCAAAAGCTCATCAAGAAAGGCATCACCCTCAACCTTATCCGCCAGCAGCACCAGACCGTCATCGAACAGGCCGAGCTCTACGTCCGCACCCATGCCCCCGCCATGGGCACCATGGAGCGGGAGACCTACCTCGCCACCTTTGCCGACAACAGCG
The DNA here is from genome assembly GCA_900318175.1 of uncultured Bacteroidales bacterium. GTDB lineage: Bacteria > Bacteroidota > Bacteroidia > Bacteroidales > P3 > Colimorpha. Next base: position 4,764 of record ONJQ01000009.1, on the reverse strand, counting down.
CCATCACCAACCGCATCCGCGCCTGCCAGCTTCACGACGACTACCTCCAGGTCTGCAACGAGAACACCATCGAGGCCTACTATCAATTCCTCCTCAGCCATCCCGGCACCGCCCAAGCCGACTCCGCCCAGGCGGCCCTCTCCCGCTTGGCCACCAGCTACTTCTCCGCCTTTGACACCGATGCCGCCGTCGACACCGCCGCCGCCCGCTTTCCGGCCAGTAGCGCCATGCAGCATGCCGCCATGCGACAGAAGAGCCGCATTGCCTACTATGCCGCCTGTCAGGCCAACACCCAGACAGCCTATGCCTCTTACCTGAAACGCTACCCCCGTGGCGACGACTATCTCGACGCCCTTGCCCGTCTGCAAGCCCTCCAATCCATGGACTATGGCTTGCTCCGCACCCCGATGGACTATGCCGAGTTTGCCCTGACCCATTCCGACAGCCCCTTGGCGGACAGTGCGCTGGCCGCCCTGCGCCGCATGGTCATGGTCGACCACAACCAGGAGGCCGCCACCCTCTACCTTCAGCGTTTCCCCCTCGATGAGCACTACTCCGCCGTCTACAAAGAGTACTACAGCTGGTTCTCCGCCGACGGCAACCGCCAGCCCATCGCCGCCTTTGCCGCCGACAACCCCGACTACCCCTTCCTCATGGCCGTCCGTTCCGACCTGGCACGCAGCGCCGTCATCGATTCCTTTGACCTTACTAAGCCCTTTGTCGAAGCCGACATCGACCGCATGACCGATTGCATACACCTCTGCATGGGTCGCAAGGCCGCTTTCGTGGCCCTGCAACGCGTCCTTCAAGGCCAGATAGCGCGCAAGGAGTGGGCCAACGCCCTGCTGCGCTTGCAGCAGTTCGCCATCTGCTTTGAAGAACTGAATACGCGCGAGTATAACGAGCTCGCCGCCCTCTTGGCCGAGCGTGGCCATGGCCACCGCACGCCGCTCCTCTCCGCCTGCCCCATGCACCACCTCTTTGCCCACCCCGACGGCACCCGCCTCTATTACACCGTCCCCTCGGCTGGAGGCACCTCCGACGGCACCGTGGCCATGGCCCGCCGCAGCCCCAAGGGCAAGAACCCCTGGGTACCCGCCGGCCGCGTCACAATCTTAGGCACCACGGCCCCCGTCACCGCCTTCGGCTTCTACGACGACGGTCGGCGCGTCCTTCTCGGTATCAACGACGACATCTGGTCAGCCCGTGTGCTGAACGACACCCTCTGGACCGACCCCAAGCCGCTCCCGCGGCCCGTCAACACCCTCTACGTCGAGACGGATGCCTACATGCTGCCTGACGGCAGCGGTCTCCTGCTGGCCTCCGACCGCCCCGGCGGGCACAATGTGCAGGAGTCCGGCGCCTACTTCCATGGCGACACGGCCTTGGCCACGGACCTCTACTTCATCCCCTGGCACGACGGCCAGTGGGGCGAAGCCGTCAACTTGGGTCTGCCTGTCAACAGCCCCTACTGTGAGCGCAGCCCGCTCCTCAGCCGCAACATGAAGACCCTCTACTTCGTCACCGACGCCCGCGGTCTGGGCTATGGCGATGTCTACACCGCCTCCCGCAATGATATTGGCGACTGGTCCCACTGGAGCACCCCTGTCAACCTGGGGCGCGAGTGCAACGGCAGTTTCGACGAGGCCTCCGTCGCCTTTATGGCCGATGAGCAGCTCCTGCTGCTCACCTCTCGCTCGCCCCACGGCGGCAACTATGCTGCCAGCACCTTCACCGTCGACCACGACACCGCTGACGCCCACCGCACCGTAACCTTCAACCTGTCGCAGGTGCTCGACGTGGCACGCGGATTGGACATTGTCGACCCCGCCAACCGCCGGACGGTGCACCATCTGGCCGAGGAGGCTCTCGACACCCTCATGCCCCTCCGTCTCTACAAGGGCAAGCCCTATGTGGCCTTGGTCACTGCCGACTGGCTCTATGTCCCCGCCTTTTCCGTGGCCGCACGCACGCAGGCCCCGGTGGCCTTCCGGGGCTATGACCTCGACGAGCTGCGAAAGCTTGCCGCCCCCCTGCCTATGCCCCTTGTGCAGTTCTACCCCGGCACCGCACGACTGCTGCCCATGGCCAGCGCCGAGCTGGACAACGTGGTCCGTTTCATTAGGCAGCATGCTGGCAGCACGGTCAAAGTCTCCGTCAACGTGCCCGGCACGGACGACCGCCAAAGCTACGACCTCTCATTGAGCCGCGCCAAAGCCATCCGCAGCTATATAGTGGCACAGGGCATTGACCCCGACCGCATCAATGTGGCGGCCTACGGCAACACCAAATTCAAACGCGGCCTCACCCCCTGCCAGGCCGAAGTCTCCTTCCAATAGTCCCTTTTCGGGAGGTCCGTCGCCCTTTCCCATCTGCCATTTCGCTCTTCCTCCACTCCTTTTAGGTCAGTTCTCTAACATTTGTTCCTCATTTCTTCCTTTTTCATTGGATAAATGATACTGGCACGATCGGACAAATGGACGGCAAGGAGCGAACTTGCTGCTACTGGAGTGTTGCTGTGCATTGGAATTGTTTTATGCCCTCATCGGTAATGGGGAAGAGCCATTGCGACAGGTGGCTGTCGTCATGCTCCATTCTGGATGGATGGCCTTGTTGCCCTGCAAAGGTCTGCTATTTGGTTGTGTTGGCCCGCGGCGGCGTGAAACGCCGCCGCGGTGTGCTCGGGTAGCAGGTTTTGGCCACACGTCGGAAAACCTTGTGCAAGAATGGGAAAGGCACCGCAGTAAGATTTTTTTTGTTAAAAGGTTTTGGTAGGTCAAAAAAAAGGTGTATCTTTGCTTTCTGTAAAATACATTAATTGTCACTTGATGGAACAGCATAGGACTATTGTCTTTGAAGAACATACGTTGCATTACCGCGATGAGGGAAGGGAGCATGAGCAGACATTGGTTTTGCTGCATGGCTATCTTCAGAATCTGGATATATGGAGTTCGTATGTGCTGTCGTATATGCGGACGATGCATGTAATAACTATCGATTTGCCGGGTCACGGTTACAGCGAATGTTTCGGCGAGGTACACACGATGGATTTCATGGCACGTGCGGTGAAGGCTGTGTTGGACGATGCGGGGGTGGAGCAGTGCGTGATGGTCGGCCATTCGATGGGAGGCTATGTGGCCATGGCCTTTGCCGACCTTTTCCCCCACAGGCTGCGGGGACTGGGACTGCTGCATTCGCACGCGATGGCCGACACGGATCAGGCCATAGAGCGGCGCATGGCTACCTGCGAACAGGTGATGGCCAACCGCGCAAGCTATATCGTGAGTTTTATCCCGCCGCTGTTCTGCCCGGAGAACAGGGTGGCGCTGACGATGGAGATTAAGGACCTTCAGGACCAATGCTTGGAGACGAAGGCGGAGAGCATCATTGCCGCCCAGCGCGGCATGGCAGCACGGCCTTCAAGGCTGAGGGTGCTGCAACAGCTGGAAGTGCCGGTGCTCTTCATCTTCGGCAAGAAGGACCCGCGCCTGCCGGTTGAGCTTGCCCTCTCGCAAGCACTTGAGGCACGCTACGCGGAGATTATGGTGCTGGAGAATGTGGCCCACATGGCCCACATAGAGGAGCGTGACTACGTGCGCCCACGGATACAGAACTTTGTCACGACCTGCTATCTGTAGAGTCTGAGCATAAGCCGACTAAGAGCTGGCGGAGAGTAGGATGGATATGTAGGTTTTGCGTTTGGCATGAAAATACATATTCGATATGAAGACAAATAGATAACCCATAGCTCTTGCACCGTTGTTTTGGGTGGCATTTGTTTTATGTTTTGTAGCATGCACTAAAGAACAATCTGAGAATAATTCTTCGGACTCTCAGGAGGGTACCAGCACTTCCACTTTTTCTATAGGCTATAAAAAAAAGGGTGTGTTTCGCACCGGGAAATCTTGCCACGCTTGGTCGCAATTTTGTGCTTAATCCGTGGGATTACGGTGGCTATTTTGGTTGGGGGACAGGAAACAAACCTGGGAACAATTCAATGGATAATAGTCAGTATCCTTCTTTCTTCGATTGGGGTAATTATTTGAATTATGCTGAAGCAGGATGGCGGACATTGGGAAAGTCAGAATGGGAGTACCTGCTGTTGTACAGAAAAGATGCAGCCTTCAAGCGGGGGACAGCAACAGTGTACAAAGTGCATGGAATGGTATTGCTGCCTGACAGGTGGCAGACACCGGAGGGTTTGGTGTTCAGTCCCGGTTGTATCAGTTGGGAGGATAATGTTTACACCCGCGAGGAGTGGGAGCAAATGCAGGGTGAGGGTGCGGTCTTTCTGCCTGCCGCGGATTACGAGTGGGATAAGAATCCGCCACACCCGGGGGAATCGGGCCTGTATTGGTCCTCCACCCCCAAGGGGGACAAGGAGGCTTATTACGTCTATTTTTACGATGGACGTGTCTATGCCTCAGTAGTCAACCCGCGTTGCTTCCGTCTGTCGGTGCGGTTGGTTCGAGATGTGGATTGAGGGACGGGGGTTATGAAGAGTCATGGCAGGGATTCCTATCGCGGCGGTGCAATGTAAAATACTGGACTGCGCAGGTGTTAGAGTGGAAAATAAGAAATTTTTAAAAAAAAATTATTCTATGTCAAAATAAAGTTGTATATTTGTTAGTCCAAAGTAAAACAATTGTTTAATACAAAACATTCAATATCATGAAAGTAAACGAAATTATGGCTAACCTGGAAGCCAAACATCCGGGCGAAAACGAGTACTTGCAGGCAGTTCGCGAGGTTCTTGAGACCATC
>ONJQ01000002.1 GCA_900318175.1 uncultured Bacteroidales bacterium | reverse complement strand
CGAGGAGGTGGCCGTTCCTGTGTTATGACATGTTAGATTTCACACAATGCCAAGAAAAACCCACTGATGAACCGCTTGCGGTTCTCCTTTGACATCCCACTATGGTTGTTGAGGTTCTTTTTCAGGTCTGTAAATGTCCCCTCTATTTTGTTGTTGGTGTTGGGCATTCCCTCGCATCCGGGCTGCTGATAGGTAAACAGGTAAGGCAGGTAGAAGTCGACGCTGTGCATGGCTGAGCGCAGCCGTTTGTGGGTGAACTGCCTCTTCCCGGACTTCAATGTAGAGCGCCTGTTTAGCATCTCGTTCCACTTGGACTTCCATTCCCTGTATTCTTTCTCAAAGTCCGCACCCCGTTTGGTCGTTATGCCACCGACCAAGTCATTCAGTTCTCTGGCCGCAATCAGTCTAGGGTGCAGGGTAAGGTATCGTCTTACTATCTGTATCATGTGGTACTGACACATCTGGATCTTGTAATTCCCGAACTCGTCGAACAGGCTTTTCATCCCGTCTATCACGATTCCCTTTATGACATAGTTGCGCCCCTCTATGCTGCGTACGGCATCCACAAAGTCCTGTACCTTCTCGTGTGCAATGAATTCCAGATATAATGGCTTGCCTGATTCATCGTCCAGGGCAAGCATCACTCCCCAGTTGTGTCCCCAGTAGGTGGCATCAATATGGACGAAACCTTCTCCAGAAAGTTGCGGCTGCACCCACTTCATCGCCACCCCTCGCAGACGTCGCTTGATTGTCGAGTCGCTTACCCCATAGGAGGATGCCAATTCCGACACTGTCTGTTTCCCATACTGGTAACTTCTCCATATGCCGTCTTGCGAGAACCTTTCATTGTTTCGAAACTGGTATCCGCATTCTCTGCAGACATATGTCTGGACTCCTTTCCGTTTTCCGTTTTTTACCGTGTGTGTATCCCCACACGCAGGACATTTCAACTTGTACATTTGCTACCTTTTTTGTGTGTCTTGAACACCTGCAAAGGTAGTGTATCTCTGCCTTCCGATAAATTTTATCCTGCAAATTGACCTATTGACGATTTTTTTTTGTTAAAATGTCCTCCAAGCACCTTGACTGCCGAAAACGCTACTGAAAACAAGCGTCTCGGGAGATTTTATCCTGCAAAATGACCTATAGACCAAAAAAAATGCCCGTCGTTGCGTGGTGAGCGACGGGCGTTGATGGGGTTGAAAGGAAGGTGGTATTAGTTGGTCCTTCCGGGGTATACTTTGAGGGCCTCTTCAAGGCACTTGATGGCAGCCTTGAGGTCTTCGATGCAGAGGCAGTAGGTGATGCGAACCTGATGACGACCATTTTCGGGGTCGGCATAGAAGCCCGTGGCCGGGGCGAGCATGACCGTTGAACCGTTGTATTGGAAGTCGGTGAGAAGCCACTGGCAGAAATGGTCGCTGTCGTCGATGGGGAGTTCGCAGACAGTGTAGAAAGCACCCTTGGGCATGGGGCAGAAGCAGCCGGGAATCTTATTGATGCCTTCAACCACTACGTTGCGGCGTGCAACATATTCGGCTTCGACGGCCTCGAAATACTCCTTAGGAGTGTCAATGGCGGCTTCAGCAAAGATTTGGCCAAAGCTTGGGGGCGAAAGACGAGCCTGGGCCAGACGCATGAGGTAGGAGAAGACCTCGCTATTGCGCGTGATGAGGCATCCCACACGGGCACCGCAAGCGCTGTAGCGTTTGGAGACGGAGTCGAAGAGGATGACATTGTTCTCGCAACCGGGGAGGTTGAGGACGCTGAAGTGTTCGGCACCGTCATAGCAGAACTCACGGTAAACCTCGTCGGCAAAGAGGAAGAGGTCGTACTTCTTGACCAGTGCGCCTACGGCGTAGAGGTCCTCCTTGGAGTAGAGGTAGCCAGTGGGGTTGTTGGGATTGCAAATCATGATTGCGCGGGTGCGCGGGGTGATAGCCTTCTCGAACTCTTCGACGTGAGGCAGGGCAAAACCGCTCTTGATGTCGCTGGGGATGGTGACAATCTTGGCGTCGCAAAGTTTTGCGAAGGTGTTGTAGTTGGTGTAGTAAGGCTCGGGGATGATAATCTCGTCGCCGGGGTTAAGGCAGACGGTGAAAGCCATTTGGAGGGCTTCGCTGCCACCGGTGGTGACGAGGATGCGCTCAGGAGTGATGTCGATACCGTTGCGCTTGTAGTACTCGCAGAGTTTCTTGCGGTAGCTCATGATGCCGGCGCTGGGGCTGTACTCCAGCACCTTGATTTTTGTTTCGGCCAGGGCCTTGAGGGCTCCCTGAGGGGTTTCGATGTCGGGTTGGCCAATGTTGAGATGGTAGACGTGGATGCCGTGGGCTTTGGTTGCATCTGCAAAGGGAACGAGTTTGCGGATGGCCGATTGCGGCAGTTCAAGTCCTTTTTTAGAAATGGAGGGCATGGTTTTTGAAATGTGCTAATGTGTTAATACTATAAAATGAAAGATGAAAAGTGAAAAGGATGTGCAAACTATTATTCACTTTTCACTTTCCACCTTTCATTTCGTCCTATTTTCAATTAATCAGTTGCTTTTCTCTTGGACAACGTTGCCTTTGATTTTTACGACTACTCGGGCTTCGTTGACAGCGTTGGAAGTGATGGTGACAGTCTTGGTGAATCCACCTGTGTTGTTGGTGTTGTAGCGGACGCCAATCTCGCCGGACTTGCCGGGCATAACGGGCTTTTGGGTCCATTTAGGAGTGGTGCAGCCGCAGCTGGCACGGACGCTGCTGAGGATGAGGGGCTCGTCGCCGGTGTTGGTGAAGGTGAAGACACAGTTGCCATCGCCGCCCTTCTGGATGGTGCCGTAATTGTGTTCGCGCTCAGCGAAAACAATCTTAGGACCGTGCTGGGCCTCTGTGGCCTCTTTCTTTTGCTCTTGTGCATTTGCTACGCCTATCGACATGAGGGCGATGAGGCATGCTAAAAACATTTTTTTCATGTTATTGAGTTTTTTGTTTGTTTTGCTCTTTAGTATTTGTTGCGTGGGGATAATTGCAGTGGATGACGTTTTCCCCTTTCTAATCGCAACTGAGGTAACTGAGTTTCTTCACTTTTATTGTGCCTGCTCTGTTAATAAAATAAAAATGCAATGGGGTTTATGCGTTTTCTTTCTTGTCTAACTGGGCAAATATGCTGTTCTGGCTGTGGAATTCAGGCACAATCTGTTTCATCTTTCCAACGAGTTTCATGTCGTCGAAGGTGGGCATGAGGTCGCGGAGTTGCTGGTAGAGCGTGTCAATCTCTTCGGCTGCATATTTGCGCACTGAGGCACGGAGAATCTTGGGATGGTATGTGGGCAGGGTGTTCTCTTTGGTGGCAAGGAGTTCTTCGTAGAGTTTCTCGCCGGGACGCAGTCCGATTTCTTTGATTTGGATGTTCTTGAGACCGGAAAGCTGTATCATCTTGGTGGCAAGGTCGTAGATCTTGACGGGTGCGCCCATGTCGAAGACGAAGATGTCGCCGCCGCCGCCCATGGCCCCGGCTTCAAGGACGAGGTTGCAGGCTTCGGGGATGGTCATGAAGTAGCGGACGATGTCGCGGTGGGTGACGGTGAGGGGGCCTCCGGCGGAGAGCTGTTTCTTGAAGAGAGGGATGACGCTGCCGTTGGAGCCGAGAACGTTGCCGAAACGGGTGGTGACGAAGTGGGTGTCGGTGCCGCAACGGCTCTGGATGTAGATTTCGGCCATGCGCTTGGTGGCACCCATGACGTTGGTGGGGTTGACGGCCTTGTCCGTGGAGATCATAACGAACTTCTCGGTGTGGTATTGCATGGCAAGGTCGGCAATGTTCTTCGTGCCGAAGACGTTGACAAGCAGGGCTTCGTAGGGATTCTCCTCCATGAAGGGAACGTGCTTGTAGGCGGCGGCGTGGTAGATGATTTGAGGGTGATACTGCTCAAAGACTTGCTGCATGCGGGGTTGGTCCTTAATGTTGGCTATGACGAAGACCATGTTGTCTACAGCCTTGTTGTAGGGAGCGGTGTTGCGCAATTCGAATTGGAGGTCGTACATGGGGGATTCGGCCTGGTCGACCATAATGATTTTGGCGGGGTGGTATTGGGTGAGCTGTCGGCAAATCTCACTGCCGATGGAGCCGGCAGCACCGGTGACCATGACGATTTTGTCGTAGACTTGGCGGACGATGTTGGTGTTGTCCAACTTGATGCTTTCACGCTCAAGGAGATCCTCAATCTTGATGTCCTGAATTTGGTTGAAGGTGAAGGAGTCGTTAATCCACTTGCTGATGTGGGGGACGGATTTGACTTTAAGACCAAGGTCGAGGGCTATGTTGGTGATTTCCTGTTTGTAGCTTAACTTAATGGAGGGGATGGCGATGAGGAGGGTGGAGACTTGGTTTTTCTTAATGAAGTCTTGGTTGAGGACGTCACTACGCTGCATGATATGGATGCCGTTGAGTGCGGCATCTTTTTTCTGCCGGGCATCGTCGATGTAGGCGACGATGCGGTAGTTGTGGTTGCGGTCCTGCATGAGGGCGTTGTAGGCTATGGTTCCTGCGCTGCCAGCTCCGTAGATGATAATGTTGACGGAGGGGCGCTGACGGCGGATGTAGTCGTTGTAGATGTTCTGTAGGGCGAGCCGTATACTAATCATGAAGACAATCTGTAGGGAGAATGTCATGAGGATTTCGCTATAGGCGGGTGTGTAGCGGTTGGTGACTATGGGATGGTTGTTGTTGATGAAGTTGAAGGCAATGAGAATGAGGGCGGCAGCCAGGTTGGAGGCAAGGACTTTGTAGATGTCGTACATGCCTGAGTGGCGGATGATGCTGCGGTAGGTGCCTATGATAAGATAGAAAATTGTTGCAATGACCCCAAAGAAGCAGTATTTAAAGATGAGCGATGGCCAGTCAATGAAGTCCGACATGCGCAGCCGGAAGAGGTCGGTTACAGCAAAGGCCACCAGAAGGGCGAAAAGGTCTATAACAAGTATAGTCCATCTTGAAGCGGGGTTGCGCCTGTAACGACGGATAAAATTAAAGGCAAAATGCTTGAAAAGGAGTCTGAGTTTATTCATGTTGTATTATTTTGATTCGTTAATGTGTTAATGTATTGAGCTGTTATAAGGGATGCTATTTATTATAACGACTTGCAAAAATACAACTTTTTTTTCATTCAGTGCAAAAATAATTGTTTTTAGGGTGGGTAATCGCCCTAAAATGAATGGCGGGAGGGTGAAAACCAAATCCCGCTTTGCGCCAGTTCGGTGCGCAGGTCCCCGGCATTGGTGAACACTATGCCTTTCATGCCGAGGTCTGTGGCGGCTTGGACGTTGGCGGGGTTGTCGTCAACGAACGTGGTTGTGGAAGGGGTGATGCCAAAGCGGCGGAGGGCGAGCCTGAAGATGGCGGGGTCGGGCTTGACGAGGTGCACGTCGGCGGAGACGATGTAGCAGTCTATAAGCTGGAGAATGCCGAATCGTTGCCGCGCCAGAGGAAAGGTCTCCATGGACCAGTTGGTGAGGCCGAACACCCGGCAGCACGGGTCGTCAATGAGCTGCTGCAGCAGGGCCCGCATGCCGGGCATCTCGCCAGGGAGGGTCTCCTGCCAGCGGGTGATGAACATGTCCAACGGCTCGGCGTAGTCGGGGAAGAGGCGCTTCTGCTCCTCAATGCACTGGCGTTGGTCTTCGCCGGCGTCGATACGGTTGCGGAGCTGCTGTGTGCAGACGTGCCGCCAGAAGTACCAGTATTGCGCCTCGTCGCCCCGGAAGTAGGGGAGGTAGAGCCGCTGGGGTTCCCATCGGACAAGGACGTTGCCGAAGTCGAATATGATGTTGTGCGTTGTCTCCTGCATGGTGAAAGGGTGGCTGACGGCCGAGGGGATTACTTGCCAAGGGGGGTGCCCGTTCGGTTGGAGTACATGCGGTCGTAGTATTTTATGTAGTCGCCGGAGGTGACGTTGTCCAGCCACTGCTGGTTGTCGAGGTACCAGCGGACGGTCAGCTCGATGCCTTGCTCGAACTGGAGCGTGGGCTCCCAGCCGAGGGTGCGCTGGAGTTTACGGCTGTCGATGGCGTAGCGGAGGTCGTGGCCGGCACGGTCGGCAACGTAGGTGATGAGGTTCATGTCCTCGCCGTCGGCACGGCCCAGGAGGCGGTCGGTGGTGCGGATGAGGGTGCGGACAATGTCGATGTTTTTCCACTCGTTGAAGCCGCCGATGTTGTAGGTCTCGGCCACGGCGCCGCGATGGAAGATGGTGTCGATGGCGCGGGCGTGGTCTTCGACGTAGAGCCAGTCGCGCACGTTGAGCCCTTGGCCGTATACGGGAAGGGGTTTGCGGTGGCGGATGTTGTTGATGAACAGTGGGATGAGCTTTTCGGGGAACTGGTAGGGGCCGTAGTTGTTGCTGCAGTTGGTGACGATGGTGGGGAGGCCGTAGGTGTCGTGGAAGGCGCGGACAAAGTGGTCGCTGGAGGCTTTGGCGGCGCTGTAGGGGCTGTGGGGCCGATAGGGGAGGTCTTCGGTAAAGAAGGTGTCGCCGTAGGCCAGGTGGTGCCCCGCGCTGGAGGCCCGTGTGCTGAAGGGGGGCTCAATGCCGTCGGGGTGGGTCAGCTGCAGGGCCCCGTAGACTTCGTCGGTGCTGATGTGGTAGAAGAGCTTGCCCTGCCACCGCTCGGGGAGCGACGCCCAATACGTCTTTGCGGCTTGCAGCAGGGAGAGGGTGCCCATGACGTTGGTGCGGGCGAAGGTGAAGGGGTCCGCAATGCTGCGGTCCACGTGGCTCTCGGCGGCAAGGTGGATGATGCCATCGATATGCTCCTCTTTCATGAGGTTGAGTATGCCCTCGAAGTCGCAGATGTCCATCTTGACAAAGCGGTAGTTCGGCGCATCCTCAATGTCCCGCAGGTTGGCAAGGTTGCCGGCATAGGTGAGTTTGTCTACATTGACGATTCGGTATTCGGGGTATTTGTTGACGAAGAGGCGCACGACATGGCTGCCAATGAAGCCCGCTCCGCCGGTGATGATTATATTCCTTTTCATGTTGTGTTGCGATTATTGTCTGTCGGATTAACGCGCACATATTTTTTTTATTGTGCAGGTTTTCCCTTTGATTGGAAAAATATGTGTATCTTTGCAAAATGAAAAGCGGAGACCTCCGCGCCATATATTTGTTTATTGTTTAATTGTTGTAGTTATGACTAAGTTGCCAATTAGACCCCCGCGGGTGATGCTCGACTCCCGTAATGGATTCTGGAAACAGATAGGGATGATTATTATCGGTACCACCATTTCGCTGACATTTACGTTGATAGCCTCGCGCATGACGGAGAACCACCAGCGTGCCAAGGACCGTCGCCTTTCGGCCATGATGGTGATGAGCAATATTGAGAGTTTTGCCCGTACGATGGATGCGCGTGCCGAGCGCATGGCCGTCAACGACAGCATAGCAGTATGGCTGCTGAACAAATCCGTGGACGAGCTGGACCGCATGCCGGAGGCGGAACTGCGTGCCCTCATTGGTCGCGGCTACGCCGTCCAGTTCCTCTCCCACGACAGGTCGGCGGAGAATATCTTCTCCAACAATATCGAGACCTGGAAGAATATGGGTAACGTCCAGTTTATCGACTGTGTGGGACAGTGCTTCTCGGCCATGAACTCGGTGGAGGAGTACTGGAACAAGTTTGTGAACGAAGTGGACGAAGCGGTGCAGGACATCAAGTTCAACCCCGAGAAATATGAGGGTGGCACTATTGCTGCCAAGATGATACGCTCCGAGCGGGTGCGGGGCATCCTCTCCAATATCCACTCGCGCCGCATTTGGCTGACCTACGTGGCTGCCACCATGCGCTATCACAACCGCCACAACATGGAGGCTATCGGCATCACGGAGGAGGAGGTGATGGCTTTCACCGACAACAGGGAAAAAGGTGCGGAGAATGTCAACGAGGCTCCGCGGTTCCAGGATTTCACCCTCGAAGATATCAAACCGGACAATATTCCGAGCATGAGGAAGTACGATGAGATGATAAAATAACGGGGGGCTCCTATAAGTTGCCTCGACGAGGCAGACCCTCAATAACCCGCACTTATAGAGGGGGGGCATCATGCAAATACACATTCAGCGTGTCGGAGGCTCGCGCTTTCAAAAAAATGAAAAAAAAGAAACGGATGGGCACATCCGTTTCTTTTTTTACTATTCTCTCTTGGTCAGTCCGGTCAGATCATGTCGATGCTGCGTTTGACGAATTGCGTCAGGGCTTCGCCTTTCAGCAGACCGTTGGCCAGCAGTGCGAGGTCGGTAAGCTGGTGGACCAGCTGTTTCTGTTTCTCGCTGTCGGTCTCTTTCAACACCTGCTCAATGAGCGGGTGATTGATGTTGACCACAAGGTTGTAGCTCTCGGGCAGTTCGCCGTAGAACCCCATGCCGCCACCGCTTGTGGCTGCCATCTCTTTGTATCGGCGCATGAATTCGCTCTGTGTGATGACCATGGGCTGGTCGTCGCTCTCCATGCTTTCCATCTGCACGGTGTATTTCTGCTTGTCAACTTCGGCTTCGATGATGGGTTTCAGCTTCTCCTGGTCTTCTTTGCTCATCTTCTCGGGGATGGAATCCTCGTGGGCAATAAGCTTTTCAACAGTGTCGGCATCCACGCGCACAAAACGGCTCTTTTCTTTCTTCTGTTCCAGCAGGTTCACCCAGTGGGGCGTCAGCACGCTGTCCATCAGCAGCACATCGTATCCCTTCGCCTTGGCCTTGGCAATGTAGGCGTGCTGTTCCTCGGCATCGTTGGCATAGAGATAGATCACGTTCTTGTCCTTGTCGGTCTGCAGGGGGGCAATCTTCTCGCGGTAGTCGTCAAGGCTGAAGTATTGTCCATCAGTGTTTTTAAGCAAGGCGAACTTCATGGCGCGTTCGCAGAACTTCTCGTCCGTGAGCATGCCGTATTCGACAAATATCTTGATGTCGTCCCACTTGTCCTCGAAGTCCTTGCGGTCGTTCTTGAACATCTCCTCCAGCTTGTCGGCCACTTTCTTGCTGATGTGCGAGGAGATTTTCTTCACGTTGCTGTCGCTTTGCAGGTAGCTGCGGCTGACGTTCAGCGGGATGTCAGGGCTGTCCAGCACGCCGTGCAGCAGCATCAGGTAGTCAGGCACCACGCCTTCCACGCTGTCCGTCACAAACACCTGGTTGCAATACAGCTGTATCTTGTTGCGTGTGGGGTCGATGGTCTTGCGCACCTTGGGGAAGTATAGGATACCCGTCAGGTTGAAGGGATAGTCCACATTGAGGTGTATCTGGAACAGGGGGTCTTCAAAGTTCATGGGGTAGAGCTCGTGGTAGAACTTTTTGTAGTCCTCGTCTGTCAGATTGGCAGGGCTCTTTTTCCATGCGGGCTCCGTATTATTGACTATGCGGGGCTGTTTTTTCTCCACGCGCTTGGGTTGCTTCTTCTTGCCGCCGTTGCCGTCGTCCACCTCGTCAAACTCCGTCTCGCTGTCCACCCACACGCTCTCATCGCCGAAGCGGATGGGGATGGGCATAAAGCGGCAGTACTTTCGCAACAGTTGCAGCACTTGCTGCTCGTCCAAGAACTCTTTGCAGTCGTCCGCTATGTGCAGCACAATGTCAGTGCCGCGCTCAGTGTGCTTCTTGTCCTCTTCCATGGTGAACTCTGGGTTGCCCTCGCAGCTCCAGTGTATGGCGGGTTCGTCCTTGTACGACTTGGAGAATATCTCCACCTTGTCGGCCACCATGAAGGCGGAATAGAATCCCAGCCCGAAATGGCCAATCAGGTTCTCCTGCACGTCTTTATACTTGTCCAAGAAGTCCGTCGCGCCGCTGAAAGCTATTTGGTTGATGTACTTCTCCACCTCGTCGGCGGTCATGCCGATGCCGCGGTCCTTCACGGTGAGGGTCTTCTTCTTGCTGTCCACCTCCACCTCAACGGTCAGGTCGCCGGTCTCGCCCTTCAGCTCGCCGCGCGAAGAGAGGGCTTTCAGCTTCTGCGTAGCGTCAATGGCGTTGGACACCAGTTCGCGCAGAAATATTTCATGGTCTGAATAAAGGAACTTTTTAATGACTGGGAAGATGTTCTCAGTCTGCACATTCAAATTGCCGTTCATAATATGTTGTCATTTTTTTATTTACAATCGTAAGGCGAAGAGGTGGTGATGGATTTGTTCGTCGCCATCCGACTCGTCGCATTTTTTTCAGTCTTCTTTCCTCTCAATTTTTATGCCAATTTTCCCGCCGTGTGCCAATTTGTCACCTTGCATCCTACCCGTCCGCCTCCGTGCCATCATCGGCGTTGGACTGGCAACACGACCGTGATGCTCTACGGGCGTTTTGCTGACCGTTACCTCGTTGTCCCCGACGGCGACAGCGCTGCTGCTCTCTTCCTTCGCTCGTTGTAGGACGTTTCTTTTTCAGTTGTTCCTCATTTCTTCCTCGAACCTTAGATAAATATTAGAGAACTGGGTGACGAGGATACGCCAACGACTGGAGATGCACTGGAGGAGGGCGGAAAGGGCGGATTTGCGAAAATGGGGATTGTTTTCATCGGATTTTGGATACCTGCCCGGTCATTGGAAAGGAACAATGCAGCAGGTGACAATGAATAAGTGGCCATCTGGCTGCATACAGTCTGTCCCCGCTGGGGTTGATTCCATTAACCATCCTTTAAGGCAGGGCTGCCTGTTGTCTGCCATTCCCGCGGACGGGAATGCCGCACCTATGGATGGAAGTGGCCGATTGACCGAATCGGGTTGTGAGATGGTCATAAAGGTGGTTCACATGCCAATTTCTCAATGGGATAGAGGTGTGCTGTGAAGGCGGGCTGCCGTACTGCAGACATGTTTGAAATTGAACGTTACCAATTTTTTTTGTTGCCATGTGAAAAAAAAGTCGTACCTTTGCAACCGATTTTATTAACCCAGGGGTCCTTGGTAACCCCCTTTAACAAAACAAGATAATGAAGAATAAGACGCAAAAGGTGAGCGTGTTGTTTTGCATTTTGGCAACGTTGTTCACCACCTGCCTGATGGCAGCAAACCTTTTCGCATTGAAACAATTTACGGTTGGGCCGGCCCATTTCACGGGGGCTCTGCTTGTATTCCCAATCAGCTACATCATCAATGATGTGGTGGCCGAGGTGTGGGGCTTCCGCCGCGCACGGCTGCTGATCTGGATGGCCTTTGGCATGAACTTCCTGTTCGTGCTGCTGGGCGCGCTGGTGGATTTGTTGCCCGGCGAGGGGGCCAACGTTGAGGCGTTCCACTCCATTTTCGGCCTCGCGCCGAGGGTGGCCGTGGCCTCGTTCCTGGCTTTCCTGGTGGGGTCGTTTGTCAACGCCATGGTGATGTCGAAGATGAAAGTGCGCACGCAGGGCAGCCGCTTTGCACTGCGCGCAGTGGTGAGCACCCTTGCGGGTGAGGCTTGCGACTCGATCATCTTCTTCCCCATAGCCCTGGCAGGACTGGTGCCATGGGGCATGATGCCCACGTTTGTATTGTGGCAGGTGGGTCTGAAGACCCTCTACGAGCTGATTATCCTCCCCGTCACAGTGCGCGTGGTGCGCATAGTGAAACGCTATGAGGGCGTTGATGTGTACGACCGCGGCCTTCGATACACGATTTTTAAATAATAGAGCTGTATGGACAGAAAGGCAGACAATTTACAACAGTTGGGGCACCAGGTGCCCTACCGCACCGATTACGCCCCCGAGGTGTTGGAGACTTTCGAGAACCAGCACCCGGACCATGACTACTGGGTGGAGTTCCTCTGCCCCGAGTTCACCACGCTGTGCCCCATTACGGGCCAGCCGGACTTTGCGGAAATCCGCATCATGTACATCCCCGAACGGCGCATGGTGGAGAGCAAGAGCTTGAAGCTGTATCTCTTCTCGTTCCGCAACCACGGCGATTTCCATGAGGACTGTGTGAACATCATCCTCAAGGACCTGGTGAAACTGATGGAACCGCGCTACATTGAGGTGACGGGACTCTTCACACCACGCGGAGGCATTGCCATCCACCCATACGTGAATTATGGTCGCCCCGGCACCAAGTATGAGCAGATGGCCGAGCACCGCCGCATGAACTACCGGCTGCCGTGAGGGAGTGGCGAAGACACTTTTTTTGCATGGAATGAAAGAAAAAGTTTGCCATGTCGAAAAAAGTTCGTATCTTTGCAAACTCAAAACGGTACACAAAAAGGCCGTAGTGAATAGAAAAAAGTAAGATAAAATTAATATTAACAATCGTTTACGAGCCACTGCTTAAAACGGCAAAAAGAACCCAAAAAGATGAAAAAAGGTATCCATCCTGAGAATTACAGACTGGTTGTGTTTAAGGACATGTCCAACGACAACATGATTTTGACCAGAAGTTGCGCTGCAACCAAAGAGACCGTTACCTACACCGACGGCAATGAGTACCCTGTTGTGAAGTTGGAAATCTCGAACACCTCCCATCCTTTCTTTACCGGCAAACTGAAACTTGTTGACACCGCCGGACGCGTCGATAAGTTCATGAGCAAGTACAAGAAATACGCTAAGAAGTAATTTGTTTTAGGTTTTTAGATTAAAGCCCCTGTCGCAAGGCAGGGGCTTTTGTTTTGTCCGCGGTGTGGGCTAACGGGCAAGGAAGCGGTAGAGGATTTCTATGGGGTGAACGGCATGGATTCCAGTGCCGTCAAGGATTTGCTGGCGGCAGGAGGTGCCGGGTGCAGCCACGATGGTTGGTGTCTGGCCGGCGGTTTGCACGGCCTGGCGCACAGCGGGGAAGAGCACCATCTCGCCTATGGCCAAGGAGGTGCGGTAGTGCTCCTTTTCGTAGCCAAAGGAACCTGCCATGCCGCAGCAGGAGGAGGGTATGACGTGCAGCCGGCACCCTTTGAGCAGCCGCAGCATGGCGGCGGTCTTCTCTATGCCCACAAGGGATTTCTGGTGGCAGTGGCCGTGGAGCCACACCTCGACGGCGGCGGTGCTGAACTGCTCAGCGCGTATGTTGCCGCGAGCCACTTCGCGCATGATGAATTCGTCGTAGAGGAGGCTGTTGCGCCCCAACTGCTGGGCCGTGTCGCGCATGGCGGGTGGCACAAGGTCGGGGTATTCGTCGCGGAAGGTGAGGATGCAGCTGGGTTCGATGCCCACAAGGGGAGCCTCGTCGGTGACGAGGGGACTGAGCAGCTCCACGTTGCGGCGGGCAAAGCGCGAGGCCAGGTGGAGGCACCCTTTGGAGATGGCGGCGCGACCGCTCTCGGCATGGCGGGGGATGACGACTTGGTAGCCCAACGCTGTGAGTAGGCGGGCAAAGGTGAGTCCCAGTTCGGCCTCCTGCAGGTCGGTGAATTCGTCGGCAAAGAGGTAGACTTTGCGGGTGGCATTGGGAGCTGACCCTTCGGCCTTGACAAGCTGGCGCATGGTGCGTCGTGAGAGCGGGGGGATGGCACGCTCCGGAGCAAAGGAGACGATGCGCTTGATGATGGATGAGGACCAACGGGCGGTGGCAAAGTAGTTGTAGAGGGGACGGACAGCGTGGCCGAGGCTTTCGACCATGGCCATGCGAGCCACCATCCAGGTGCGCAGGGGCGTGCCGTGGCGGTCGTAGAGCATCTGCAGCACTTGGGCGCGGATGCGCGTCATGTCGACATTGGAAGGGCACTCGCCTTTGCAGCCTTTGCAGGCCAGACAGCTGTAGAGCACCTCTTTAATCAGGGGCGAGGGGTCGGCACCGTCAGGGAGGCCGCGGGTGAGGACCTCGCGCAGGACGTTGGCGCGGCCACGGGTGGAGAGCAGCTCGTCATGCGACAGCTTGAAGGTGGGGCAGAGGGTGCCGCCGATGGCATTGCTCTTGCGGCAGTCGCCGGCACCGTTGCATTGCTCGATGCTGCACATCAGGTCGCGGTCCTGGCAGCGGTAGGTCTGGTTGACCTCGTAGCGGAGGGATTGGTCCATGGGCGGGGCGTCGACGATTTTGTGCATGTTGAACACTCCGTCGGGGTCCCAGCAGTGTTTCACTTGCCGCATGAACTGGTAAATCTCTTCGCCATAGATGAGCGGTATGAACTCGCCTCGCAGTCGTCCATCGCCGTGTTCGCCGCTGAGGCTGCCACGGTGTTTGCGCACAAGGAGGGCCGTCTCTTCGGCCACTTGGCGGAAAAGCTTGCGGTCGTGGGGCTCCTTGATGTTGAGGATGGGGCGCAAGTGCAGCTCGCCAGTGCTGATGTGGCCGTAGTAGACGCATTCCAGCCCGAGACGTTGCATCATTTGTTGGAAATCGTCGAGGTATTGAGGCAGTCGTTCGGGGGCCACGGCGGTGTCCTCGACGACACCGATGGGCTTGTTGTCGCCCTTGACGCCAGTGAGTACGCCCAGCCCCGCTTTGCGGAGTGCCCATACGCGGGCGATGTCGGCCCCGTAGACACGGCTGCAATGGTAGGCTAAACCTTGTGCCAGGAGCTCCTGTTCAAGGGCGTCGGCACGGCTGTCCATGTCGGGGCCGTTGAATTCGGCAATGAGCAGGGCTGCGGGTTCGCCTTGGATGAAGAAACGGTTGCGGTCCTGGGTGCGGTTGTTGCGGCAGAGTTCGAGAATCTTGCCGTCCATCAACTCGATGGCAACGGGGTTGTGGCGGAGGGCAGAGAGGTTGGCCTGATAGCTTTGAGGCAGGGAGTTGCAATGGGCGCAGAGAACCATCTGCTGTTGGGGAGGCAGGGGGTCGAGGGAGAGTTTGACGGCGGTGATGAAGCAGAGGGTGCCCTCGCTGCCACAGATGAGTTTGCAGAGGTCTACCCCTTCGGGTTGAGGCTTGGCTCCGGGAAGGAGGCTGAGGTTGGGATTGAGGGCTTCGTCGATGGCATAGCCGCAGCTGCGCCGCCGCAGTGAGGGGTCGGGGAAGCTGTCGGTGATGCGTTGCCGGACAGCGGGGTCGGCAGCCCAGTCCTCCAGTTGGGCATAGATCTGCTGGATCAGTGGACTGCCCTCGCGGCTGGCAGTGGTGAAGGAGGAGCCGTCGCTGAGGAGGCCGCGGATTTCGAGTACGTGATGACGGGTGCTGCCATAGACGAGCGAGTGTGTGCCGCAGGAGTTGTTGCCTACCATCCCGCCGATACAACAGCGGTTGCTGGTGGAGGTTTCGGGGCTGAAGAAAAGACCGTGGGGCTTGAGGAAAAGGTTGAGCTCGTCGCGCACTACACCGGGTTCGACCCACACCCAACGCTCCTCGGGGTTGACCTCAAGGATGTGGTTGAAGTGGCGGCTGATGTCTACGACGATACCGTCGCCCACTACTTGGCCGGCGATGCTGGTGCCACCTGCACGGGGAATGAGGTGGGTGCCGCGACGGCGGGCCTCGGCAATCAGTTCTTTGATGTCCTCCTCGGTGGCGGGATAGGCCACGGCGAGGGGCATTTCGCGATAGGCCGATGCGTCGGTGGCATAGGCTATGCGGTGCAGCACGTCGGTGTAGAGTGTCATGGTAATGGGGCGATTAGTAATCTAAGATGGTTTGGAGAATCTTCTCGGCGGCATGGGCATCGCCAAAGAGGTGGGGGAAGTGGACGGGATGGTCCACCAACTGGCGGTAGGCATCGACGATGCGGCTATAGTCGGCATCAGCTATGATACCGGCCCCATGGTCGACAATCTCTACCCATTCCGTCTCGGGACGGAGGATGACACATGGCTTCTCGAAGAAAAAGGCCTCCTTCTGCACCCCACCGCTGTCAGTCATGACCAACTTGGCATTCTGCTCCAGCATGTTGATGTCGAAGAAACTGGCAGGAGGAATGATGGTGAGGAGGTCGTGGCGGGAGGGTAGGAGGGAGGGGGTGGTGTCCAGGATTTTACGGGTGCGGGGATGGAGCGGGAGGACGATGCGGATGTGGTCCTGCTGGGCGATGTCCGTCAGGGCACGGAGTATGGCGCTGAGCCGTTCGGGATTGTCGGTATTGTTGTCGCGGTGGATGGTGGCAAGGATGTACCGGCCGGGTTCCAACCCTTGTTGCTGCATGATGGTGCTGTGCTCGCGTGCGAGGGTGGCGAAATACATGCTGTTGTCGTACATCACGTCGCCACAATTGCAGACGCGGCGGTGTTTGCCGTTGCGGAAGGTTGTCTTGCTGTCGGTGAAGCCCTCGTGGCGCAGATTGTCCACAGCGGTTTGCGTGGGTGCAAAGCAGATGCTTGACAGTTGGTCGCAGACAATCCGGTTCACCTCCTCGGGCATGGCCATGTTGAAGGAGCGCAAACCGGCCTCGATGTGGAACACTGGCACGTGGATTTTGGAGGCTGCCACAGCTCCTGCCAAGGTGGAGTTGGTGTCGCCGTAGAGGATGATGCCGTCAAAACTATGGTTCACAAGTACCTCCTCAATGCCGCTGATCATGCGGGCGGTCTGCATGCCGTGTGAGCCAGAACCGACACCCAGGTTGAAATGGGGTTGGGGTATGCCCAGTTGGTCGAAAAAGACCTGCGACATGTTGGCATCGTAGTGCTGGCCGGTGTGCAGGATAAACTCCTCAATCTGCGAGGAGTAGAGGTTTTTTACCGCACGGCTAACGGCTGCGGCCTTGATAATCTGGGGACGTGCCCCGATGATGGTGAGAATTTTCATAATAATGCTTATCGGGAAACGGCGTCGACAAAACGGGCGGCAAGGATGGAGTAGTCGAGGTTCTGCAGGGCATAGGTGCGACCACGCTCGCCCATGGCTTGGCGCTCGGAGGGTTGCATGTCGGCCATGCGGGCTACCGCCTCGGCTACCTGAGCGGCGTTCTCGGCTTCCACCTGGATGCCGCAGGCCACACGCTCGATGAGGCTCTTCGGTTCGTCGACGGAGTTGATGATGGGTTTTCCGGCTACCATGTAGTCGGTGATTTTATTGAACGAGGTGCCGTATTGGTGCAACATGCTGTGAACACCTCCGGCATAACAGATGTCAAATGTCTCAAGCAGTTGGGGAATAGCCCTCTTGTCTATGGGTGGGAGGAAATGCACGTTTGTAAGGACATATTGCTTTGCTAACTGTTGCAGTTCCTCTTTCTGCGGGCCTTGCCCCACCAGGACGAAGGCCAATCCACTGCGGTCATGCAGTAGTTTGGCTGCTTCGATGAGTACGTGCATTGCCGTTGATTGTGTATGCCCGCCAGCAAAACCTACAATGGTCTTCCCTTCTTCCTTCAGCTGAGCGAGGAGTGCGGCGTGTTGCTCAGGAATGGGTAGCGTGTTGTCGGGAACCCATTCCTCCCGCACAAAGCCATTGGGGATGCAGCAGAACCGTTCCCGTGTCAGCCCATGGCGTTGCATGTGGGGGAAAGACTTGTCCAACATGGAGACGACCATGTCGCAATGGCGGTAGGCGTAATTCTCGCCACGCTGCAACAACCAGATGAAAGGATGCCATTTCGAGTAGTGGCCTATCACCATGGGTGAGAGCGGCCAGAGGTCGTGAACCTCGTAGACCAGCCGTGCCTTGCAGCGGCGTGCAATATGACGGCAGGGATAGATGTCGAACGTATAGACTGATGATGCTATTACTACATCGGGATGGAAAGCCACAAAGCTCTTTGAATGGCGATACACTTGGCCTACAAACTGGAACATGGAGACCACGCGCGCCATCCCGTTGCCCTCATAGCTGCGTGTGGGGAGCCATCGGTAGGATATACCCTCCAGCACCTCCTCGCCCACAGTGGGTTGCTTCCCACGCAGATGCGAGAACGAAGCTCCGACAACCATCACCCTGTGGCCCATCTTCACCCATTCGCGCGCCATATAGTAGGAGCGGAACTCCATCCCATATTGCGGGGCCCCAGCATAATGGCTTATCATCAGGATGTTCATGTCTCAAATTAATATTTTAATTAAAGAACATGTTCGTGCAATTTATTTCTAGATGCTGCTTACCAATTGTTCCACCACCATGCGCACCTCTTCGCGGGTCAGGTAGGGATGCATGGGGAGCGAGAGCACGCTTTTCGACAGCCTCAGGGCGTTAGGCGTGAGTGCGAAGTTGTGCACCTCCTTGAAGGCGGTCTGCTTGCTCATTGGGGTGGGGTAGTAGACCATGGTTGGAATCCCCTTGGCCTTCAGCTTGGCCTGTAGCACCTCGCGGTTGAATGTGCCATTGCCGGACGGCACGCTGAGCTGAACTGTGTACTGCGCCCAACTGCTCGTATATCCCTCAGGGATAAATGGCGGGGTAATCATAATCTCCTTCTTGCTGAAGCGTGTCATGCCGCTAATCAGCTGTGTATAGTACTCTGCCACCCGATTTACGTCCATCAGCTCGTGCTCCTTGAACGCTTTGAACTTCACGCGGAGGATGGCTGCCTGAAGCGTGTCCAAACGGGAGTTGAGGCCGATGCGCACATTGTCGTACTTGTAGCTACCCTTGCCGTGAACGCGTAGCGACTCAATCAGGGCAGCCCACTCGTCATTGTCAGTAAACACCGCGCCACCGTCGCCATAGCAGCCCAACGGTTTGGCGGGGAAGAACGACGTCGTGGCAATGTCGCCGAAACTGCAAGCACGGCGCACCGTGTAGCCGTCGCCCTCCTGTTTGGGTATCCTCACGCTGCCGCCAAAGCCCTGTGCTCCATCCTCAATCAGGTACATCCCTTCACGTTTGGTGATGGCGCGCAGCGCGGTAAAATCTGCGGGAAGTCCGAACAGGTCCACCGCAATCACTGCCTTGGGTCGCAGCTCCATATTGTCGTGTACCGAACGGATGGCATCGTCCAAACTCTTGGCGTCCATGTTGAACGTTTGCGGGTCCACATCCACAAACACCGGCGTGGCACCCTCCAGCGCCACAACCTCAGCCGAGGCAAAGAAAGTGAAGTCTGGCACAAACACTGCGTCGCCCTTTCCTATGCCCAAAGCCTTCAAGGCCAGTGTCAGTGCATCCGTCCCGTTGGCACATCCCAAACAATGTTTCACCCCCACATATTCGGCCAATTCCTGTTCCAGTTCCTTCACGGCATTACCCATAATAAAAGCCCCCGAGGATGCCACCTCGGTCATGGCATGGTCAATATCCTGCTTTAAGGCAGCGTACTGTTTCTTTAAATCTCTAAATTCCATATATCACTTTCAATTATCAATTATCTATTAACCAAAGAGTCGTACAGGCTGTAAAGCGCCTGTTCCTGTGTGGCCCAGTTGTACTTGTTGCGCACAGCCTTTCTTCCGTTCTCGCCCATCTGTCTTGCTCTGTCGGGATTGTCTATCAGGTAGTTCACCGCCTTGGCAATGGCCTGCACATCGTGGGGATTGACGCACGAGCCGCAGTCTTCGCCCTCCACAATCTCTTTCCACAGCTCAAAATCCGTCGCCACAACTGGGATGCCCGCCATCATATACTCAAACAACTTCAGCACCCCCAGCGTTCCTTTGTGGTAGCCCACGTTTGGCGAGTAGTCCAAGAGCACCAAGCCTACATCTGCCCGCTGGTAGACCTCGCTCACCCGCTCAGGAGGCAGCACCCCGAGGTACTCCACCTTCTTCCACATCTCCATGCTCTGCAGCCGCTGCCAATATGATGCCATGAAGCAACGACCAGCCAGTAGGTATCGGGCTCTCGTGTATCGGAGGCTCTCAATTATATTTTCATGCATATATCGTTCGTCCACGCCACCTGCAAAACAGACATAACGCTCTTCCCGCTCCTTCCATTGGTGAGGGGTATCCGCGTACACGGGGAAGTTGGTCACCATCACGCAGTTCTCGTTCACCCTCCGCAAGCGTTCGGCTATCGAGGATGTCACGGTCACCACGGCGTCATAACGTTTCAGCCGTTCCTGTTCCATAATTGTATAGAAGCGGGAGATGGGCTTCCTGCTCCACATGGGCAGGTACTCCTTTGTAAGGAGCTGACCCGGCACATCCTCGTGCGAGTCGAAAATCACCCTCTTTCCATGCCTCTTCAGCCTCAGACCCAGGTCCAGCAGTTCCGGGTCGTGCAAGTGGTACACTGCGGCATCCACCTCTATGGCTCTGCGGTACACGCGGTCCAAGAACAGCTGCCTCTGTAGTCTGCCCGAGGGTAGCTCAACGCCATGCACCTTCACCCCGTCGCGCTCGCCGTCGGCCACGTTCGGAGCCACAAGATGCACCTCATAGCAGCACATCCCGTCATTGCCCCGTCTGTGTGCCAGCGACACACACTCGCGGTGAAAAATGCGTACATCGTCAGCCGGGTGCACGCTCGTCACATGGCAGACCCTCACGCTCATGGCTTCAATACCTCATGTCGTTCCAGCCAAAGGGATGAGGGGTCAGCGGCAGTCGTGCCAAGGGGTGATAGTCACCCTTCAGTCCGATGGGTACGGAATGGCGTATGTCACTCACCATCTGTATGCACGGGCGTGCCTCGCTGATGCGGAATCCGCGCCCTGCCAGTATCTCTTCATAGCTGCGCGTATGCAACTCGGTGAACCCTTGGCTGAACTCGAATTCGTCGCCGTCAATCATGATGGTGCGGTACGTCCGCTTCTCACCCTGCACGGCATTTTCCGGCAGGCAGGCGGCATTGATGCTCAAGAAGTAGCGCACACGGGCCTGTTTCAGCTCCAAGTATCCCGCCACGCGGTCGTGCGACATCACATGCACCACGCTCTGGCTCACTGGGCCGAAAATCCACTGCAGCATGTCGTAGAAGTGAACGCCGATGTTCGTGGCCACGCCGCCGCTCTTGTGCACATCGCCTTTCCACGACGAGTAGTACCACTTACCGCGTGAGGTGATATAGGTCAGGTCCACGTCGTAGATCTTGTCCTTCGGCCCCTCCTCCACTTTCTTTTTCAGGGCGACGATGCTGTCATGCAGACGCAGTTGAAGGATAGTGTAGGCCTTGTGGCCAGTCTCCTCCTCCATGCCCAGCAGGTTGTCGATATTGTAGGGGTTCAGCACTAAAGGCTTCTCGCAAATCACGTTGCAGCCCAACCGCAGACCGTAGCGGATAAAAGCGTCGTGTGTATAGTTCGGCGTGCAGATGGACACCCAATGCAGCGGGTTGTCGGTATGTTGCTGTTTCGAGCAGAAACGGTCAAACTGCTCTTGCTCCGTGAAGAAAGAGCAGTCGGGGAAGAAGCTGTCCAAACGTCCCACGCTGTCGAACTTGTCGTATGCTGCAACCAGATTGTTCCCAGTGTCCGCAATGGCTTTTAAATGTCTCGGTGCGATATAGCCTGCCGCACCTATCAGTGCAAAATTCATATTATTCTTAGTATTTGAATTGAAGGGTGGAAAATGTTGATTGGGTGGGGTATGCGCTTCCGTCTCACCCCTCACTGTTCTTTTCTCACCTTTCGCTTTTCACGTTTAAAGTCTGCCATCCACCAGCTCGCGCGGCATGATGGCTTTCACGTCGTATATCACATGGTTCTTTTCCAGCAGCTGGTCAAAGTCTATCTCCATCTCGCGGAACTGGCGGTGGGCCACAGCGATGATGGCTGCTGCAAACTTCTCCTTTGGCAGCTCGGTCACAATGTCGATGCCATATTCATGCTTCACCCGCTCCGGCGATGCCCACGGGTCAAACACCGTGATGTCAGCGTTGTATTCCTGCAAAGCGTGGTAGATGTCAATCACGCGGGTGTTGCGCACGTCGGGGCAGTTCTCCTTGAAGGTGAAGCCCATGATGATAATCTTCGAATGCAGCACCTGGATGCCCTTCTTCAGCATCAATTTCACGGTCTGGTCGGCCACGTAGGCTCCCATGCCGTCGTTCATGCGTCGTCCTGCAAGGATGATTTCCGGGTTGTAGCCCAGCCGCTGTGCACACTGTGCCAGGTAGTAGGGGTCCACCGAGATGCAATGTCCGCCAACCAAGCCGGGGTTCATCTTGATGAAGTTCCATTTCGTCCCTGCGGCCTCCAGCACATCCTGTGTGTCGATGCCCATCAGTGTGAAAATCTTCGACAGCTCGTTCACAAAGGCGATGTTGATGTCGCGCTGGCTGTTCTCGATCACCTTGGCGGCTTCGGCCACCTTGATGCTTGAAGCCCTGTGGGTGCCATTCTGCAACACCGAGGCATACACTCTGTCCACCAGGTCGGCAATTTCGGGTGTCGAGCCCGAAGTGATTTTCTTGATCTTCTCCACAGTGTGGACCTTGTCGCCGGGGTTGATGCGCTCGGGGCTGTATCCGGCAAAGAAGTCGACATTGTACTTCAGCCCAGATACTCGCTCCACGACAGGCAGACATTCATCCTCAGTCACTCCTGGATATACCGTCGACTCGTACACCACCGTGTTGCCCTTGCTTATCACTTTGCCCACCACCTCGCTGGCGCCATACAGGGGAGTCAAGTCGGGATTGTTGTTGCGGTCCACAGGTGTAGGCACTGCCACCACGTAGAAGTTGCAATCCCTGATGTCCTCAATGTTGCTTGAGCACAACAGGCCGTGATTCTTGATGGCGTCCTGCAGCAGCTCGTCGCTCACCTCAAGGGTGGCATCGTGCCCTGCCATCAGGGCTGCCACGCGGGCCTCGCTCAGGTCATATCCAACAGTTTTGTACTTTGTAGAAAAAAGTCTTGCCAAGGGCAGACCGACATATCCAAGTCCTATGACTGCAATCTTAATCTCTTGCATAAAATGCTGTGATATTATATTTTATATTATATTATTTTCTTTTTCCGATTCAATTATGCAGAATAGTTTAATTTGCAAAGATACACTTTTTTTTCCGTTTACCAATAAAAACATTTATTGTGGCTCATTTTTTCGCTGTCTCAGTGCCTCTTGCGGCCAACAGCAGCCCATACCACCAGCAAATGAAGAGCAGACCCATCTGTCGGCCAAACATCACCTCGAACATCAAGAATCCTCCGTAGACGATGGTGAACAGCACCATGGGCAAATTGCGGCGGGGTTTGCAGCACGATGCCACCGCTGGGACCAACACCATCATCAGCAGCACGGCCAGCCCCACGCTGCCGGTCATAAGCAGCGTTTCGAGATATTGGTTATGTGTGTTGTAGCGTTCAGGCTCGTAGCCTTCGGCAAAGTCGTGGGCGCGGTATCGCTCCCGCAGTTCGGGCCAATAGCCGTCGCTTCCCCAGCCCGTCAGCGGCCGTTCCTTCACCAGCTCCATCCCGCATTGCCACATCACCTGCCGTCCGTCGCCGGGCTCACCGGCCAGCATCTTCTCGGCAGAATAGACAATACGCCAGTAGAGTTTCGGTGCGGCCAGATAGGTGGCTCCAACCCCGACGACGAGGAGTCCTGCCGCCACAGCCGCCACACCCCACCGCTTGCGCACCAAGGCCAGATGGGCCAGACATGCCACAGCCACCATTGCCAAGATTACCAGGCCTGAGCGGGAACCCATGATGACCATGTAGCCCGCCAGCAGCGCCATGTCCGCCACAACGACCCAACGCCAGCGGCGCCAGTCCACACGGTGCCAGTTCCGCTCCACCACGACGTAGAGCAGGGCGATGGCGGTGATAAGATACAGGGCCAAATAGTTGTGGTGCAACGGGTCGAAGTGGAAGTCAATCAGCAAACTGGGTGGGGTGCCCATCAGGTAGCGGACGATGGCCCGCACCGCCATCACAGCAAAGCGCACGGTCAGCACCCCTGCCAGCAGGAAGACAAGCGCGTCGGTATGGCGTTGTTTCAGATAAGCCGTGTCGGTCAGCAGCATCGCCAACGGCAATGCCAGCATGGGCAGCATCAATGCCGCCCGCTCCCAAGCCTCGGCGGGCTGGCTGCTCCACAACGCCGAGACGGCGCTCAACGCAAAGTAGGCAATCATCAGCCACAGGCCGGCCCTTCCCCCGCGGCTCAGGCAGCTGTTGCCTACGCGGCGGCGTTGAATGCACTTTACCAGGGTGGCAAGGCAGAGCATGATGAGACTCCACACCCCTATGCTCCAGGCTATTGGAACAGTAAGTGTGATGAGTATCATGGCGCCGTATTCCGCTGCGTCATACCATGGCAGCCCGGCAAACAGATTGGTTATTTTCTTCTTCATCGGTTCAATAATTGGTTTTGCAAAGATACGCATTTTTTGCCATTCCGCAACTATTATTTGCAGACTGCCCGCCGCTACCGGCCCCTTCCTCCATCGCCTATCGCTCGGCGGTGCCGCTTAGCTGTTCCTCCACTCGCTGTCGGTCACTCGCAATTCTCTCCTACCTCATTTGTTCCTCCGAGAGAGGAACAAATGAGGAACAAATGTTAGGAAACTGACCTATAACGAGTGGAAGAAGGCCTATGGAACGATTGCCCCCCAGAGAGGCCAGATGAGTTTCATCAAGAAACACAACTACTTGAGAAAAAAGCGAGGCTGGAGAGAGTAACAAGAAACGCGTCGACAAACAAAAATCACAACCATCATACTAACTTTGTGCCGCCATATTATTTTGCGTTATCAAACTTTTTGTGTATTTTTGCATTGGCGGGAGGCTGAAGCCCTGCGGGGTGAAGAGCCTAACGCTGTGATGATTGACGGCGAACCGCTGCAGGTAATGAAAGCGGTGAACTGTCATGCGTACTAATGATGCAGAATTATTTTTTTATTGTTAATTATTAAATTCAACGATGATTAGGATACACGGTGCGAGGGTGAATAATTTGAAGAATGTATCGGTGGATATACCGCAAGGGAAGTTTGTGGTGATAACGGGATTGAGCGGGTCGGGCAAGTCGAGCCTGGCTTTCGACACGCTGTATGCCGAGGGGCAGCGGCGCTATGTAGAAAGCTTGTCGAGCTATGCACGCCAGTTCCTTGGCCGCATGGCCAAGCCGGAGGTGGATTTGATTGAGAATATTTCGCCGGCAGTGGCCATTGAGCAGAAGGTGAACACGAACAATCCGCGCTCGACGGTGGGCACTCAGACGGAGTTGTACGAGTATCTGAAATTGTTGTATGCCCGCATAGGCCGCACCTACTCGCCGGTGAGCGGCGTGGAGGTGAAACGCCACTCGGTGAGCGATGTGGTGGACTATGTCTTCAGCCACGAGGAGGGTACGCGGGTGACGCTTTTCGCCCCTTTGCTTCGGGACGAGGAGCATGCACTGCGTCCTCAGCTGGAGATGCTGCTTCAGGAGGGTTTTGTGCGTATTGCTGTGAAGGGAACCATAGTGCGTATCGAGGATTACCTTGCCTCGGGGGCCGAAGATGAGGAGGGCGTGACGCTGGTGGTGGACCGCATCCGGGTGCACCGTGGCGACGACGACCAGTCCGCCCGCGTGGCGGAGTCGGTGCAGACGGCTTTCTTTGAAGGTCGAGGCAGCTGCATGGTCCACACGGAGGAGGCTGACGGGACGGTGAACGAACGGCAGTTCAGCAACCGCTTTGAGGCGGACGGCATGTCCTTTGAGAAGCCGAACCCTAATTTCTTTAGTTTCAACAACCCGTATGGTGCCTGCCCCACGTGCGGCGGCTACGGGAATGTGATGGGCATCAGCGAAGATTTGGTGGTGCCGAACAAGAGCCTGTCCATCTATGACGACGCGGTGGTGTGCTGGCGAGGGGACAAGATGAGCGAGTGGAAGGACCACCTGATACGCATGTCGGTAAAACTCGATTTCCCCATCCATACGCCTTACTGCGAGCTGACCGCCAAGCAGCGGGCTGTGCTGTGGCACGGCAAAGGCCAGTGGGAGGGCCTCGACGGCTTTTTTAAATGGGTCGAGAGCCAGGGCTACAAGATACAATATCGCGTGATGCTCTCACGCTACCGCGGCAAGACTACCTGCCCGGACTGCGACGGCACGAGGCTGAGGAAGGATGCCGGGTATGTGAAGGTCTGCGGACGCTCCATCACAGAGTTGCTGGAGATGCCGGCTGAGGATTTTGCAGCCTGGTTGGAGAGCATCACACAGCCGGAGACGGAAACACCCAAGGAGGGGGAGATGCCAAAGGTGCTGACAGAGCATGAGCAGCAGGTGGTAGGCCGGCTGCTGAAGGAGTTGAAGAGCCGTGTGGCCTACCTGCTGGATGTGGGTCTGGGCTACTTGACGCTTGGACGACTGTCCAACAGCCTGAGCGGCGGCGAGTCGCAGCGCATCAATTTGGCCACTTCGTTGGGAAGCTCGTTGGTGGGTAGCATGTATATTCTCGACGAGCCTTCCATCGGTTTGCATTCGCGCGACACGGACCGCCTGATAGGCGTGCTGAAACGGTTGCGCGATTTGGGCAACACGGTGATTGTGGTGGAACACGACGAGGACATCATGCGTGCAGCTGACTATATCATTGACATCGGCCCCGGAGCAGGACGCTTGGGTGGCGAGGTGGTCTTTGCCGGCACACCGCAGGAGCTGGTGGAGAAGGCCCCGGCAGAGTCGCTGACGGCGCAATACTTGTTGGGCAAGAAGCGCATTCCGCTGCCAGGGTCGCGCCGACCGTGGCGGGACCGCATCAGCATCCACGGCGCATATTGCAACAATTTGCACTTGGTGGATGTGGACTTCCCGCTGGGAGTGCTGACGGTGGTGACGGGTGTAAGCGGGTCTGGAAAGACGAGCTTGGTGAAGCAGGTGCTGTACGATGTGCTGCAGAGGCGTTTTGACGGCTCGGCGGAGTATATAGGGAAGTGCGCCGGAGTGTCGGGCGACCTGAGCCGCATCAGCGGTGTGGAGCTGGTGGACCAGAACCCCATAGGGCGCTCTACGCGCAGCAACCCTGCCACTTATATGAAGGCCTACGACGAGATTCGCCAGCTCTATGCCTCCCAGCCGTTGGCTAAAGCGCGCGGCTACAAGCCGGGCTATTTCTCCTTCAACACGGAGGGTGGACGTTGCGAGGTGTGCGAGGGCGAGGGCTACGTCACCGTAGGGATGCAGTTTATGGCTGACTTGCACTTGGTGTGTGAGGAGTGCCACGGGACGCGCTTCAAGGAGGAGACTTTGGAGGTGACGTACAACGGGATGAATATCTCGCAGGTGTTGGACATGACGGTGAATCAGGCTATTGAATTCTTCGAAGGTCATGCCTCTATTCTCGCCCGCCTGAAGCCATTGCAGGATGTGGGACTGGGCTATCTGAAACTGGGCCAGAGCTCCAGCTCGCTGAGCGGCGGAGAGGCGCAGAGGGTGAAGCTGGCCTCGTACCTGATACGCGGCGAGGCTGCAAACCCCAAGCTCTTTATCTTCGACGAGCCTTCGACGGGACTCCATTTCCATGACATACAGAAACTCTTGGCGGCTTTCGACAGCCTGATAGAGCGAGGGCACAGCATCGTTGTGATTGAGCATCATCCGGACATTATCAAGGTGGCGGACTGGGTGATAGACATGGGCCCCGAAGGGGGACGCGACGGCGGACGTGTGGTCTTTGCCGGAACGCCGGAGGATTTGGTGAAGTGCCCCGAGTCCTACACAGCACGTTTCTTGAGGGAGAAACTGGAAGGGGAAAAATAAACAATTAGAAAACAGAGTATGTGATAAGATAGTACCCAAAGATAAATGGTTGTTTATTAATGTGAAGCTTCGTTATCCTCAAACATGACACCACAATATTAATTTTAATATATAATTTCAATGAACGCTCTTATTCGAAAAATTCGTCGCACGGCCAATTGGGGTCTCTATGGCTCAATCGGGGCTGTGCTTATTGTTGTCATTTTCCATTTCAGTCCTTGGCACGTCAGCTACCAGCAGCCACAGGTGGCCAGATGGATGCTTATTGCTGGCACGATACTTGCAGTGCTGGCAGTGGCCATGGCCCTGATGACTATCCGCAAGACTACGCCGCGGTTGCGCCAGTTGGACAGCTTTGAACAGAAGATTCAAGGCTATGCAGCCTACATCTCATCTCTTTACAGAGGGACCTTGGCCATCGTGGTGATTGAGTGCGTGCTCATCGTCCTTATGTCAGACACTGCGCTCCTGATGATTACGATTCTCCTCATCTTGCTGCTCTTTTTGTCCTACCCCAACATGTATAAAATCAAGAATGACCTTGGGCTTACAGACGAAGAGGCCGCAGAACACTTGGGGATTGAAAAATAAAAAGCGTGAATTCGCTAATCGATTCAAGGATTAGCACGTTTACACAATAACACCTTCTATTTGCCTACGTCACGTAGGTTGTTCTCAGTTTCTGCAGATTTGAAATCTGCCGCAAAACAAGTTATTATAAGGATTTTCAATCCTTAATAGGACAAGCTGTTCTATGGCAAGGAGGTCACTCACCTTTGCGCCCATTGTACTCCCTGCCGAGGGGGAACGTCGCTACTGGAACACCGTTGTGGCTGGCTTGATGTGAATCAATTTGACGACATGGCACTTCGAAGGCCGTGAGCAAAAAAGTCTTTTTTCTCAAAAAAAAATGTATATTTGCAATAAGGGCTTGGCTGCGTTTTTGTTAGTTTCGCTCTGTGAAGTTGTTGAAACCAAGTATTCTGCGCGGACTGCCAAGTTTCGGTGAAAAGTGAAAATTGATATTTTGTATTGTTAAATGAATTCAACTATTGTTGCCATATCAACCCCTCCTGGGCGCGGGGGCATAGCCGTGATTAGACTGTCGGGACCGGATGCTTTCACCATTGCAGCACGCCATGTAAAGCTCCCCTCCGAAGGGAAGACAACGCGTTTCACTCCGTTCCGAGTGGACGACACGTTAGTGGACGAGGTTGTGGTTACCTGTTTCCATGCCCCCCATTCCTACACAGGGTTGGACACGGTTGAGTTCTCCTGCCATGGCTCGCTTTTCGTTCAGCAGTCCTTGCTGCAAGCCCTGATGGG
Organism: uncultured Bacteroidales bacterium; assembly: GCA_900318175.1. Lineage (GTDB taxonomy): Bacteria > Bacteroidota > Bacteroidia > Bacteroidales > P3 > Colimorpha. Next base: position 176,737 of record ONJQ01000002.1, on the reverse strand, counting down.
CAGCGGTGCCCGTTTGGCAGAGCCAGGCGAGTTTACCCGTCAGGCATTTCTTTCAGGCCGGCTGAACCTGAGCCAGGCCGAGGCGGTGGCCGACCTTATAGACAGCACAAATGCAGCGTCTCATCGGCTGGCCGTGAGCCAGTTGCGTGGAGGCTATGCACAGACCTTGGATCAGTTGCGGCAAAAGTTGGTTGATTTGACCTCCTTGCTTGAGTTGGAACTGGATTTTAGTGACGAGGACGTGGAATTTGCCGACCGTGGGCAGTTGCGCACTCTTGTGACCGAGTTGCAGACAAGTGTGTCCCGGTTAGTGAACTCCTTCTCGTTGGGCAATGCCATCAAGCGGGGCATCCCTGTGGCCATTGTGGGGCGCCCCAACGTGGGTAAATCGTCCCTCCTTAATGCCCTGTTGGCCGACGACCGTGCCATTGTCAGTCCCATCCCCGGCACTACTCGCGACACAATCGAGGAGACTCTCACCCTTGATGGACTTGCCTTCCGCTTTATCGATACCGCAGGGTTGCGCCAAAGCGACGACCCCATCGAGGCCATCGGCTTGGAACGTGCCATCAAGTCTGTGCGCGAGGCAACCGTCATACTCTTTGTGCGGGATGCCTCGGAACCTTCCGAGGAGTCGTTCTTAGAGGAGGTGAAACATCATTTGGAGGGCATCCCTCAGGAGGACAAGATTATGTTCGTTGTCCACAACAAGGCTGACCTTGTCCCGCCCCCCTATCCTTCAGGGATAGCCATCTCAGCCCGGACAGGCCTTGGACTGGACCAACTGAAGCAAAGCATAGTGGAGGCTGTGCGAAAGCGTATGGACAATACCGAGGGGGTAATGCTCACCAACCTGCGTCACTGCGAGGCGCTGCGCAGGGTGTCTGCAGCCCTCAACGAAGTGTCGAAAGGGTTGGACACAAACACCCCTGCCGACCTTGTAGCAATAGACCTCCGCGATGCCCTTCACCATCTGGGCACCATCACCGGCCAAGTGACCTCTGATGAAATCCTCGGCACCATCTTCTCCCGTTTTTGCATCGGAAAATAGTCCTTATTGTCAGTTATATTTATAAATCCTAAAAACAAAACATTATGCAGTACGCAAATTTCAATTTCAACATTCCGGCCGGTATGCGCCGCATAGACACGCTTGTGCTACACTGCTCGGCAACCCCAGAAGGGCGCGACGTGACCGTAGAACAAATACGCAAAATGCACCTCAAAAATGGGTGGGTTGACATCGGCTATCACTATGTCATCCACCTTGATGGCAGCATCCATCTTGGCCGTCCGCTGAATCAAATCGGTGCCCACGCTGCCGGACACAATACAGGCTCCATCGGTATCTGCTATATCGGTGGAATGGATAAGGACAACAAAAAGGCCATGGATACCCGCACGCCAGCCCAACGGGCTGCCCTATTGGAGCTGGTTCAACAGCTCATACGCGCCTTCGGTCCACTCAAAATCTATGGCCACAACCAGCTCTCCAACAAAAGTTGTCCCTGTTTCGATGTCCCATCGTGGGTTCAGAGCAGTCACCTGCTTGACTCTGTCACGTTATCTTACCCGCAAAAGTCATCCAATCCGGTACAACCAAAGTGGTATGAATCGGTGTTTGAAACCATTAAAGGTATCTTTACCAACAAACCACAGAAACCCAAGCCCGAAACGGAGGATACCAGCAGAGATCCCCTGCCTCGTAGTATACCCCATCCCGATAAGCCCATTCCGCTGCCTGTGGAAGAGAACGTTGAGGAACTCGACGCCCCCGAGAATCCTGGCTGGTTGGATACTTTGGAGGACTGATACCCATCCAATACCCACGAACTGACCTGTTGGCATAATAGCCAATGGTGTCGCTTGTATGCTATAGATGTGTCGCAGCCTGAATCAAAGGGATAATACACCGACGATAATGGCTGCGATGTAATCTCCAGAATAGATACATCTGTGCAAATGAAAAAAAAAGTGTATCTTTGCTCTTCGAACAAATAAATAATTCTATGCTGCAACTGCAATATATTAAGGAACATACAGAGGAAATCATCGAACGCCTCAAGATTAAGAATGTACAAAACGTCGAGGAACGCATAGCCGAAATCATCCGTCTTGATGCCGAAAGGCGTGCGTTGCAACAAAAAGCCGATGCCGTCAAGGCAGAACAGAATGCCATCGCCAAGGAGATAGGCATGCTTTTCAAACAGGGCAAACGTGACGAGGCCGAGGCTCGCAAGGCCCAGACTGCCGACCTTAAGGCGCAGGAGAAAGCCCTCGACGACCAACAGGCCGCCGTTGATGCAGACCTCAACGCCAAACTCATCTCCCTGCCCAATGCCCCGCACATCACTGTGCCGCGTGGCACCAGCGAGGCGGACAACGTAGTGGTGGCCGAGTTCGGTACCAAACCCCAGCTCCCCGATGGTGCATTGCCCCACTGGGACCTTTGCGCCAAGTACAACATCGTAGACTTTGAGTTGGGTAACAAGATTACCGGCGCAGGCTTCCCCGTCTATAAGGGTAAAGGCGCACGTCTGCAACGCGCTTTAATCAACTTCTTCCTCAATGAGGCCACAGCCGCTGGATATGTAGAGATTATGCCCCCGCTGATGGTCAACGAATCCTCAGGATTAGGCACAGGCCAGCTCCCTGACAAGGAGGGACAGATGTATGCCATTCCTTTGGATGGATTCTATATGATTCCCACAGCCGAGGTGCCCATCACCAACATCTACCGCAATGTCATTGTCAACGCTGACCAGTTCCCCATCCGCCATGTGGGATATAGCGAGTGTTTCCGTCGCGAAGCGGGCAGCTATGGCAAGGATGTGCGCGGCTTGAACCGTCTGCACGAGTTCAGCAAAGTGGAAATTGTTGTTGTTGAGCACCCCGATCGCAGCTACGACACCCTCGAAGAGATGAAGCGCCACGTTGGCGGGCTTTTGGACAAACTGGGACTCCCATACCACATCCTGAAGCTTTGCGGTGGCGACATCAGCTTTACCTCCGCCATGACTTTCGACTTTGAGGTGTGGAGCGCTGCCCAGCAGAAATGGCTCGAAGTGTCGTCCGTCTCCAATTTCGAGACGTTCCAGGCCAACCGTATGAAACTCCGTTTCAAGGACAGCGACGGCAAGACCAAGCTGGCTCATACGCTCAATGGCAGTGCGCTGGCGTTGCCCCGCATAGTGGCCGCCCTGTTAGAGAACAACCAGACGCCTGAGGGCATTATCATGCCCGAGTGCCTGCGCCCCTATTTGGGCTTTGACAAGATTGACTGATTACACATCGACTGTCACCTATACAATTTGAGCCCCGCTGCCGCAAAGCGGCAGCGGGGCTCAAATTGTTGCGGTCTTCCATCGTGGCTAACGTGGTAGATATGATAGAGGCTATAGTTTCTATAGCCTCTATCATATCTATTTCTTTAATTTAGCGTTTGCGGTAGCGGCCTCCCAGTTCGGGGTCGTCGAAGATGGAGAGGTATGTGTCTCCGTCTTCATCGGTGGTAATCTCTATTCGGTGCCAGTCGCCTTCGTAAAAGTCTACCATGAGGGTGTAGCCCATGCGGTCGCCCAGCAGTTTGTACTTATAGTCGGTGCGGACAGGGTGGTTGTACTTATTGGAAGTGGCTTTCAGGGTTCCGTATTCAGAAAAATCCAACTGAGTCTCGGAGACTTCGACTGGGTCCCAGTGGCCAATGATGGATTGATTGTAGTCCACCTCATGTTTGGCATTGACTTGGTAGGATGGTGCCGTGGGGTCGGAATTCTGGGCGGTGGGTTGCGTTACGGAATCGTTGTCGGTACTGTGGCTCTTCATTCCGGGAATGAGAACAAAGAAAACGAAAAACCACAGTAACGAGGTGACTGCAAATGTAATGAGGACGGTAATAAAGGTCTCTTTTCTCATATTATTGTTTCCGGTGTAAAGACCGGAGTGTTGTGCAGGGATGCCCTGCGGGTTAATAAATCATTTGGGTAGGGTGAGCCCACGGCGGTTGCAGTAGTTGAAGAAGAGGCCGTAGGCAACGACCAGCAAGAAGGCGACGACGAAGGTGTAGAGGTTCTTGTCGGTTACGGTCAGGTAACCTACGTTGACAAGTAGTTGGAGCAGGGCGTAGGAGGCTGCAACGCGCAGGTGAGGCACATGGAGCTCGTTGACGAGAGTCTCGTAGAGGTGTTCGCGATGAGCTTCGAGGATATTGCGACCACTGAGGAAACGTTTGGCAATGGTCAGCAGGCCATCGGCCAGGAAGACGATGATGAAGCAGAGGAAGCTGACGTTCTCACCATTATCTGGCAGAGATGCGTCGTAGCGCACCAGCAGGTATACCACAGTAAAGCCCATGACGATGCTGCCCACATCGCCCGAGAAACAGCGGGCATGTGTGCGGAAGTTGAAGAAGCCGAAGACGAGGATTGCCAGCAGCATGGTGGCCAGAAGTTGGGTGTCCACAAAGGGATGGATGAAGAGATTGATGACGAAGAAGGTGCCCACCACAGCTAAGGAATAAGCTGCCAACATGCCATTGATGCCGTCCATGAAGTTGTAGACGTTGAGCACTCCGGCAAAGACGATGACCAACAGCATCATCTGCCACACCTGTAGGGTGGCGATTGAGGGATGGAAGGCAAGGACGATGGCGGCGCATTGTGCCAACATACGGAGCCAGCTGGGCAATGGATGGAGGTCGTCGGCATAGCTGACAACGGCCAGCAGCAGGGCTCCGCCAAGGAAGGGCATGTAGCCGTTGCGGGGTAGCAGGTGTTGGCCCAGATGGAGCAGCAAACCGCTGTCGGTGTTGAAAAGTCCATAATGGACAAGGGCAAGGATGAATATGACACCCGCACCCAACAGTACCACACGGTGGTGTGAGCTACGTTCGTTGGGACGGTCCACAATGTGGAGCCGCTTGGCAAGAGCGAAGTAGAGCAGTTCGTATGCCACAAGGGCTATTAGGGTGATAATAAAATACATAAGTACGGTACTTGTTCAACAAACGTTTTGCAAATATACACTTTTTTTTAAAGATAGCGGTGTAGAGGCTGAAAGATGGACATACAAAAAGAGGGAGACGGCTCGTGTCCCGTCTCCCTGTAGAGATTTTTCAGGCTCCCACGGTGGTGGGAGAATGGTTTAGAGTTTGTCGTTGCTGCCCAGCACGTTGACGATTTTGTGGATGTACATCTTCTTCATGCTCTCGCGGGCGGGTTTGAGGTACTGGCGCGGATCGAAATGGTCGGGATGCTCAGCCATGTGTTTGCGGATGGCTGCGGTCATGGCCAGACGGCTGTCGCTGTCGATGTTGATTTTGCAGACGGCGCTCTTGGCGGCCTTGCGCAGCTGCTCCTCGGGGATGCCGACGGCGGCTTTGAGGGCGCCACCATACTTGTTGATAGTATCCACCTCATCCTGCGGGACGCTGCTGGAGCCGTGGAGGACGATGGGGAATCCGGGCAGTTTCTTCTCAATGGCCTCAAGAACGTCGAAGGCTAAGGGAGGAGGCACAAGGCGGCCCGTCTGCGGGTCGACGGTGCACTGCTCGGGAGTGAATTTGTAGGCGCCGTGGCTGGTGCCAATGCTAATGGCGAGGCTGTCGACACCTGTCTTGGTGACAAAGTCGATGACCTCTTCGGGTTTGGTGTAGTGGCTCTCTGCTGCGGAGACTTCATCCTCGACACCGGCCAGAACACCGAGCTCGCCCTCGACGGTGACGTCGAACTGGTGGGCATAGTCCACCACCCTGCGGGTGAGGGCAACGTTCTCGTCGTAGGGGAGTGCGCTGCCGTCAATCATAACACTGCTGAAGCCCATGTCAATGCAGCTCTTGCAGGTTTCGAAGCTGTCGCCGTGGTCCAGATGGAGGACAATCTGGGGGTTGGGGCAGCCCAGTTCTTTGGCATACTCTACGGCACCTTCGGCCATGTAGCGGAGGAGGGTCTGGTTGGCGTAGTCGCGGGCGCCCTTGCTCACTTGCAGAATCACGGGGCTTTTGGTTTCGACAGCAGCCATGATGATGGCCTGCATCTGCTCCATGTTATTGAAGTTGAAGGCGGGGATGGCATAGCCGCCGTCCACTGCTTTGGCGAACATCGCGCGGGTGTTCACCAATCCTATTGATTTGTAATCTACCATATTGATGTTGTTTATGTTTTTAGAAAACCGGTTTATAATCTACTTGTTGAATGATTTTGCAAAGATACTAATAATATTTAAAATGGCAAAATTATTTTTCAAAGATGCCGAAAACAGCGGCTCCGCTGCCCGTCATGCTGGCGTAGAGAGCTCCGCGACGGTACATGTCAGCCTTGAGAGCGGCGATGGCGGGGTGGGCTGGGAATACACTCTGCTCGAAGTCGTTGCTTACAAGGTCGCGCCATTGTGTGGGTGGGAGGTTGATGGCTTGGCGCAAGTCGGGTCGTTGGGTGGCGTTGGGCTTGATGCCGGCATAGGCCTCGCGGGTGCTGACGTGTTCGTCAGGGGGTATTTCGATGATGATGTTGTAGGCCGAAAGGTCGAGACTGATGGGTTCGAGACGGTCGCCGATACCCGTCGCGTAGGCGGCCTGGTTGTTGATGAAAAAGGGGCAGTCGGCACCAATCTGTGCGGCGCTGATTTCGAGTTGGAGGGTCGTGAGACCGAGGCCGAAAAGGGTGTTGAGCATCTTGAGGGTGAAAGCGGCGTCGCTGCTGCCTCCGCCCAAGCCGGCACCGAAGGGGATATGCTTGTGGAGCCGTATGGCGACGGGCGCGAGTCCGTATTCTTGCTGCAGGAGTCGATATGCCTTCATGCAGAGGTTGTCATCGGGAGCGTTGTCAAGGGTGATACCATCCTGCGTCATGGTGGCCTCTCCGCCGGGGAGAATCTCAATCTCCAGCTCGTCGCACAGCTGGGGCACCGGCAGGAAAATGGTTTCCAGGTCGTGGTAGCCGTCAGGACGTTTGCCGACGATGTGCAGACCGATGTTAATCTTGCAGTTGGGACGGCTGGTCAGCCGTCGGTTCGGAATGGCGTTCATAGGCACTGATTATTTTGGTGACGAGACTGTGGCGTATCACGTCTTTGTTGTCGAGGCGAATGATGGAGATGCCCTTGATGCCATCCAGAATGTTGAGGGCCTGTACCAGACCGGACTGCTGGTGGCGGGGAAGGTCTATCTGGGTGATGTCGCCAGTGATGACGAACTTGGCGTTGCGTCCCATGCGGGTGAGGAACATTTTGAGCTGGGCGGAGGTGGAGTTCTGCGCTTCGTCTAAGATGACAAAGGCGTTGTCCAAGGTGCGACCACGCATAAAGGCAAGGGGAGCAATCTCGATGGTGTTATCTTCCCAGTAGGAGAGGAGTTTCTGCTGAGGAATCATGTCGCGCAGGGCGTCATAAAGCGGTTGCAGGTAGGGGTCGAGTTTATCGCGCAGGTCGCCCGGCAGAAAGCCGAGATTCTCGCCAGCCTCGACGGCAGGGCGGGTGAGGATGATGCGGCGAATCTCCTTGTTTTTGAGTGCGCGGACGGCAAGGGCCACAGCGGTATAGGTCTTGCCCGTGCCGGCAGGGCCGATGGCAAAGACCATGTCGTTCTCCTTGACGGCGCGTACCAGACGCTGTTGGTTGGGGGTGCGGGCCTTGATGAGGAGACCGTTGCGGCCGTGCACAAGAATCTCGTCGTTGGTCTCCGCCTCGGGTGTGGAACCACCATTTTCGAAGATTTGCATGATGACGTTCTCGTTGAGGCGTCCGACCTTGTCGTAGTAGGTCTTCATGGCTTGCAGTTTGCCTTCGAAATGGCTGATGTCGTCGGGGTTGCCCACCACTTTGAGCATGTCGCCACGGACAATGATTTTCAGCTTGGGGAAGAGGATGCGGACAAAGTCGAGAATCTTGTCGTTCTCGCCCCAAAAGCGTGTGTAGTCAATCTCTTCGAGTGATAATATCTTTTCTGTAACGGGTTCTTCCATGGTGCAAAGGTACAAAAGTTTTGTCACATGGTAGCGATTATTGAAAAAAAATGTGTATTTTTGCATTTCATTGTAGAACAAAAAAAACGCAAAGGATTATGCAAAATTCATACGCTATTGGCATTGATGTCGGCGGCACTAACACCGACATTGGACTGGTAAGAGACGACTCTAAAATTGTGTCCAGAGGCAGCATTCCTACGGGCAACTACTTCATGCTGGAGCCATACGTGGCCGACATTATGGAGCAGATAAGCAACATGGTGGCTCAGGGCGACCCCGAGAAAGGCGTGAAGAGCATCGGCCTGAACGAACTGACGGGCATCGGTATGGGTGCCCCGAACGGCAACTTCTACACAGGCTGTGTTGAGTGGGCTCCGAACCTGACCATCAAGGGACTGCTGAATTTCGAAGAGGAGTTCCACAAGTATGTGGACATTCCCGTGGTGTTGAGCAACGATGCCAACGCTGCTGCTTACGGCGAGTACGTATACGGCGGAGCCAAAGGGATGGATCATTTCATCATGATTACCCTCGGCACTGGCGTGGGAAGCGGCATCGTTGTGGATGGCCGTCTGGTGCACGGGTCGACTGGCACGGCAGGTGAGCTGGGCCATAATATCCTTATCCCTAACGGTCGTCGCTGCAGCTGTGGCCGCAAGGGTTGCTTGGAGGCCTATACATCGGCTCGTGGCATCGTGCAGACCTACACCGAACTGCGCAAGGAAAAGGGAGCACCCGTCGAGGCCAGCCGCATGGCGGGATGGATTTCTCCCGAAACCGAGGACAAGGACATCACCTGCAAGATGATTGGCGATGCCGCCAACGCGGGCGACACCCTGGCTCTGGAAACCTACCGCATGGTGGGCGAATGGCTGGGACTGGCTTGCGCCAATGCCTGCACCTTCTCGGCCCCGCAAGCCATCTTCCTGATGGGCGGCCCCACCAAGGTGGGCGAACCCTTGATGGCGCCCCTGCGTGAGGCTTTCGAAGCCAACCTGCTGAACATCTACAAGGGCAAATGCGAGATTCGCATGTCGCAGCTCAATGCCAACGAAGTGGCCATACTTGGGGCTGCTGCACTGATTAGACTCAAAGCAACAAGATAAATCCAACTTTGTTTATTCAAAGGCGATTAACACATTAACACTTTTACAAAATGCTTTTCTTAAAACAAACGAAGACCCTTCTTGCGGTCTTGCTGACCATGGCTCTCTTTGCTGGCTGCCAGCAAGGCCTGAGTCGATATGTAAACCCCTTGGTCGGCACCGACGGCCACGGCCACACCTATCCCGGAGCCATCGTCCCCTTCGGACAGATTCAACCCGGTCCCGACACTCGGCTCGAAGGCTGGGACGGTTGCAGTGGCTACCATTATAGTGACGACACGCTCTATGGCTTCAGCCATACGCACCTCAGCGGCACGGGGTGCGAGGATTATTGCGACATTCTGCTTATGCCCGTAGTTGCCGAAGGCAAGGGCTGGCATTTCTCCTCCGACATGCCTCAGTCCGAGTTCTGCTCCCCCTTCAGCCACCGGGGTGAGAAAGCCACTCCGGGCTATTACCGCGTAGTCCTGGATCGCAGTCGCGTCATGGTGGAGCTCACCACCTCCGAGCGCGTCGCTTGCCACCGCTACACCTTCCCCGGCAGAGGTCCCAAAGGCTTTGTGATAGACCTGCGCCACCGTGACAAAGTGATTAGTGCCGGTTTCGACCGCCGCGGCGACACCATCCTTACCGGCTGGCGCGAAAGCGGTGCCTGGAGCCCCGACCAGTGGTGCTACTTCGCCCTGCAGTGCAGCCAACCCATCGTGGACATCCGCTACTACGATGGTGGCAAGAAAGCCCTCGTCACGCTGCCCGATGACTGCAAGGATGCCGAGGTCTACGTCTCCATCTCCGGTGTCGATGCCGACGGTGCTGTCCGCAATCTGGCCACCCGCAATGGCCGCACCTTTACCCAGCTCCGCTCCGACGCCCACACTCGTTGGGAGGAGGCTCTCGGCAAGATAGAAGTCGAGGGCGGTTCCCGCAACGAACTCCGCAACTTCTATACCGCCCTTTATCATTGCTACACGTCGCCCTATCTGTGGAGCGACGTGGACGGCCGCTACCGGGGCATGAACGACACCATCTACCAGTCCGACAAGCCCATCTACACCGTCTTCTCTCTTTGGGACACCTACCGTGCTCTCCATCCTCTCATGGCCATCCTCGAACCCGAAATCACCGAGGACTGGATTAACACCATGCTTGACCAATTCGAGAAAGGTGGCGAACTGACCATGTGGGAACTCTCCGCACACGAGACCCACTGCATGATTGGCTACCACGCCTGCCCGGTCATCCTCACCGCCCAACAGGCTGGCATCCTCGACAAGTGGACCCCCGCACGCCGCTTGGCCTTGCTGGACGCCATGATTGCCACATCCAACCGCTCCGAACCCCATCTTGCCTATGCCGAGCAAGGCTACCTCGACAGCCAGACCGACAACGAGTCCGTCAGCAAAACCCTCGAATTTGCCTACGACGATTGGTGCATAGCCCGCTATGCACTCAACGAGATGGCCCGTCTGGGCGGCACCGATACCACCGCCACCCGCAGCCGCCTCAACAGCGTCTACAACACCTATATGCAGCGTGCCCAATCCTGGCAGAACATTATGGACCCCAACGGATTCATGCGTGCACGTCGCAACGGGGGCTTCGTCACCCCCTTCGACCCCACCGAGGTCAACAACCACTACACCGAAGCCAACAGTTGGCAGTATAGCACCTATGTCCCGCACGATGTGGCTGGCTGGATTGCCCAACTTGGCGGCAAAGCCCGTGCCGAGGCATTCCTCGACTCTCTCTTCAACACCAGCAGTGCAACCACCGGCCGCGACCAGAGCGACATCACCGGCATGATTGGCCAATGTGCCCATGGCAACGAACCCTCTCACCATGCCGCCTACCTCTATGCCTATCTCGGTGCATCCGACAAGCTGGACGCCGTCGTCCACCGCATCCTCGACGAACTCTACACCCCACACCCCGATGGCCTCTGCGGCAACGAGGATTGCGGACAGATGAGCGCCTGGTATGTCATGAGCGCCATGGGCTTCTATCCCCTCTGTCCGGGCAGTGGCGAATACGTCACCGTGACGCCCCTCTTCGACCGCGTCACCATCCACACTGGCCAAGAAGACATCCTTATTGCCAAGTCCGATTGGACACCAGGCTTGTTCTGGGACGGCAAATCCTTTGCTTCCAAATCCTCCAACCTCTTCGACGCCTCTTTGCGCATACCCCCGGCACCCTGGTTCTCCGACTGGCAGCAACGCTTCAAGGACTCCACCTTCGTCGCCCTCGACGTTAGGGGGATGGCCCTCGCCGCAGCCGACGATGGCAGTCTTGCCACCGTTGCGCCCCGCATCTACTACACCACCGATGGCCGTCTGCCGGACACCAACTCCATCCTGTACCAAAACCCCATCCTTGTCAACCGCGACATCACGCTCCGTGCCGTCTCTTACGACCCCCAGAGCCGTCGCTACAGCCCCGTGGTGCAGCAGCAGCTCACCCGCTTCATTGCCGACAAGCAGCTGCGCTACCTCACCGAACCCGCTCCCCAGTACGCCGAGAACGGCCCCGAAGGGCTCATCGACCGCCTCTACGGCACACCCAACTACCGCATTGGAGGCTGGCAAGGCTGGCAGGGTGACATGGAAGTGGTTGTAGACCTGCTGCAAAACAAGACCCTCACCAGTGTGGCCGTCGACTGCCTTGACAACATGAAGAGCTGGATCTTCTTCCCCACCCGTATCGAAGTCAGTATTTCGAGGGATGGGCAAAACTTCACGCCTTGGGGACAGGTGCGCAACACCGACTTCCTCCCCATCCGCGAGCGGCAGGAAGAGAGCGTGCAGCATAAGTTCGTTTGCAATGGCCCCTACACCACAGCCCGCTACGTCAAAATCAAGGCCGTCAACTTTGGCGCCTTGCCCGATTGGCACGTCAGCTCCGGTCAGCAGGCCTGGCTCTTTGTCGACGAGATTGAAATCGGCACCCACATCGCCACCTTCATCAACACCTTCACTGATGGCGACGGTGGCAACGGAGAATAGTAAAAAAGCAATAAACACGATAAAACTATCAATATGAAAAAAACTATCATAGCACTTGTCGCCCTTGCGGCATTAGCTTTCACCTCGTGCGGCACCAAAGACTGCCGTTGCTACCAACTCATCGGTGGACGTTGGACTGGGCCGCGCACCACCGTCACCACCTCTGGTACGCCCTGCAACACGCTCAACGACCAGACCCTCCGTTGCGACGAGATGGACGACCCCATCCTCGACCCCTCTGAGATGGGTGTCGACACAAAGAAAAAGAAAGCCGACCAGTAATCCCTTGCAGAAACACCCCGTAGGTATTTCCTGCGCCTGAGGGAAACACAGACTGCGCCAGTTTGCCTCTTTTCTTCGTGGCATCAAGCTGATACTATGCCCTCTGCCTTGGGTCGACCTACGTTCGTAAAACTGCCGTTCAATATTCGTTCTATATTGATTCAATAATGAACGAATATTGAACGGCTGTTGAAGGAACGATTATGTGGTGGATGGAAGATGTTTATAATGTTCTTTTAATGTGTGGTTTATGTGCCGTCATTCTGCTGTCGTAGGACATGGATGACGGCAAATTGGTCTGAGAAGTGTTTTTTTGGGGTTAGGTCACTTATTTTGCACAAGTGTGCAGTAGAATGTCCTGGCCTGTCCGAAAGATTCCGATATGTGCGTGGACAATGAAAAAATCATCCTCGCACTGTATTTAGAGGACATCTTCCAAATCATTAAGCATTGATTATACTTTTTTTATCAACCACCCCTTCCACCTCTCAACCTCCTATTGATTGATAATCCATCAATTACCAAAGTATAGCACTCACCCTGCTGCCCATTCTGAAAAATAAATTTTCATCAAGCTGTAGTATTTTGCCCTCTCGCGCGTTTATGAGGCAGATGACACGGAAGGAATACAACAACGGTGAGAAGCTTTGGGCCGGCGACGTGTACCGCTATGCGGCACACTGCTGCAGCGACCCCGAGACTGCCAAGGACGGTGTACAGGAGGCTTTTGCAGCCCTCAGGGAGCATCGCGACCGGGTGAGCACCGCAGCGCCTCCACCCAGCAGCAAACCCCTCGCGACAAACCCTCGCACCGCTTGTTGCCCCACCTCCCCAACATCGCCTCACCTAAGGGAACCGACAGCGACGACACCCTCAACATCTACCGCGTCACTTTCCCCGAACCCATCAACGAGATTGTGCTGGAAGACTTCTGCAACCTCATTGCGGTGCCGTGCAGCATGAATTGGAAATATCAAACAAGAAGAATATTAAAACAAAAACTATCATGAAGAAACTATCATTGGCCTTTATCTTTTGCATTTCGAGTTATTATCTGTTTGCGCAAAATAATATCACTGGTCGCTTGGCTGACGACGGCGGGCAGCCCATTGCTTTTGCCAATGTGGTTTTGAAAACCATCACGACGGATAGCCTCATCCGAGGCACCACAACAGGCGAGGACGGTGCATTCTCTATCGAATGTGGCAAGGGTACCTACAACCTTGTGGCCTCGTATGTGGGTTATGAGAGGTTGTCTGTGCGTTGCAGCGCAGGCGACGACCTCGGCATACTGACAATGGAAGCCAAACAACTGGAGGCTGTCACCATCACAGCCAGCCGCACCACCGAAGCGGTAGACCGCTACGTGGTGCTGCCCAAGCCCGAAGAGGTGGAAGCCGCAGGACGGACGCTGGTGCTGCTCGACATGCTGGGGTTACCTGGCCTGAAGGTGGACGTGGCGTTGCAGAGCATCACCGTGGACGGAGGCTTGGCCATACTGCAAATCAACGGGAAGGAAGTGCCTGTGGCACGACTGGCCAACCTCAAGGCAGAACAAATCAAGCGCGTGGAATACAGCAACAATCCCGGTACTCGCTACCTCGACCGTGGCGCATCGGGCATCGTCAACATCATCCTGAAAGAACGTGAGGACGGCGGCAGCATTGTGGCGAAAGCGGAGTCTGCCTTGACCACAGGTTTTGTCAATGGGTACTTGTTGGGCAGTTACCACAAGGGCAAAAGTGAGTTTGCATTGGAATACACTCTCGGCTACCGCAACTACGACAGCGTACCCTACGAGCTGGAGGACAGCTACCTCGACGCCGCCCGCACCGTCACGCGCAGCCAGCGCACAAACATGCCTTTCTGGTATATTCAGCATACGCTCAATGCCGAGTACACCTACCAGCACGACGACAGCACGATGTTCGTGGCTTCCGTACAGGACGACTTCTTCACCAAGACACTCGATGCCACAGGGTCAATGACCGAAACAGACAACGGCACTACCACCAATCAGTCGATGCAGCAACACAACTATTCAATGGAAAATCTTCCTAAACTCGACCTGTTCTACACTCATAAAATGCAGCATGGGCAGAAAGTGGAGCTGAACGTGGTGGGCGAGTATGCCACCGACCGCTACGAAAACACACTCACCTACCAGGCATTGCCTGGGGGAAACAATGCTGTCGCTGGCGGCACCTACGCCACCACCGTCGACGGACACGGCTACGCCCTCAGCGGCGAGGGGGTCTACAGCAAGCAATTCGCCAAGGTGGAATTTCGAACAGGCTTGCAATATCAGCACAACTTTGCCGAGAACGAGTACACCCTCTATGGAGTAAAAACCACAATGGACAAAGACAATGCATATCTCTACGCTGAGGTGCAAGGCATGATTGGACAGAAAGTCGGCTACTCCGTCGGTACGGGAGCCAAGTTGTTCAACGTCACCGACGGCGTGAACAGCCAACTCTATCTCCGCAACCTCAGCACCGCCCGCCTGCAATGGCGCATCAACCAACAGTGGTCGCTCACAGCCTCCTCGCAGTTCACGCCAACCTTACCGTCACTCTCTGCACTTTCGCCTGTCTTTCAGCAGACCGACGACGTGGAGGGTCAGCAGGGCAACCCGAGTCTAAAACCCAGCGAACTGCTCTCCAACCAACTGATGTTGCGTTACGTCCACCCAAAAGGATGGTATGCTGTTGCAACAACTGGAGCCATGCACCACTTCAACCCCATCGTTTCCACCTACGCCTACGACCCCTATCGCAACCTCTTCGTTCTTACCTCGCAGAACGCTGCCCTATGGCAATGCCTCTATGCCAACGGTCTGGTAGGAGTGCAGGGGCTATGGAAGTGCCTCAACCTATCACTCAATGGGATGTATCTCCACTACAATTCCGAGGGAGCTGTTTTCTCTCACACAAAGGATAACTTTACCGCCTCGGCCAATGCCCAGTTCTATTGGAAGAGCCTTGTGGCAGGGGCAAACTTCACGCTTCTGCCACAGTGGACGCTCTACGGCGAGGATTACACGGTGGCCGAGATGGCGCAGAGCATCTATGTCCAGTACCGCTGGAAGAGTCTCACGGCCATGCTGATGTGGCACTGTCCATTCAACCAGAAGGGCTACCGCTACGAGACCCTTGGCCTCAGTGCCGTCCACCCCTATCAGCACACCAACTGGACGGCCAACAACGGCAACATGCTTGTCCTCGGCCTCATCTGGCAGATGGACTTCGGCAAGCAATACCGCAAAGGCGAGAAGACCCTTCAGAACGGCGGCTACGACAACGGCATGGTCAAGTAATCACCTAAGGTGGGTTCTATTGATTTGTTTTAATGGTCGTTTCTCTTCTCCGCTGATGCTATCGAGGTGCCAGTGGCACCTCTTCACTTCGGGACGCAGTCTGGTTGCATCTTGACTATCACTGAGCTGCGTCTTACGGCTTGTTCGGTGTTTCTACGAGACGTTGCTATATTTCGGCATAGTCCGAACAAGTTCGGCTCTGCTCTCGACCTCCGCAGCGTTGTGAAGAGTCTCACCTCTGAGGTGATTAATAGAAGTCCCCATAGATGGAGAAACCAGAACGCAGCTACGAAGCGAAGTGATACAATAGATTTTAGGGAAACCTCCTAAAAGTATTGTACGATGAGGTATAACTGTAATTAAACCCCTTAAGGGTTGGGGTGGCGGCTGCGACGGCATTTCGTCGTTATGGCTCTTGCTGGGTGGGCGAGGTGTGGTTGTGGTGTTTATTTCCGTTGGCGATTTCGGAACTTTTCTTGCTGAGGGCAGGAGTGATGACGATGGCGTTGGCTACGCGGCGTTGCCCCGCGGTGTCGAAACGGCCGTTGTCCGAGGGGTGGTTTACGATGCCTTCGTTGCCGCGGTCTTTGATGTACATGGTTGAGGAGCCTCCGCCGTCCAGATTGACGGCGTCGCAGCATCCAAGCCATCGCATGACGCGGGTGAGTTCTGCAAGGCTGAGGCCTTCGGCTTCGCGCGAGTGGCGCCCATCGGCGACGAGCAGAACGACGGTGCCGTCGGGTTTGAGCCCGATGGCTGTGCGGTTGTGGCGGCCATAGACGAAGTGGCGGTCCATGCGCTGGGGTATGTCAATGCCCTTGCGGATGAGCATGGGGCCGGCAGTCATCAGGTTGCTGTCCTTCAGGAAACGCTCGGCCATGCGGTTGCTGTCCGGCACAAGGAAACGGGGCTTGCGTGTGGGAGTGAGCCGGATGGTGGCGTACTGGTAGTATTTGCGGTTGATGCTGTCGCGTCGGGCCGGGGTGTTGATGCCCAGTTCAGTGCCTTCGATGCGCAGGTAGCAGACGGGCACGCCGGTGCGCATGTCGAAGTAGGAGCCGTTGATGGCGGCAAGTGCCCCATGGCGGGTGGCGATGTTGGAGACGGTGGTGAGTCCGCTGTCGGCCACAAAGCCGAGTCGCAGGGGCGAGCCGGAGGGTATCTCGATGATGCTGAAACACTGGTTGGAGTTGAACACCTGCCGATGCATGAAATGATGGTAGAGGAAGTGGAATCCGTTCAGTGTGTCGGGATGCCAGTCGGCATTGACAAAGGCAATGGAGTCAGCGGTGTAGTCGCGCTGTGCGGTAGCTGCGGTGGGTAGCAGGAGAAGGAACAGGAGGAGAGAGTGGATGGGCTTATATGTGTATGTGTGAGCCATTCGAGATAATAGTGTTTTCATGGGGGGTTACAGATTGCCGAAGAGGCGTATGAGGTCGGAAGCGTAGGATTTGGAGACGGGGATGTCGTCGACCCCTGCGTGCCCTATCTCGGCAAAGATGCCTTGTGCAGTGCGGCGCAGGGTACGCACATGGCTGAGGTTTACGAAGAAGGAACGGTGGCACCGCACAAGACCACTGGCACCAGCCAAGTTCTCCATGGCTTTGAGGGTGTTGCGGAGGCTGTAGCGGACCAGTTTGCCGTCGTCGTCGTAGCAGATGGTGACATAGTTGCCAGCGGATTCGAGGGAGATGACGCGGTCGGCACCGACAACGAGTTTGACATTCCCCTTGTCGTCAGCAAAACGTACCATGCCGCTCTCGTTGCGTTCCATGCCACGACGCAGCTCTTCGACAAGGGCTTCGGACTGGCGGAGCCTTCCGTCGCGGTCTATCAACTCAATGGCTAACCAGTAGCAGGCGTATGGTATGACAACGAGTGAGATGCCGGTGATGAGCAGCTGTGGCAGGAGGTTAAAGAAACCGAGGTGGAGGAAAAGGGAGAGGAAGAGGTCGACAAAAAGGCTGCCGACAACCCATTCGCACACCTGCCAGAGCACCCACTCGCGACGGGTGAGTGTGTGGCGCACCCAGGCTACGCAGAGGAGTGTGCGGCTCAGAGCAAGGACTACAAGAACTATGGCACAGACAATGGGAAGGCAGAAACTGATGTGCTGCTGCCAACCATGCTGCAGGGCGTTGGCTTCGCCGTAGAAAAGGGGCTGATAGATGACGATAAACATCATGATGAACAGCGGTACGGCTATACAGATGAGTATGTTGTTCTTAATGCTGTAGTATTGTTCTGATATTTGCATGCAAGGTATGTTTCAAGATGATTACAATTATCAATCGTTTCAGAATACCAACCGTCTGCGGCGCAACCAGGGGAAGAGGTCGTAGATGTTGTCGAAGTCTTTGGTTAGTTTGATGCCAATGCCTTGTTTGTAGGGCATCTCGGTGCGGGTGTAGAAGCTGGTGTTGGAGCGGTGGAATCCATAGATGTTGAAATAGGGGTTGAAACGGTAGCCAGCCTCGACGTCGCCCACGAGGACGTTGGGTGTGGTGTTTTCAATCTCGTTGGTGGTGTTGCCGTAGCCGAAGGTGGATTCGAAGTAGAATTTGTTCCATTGCTTGCTTATGCCGACGTCGAACTTGCCCGTGCTGGAGGTGGTGCCAGCTTGGTATTTGAAGTTCACGTCTACAACTTTGACCATGTTGGAAACGATGCTGCTTGCCGAAGAGGTGAGGAGGTTCAGACTGCTGCCGTCGCTGAAGAGGTTGGCGTCGCCCTCAGCAATGCCGCTGGGTGTGAAGCGTCCGAGCAGCAGCAGTGAGATGGACTGGTTGAGCATGTCGCGTTCATTGTTTTTGTCTATGTAGGTGAAGACTTGGTCATGAACGCTCTGCTCGGCGTTGGGCAGTTGTATGTCGAATCTGATAGAGGGGTCCTGAAGTGTGCCGGAAAGGGTGATGATGTCTTCCACCTGCACATAACTGTCGGAAGTGGAGGTGGAGGCATTGCTGCCCATCAGGGTGGCGAGGTTGACACGCTGCGAGTAGACGGCGTTGACGTTGAAGCGGGCATCATTGATATTGCCGGGGAAGTTGAGGGTGCTTCCGTCTTGTATGGTGAAGGTCTTGTTGAGGAGTTGCAGCAGTGAGATGGAGAAGTTGCCGGAGGTGAACTCGTAATCACCGAGTATGTTGGGCTCTTTGCCGTTGCGCATCACGACCTGTATGTCACCCCGTCCCACGGCAGTGACGTTGGCGGTTAGCTGCTCGAAGTCCATAGGCAGGTGGACGGTGACTCCCGGAGTGACGGAGACATTGGCTTGAAGGTTAATGCTGCTGTTGTTGGGGCGTGAGGGTGTGCGTTGGCGCCGTGCAGGTGCTGCGGGTGAGACGAAGACGATGTATTCGTTTTCGCTGACAACTTTCTTGTTGCTGATGGGGACGTAGAGGTCGCTGCCATTGAGTGCTGTGGCTTGTACGGCAACTTGCAGCGCCTTCACCGGGCCATTGATGTCGGCGTCGGCAGAGGCCATCAGCTTGCCGTGGAAGGACTCGCCTTGGGCGGCTTTATTGAGTGCCATGATGCGGTCGGTATGCATCCGCATGGCGAGGGTGGGCTGGGGGAAGAGCGTCATGGTACCGTTGATGTAGGCGGTGTTGTTCTCTGGGTCGCGGAGGATGAAGTTACGCAGATTGAGTGTGTTGTTTGCTATTCTGACAGAGTCGTTAATCCTATAGGCCACGCCTGTGGGATGCAGTTTGATGAGCCCTTGGCTGATGCCGAGGGAACCCTCGATGCCGAGCTTGTTGGTGGTGCCACGCAGCGAGGCATGCCCACCGACGGAGCCTTCCAACTGGTCTGCCACGGAGGCAAGCAATGGGCGTGCAGCCGAGAGGGGCAGTCGGTCGGCGGTGAGGTCGAACTGGAGCTCCGTCTGCTTGCCAGTGGGATTGATGAATCCGTTCACCGACAAGGGCTGGTAGTCTTTGGCATCGGCCACGAGGTCGACGTACATGCGGGGGTCGTTGGGCTGTTGGTGAGTGATGATGGAAAGGTCGCCTAACGGCATGTTGTTGAGGGCAAAGTTATCAACCTTCAGGTTGGCATTGATGAGTGGATTGCTGCTGAGCCCTTGCACGCGGCAATTGCCGTCCAATGTGCCTTGAACCTGCATGGGGCTTCCGGCCATGAGCAAGGCGCAGAGTTTGTCGACGGAGAAGTCTTCAAAACTGGCTTGGACATAATCCTTTGCGGGGTCTGTTGCTGACTGTCCGCTGCTGGCAATGTCGGCATCGATGCGTACGGACTCGTCCAAACCGTAGACCTTCAGGTTGTCGACACTGATATGTTCACGGTCGAGCTGTATGCCGTTGGGGCACACCACGATCCATTGTTGCCCCATGACGTAGAAATAGGGTTTGGTGACCATGATTCTGTTGCCCGACATGGTGCTGGTAAGCAGCAACTCTAAATCGCCGCTGTTTGCAGGTGGTTGTCCGATGCTGTTGCCCCAAGTGAGGGCAAGGGTGGAGAGGCTGCTGCCCATGCCCGCGGTAATGGCTGGGTTGGTCATCAGGGCCATGGAGCCGGCTTTGGCGTCGGAGGCTTGAAGACGTAGGCGGTAGCTCTCGCCCACGGAGCCGGCATCGAGGCCGACGTCGTGCAGGGTGAGGCTGCCCATGCGGAGCGAATCGCTTTGGAGGACGAGCTTCAGCGTCTCGCCATAGTTGTAGTTGCCGCGCAGGCGGGTGCCTTCGGCTATCATGATGTTGGGCATCAGGTCGGCAAAGGAGTCTTCTGGGTCGGTCCATTGCAGCTCGATGCTCAGGTTGCAGTCAGCAAGTTGGGAATAGAGACCGTCGGTGTTGTCGTCGGTTTGAGGGTAGGGGTTGTAGTAGGTGGGCAGGAAGCGTTGGCAGAAGTCCTGTGCTATGAGGGGCAGGTGGTTGTAAGCAAAGCGCCCCTCGACGGTGGCTTCGGCCCAGTCGCATCCCACGGAGAGATGTTTCCAGGTGGAAGGTTGCTGGTTGGCCTTGTGTGCGGCGTCTGGCTGAGAGGCAATGTAGCCGTCGGGTTGCGACTCGGCTTGCAGAGCAAGGTGGTTGAGATGCATGTGGCGGGTGCCGATTTGCAGGTGGGTGTTGTCCAGTGTCACGGTGCCAGCCATCAACTCCAGGTTGTCGCCAGCCAGATTGGCGCGGAGGCGTGTGGTGAGGCTCACGGCGGAATCGGCTTTTATCAGGTGCAGGGCGGTCAGTTGGGCAGAGTTGAGCAGGAGGTCGGCTTTGTAGTCGTGGGCTTTGAGGTCGGCGAGAGCCGAGAGGTCGAGGTGGATGAGCGTGTCGTGAAGCTGGGCGTCGAGGTTGACGACCCCGCCGGACATGTCAGCCGAGAAGGAGGTGCGCTCCAGTGTCTGGCCTCGCAGCAGGGTGTTGTATAGCCGTCCGTCCACGGCAAGGTTCATGGTCGCGGGGTCGAAGCCAGAACCTTGGAAGGCGAGGTGCATGCCAGTGCGGCCTACCCACTGGTTGGGTAGGAGGGAGCGGATGCCCAACATGCGGGAGTCGACATCGCCCCAATAGTTGTAGCCACCGCCCGTCGTGTCGTGCATCATGCGGGCGTGGGCTTCGAGGTCGCCCACCAAGCTGTTCATATTGAGCCATGCCTCCATGTCCGCCATGCCACCAGTGGCTTCGGCGCTGAGGTCTATCGCTCCCATGTTGCGCAGGACTTCGGGCAGTGGCAGGGGGATGCTGTCCGGCAGACGGACGGCTGCCAGGTCGTCATAGTTGGTGTGCAGCCGGTGCAGGATGGCGTGGAGGGTGGTCTGCTCGATGTGGGGCAGCCCGGCAATGTGTCCGTCAAGCAGCAGGCTGCTGTTCTCACCGAACTGGATGACCATGCCCTCAGCGGTCATGTCGGCAATGGTGCCATAGACATGTCCCTGTGGCCGTGCGCTGACCTCGGCCCCCCACAGCACGGGTGCCCACCAGACGGCGTCGCGCATGCTGACTTCGGTGCCCTCCTTCAGCACCACATCGTGGACCACGGTGTTGCAGTAGTCGCTCATCTCCTCCCAGCCGTCGTATTCCAGCCGTGCGTCCATAAACACGCGGCTGTCGGCAGTCTGGAGGTCCAGATTGGTGGCATAGATGCCGTGGGAGCTCACCTCGGCATCCATGGAGAGGTCCTCAATGTGCAGCCCGGACTCCTCCGTGGTGGTGAGGGAGACGATGCGGGCGTTGACGTGGTCGCCGTCGACGCGCACGTTGCGTATCACGCCGCTGATGTCCCAATAGCGCATGTGGGCAATGTCTACGCCGTGGGGATAGTGTTTCCTGTTAGGTGATTCGGGCAGGTCTTGGATGTAGTCAATGTTGTGCATCCGCAGCTCGCCCACCTCCACGACAAACGGCCCGGCGGGCTCGTCGTCCGAGGGGGTTGCCCGCTCGGCGAAATAATGGATGATGTAGTTCAGGTTGATTTCCGAGTGGCCGTCCTCGGTGTGGAAGGAGCTGAAGTGGTAGCGACCGTTCCAAAGCTCCACGGAACGGAACGAGAGCCCCGAGCTGTGGAAGGGGAAACGCTTGAAACGGCAAGTAATGCGGTCGCCGATAAAGATGGTGTCGTTGGTGGGCGAGATGAGTTCAATCTTGTCCAGAATGACATGGCTGATGGGGCTGGCATGGAGCGCACCGATGCGCACCTTTCCGCCCCACTCATTGGAGAAATAGCTGCCCACAGCAGCACCGATGTACGACTGTACCACAGTGCTGTTGAGCAACGCAATCAAAATATAGAGCCCCAGAAAAAGGCTCGTGACTATGCGTCGCACGGCATATTTGTTCACCTTACTCATTGTTTCTCTTTCGGATGGAGGGGACTGCCCAGCGGCCTGTCCTCTATCCCGTTCAGGTCAAATTATTTCTAATTAACGACAGAATTGCATATTTATTGCCCAGATTTCTAAACTTTATGGATTATAGATTCAACCTCGAAGTGCAACGCTGTTGTGCAAAGAGGATTAGTCCAGTGCCGTGGATACTTTTTTATGCATGTCCTT
Source organism: uncultured Bacteroidales bacterium (assembly GCA_900318175.1). Taxonomy (GTDB): domain Bacteria; phylum Bacteroidota; class Bacteroidia; order Bacteroidales; family P3; genus Colimorpha. The sequence goes on along the minus strand of ONJQ01000002.1, from coordinate 154,049 downwards.
TTTTTTGTGTATCTTTGCACAGAAAACGTTTTTTGTGAATCAAGGCAGAAGTTGGTTATTATCAAATTGTTCCATAATACAGGCAAGGGCGGCAATCCGTCAGCGGTTGCCTATGGGCGCACTCCTGCGGGCAGTGTGGTGTCTCTGTGCGTCCGGTTGGCAGTGCTGCTGTTGATGCTCATGGGATGCGTTGCTGCGGCCTTCGGGCAGCGCACGGTGGCTCCCGTTTCGGGCACGGTAACGGACAGGAGCACTGGAGAGCCCTTAGCCTTTGTGCAGATTGCCGTGCCGCCTCGGACCGACGACCCCGGCGACAGAGGCTATGGCACGGTGTCCGACATCAATGGCCGTTTCGACCTGAGTGTGACGGCGGAGGACACGGTGCTGCAATTTCGCATGGTGGGCTACCGCCCGCAGACCGTTGTGCTGAAAAAGAAAAGCTCCCACCGTCTGAAGGTGAGCATGGAGCCTGAAGTGACCACCCTCCAAACGGTGAACGTCACCGCCAAGAAGGGCAAGCGCGACCGCTACAGCCGGAAAAACAACCCCGCCGTGGAGCTGGTGAAACGGGTGATTGAACACAAACGGGCTAACAATGTGTTGTCCTCCGACCACTTCAGTCGCCGGGTCTTTGAGAAGTTGAATATGTGTCTGGACCAGTTCCATCCCGACTTCGAAAATCACGCCTTTTGGAAGCACTTTGCTTTTGTTGAGAAATATATTGACCGCGCCGAGTTCGACAATGCCGAGATACTTCATTTCTCCATCCGCGAAAGGATGCAGTCGCAGAACTACCGCAATGAGAACCTGCGCACACTGACAACGGCCTACCGTGCCGACGGCGTGGATGTGAACATGTCGCAGGAGGGATTGGACGACGACTTGGGCGCACTGTTCCCCACCATCGACATCTTCGACAACGAGATTGCCCTCATGTCCGTGCGCTTTGTGAGCCCACTCTCCACCATCTTGGCCACCACCTTTTACCATTACTACATCACCGACACCGTTGAGGTCGACGGGCAACGCTGCATCGAGTTGTCCTTCGTGCCGTCGAGCAAAGGAAACTTTGGCTTTGTGGGCACGATGTATATAGTCTGCGACAGCAGCTATGCCGTGAAGCGTTGCACAATGCGTGTGCCGGAGGCGGTGGATTTGAACTTTGTGCGCGACCTGAATGTCATGCAGACCTTCGAGCGCGACAGCGCAGGACGCTATCTGCCCACACGCACCGACACCTACGGCCGTTTCTATGTAGGGAAACGGTTGCGTCAGATCTATGCACACCAGATGCAGCTCTACTACGACTACTCGTTCGACACGCTCATTCCCCAACCTGACAGCCTTTTCACGTCCCTCTCTTCCTACGCTGTGCATCCCGATGCGCACAAGATGTTCCGCAAAGAATGGAACGCCCTGCGCCCGGTGCAGCTGACGCTGGCCGAAACCTTTCTGGATAGCATGCGCTACGAGTTGATGCGCATCCCGTCGGTCCGCTACACCATCAAGACTGTCGAGGCCCTGCTGTCGGGCTACGTCCCCACCCACTCCTCGCGCGATTCCAGCCGCTTTGACATCGGCCCCATCTACAACATGGTGAGCCACAACGGCACGGAGGGTTTGCGCCTCAGGGTGGGCGGCATGAGCCGTGCGCGGCTTAACAACCGCAATTTCTTTGATGGCTATGTGGCCTACGGCTTCAAAGACAAGCAGGTGAAATTCAACCTGAACCTGATTCACACGTTTGCCCCCAAGCGCCGTTTCCCCAAGGAGAGCCCTGTGGGCTACATCACCCTCCATGCCGGCTACGACATCGAGTCGCCGGGCCTCTCGTTCGACCAATACGACCGCGACAACATACTGATGTGGAACAACAAGGAGGTCCCGGCGCAGTATGTGGCCGACGTCCAGCTTCGACTGCGGAAAAACTGGCCCAGTTTCATCGACCTGGATACATGGGTGGGCGCCCAACACATACGGCCCACAGGGCTGCTGAACTACTACCGTCTCACACCGAGCGGCACGGAACGTGTCGAGAGCATCGTCTATGCTCAGTGGGCCACAAACCTCTCCTTCACGCCCGGCACCCTTGTCGGCAGCGGACGCACAGGCCAGAACTCGCTGCTCAACCTGTCCAGCAATGCCACGGTCATCACCCTCAGCCACGAGATGGGCATACTGGATGGGTTCTACTACAACCGCTCCGCCCTCAATGCCTTCAACAGGCTGTGGTTTGCCGCCCTCGGCTATTTAGACGTGCGTGCGCAGGTGGGCATAGTGTGGAACCAGGTGCCCATGCCCAAATTGTTTATCCCCAACGGAAACAGCAGCCTCTTCTTGTCGCAGAACTCGTTCAATACCATGAAGCCCATGGAGTTTATCATGGACCGCTACGTCTCACTTTTTGCCACCTACCACATGAAGGGGCTCATCCTCAACCACATTCCGCTCATCAAGCGGTTGCGCTTCCGCGAGGTGTTAGGGTTCAATCTGCTTTACGGCAGCATGTCGGACGTGAACAATCCCGCCAATGGCCATATGGGGCTTTACCAGCTGCCCGCAGGGGCCAGCTTCCTGACCAACACGCCCTATATGGAATACAGCATAGGCATAGAGAACATCCTGAAACTCATCCGCATCGACTACGTGCGGCGGCTCACCTACTTGGACGAAGGCGTCTCGCCACACGCCATCAAGGTCTGCCTGCAGTTCACGATGTAGCTCCCCTCCGGCTCATGCGGCTGTACCCTCTTTCAATTCGTAATCGGTCTTAGATAAAGAAATTTCGCGTGGTGTGACGCGCTGGTGGAAAAGCCAGGCGGCGGGTGCGATGATGAGTATGGGAGTGAGGGCGAAAAGGGTCTGGGCAATGCCTGTGGAGCGTTTTTTTTGAAGTTTTTTCTTTCATGTGAGAAAAAAGTTGTACTTTTGTATCGAAATTTAATGGCGGTAAAATTTACGGCTATAAAAGAATGAAGATATGAAGAAGTTTTACGACAGGGAATTGGAGATGCATAGACTGCAGGAAATGCAGGGGCAAGCCTATGAGGACTATAGCAGATTTGTGGTGCTGACAGGCAGAAGGCGCGTAGGCAAGACAAGTTTGGTGTACCGTCTTATGGAGGAAACGAAAGAGATAGCTCCAAGCCTTTATTTCTTTGTGGGCCGCAAAACGGAGGCTGCATTGGTGAAGACTTACTGCGAAGAGGTGCGATCAAAATTGGATGAGTATGTGCCGGAGGGTATCACAGGTTTTCGGGACTTGTTACAGCTGCTACTGGAAATTGGCAAGCGGCGGCGTTTCACGCTGTTTATTGACGAATTCCAGGAGTTTGAATATGTGAATGCCGGGGTGTTCAGCGACATGCAGGATTTGTGGGACAGATACAAGAAGGAGACGAATGTGTGTCTGATTGTGTCGGGCAGCATCTTCAGCATGATAGAGAAGATTTTCAAGGACGAGGAGCAGCCGCTGTTTGGACGCGACGACTGCACCATCAAACTACAGCCGTTTACGACAAAGACAATGCGGGAGATTCTGGGTGACTATAAGACTGACTATACCAACGAGGATTTGCTGGCACTTTGGACTATCACGGGTGGTGTGGCACGATATGTCGAGCAGTTGATGAACAACCGCTGCACCAATGTGAAGAAGATGCTGCACTATGTATGCTCGGGCGGAGACAGCTATTTTATTGAAGAGGGAAAGTCGGTTCTGGTGCAGGAGTTCGGCAAACAGTACGGCACCTATTTCAGCATTTTGGACCAAATAGCGCACGGCGACGTGACGCAGAGCGAGATAGAGGCGTCGCTGGGCGTGAGCAGCCTGGGTGGACAGTTGAAGATGCTGGAAGAGAAATACGGCATCATCAAGAAGAAGAGGCCTGTGGGCGCAAAAGAGGGCAGCCAGACGGTGCGCTACGAGATTCAAGACAACTTCTTCCGATTCTGGTTCAGGTATATCCATCGATATTCGTCGCTGATAGAGATACAGAACATGCCAGCACTGGAGAAAATCATGGTGGACGACTACCCGACATTCTCGGGCATCGCGCTGGAGCGGTGGTTCAGGCAAAAGATGATGGAGAGCTGCCGTTATAAGATTATCGGTGGCTGGTGGAAACCCGGTGGTGTCAACGCTGAAGGGAAGAGCGACGAGTTTGAGATAGATATTGTCGCAGAGACCTTGGAGGGAGAAGTAGAGGCCTACGAAGTGAAGCGTAATCAGAAGAAAATCAGTTCCGAACGGCTGAAAGAGAAGGTGGAGATGATGCAACGTCACCAGTATCGCAGCAAGGAGGTCAAGATGGCGGGATTGAGTATGGATGAAATGTAGAGTGACTTCCTATGGCCGTGACCACCACTTTCTGACTTGAAAGGTTATAGGCTAACATGGCTTTGGCAAGCATGGATAATCTTTCTATGAAAGAATCTGGATGGTTATAGAGAATGGCAATAAGATTATTCAATTATCACACGTCCCCAATCTGGAATTCTTAGTGGCCGTGCGGCGGCTCACCTACTTGGACGAAGGCGTCTCGCCACACGCCATCAAGGTCTGCCTTCAGTTCACGATGTAGCTTCCCTTCCGGCTCATGCGGCTGGGTCCTATTTCGCGTGGTGTGACGCGCTGGTGGAAAAGCCAGGCGGCGGGTGCGATGATGAGTATGGGAGTGAGGGCGAAAAGGGTCTGGGCAATGCCTGTGGAGGTGTACATGGTGGCCAGCAGCGACATGCTGGTGCCCACAAAGGGGCCGAAGAGCGTTGCCCCGAAGGCGCACCACATGGCTTTGCGGTCGCGCACGGCGTGGCGGAGCTTTGCAAGTCCGTCTTTCTCAAGCAGCAGGAGCAGCGCCATAAAACCCGTCAGTCCCATGGTGGCGCGTATCATCGTCGATGCAAAGGGGACGCTGATGTACAGTGGCATGGGCAGCAGCGCGTCCGGCACCACGGCCTGCCCGTCCAACCCGACGGCAAGGAGGGCGGCATTGTAGTGCTTCAGGCCTATCTTGCTCAGCACCAGTCCGCCGCCTTGGCAGATGCCGGCAAGGCTGGCATAGACTATCCCACGCTTGGGGAGATTGAGCTTCAGCTGCGGCGCATGGTGTGCGTTGTCCGCAGGGGCATCCCGCTTTGAGAGGATGGAGAGCCCTATGCCCGTCAGTGTCACGCACATGCCAAGAATGGCTAAGGGGCGCATCTGCTCGCCGATGAGCAGCCACCCCGTGATGGCTGCGGTGGGGGCGGAGAGGGTCATGAAAAGCTGCCCGAAGCGGGAGCCAATGGCTATATAGCCTTGAAAAAGGCAGTAGTCGCCTATCACGTACCCCACCACGCTGGAGAGGAGGAGCCACAGCCACGTCTGCCCGTCGGCATAGCGCGGCCACGGCACACCCATGAAAAGCCAGAGGGTGAGGGCCAGGAAAGTCAGCGACATGACCATGCGTACCACATTCAGCGGCAACGAGCCCATGCGCTTGGATGCCACCTCGGAAAAGAGGGCTGTGACCGTCCACGACAAGGCCACAAAAAGGGAGATGATTTCACCGATAAACATGGCACCATAACGGCTGACACCCCTTTTTATTGCCCCGAACGCCCCGCAACTACGTCTTGAACAAAAAAAGTTGCATTTATAAGCACTACTGACACGTTAATTCGTAAATGTGTTAATTCGTTAATCTTTGATGCGCCAAGGACTAACGCATTAACACGTTATCGCATTCACACATTCAATATCTCATCAACTGCAGGTTCGCTCCTTCTTACTCCGTGGTTTTATACTTGTTGGTTCATTTGTCCAATGAAAAAGGAACAAATGAGGAACAAATATTAGAGAACTGACCTAAAACAACCGAACCAACAGCGACCCCCAAACAACCCAAGCCAGGACAATGTAATAATCACCGGGGACTTCTATAAGTTGCCTCTAAGAGGCAAACGCTCAATAACCCCGCACTTATAGTGTGGGGGAAATAATGCCCATCCCATGCCTTCCGAAGTGACGCCACAACATAACAATCAACAAAGTAGCGTATCTCCGGCACGCAGAATAAGTATATCTGTCCCCACCCCACACGCCACTTCGCGGTTGAATCTATATGCCGATTTAAATTGTAATACACAATGCAACTGCGCCTCATATAGGAATGTGTGAATGCGACAACGTGTTAATGCGTTAGTCCTTGGCGCATCAAAGATTAACGAATTAACACATTAACGAATTAACGTGTTCAATACGAGTATAGTTAAAACTGACAATATGATTACTGGCGAAATAAAGAACCGCATTGATAAGAACTGGGATGCCTTCTGGACTGGCGGCATCACCAACTCCATAACCGTCCTGGAATAAATGACTTACCTCTTCTTTATGAAGATGCTGGACAATGCCCAGGTGGGAATAGTGTGGAACCAGGTGCCCATGCCCAAGCTGTTTATCCCCAAGTAAATCGGTTAGTGAATTCACCGAAAACACAGCCCTGAACGTGTAGATACGTCAATGTGATAATTCGTAAATCGTACCAAAACGTAAACAAACAAAGCACATCCCCAAAGGATTCCCACGTTACCACATTTAAAAAGATTAACACATTAACACGTTCACACATTTACACATTCAACACACACATTCAAATGCTTACACATTAGCACACCCTTTAATTCCTTAATAAAAGGAATGAACTTTGTCCCCAAAGGTATCGTGTATCAAAAAAAATGTGTATATTTGCAGAAAAATGTGTATATTTGCAGCCGAATTAGACGCGAGTGTGTCTAATCGGTGCAAGAAAGCATTTGTAAAAGGTCACTCTTGAAATTTGCCCAATTTCAGAACTAGTCGACATTGATACCGATGCCTTTGCTTGTTTGGTATGTTAACGCCCTCGGGTGTCGGCATATCCTCAGCATGGGATAAAGTTCATACGTTTCAGACTAGTTGGGTCGGGCAAAACCTCAAGAGTTGAAACTGACAACGTTGTCTCCATGCTTTTTTATTGAAGTGCAACCGCCAATCCGGGAGACAGAACGGCGAAAAAAAGGAGTAAAAAATGAGAAGAATTGTGTTGTTGTTCGCATTGATAATATGCCAAACGTTGGCTGCTCAAACGGAATACAAAAGACTTGTCCGCTTTCATGTGCCAATAGGAGCGACAGAGGAGGTGGCTAAAAATATCATTCGTAATCACAACTATTCCATCAGTCACACTAATGACAATGATGGCGTACACTTTGTATACTACAAAGACAATGGTAACATGAGCATTACGAAGTATTTCGTTGCAATCGGAATGAAAAATGGCAAAGTCGAATCTGTCAAGTGGTTTCTTGAGTCGGACTCATACGACCGGATTATCTCAGAAAAAAATGCCATATCTGCTTATTTGCAAGAAGAGTTAAAATATAAAGCAAAAGAATATGGAGGTGAGTACTACTATACAAATTTCAACTATTATGGACAGACTGTTGGTGTACTGATGGCCTCGCAAGCCTCATACTACAACGGAGGTTTTGTTAGACTTACATTCTATTCTAACAAAACGGTATCCAACATGGTTAACGAGAAAAAGTATGACGGACTCATAGCTGATGCCCGATACTTATATCGAGAGAAGCGATATGATGAAGCAAGAAGAAAGTATGATGAGGCATTTGCATTGTTTCCGGACAGAAAAGTAGATCATCAGCAATTATATACAGAGTCTTTATATGGAGGCGGAACAAAGGCATTCAATACACTAATTACTGATGCCGAGGTTTTACTGCGAAAGAAAAAATATGATGAAGCTAAGAAAAAATATGATATAGCATTCAATATATTTCCAGACAAGAAACTTATGTATCAGAAGGAATATCTTGAGTGCGGAGGCAAAATAGAAATGGACAAAAATATGATGTTTAATACACTAATCTCTATAGCGAGAGACTTATGTCTACCGGGAAGATACTCTGAGGCAAAGGAAAAATATGATGAGGCATTTAAATTGTTTCCTGACAGAAAGACCGAATATCAGAGAGAATATAACGAGTGCTTTAAAATATGCATGTTTGAAAATGCCGAAAAGATGGAAGAAGATAAAGAAGATAAATACGATATACTAATTACTGATGCTGATATTTTGGTCAATCAGAAAAAATATGACAAAGCAAAGAAAAAATATGATGAGGCGTTTAAGTTGTTTCCTGACAGGAAGAGCTCTTATCAAAAAGAATATGACGAATGCGTTAATATGAGCATGAAAGAGAATAGCGATAATATAAATAAATTCTATAAGCTAATATACGATGCTGGGGATTTGCGAAAGCAGAAAAAATATGATGAGGCTAAGAAAAAATATGATGAGGCATTTGAGATATTTCCTGACAAGATAGTCTCTTATCAAAAAGAATATGATGAGTGTGTGACAGGAACCGAAACAAAAGAACTGGTTAACCCTAACAGTCAAAATCAGAAGCAAGCCTATCTTGATAGCCAAGAAGAAGAGAAACGACAGCAAGAAAGACTTCAGCTATTAAAACAAAAGAGCCAAGAGATTGAGAAACAATATGCGTCATTCTATGCAGAGTTTGAAAAGGAACTCAGTGAATGCGAAGATATACTAGAAAGAGACCCAGCGTTTCCCGGCGGTTTAGAAACTCTTTCAAAGTATATAGCTGATAACATAGAATATCCCCCACAGGCAAAAGATGCAAAAGTAACAGGGACGGTGTATGTGTCATTTATAGTCGAGAAAGATGGCTCAATTACAATTGTAGAATGCTTAAGAGATATTGGCTATGGCTGTTGTGAAGAAGCCATCTTGCTTGTTAAGTCCATGCCGAGATGGAATCCAGGAATACAAAAAGGAAAACCTGTCAGAACCCAGTTCAACTTGCCGATAACTTTTGATTTACAATAACAAAAGATATATTTGTATTACGATAACAACTACAACATAATGCAATATGTTTGATTACCGAGATAAAACCACATACATATACAATCAGAATCTTATGCAGAAGTATATGAATTTAGATATTGTATTGTTTCATTCTCCGCATGTGCGTCATTGTGTGAAGGCAATACGATTAATGAAGAAAAAAATGGTTAATAATAAAGAAGAAGACATAAAACGTTGTAAAGATTATCCTGCTGCAGTAGTCCTATGCTGTGTAAGTGAAGAGTCGTTAAAAGGAAGAAGGCGTCCTTTATTTCATTTCGGACATTCGGGTTCTTATAGTATGAACAAAATAGTATCGAATTCCACATTGAAAGAAAGATTGGATCAACTAGGAAAGATTGGAAACAATAGTAATCTATCAAAGAATCCTATTGGGAATTGTGCTGAACAGCATGCAGCAGCAGAGCTTCTTGAAAATCATCCATCTTGTGGAATAAATCAAATCATATTTAGTTCAGCATTCAGACCTCGAACTGATGAAATAGTCAGCTATTGTGGAAATTGTAAAAAGATTTTTAATCTTTAATATATGGCTCAATATTCGGAAGATTATCAAAGATGCTATGACATTGATTGGTTCTTTAAATATAAGGACTATTGTTTCCATGTTGCATCTAATGGTGGAAAAATACCCGACAAAATTGATGAAAGTGAAAATACCGAACTACAAAGATTTATTGAAAAAATAATAATGAAAAATGAGAATAAGGAAGAAGTCGATATCGTACAAAATCCAAGGCATTTAAACTACAGTACATTCATTGATTTTGCATCAATAGGTTTTATCTCTCTCGACAGAATTGGTGATTCGTTCGAAAGCCAATACTATAAGGTTATTGCAAAGCCGAGAGGAGAAAAACTACCACCTAAAAATATAGTGGATAAACTTCCAGAAATCAGGATTGACACAGATAACAGGATTAACACAGATAATATTCATATTTATGATATTGAAGGGCATCCAATAGTACTTGAATAACCCAAATTAGAATAAAAAAATAATAATAAAAAACACAATCAAATGGAAAACAACATCAACAAAAATGTTAGAGAGGAAAGCATCAATACCTACAAAAAGAAGCAGGAAATCTCAAAGGCAATGCCTGGAATAAGTGTTTTTATAATAGGGATTGTTGTAGGGATAATCATTTGGTATGGTATTTATGATTTTTGGCTTGCAATAGAAAAAGAAAATGATTATTATTTTGACTATGGCCATCTCTTAACTGCTACCATCATAATTGGAATTATTGTTCTTATCTCTATTCTTTTGAGTTGCATCAGGATACTTGGAGTTATCGCTAAAAACCAAGTAGATTTAATGGAACACTTTGGATGCACAAATAGTAATCAACAACTAGAAGAGACTGTCCCTGTTGAAATAAAGGGAGTCGATAAAGTTGCCAAATTGAAAGAACTGCGTGATGCTGGTATTATTTCGCAAGTTGAATATGAAGCTCAAATATCTAAATTGCAATAATATGACAGAAGAAGAAATAAACAAACTATATGAACTGAAAAAGAAACTTGATGCAGAGATTATTTCAAAGGAGGAATTTGAAATAGAGAAAACCAAGATTATTGGAAATCAACACAAAACCTCTAACGATAATTCCTCAACCACCACAGATAAGAATAGTAATATCTGGAAGAAGGTTTCTATTGTTGCCGTCGCAATCATCACCATTACGTTAGTTGTATTTTTTATTATTCATAGCAATTACTCCAACAAAGAATTTGACTGTACAGTAGAGGATGACAATATGGAAATGACAGATACTGAGAACCCTCAAGAACAATATACAAGTACAACGGACATTCATAATAACATAGATGCAGAAAATCTACAGTTGGCAGTTACTGCCTTTGAATTTATTGATGAAGAGTTTGAGAAGAAAGAAAGGGATAATAATGTGTTTGTTGAATATCCGTGTACAATAGAAGGAATTGTTGATTTTAGAAACAATATCTCGTTTACATATCTTATTCGTAACATCGTATCTGACATTGATAATTATCAATATATGTTACAATGTCCTGTATTAAAAACTACTCGGTACATGCCAATTTGTGGAACAAACTATGATATTGATGGGTACGGATACAAAATTTCTTTCTCATTCTTCAACGAGTCAGATTATAATATCAGAGTTGAAGAAAGAGGTCTCGAATACGAATGGATTTCACCTAATTTTAGTTCCTTTCTATAGGAGATAAGGATTGTTAGTTCCGTATACTTATGTATGTACAAAACAAATAATTTTCGAAAATATGACAGAGGAAGAAATTAATTTATTGTATGAATTGAAACGCAAACTTGATGTTGGAGAATTGACTCAAAAAGAGTTTGACGATGCCGTTGCCGTAATTCGAGGAACAAAGAAAAATGCCGAGGATACAAATATCTCGGAGTCAATTCAAGAAAGTGCGCCAGCAAAGAAAGAGGAACAAGACAAGAAGAAAAGCGTTATAATAGCAGCCATTGTCGCAGCAGTGTTGCTGTTGGCACTTTGCTTGTTTCTTATAATTCACAGCATCAAATCTAAGAGTGAGGGACAAAATGCTGTTGTAACAGAGTTCCCTGACGAGATTACAGTTCAAAAAATCATTGAAAGCTACTGTAACGCCATCTGTGAAAATGACTTTGTAACGCTGGCATCCCTTTATGCACCAATAGTTGAACGATTTCAGGATGCTTACAACAAGGACAGGGATTATGTTATCGGGTGTCACCAGAGATATGATAAAACATTCAAAGTGCATGGCAAACACAGCTCTCTAAGGTGGGATTCGTTCGAAATGAGAATGCTGAATAACGGGCAGCTGAGCGTTTCGATTGTAGAAGACTACTCCATCGATAGAGAGAACAAGAGCAAATATTCTGTGTTCGTGTTGGAGAAACATTTTATCATCGACTCGTCTTATCACATCGTTAGTGTGTACGACAACCAGTTAAGCAAAGAAAAGAAAGTAAACTTGTCTGTTGATCAATTGGCGATGATTGCGTATTATTATGTACTTATGGACTATGCGAAAGGCTCTAACCCAATCGAGGTTGGAATGGTGTATGACAGAGTTGATTTTCGAAATAATGTTTACTTCCGAAACCTTGTTCGAAAAGTTGTAAAATCAGACAACGACTTCCAAACCATGATGAATAGTAAGGTGAACTCCACTGAGTATATGGATATGGCAATGGGCAAGATTGGATACTTTGACATTCAAGGATCTAATTACTCAATTAACTTTAGCCGATACATGGGAGAAGACCTAAGTATAAATGTTAATGTAAATGGACATGAATATGAGTGGGAGTCTCCAGATTACATGAATTGTCCTCTCTATCCAAATGAAGACGACAACAACTATTCAAAAAGTGGGTTGACAGAAGATGAAGTATTAGAGTTGCTTTTTAGGAGCGAATTCGGTGATGAACAAGCTACCATTATGCTAATCAATGCAATCATACAGGAACTTTCTTAATACTTAAATGCCAAAATAAAATAAAAGGCAGCACTATCTTTTGTTATACTGCTCTCTTATCATAATTTGGATGTTGGATTTTATATGAAAGTGTATTTGTATCGAGAGGTTTACCTTTGGTGACATTGCTTCGGCTCTGCATAGTGAGCAGTTATTCTCCTCTTGGTTCCCCTCTCTGCGGATGTTCCAGTCGTGGTTTGTTGTGTCGGATTTTCAATGTTTTTGCCCGCCGTGTTCGAATCGGCGGGCTTTTGCTTTTGGCAAAAGGCAACCGCGGGGGGTTGCTTCTCCGCTACCGCTATCGGAAAGGTGTCTTAACCTGAAAAAAGTTGACACTTTGTGGCTGCAAAAATACAAAATAATTCTAATGTGCACAAAAAAAGTGCAGTTTCATTGGAAAGCTGCACTAAAAAAAGTGCACGACGCATCTCGGTATCGCTGTGCGTTGCAAAAAAAAACGCTGCGACCTTTGGTCGCAGCGTTCCTATTGTGGAAGTTTCCCTAAGTACAAGAAATTTCAGCGGAAAGAGAGGGATTCGAACCCCCGGACCCTCGCAGGTCAACGGTTTTCAAGACCGCCGCATTCGACCGCTCTGCCATCTTTCCTTTTGCCGTTCAGCGTGTTGCACGGATATGCTCACTTGCGAACGATGGTGCAAATATACGAAGATTGTGCGACATGGCAAAAAAAAGTTGTTCTTGGGGTAGAAAAAAACACTTGAATCTTCGCCAATTTGTTTTTTTTATGTATATTTGCACGACAGAAACAAACGAGTCGCCAAGGCTTATTTATTATATAAAAGTATAATAATGAGAAAGATTTGGATACAGCTGGTGAAGCTGTGCGGGTGGCACTTTGAGATTCCCGACCTAAAGGACAGGCCGGAATTGCGCCATTGTGTAGTGGCTGTGGCTCCTCACACTGCTTTTGCGGACTATATTATTGGGGCCGCGGTGCTGTTTGCTGCGGGTGTGAATCCGAAAATTATGGTGAAGAAGGAGTTCTTCAATTTCTTCACGCGGAGGCTTCTGCTGCACCTCGGGCTGGTGCCCGTGGATCGTGGCAACCGCCACAATGACTTGGTGGCAAGGGCTGTGAAGACCTTGAAAGAGAATGACAACGTTTGCATCGTCATCACTCCTGAGGCTACACGCAAGCCCGTGAAACGCTTTAAGAGGGGCTTTTACGAGATTGCTACCCAGGCGGGAGTGCCTGTGGCGTTGGGCTTCATGGACTTCAAGAACAAGAGGGCCGGCTATGGGCCGACCATCCAGCTTACGGGCGACTATGAGGCCGACGTGGAGCGGATGATTGAGTTTTTTGACCAGTTCACCCCACGGCACCCGGAGGGTTGGGCCATCCGACCCAAGAAGACTGCCAATAAGGAGGCAGAAAGCTGAAAAAGACCCTGAATGTGAAACTTTATTAATCCTAATACTGAAAAAAGAACTATATCATGATAAGAAGATTATTTGTTGAAAAGAAAGCTGAATATGCCGCACAGGCCAAGGGACTGCGCGAGGAGTTGGAACGCTACTTGGGCGTGGAACCCGAAGGGGTGCGCGTGCTGGTGCGCTACGATGTGGAGAACCTGTCCGACGAGACCTACGCCAAGGCCAGCGGCACGGTGTTTTCCGAACCGCCAGTTGACATACTCTACGAAGAGGAGTTCCCCCATGGGGCGGACGATTTCGTGTTCACGGTGGAGTACCTGCCCGGCCAGTTTGACCAGCGTGCGGACAGCGCCACGCAGTGTGTGCGTCTGCTCAACGCTGCCGAACAACCCATTATACGTTCTGCTACGACTTATGTAATCAGCGGCCACCTGACCGAGGAGCAACGCGCCGCGGTGGTGAAGCACTGCGTGAACCCCGTGGACAGCCGCGTGACGGAGGCTCCGAAGCCCGACACCTTAGAGGAACACTACGACGAGCCCGACGACGTGCGGATTCTGGATGGCTTTGCCACCATGGAGGAGGCCGACCTGAAGAACCTGTACGACAGTCTGGGTCTGGCTATGACTTTGGCCGATTTCAAACATATTCAAAACTACTTCAACACAGAGGAGCACCGCGATCCCAGCATGACGGAGATACGCGTGCTGGACACCTACTGGAGCGACCACTGCCGCCACACCACTTTCGCCACCGAGTTGAAGGGCGTGGAGTTTGACGAGGGTGTGTACCGTCCGTTGTTGGAGGAGGCTTTCCAACAATACCTTGCCGACCACAAAGACCAATATGAAGGCCGCACGGACAAGTATGTGAGTCTGATGGACCTCGGCACGTTGGCCGCCAAGCGGATGCGCAAGGCAGGACTACTGAACGACCAGGAGGTGAGCGACGAGATTAACGCCTGCAGCATAGTAGTACCTGTGAAGATGGATGGCAAGACCGAGGAATGGTTGGTGAACTTCAAGAACGAGACCCACAACCACCCGACGGAGATTGAACCCTTTGGCGGTGCAGCCACCTGCCTTGGCGGTTGCATCCGCGACCCGTTGAGCGGTCGCACTTACGTGTATCAGGCCATGCGAGTGACGGGTGCCGCAGACCCGCGCAAACCGATGAGCGAGACCTTGCCCGGGAAACTTCCTCAGAGCAAGATTGTCACCACGGCAGCCCGCGGCTATAGCAGCTACGGCAACCAGATTGGGTTGGCGACGGGGCTTGTGAACGAGATATACCACCCCAACTATGTGGCCAAGCGAATGGAGATTGGGGCCGTGATAGCAGCTGCGCCCCGCCGACAGGTGAAGCGATTGACCAGCGACCCCGGCGATGTGGTTATCCTGCTGGGTGGCCGCACAGGCCGTGACGGTTGCGGTGGCGCCACGGGAGCCTCGAAAGCGCACAACTCTTCCTCTCTGACCACCTGCGGAGCAGAGGTGCAGAAGGGCAACGCCCCCACCGAGAGAAAAATCCAGCGTCTGTTCCGCCGCGAAGAGGTGTCGAGCCTGATTAAGAAGTGCAACGACTTTGGCGCCGGCGGAGTGAGCGTGGCTATTGGCGAGCTGGCTGACGGTCTGCAGATAAACCTTGACAAGGTACCTAAGAAATATGCCGGCTTGGACGGCACAGAGCTGGCCATCAGTGAGAGCCAGGAACGCATGGCTGTGGTCGTGTCGCCCGCCGACGTGGACCAGATGCTGAAATATGCCGACGAGGAGAACCTTGAGGCCGTGGTGGTGGCCACCGTCACCGCCGAGCCCCGCATGGTGATAAGCTGGCGCGGCAAGGAGATAGTGAACCTGAGCCGCCGCTTTATCGACACCAACGGTGCCCACCAGGAGACTGAGGTGCACGTGGCTATGCCCGCCGACAAGGAGAGCGCCGAGACGGGCGCCACCCATGCACAGACAAGCGTGAAAGAACGCTGGCTGGAGAATCTGGCCAACCTGAACGTCTGCTCGCAGAAAGGACTGGTGGAGATGTTTGACAGCACCGTGGGTGCCGGCAGTGTGGTGATGCCCTACGGCGGACGGACACAGACAACCCCCACGCAGTGCATGATGGGCTTGCTGCCCACCCTGACGGCACAGAGCGACACGGTGACGATGATGAGCTACGGCTACGACCCATACTTGAGCAGTTGGAGCCCCTTCCATGGCGCAGCGTTTGCCGTGGTGGACTCGGTGGCCAAGATTGCCGCTGCCGGTGGCAACGTGAGCCGCGTAAGGCTCACCTTCCAGGAGTACTTCAAAAAACTGGGCAACGACCCCTACCGCTGGGGTGAACCTTTTGCAGCCCTGCTGGGTGCCTACAACGCTCAGATGGGGTTGAAACTGCCCGCCATCGGTGGTAAGGACTCTATGAGTGGCACATTCAATGACATCGATGTGCCTCCAACGTTGTGCAGCTTTGCCGTTTGCATCAGCAATATGAAACATGTTGTCACCCCTGAGCTGAAGCATGCAGGGAGTTACCTCTACCTGTTGGAGGTGAAACCGGACAAGATGGGCATGCCGAACTACAAGATGCTGTTGGCTATGTACAACGCCTTGCATCAGGCCGTGGGCAAAGGCTCCATCAAGTCGGCCTACGCTGTGGGCTTTGGTGGCATAGCCGAAGCCGTGAGCAAGATGGCTTTCGGTAACAAGATGGGTGTCACCTTTGACGGCAAAATCAGCGCCGAAGAGCTGTTCGAGAAGAAATATGGTGCCATCGTGGTTGAGGTAGTGAACTGCGGTTCGCTGCCCGCTGTGGCACGCAAGATAGGCCGCGTGAACGACAGCGGCAACTTCGTTGTCGAGGGCGAGACCATCGGCATGGATGAGATGATGAAGGCCTGGACGGGCACACTGGAGAGCATCTTCCCCACCACCAGCGGTGCCACACAGGCGGCCAAGATGGGCAAGACTGCTCTGCACAAGGCCAAAAAGGTGTACGTGTGCAAACACAAGACCGCCCAGCCCAAGGTGTTCATCCCGGCGTTCCCCGGCACCAACTGCGAGTACGACTCGGCACGCGCCTTCCTGCGTGCAGGAGCCGAAGTGGAGACTCTGGTATTCCGCAACCTCAGCAGCCAGCATATCGAGGAGAGCGTGGCAGCCTTTGCTGCAGCCATTGACAAGAGCCAGATTGTGATGATTCCCGGTGGCTTCTCGGCAGGTGACGAGCCCGACGGCAGCGCCAAATTCATCACCAGCGTGTTCCGCAACCCCATGATCAGCGATGCGGTAATGCGGCTGCTGAAAGAACGCGACGGACTGATGCTGGGCATCTGCAATGGATTCCAAGCACTGGTGAAATTGGGCCTTGTCCCATACGGCGAAATCCGTCCGCAGAGCGAAGACGCACCCACTCTGACCTTCAACACCATTGGCCGCCACCAGAGCATGATTGCCCACACCAAGGTGGTCAGCAATTTGTCGCCCTGGCTCCAGAAAGCTGAACTGGGCAAGAACTATGTGGTGCCCATCTCGCATGGCGAGGGCCGTTTTGTGGCTCCGAAACAATGGATAGACCAGTTGTTTGCCAACGGACAGGTGGCCACACAGTACGTTGACCTTGACGGCAACGTCACGATGCAGGAACCCTACAACATGAACGGGTCATTTATGGCCATTGAGGGCATCACCAGTCCCGACGGCCGTGTGTTGGGCAAAATGGCCCACAGCGAGCGCTGGCGTCCGGGAACCTATCGCAACATTGAGGGCGACCAAGACCAGCTCATCTTTGAAAGCGGTGTGGCTTATTTCAAGGACTGACAATAAAACATGTACCCCATTAAAAGCACATTATGATGAAAAGAATCCTTTTAGCAACAGCCGCCCTCCTTGTCGCCCAGACCCTTATGGCTGGACCCGTGGATGGTACACGCGCCCGCATAGTGGCCAAGAACGCCGTGAGGCTCCATGCCTTGTATATGGATAATGCCGACAAGCAGATTGCTGCCGTCGCACCCGTCTCATTGCAGGCCGTCAGCCTTGCGTCGCCACTGGAGAACCTATATATTTATAATTATGCCATGCCGATGAATCAGGACGGCGATAGCCTGAAGGGGTTCGTCGTGCTGAGTGGCGACGATATGGCAGCGCCTGTGCTTGCCATATCGGACGAGGCTCCGCTTGACCCTACAGACGTGAATCCTGCAGCCCGATTCTGGTTAGAGCAGTATGACAAACAGATTGCCGCTGGCCGCAAAAGTAACATGGCCTCCACACGCGAGATTGCTCGGAAATGGGATCTGCTTCAAAACGGCTCGGCACTGAAACTCGCCCTCGACTCCTTCGCTCAGAAAGGCGATTTCTACAACGACCACATCCCGCTGCTCATCCGCAGCCGTTGGTCACAGGAGAAACCCTACAATAATTTATGCCCCAGAAACGCCGTGACGGGTTGTGTGGCCACAGCTTTTGCCATGATAATGCGCTACTGGGAGTACCCTGAGCATGGCTTTGGACGGCACTCCTACAACGGTGCCGACAATCCGGCAGCCTACCCCGACTGGAGCTACGGTGAACTCTCCGCCGACTTTGAAAACACTTATTACGACTGGGGACACATGCCGGAATTCATCCAGCTGAACAGTGATCCGACCGAGATCAACGCTATTGCCACTCTCATCTATCACGTTGGCGTGGCTATTGACATGCGCTATGGCGAGAATGGCAGCATGAGCTGGTCGCTGCCCGAATATGCCATTTACGATACCAGTCTGCATCTTGACCCCACCATCAGTGCTCCCTATCGCATCAGCAAACATTTTGGCTATAAATACTCTTACACAGGCATGCGCGATTCCATCGGCGACGATACCTTGTGGATGAAGATGGTTTACAACAGCCTGGCCGATGGCAAACCTGTCTACTATGCCGGTTGGGCCAAGGACGACAGTCCTGACGGGCACAGCGGCACTTCCGGCCACGGCTTTTTGATTGTTGGCTACTTCTCCGACGTGGTGGACTCCAACCTTTACAGTGTCAACTGGGGGTGGGGAGGGAACTCCAACGGATACTTCAAGCTTGATGCCCTCCGCCCCGGTACCAATGACTTCACCCAGTGGCATGGAGCTGTGTTGGGCATGGAGCCGGACACATCCTACCACGGCTATGACCCCTCGGCAATCCCCACCACAGAGAGCTCTGCTCTCCATGCCTACGTCATGGGCAACAGCATCGTGGCTCATGGCCTGAATGGCAAGAGCGCGACCCTGTTTGACATCATGGGACGGCGCGTTGCCTACCGTTCGGCCAACCAGGGCGACACGTGGAATGTGACGGTGAAGCCGGGCATCTACATCGTCCGTATCGGGCAGCAGTCCGGACAAAAACTCGTCGTGCTGCAATAGTCACAAAACCCTTGCATGGCATCAATTATTAATTGACATAAACAAACAACAACATAGAACAACTTGATTATGAACAACGCACTCAATAGCCTCCAGCCTGCCGCAGTATGGCAATACTTCGGCCAATTGATGAATATTCCCCGTCCTTCCAAGCACGAGGCCAAAGTCTCTGCCTTTTTGCAGGAGTTTGGTCGGCAACTGAATCTTGAGACGCTTGCCGACGAGGTGGGCAACGTGCTGATTCGCAAGCCCGCCTCCAAGGGCTACGAAAATGCCCCCGGCGTCTGCCTCCAAGCCCACATGGACATGGTTTGCGAGAAAAACGGCGACAAGGAGTTTGATTTCCTCACCCAGCCCATCCAAGCCTATGTAGAAGACGGCTGGCTGATTGGTGATGGCACGACCTTGGGCGCCGACGACGGCATCGGCGTGGCAGCAGCAATGGCCATCTTGGCCGACAACAGCATAGAGCATGGTCCCCTCGAATGCCTCTTTACTGTCGATGAGGAAACCGGCCTCACAGGTGCCGCCAACCTCCGCACCGACTGGCTGAAGAGTTCCATCCTCCTTAACTTTGACGACGAGGATGAGGGTGAATACTGCATTGGCTGTGCGGGTGGAATAGACACCACAGTGGCCATCGACTACACCACACGTCCCGTCCCCGCAGGCGAAAGTTCCTACCGCATCAAGGTCTCTGGCCTGCAAGGTGGCCATAGTGGCGACGACATCAACCGCGGTCGTGGATGCGCCATCAAAATCCTTACCCGCATCCTGTGGAACGCCACCGAGAACCACAAAATCGGTCTTGCCCGCATAGACGGCGGCAACCTCCGCAACGCCATTGCCCGCGAAGCATGGGCTGACATCGTTGTTGCACACGACTACGAAGCGGCTTTCCGCTCGATGGTTGATGACTTTGCCAAGCACATCTGCTTCGAGTTCCGCTCCACAGAGCCCAATATGCAGGTGACGCTCGAACCCATTGAGGAACCTGCTTGCCTCATCGACCGCCAGACACAATACAACCTCCTTAACGCCCTCTATGCCTGTGCGCATGGCGTTCTGGCCATGAGTCGCGAGATTGAGAACTTTGTCGAGACCTCCACCAATCTGGCCTCTGTCAAGATGGACGACCACCAAATCCATATTGCCACCAGCCAGCGCAGCTCTGTCGAGAGTGCCAAACATGCAGCGGCACAGAAGATTGAAGCCACTTTCCGTATGATTGGAGCCCACGTCAGCCATGGCGACGGCTACCCCGGCTGGACCCCCAACCCCGACAGCAAGGTGCTCAAAGTGGGTGTGGAGACCTACAAGCGCATGTTCGGCCACGACCCTATAGTCCGTGCCATCCATGCCGGATTAGAATGCGGCTTGATAGGAGAGAAATACCCCAACATGGACATGATTAGCTATGGTCCCACCCTGCGTGGCGTCCATGCCCCCGGCGAGAAGATTGAGATAAAGACCGTGGAGATGTTCTGGAATCTCACATGTGAAATATTACGTAATCTGAAATGATAGGAGTTCTCGGAAGCGGCTCATGGGCCACCGCTGTTGTCAAACTGCTGCTGGAACAGCCCTCTGCTCGGGTGTGTTGGTATGTCCGTGAACCTGAGATACGCAAAAGTCTTCTCAAGCACGGCCACAACAACCGCTACCTCGGCGAGGTAACCATAGACCCTGCACGTATCGAAATATGCAGCACCCCGCAAGAGGTAGCTGACCGGTGCGAAATCATCTATCTCGTCATCCCCACGGCGTTCCTGCACGCTGCTCTTCAATTGATAGACCCCGCCACACTCAGGCAGCGGCAACTCGTTTCTGCCATCAAAGGTTTTGTGCCCGAAGTCGATATGATTGTCACCGACTACCTGCAACACTGCTATCAAGTGCCCCAAGAGCAGTTGGCCATTATCAGCGGTCCCACCCATGCCGAGGAGGTGGCGCGCGAACGCCTCACCTTCATCACCGCCGCCTCACCCAACCATCAATTGGCCGAGACTGTCATGCAGCAGCTTCGTTGCCGCTACATCAACATTTCTTACTCCTCCGACATGCGCGGCATCCAATTCGCCACCGCGCTGAAAAACATCTATGCCGTTGCCGCAGGCATCTGCAAAGGCATGGGCAGTGGCGACAACCTTATGGCTGTCCTTGTCAGCTACACCCTTCCTGAGATGCGTTCCTTCCTCAAAGTCATGCAGCCTGACACGTTTGTCAAGATCTCTCCCCAAAATATGCCTCCATACGTTGGCGATCTGCTTGTCACCTGCTACTCGCAACTCAGTCGCAACCGTACCTTTGGCACCATGATAGGTCGTGGCTACACTGTCAAGAGCGCTCAACTTGAGATGCACATGATTGCCGAAGGCTATTACGCTGTCAAGAGCCTTGAAAAAGTGCGGCGAGAACACCATATTGAAATGCCCATTGCCCAAGCCGTCTACATGATACTCTACGAAAACGCCCGTCCCGAAGTCATCCTCCGTGCTTGGCAAATACGAACCTCTAACAACAATTAACCCCTCACCATGAACCCAATAGTCAGCATCATCATGGGCTCTACCTCCGACCTTCCCGTTATGGAGAAAGCCTGTCAGTTTTTTGAAGAGATGGAAATCCCCTTTGAGGTCAATGCCCTCTCTGCCCACCGCACACCCGCCGAAGTCTCCGACTTTGCCCGCGGTGCCGCCTCCCGTGGCATCAAAGTCATCATTGCCGGAGCCGGCATGGCAGCGGCCCTCCCGGGCGTCATTGCCGCCGAGACGCCCCTGCCCGTCATCGGTGTCCCCATCAAAGGCAGCACTCTTGAAGGCCTCGACGCCACCCTGGCCATACTCCAGATGCCTCCGGGAATCCCCGTGGCCACAGTGGCTATCAACGGCGCTCAGAACGCCGCCATCCTGGCCATGCAGATGCTCGCCCTGTCGGACTGCAACCTCATGCAGAAGCTCACCGCCTACAAGGCTGGCCTTAAGAACAAAATCGTCAAAGCCAACCAAGAACTCTCCCAACTCCAATACAAATACAAATGCTGACACCCTTTTTCGGATGAATGTAGGTGAGAATAAACTATAGAAGACTTCCATATCTCACCCCAAAGGGATGAGATATGGATGCCATAGTCATGGCTGAAGGCTCAGTGTGAAGCTTCCCTGTGCTATAGAAAGCCCCCCGATCGGGCGTCAAGACATGGAAAGTAGCCCCTCCTCTCCCTATATTCACCAGTCAGCGCAATTATAAACATAATAACAAATTCAAATGATCACCATCGGCATCACAGGCACCCTCGGGGCCGGCAAAGGCACCATAGTCGACTACCTGCAAAAAGCGAAAGGCTTCGCACACTACTCCGTCCGCGCTTTCCTCATCGACGAGATCAAGCGTCGCGGACTCGAAGTCAATCGCGACAGCATGACCCTCGTCGGCAACGATCTTCGCGCGCAGCATTCCCCCTCGTGGATTGTCGAACAGCTCTACCACCAAGCCCAAGCCTCCGGCTGCAACTGCATCATAGAGAGCGTCCGCACCCCTGGCGAAGTCAATGCCCTGCGCAGCAAGCCTAATTTCTATCTCTTTGCCGTCGATGCCGACACCCGCGTCCGCTACGAGCGTGCCGT
Organism: uncultured Bacteroidales bacterium; assembly: GCA_900318175.1. GTDB lineage: Bacteria > Bacteroidota > Bacteroidia > Bacteroidales > P3 > Colimorpha. The sequence goes on along the minus strand of ONJQ01000002.1, from coordinate 131,205 downwards.
CCTCCGCGGCAGCGAGACCGACCATATCGACTACGAGACCTTCGTCGCCAACGAGCAGCGCGAGATGGACAACGACGACCCCAACAAGCAGAACCTCCGCTACTGCATCGACCAGGCCGACTACCGTTTCGACAACAATGGCTCCATCGAAGCCCTCAACGCCCAGGTGGAAGAGGTCCTGGGCAAAATCATGTATCGCCGTCCCTCGTGGGACGAATACTTCATGGAACTGGCCAACACCGCCTCCAAGCGTGCCACCTGCGACCGTGGCCGCTCCGGCTGCGTCATCGTCAAGGACCGTCAGCTCCTCGTCACCGGCTATGTCGGTTCGCCCTCCGGCCTCCCCCATTGCGACGAGGTGGGGCACCTCTTCCGCAAAACCATCGAGGCCGACGGGCGCATCACCACCCACTGTGTCCGCACTGTCCATGCCGAGCAGAACGCCATCTGCCAAGCCGCCCGTCGCGGCATCGCCCTCGACGGCGCCACCCTCTACTGCCGTATGACCCCCTGCCGCACCTGCGCCATGCTCATCATCAACTGCGGCATCACCCGCGTAGTCTGCGAACGCAAATACCACAGCGGGGCCGAGAGCGAAGAGCTCTTCCGCCAGGCCGGCGTGAAGATAGAATTCTTTCACAACGAAATCCAAGAATACGCCAACCAGTAGCCCCCGCAGCCCGCACACATCATTAGCCCGCAAGACTAAAAAGAGAAGAGGACCTGCAGCGGCAAGCCCTCTTCTTCTTTTCGTGCAGGACAGTGGACAAAAAAGTAGGCTGAAATAGCTGTTTTTATGAAACAAACAGAGCGTTGCGGCGTTTAAAGGTCATGAATAAAAAGCGTTATCTGTGGTAGCACAACTATAAAGAAAAACCGAAACCAACAACGTCATCCAGAACTGCAAATGCCACACCTGTGGGGGAACAAATCCAAACTGCGTAACCACAATGGATGTGTCCCGAAAAGGCGCGATATAAAGAAGGTATTGGGGTATATCGACTCGTAATCCGACAATAATTGCTGCACAGAAAGCCGCTCATTGTTTTTTTTCTGAGGCAACTGGAGGTATTACCCCTAAGCAAAAAGGTCGCCAGCAATGGCAGCCTTTGCCTTGGGCTAAAACCTCGTCGGCTTTTCCTTGATGGCAGTTGCTCCCCCGGCAGGGGCTCACTCTCCGCCTCGTCGACGGTGCAAAGATACAATCAGTATTTGCCCCCACCATATTTCGACCGAAACAAATGCCTACTTCTTGTCTACTCGGACTCATTGTCTCACGTACAGCCTACCTATTGTCCGTTACGCCTTTTTCTCCCGCCTATCAGTAGACTGATTCTTTGGAGAGAATTACATCTGTTAGAGGCCCACTTAGCCTAATGATTGAGTTGTGTCTATAGTACCAGCGAAAGTCATTCTTGGAACAGAATAGTATTTTGTTAATATATGTTAATACTTGATAACGTATTTGGTATTTCAAAAAAAATCTCTATATTTGTAACTTGAAATATCTATTATAGCAATAAACCATTATTTTATAATATACTTATACAGAATATATTAGAATTATTAACAAGAGTATTATATAATTTGACTTTAGACATATTTTTAGTACTCGTTTGACAAAAAAACACATAATATGAAAGAAAAATATGTTTTCTACATGTTATTATTGGTCTGTTTTTGTGGAACCAGCCCAACAGTGGCAGGACAGAATAATAATGATTCCTGCTCTATTAACATTTATATGTATGATAGTTATGGTGACGGATGGAACGGCAACCAACTATTGCTATACCAAGACAACTCGTTGATAGATGCCTTCGCCTGCTCTGGCTCATATAGCGAGACAACCGTCTATATCCCTGATGGCTATGTAGATTTGGCTTGGTCATTGGGAAGCTGGGCATATGAGTGTAGCTTCATCATCACGAACAATGAGGGCGACACGCTATACGTCAGTCCCAATGGTATGAGTGACTATTCAGGTGTATTTGAAACGATTGAGGTTTCCTGTTCGGGCTGTTTCCGCCCCGCTAACTTACATCTGTCTGACCGGACAGCATACCAACTAACTGTGAGCTGGAATGCCGTTGATTCTTCGACATGGTTGGTAGAGTATGGTCCCTATGGCATAGACCATGGCAATGGCACCTTAGTCTCCACGACAGACAATTATATAACATTGAGCGGCTTGTCGCCCTATAGCGCCTACCAAGTGTATGTGGCACGGATATGCGACGGTGACACAAGCCAGTGGAGGAGTGCCGTATACGCTACTCTGTGCGATGAGGAGGCTTGTACATATACCGTGCGTTTAGTAGACGAAAACTCTGGCAATTTTTCTGACGGAAGAATACTAATCTGCACCCTTGATGGCGGAGTTGTGGACACGGCACAAGTCCCTTCAGATTGGTACGACTATTCGTACGATTACAGCCTTCAGGGTTGCCCTGGCACACTGTTGCTCAAATACGAGGCGACCAACAGCAGCATAGAAGATTACATTCTACGGAACAGACATATTATTGTATTGGATGCTGAAGGTGACACCGTGAGCTATTTCAACGGTTATGACGCATACTATGCAAGTGGTTTTTACGACACCATCGACTACTCCTGCCCATCATGCTTTGCGGTGGTGGAGCCTTGGATACAGGCAACCGACTCATCGAGTGCAACGGTGTCTTGGTACGGTGACGCAGAAAGCTACATAGTCCTGTATGGACCTGCCAATAGCACTTCGGGTTACAGCAGCATGACTGTCTACAGCACATCGGTGACGCTCACAGGTTTGCAGCCGATGACAGACTACCGTGTGCAGGTGAGAGCATATTGTGGAGACGGGGACACGTCGAGGGAGAGAACACTCTATATCACCACTCTGCCTGGAATATACGAGAGAGTGTATGTGTCGCCTAACGCCACTGGCACGCCCGACGGACACGCTTGGGCAACAGCATTAGGCAACTTCACAACCGCCCTCAATATCGCATCCATTAACCGAGAAGTATACGGTACTTATCCCGAGGTTTGGGTGGCTGTAGGCACCTATCACGCTGATACCAACAAGTTGTACTATATAAGTACGGAAGATTCTTATGCCTTTGCGATATTCAACGGAATCAATGTTTATGGTGGTTTCTTAGGCAACGAAACGAGCCTTAGCCAACGTCCGCAGTTTTCGACATCCAACAGTCAGTTTTCAATCCTTGACGGCGAAGACCAATACGGTGTGCTTATTAATTCAGGCTATAACGAGAGCCCCACCCGTTGGGACGGCTTCGTCATCCAGCACGGTGCCAGCACTTACGGTGCTGGATGCTTGTTAGGTGGAAACACAATACTGTCAAATTGTTGGATTAGGAGCAACAATGCCTCTTCGTCGGGTGGCGGAATATACTTATCGGGCAACAACTCAAGGGTGGAAAACTGCGTAATAGACAGCAACACCGCAGGCTGGGGAGGCGGCATATATTCCTCCTCTTATGAGTCCGATGAAGACAGCATTTCGTTGGTTACCAATTGCATCATTCAGAACAACACCGCAACAGAAGTTGCAGGCGGAGTGTATGTGAAGTGCGAAATAGCCAACTGTACCATTCAAAACAACAGCGGACGTTTTGGTGGCGGCATGACTGTCTACAACGGCGAAATAGCACATGTCCACCACAATGTAATCCGATATAACACCGCTGAGACAAGTGGTGGCGGAGCCTACGCCTGGGGAGGCCTTTTTGACAACAACCTGATATATGGCAACACGACCACCTATGGTGGTGCCATATATTCTGACGGACGCATGACAGACTACAATTACGATGGAGGAACTTTCTACAACAACACTTTAGTGAGCAATACGGCTACCTATGGTGGCGGTGTGTATAACAGTTCAGACGGAGGTACGTATGTAAACACCATCATATGGGGCAACCAAACAGGTGATGGTCCTAACCAATACTACAATTCCTTCCGCAACATACACCATTGTGCATTGGAGGGTGCTTTGCCCGGTCCGGAAGAACAGCTCAACATCTCACTCGCCCACAGCAACACGGGCACAGCCGACTCGAATTATGTAGCCTTCGTGTCTCCTTCAACAGGCGATTATCATCTTGCAGACAACTCTGCCTGTATCGACGGCGGCGACAACGTGGCACCATCCGATAGTATCGACATAGGGGGCGCAGCACGCCGTCAGGGCTGGTCAATAGACCTCGGAGCCTATGAGTCGTCGTCAACAAGCTCATGCCCCACCATGGAGAGTATTGTGGTAGAGAATATCACATACAATTCTGCAACCATCACATGGACTCCAGTATCCAGTATTAGTGGATATATGTTGAGGTACGGAATCCAAGGGGGTAACCATTACGACACCCTTTATGTCAACGATACAACAACGACCCTCAGCGGATTGGCCGTATACAGCGCCTACATTGTTTTGGTCAATCCCATTTGCTCTGGCAACACCTCGCCTCATTTCTCATTAGTTACCTTCTCCACGCTGCCATCACCCTCTGAGATAGTGTATGTCAAGCCTCAGGTATCGGGTTTAGGCGACGGTTCGTCTTGGGATAATGCAATGAACGACCCGAACAGAGCCATAGCCATTGCCGACGCTCATCGACAGTACTACGGCAGCCCTGCCAGTGTGTGGTTAGCGGCAGGCACCTATTATGGCAACATTCAATCTGATAACGCATTCACACTGGTTGACGGTGTAAATGTCTATGGCGGCTTCGCGGGCAATGAACCCCCAAGCTACGACCTTTCGTTGCGTGACTTTACCATCAATACCAGTATCCTCCACGGTGGAAACCTACACAGAGTGTTATATCAGGATTACGACTTCGATAGTGTGACCATCCTCAGTGGACTGACTATCACTGGTGGTTATATTTCCAGCGGCAATGGTGCCGGTGCACTACTGCGAGGTAACACGCGACTGGTGGACTGCATCGTTACCGACAACCATGTCTCTACGAACTGGAACTACATATACGGTGCTGGTATTCACGCCAGTTCTTCCATTGTTGAGCGGCCAGTAACAATCGAGCGCTGCACCATTAGCAATAATGGTGCCTTGACTGGAAGTTACCTCTATGGTGGTGCCCTCTATATGGTAAATACCATATTGAACAAGTCGGTCATAAAAGATAATAATTCATATTACAGAACCATTTATTCGTACTCTGGATACAACGAGATAAATAACTGTATTATTAACAATAACACTGCCCATTATTGTGGTGGAGTCTACAACTATTACGCATCACTCACCATAAACAATAGCGATATTGTGTCCAACCAATCCGAGAGCTATAGCCCTATATACACTTACTATGGCAATCAGGTCACTCTCAACAACTCTGTGGTGTGGGGCAATAGGGTTAATGGAAATCGTTCGTCTATTGATAGTTATTACAATTATATCATACACAACTGTGCATTCGACGGCATAACGGAGAGCTATGCCTCGGTCATAACGCTTTCAGACAGCAACGACGGAACTTCCGAGGGCATAAACTATCCCCGCTTTACCGACCCCACTGATGGCGATTACACTTTGATGACCGGTTCGGCCCTGATTGACGCGGGCGACAGCAACTATGTCACTGCGACAACCGACTTGGATGGCAACCCACGAGTCCAGTTCGAGCAGGTGGATATCGGATGCTACGAGAACGGCGTAATAGAGAATTGCCCAAGGGTCACCCACCTCACAGTGGGACCTGTGGGTTTCAACTCAGCCTATATCACCTTCCGTCACAGCGGCACCGAATCCCCTTCAGCCTGTCAAATTGAGCTCAGCACCCCGAGTACGGAGTGGACTCTCTACGGAACAACCGCTCAGGAGCATCTGTTTTTGACTGGTCTCGACACCAACCAGCAGTATTATGTGCGGGTGCGCGCAGTGTGTGACGACACGGCGTTCGGCAGCTATTCCCGCACGGTCGGTTTCCGCACGCATAACTTGGGCAACTGCGACCCGCTGACTATCGGCACCGCCGAAACGACGGATGGGGGATGGTGCCTGCCTACCAACACTTGCTACTACCAGTCCTACACCCAGCAGATTTATACCTCAACGGAGATGGGTTCTGAGGCGCACAATATCGACACGATTGGATTCCAGTATGTATACCCTTACGACGACACCCGGCACATCGACATCTACTTGGCTCATACCACTCAGTCACACCTGTCCGCATTCCTCCCCTCAACAGGATTTGAGCTGGTGTATTCTGGCCCTGTTAATTTCACCAACACGGGCATGGATTATTGGGTCAACATCCCCTTGATGTCATCTTTCCATTACAACGGGACGAGCAACCTACTGGTGGCGATGGTCGACCACACGGGATCGTACACTTATTGCGACAACGGCCTGTTTAGAACCCATCAAACAGATGATACGCGGGCAGCCTACGCATTCAACAACACGAGCACTGCCTACAATCCGGCCAACCCACCGGCCGCCTCACTCAATTCCCACCGCACCAACATCCGTTTTATGGGCGCTTGCCAGACAACGGACCCCGACTGCCCACGTCCTAATATGGTGGTCCGCAACGTGACCGCCAACAGTGCCGAGGTTGAATGGGTGGCCAACAACACTTACGAACTGCAGCTGCGCAATGTGACAGCCGGCGGGGCTTATGAGTCCCTCTCCCTTGCCAATGGAGGCACGGTGGCAGGGTTGGCTCAGGGCACCAACTATAGTATACGCATCCGCAACGTCTGCAACGGGACTCCCGGTGATTGGTATCAAGTTCAATTTACAACAACAGTGTCGGGGTCGCCCATCGTGTATGTGATGCAGCATGCTGCGGGCACGGCCGACGGCTCGTCGTGGATCAACGCTACCGACAACATCAATTATGCCCAGACCGTTGCCGCCGTACGCGCCGTGACGCACGGCACGGCCGCAGAGGTGTGGGTGGCTGCGGGCACCTACTATGGTGATACGACGTCCAACAACGCCTTCGTCGCACTGGAGGGAGTGAACGTTTATGGTGGTTTTGCCGGGGTGGAGCCGGAGGACTACGACATCGCCCAGCGCGACTTTGCCGCCAACCCCACCATCCTTGACGGTGCGGGCGCAAGGCGGGTGCTGTTCCAGCCGTCAGCTTTCAACATCCGCACCACGTGGGACGGCTTCGTCATCCAGCACGGCTACCTGCCCAGCACGGGCAACTCGACATATGGTCACGGCGCCTATCTGTGCGGGGGGTTCACCCTCAGCAACTGCACGGTGAGGGATAATGCCACCGTCTATGATGGTGCCTACCACTATGGTGGCGGCATATACACCGCCAACGCGGGCAGCACGAGCGGCATAGTGATAGACCGCTGCGACATTGCGGGCAACGGCGACTCCCTGACAGGCGGCACCAACCTCGCGTACGGCTCCGCCCTCTACGCCGGTACGCACACTACCATTGCAAACAGCCGGCTGCACCACAACCTTTCGCGCCAGGGGGCGCTGTATGTCGCCTCCGCCACCTATGTCCACAACACGCTTATCGACCACAACCGGTCCCTCTACAGCGGCGCGGGCGTGTATGCAAACGGCACCACCTATCTTGAAAACACCACCGTTGCAAACAACCGTGTGGTCAACACCAGTGCCTATGCGGGCGGCGGAATCTACACCACCGGCTACCTGCACCTCCTCAACACGGCGGTGTGGGGCAACCGGGGCACCTCTACTGCTGGCGTCGACAACATCGGCGGCAGCTACAACACAACCCTTTTCAGCCACAGTGCCGTGGAGGGTCTCACGGCGGACAGCATCATCACGCTCGCGTCGGACAACTTTGCTGGCCCCGGCTGGGCGTCGGCCCCCGCCTTTGTCAATATCGAAAGGGGCGACTACCGGCTGCACGGCTCGTCGGCCCTGATTAACCGAGGCACCATGCAGGGCTATACCACCGCCCCATATGCCCCGGCATCGGTAACCCAGTATGACTTGAGCGGACAGGACCGCGTCAGCGACGACACTGTTGACATCGGCTGCTACGAATTCCACAATGAGACGTACTGCCTGAACCCACAGGATGTTACTATTACCAACATCACTGAGAACTCCGCCTTTCTATCGTATGCATCGAGGGATGGAAATGCTCCATACGCCTACGAGATTGACCTGTCCATCAACGGGGCAGAGTGGACACACTACACCACCACAGCCCAGACCTCGCTTTTCCTCGCGGGGCTCAACCCCAGCACAAGCTACAGGGTGAGAGTGCGGCAGCTGTGCGACACCTCGGGTGGCTCCAGCGACTACGAGACCTGCACCTTCAACACCCTTGCCAGCCTTATGGAGTGCGAACCGGTGATAGTTGGTGTCGGCACCTCTACCACCAGCGGAGGCGTATTGCCCACATATACATATTACAACTATTCCTACACTCAGCAGCTCTACACTGCCCAGGAATTAGGCAACATGGCACACGATATAGACACCGTCAGTTTCCAATATTTCTACTCAACCCCCTACAACCGAACCATTAACCTTTATCTGGCACACACCGACGCCAGCTCCTTGTCCGGCTATATCCCGTCAAGCGGTTTCCAATTGGTCTACAGCGGCACCGTCAATTTCAACAACACTGGTGACAACTATTGGTGTCCCATCGTGCTGCAGACTCCGTTCACATACAATGGCACAGACAATCTGCTTGTGGTCATGGTGGACAATTCGGGTTGGTACCAGAGCAGCAGTGCCAAGTTCTACACCCACGCCACGCCCAACACAATGGCGGTATACTCCTATCGTGATGGCAGCCCATACGACATCAACAATCCACCTTCGCACAACTCCAGCTCGTACCGGAACAATATTCGGCTCACGGGCACTTGCTCGGGCGGGTCGTCCGATTGCGACCGTGCCAACGTGGGTGTGTACGATGTTGCCGCACATAGTGCTAAAGTACACATGCTTGTAGGTAGCAACTATGAACTTCAATTGCGAAAGGATGCTGCTGGTGAGGTATACGGTATGGTGCTGTTGGGTGCGGACTCCACACTTGAAGGACTTTCCCAGTCAACAACCTATTATCTGCGGGTGCGCAACATCTGTGCCGTCGGCGACACAAGCGGATGGCGCACCATCTCGTTCACCACATTGCCCGATGCCTCGCCCATAGTATATGTGGCATCCCAACCCTCAGGTCTGGCCGACGGCTCGTCGTGGGACAATGCCATGAGCGACATCAACCGTGCGGTGAACTATGCCGCTGCCCGAAGTTCGGTCTTTGGAAGTCCTGCACAAGTGTGGGTGGCTTCCGGCACCTACTATGGCGACACCTCATCGTCAAGCAGCAACGCGTTCACCTTACGGGCAGGCATCAACGTCTATGGCGGTTTCGCTGGGGACGAGCCCGAAGGCTACGACCTCGCTTTGCGTGACTTCGACGCCAACGCCTCTATCTTGGACGGACGCAACCAACGCCGTGTACTTTACCAATCTTCGGACTTTGACACCACAATATCTGCCGCTTGGGACGGTTTCACCATACAGCGTGGACAAATTAACGGAAATGGCTCTGGTGCGTATATACGAGCCTATTCTACGCTCCGCAACTGTCAGATAAAAGACAACTATTCAACGTCTGGCAATGGTGGCGGAGTCTATGCCTCGGGCACTTCATACAGCTATTACGACAGTCTTAGCCAGTACCATACCATCTATACCCCATTGATTGAGAAATGCCAAATCACAAACAACAGGGCCTCATCGGGCGGTGGTGCCTACTTGTATTACGCGACTATGGACAACTGCCTTGTCGCCAATAATACTGCGACAAACTATGGCGGAGGCCTATATCCTTACTATTATTCTGTTGTCAACAATTCAACTATCGTAGCCAATGAAGCTTATCAAAATGGTGGCGTATATACATCTTACTCCGGTTGCCATCTGAGCAACTGCATATTGTGGGGCAATAATACCGCCGCTACGGTTTTACAGGCAAACAATTCTTCGATACAGTATTCTGCTGTGCAAGATGCTGTAACTGATACCACGTGTGTCATGCTGTCCTCTTCGAACACGGGTTCGTTCAACAGCCCTCGGTTTGAAGCACCGGCAGAGGGTGCGGGATACCAATATGTTGGTAACAGTTGGCAATTGACAGATGGCTCCATCTGTATCGGACGTGGCTCGAACGACTTTGTTTCCACCTCGACCGACCTTGCCGGAAACAATCGAATACAGCAGGGAACGGTAGATATGGGCTGCTATGAAACCCCATACAATCCAGTGTCCATGCCTGTATACCCTGACAATATCGTCTACGTAACCGAAGGCGGTGCTGGGACGATGGACGGCACCTCATGGCAGAATGCCATGCCCGACCTGCAAGATGCCATGAGTGTGGCTTCCATGTATCATTATCCCGTCTGGGTGGCCGAAGGCACATACTATGGCGACCCCGATCGCCCGAACGCCTTTATGGCAGTTGAGGGTGTGAATGTCTACGGAGGCTTTGCTGGCAACGAGCCAGCCAACTATGACCTGTCGCAGCGCGACATGGCAGCCCATGCCACTATCCTCGACGGACAGAACCTTCAGCGCGTGCTATACCAACCCTTCAGTTTCAATACTCTGACAGTATGGGATGGACTCACCTTGCAGAACGGCCGTCTCAATAGTGGTGATGGCGCCGGGGCATACATTAATGGCAACTTCCAGATAGTCAACTGTATTGTCCAATACAACACCACGCTCAACGGCAACGGAGCTGGTATATTCAAGACTTCCAATCATTCCAATCCTCTTTATATCACTAATACGCTGATTCTGGACAACACTGCAACAAACACATACTCTTATGGAGGAGGATTATATGCCTACTACACCACCGTCACCAACTGCCGCATCAGCGGTAATAGTGCAGGCTATGGTGCAGGTGTTCACTCTTCAACTCAATGCTATTTCTATAACAGCATCATCGACCATAACACCGTTACAGTATATCCAGGCTACGGAGCGGTATATATTAATGACAATGCTGTTTTTGAGAACTGCGACATTGTGAACAACACCTGCACTTACAATACCACCAGCGGGACAGGTGGCATCTATTCCTCTTATAACAATGGTACGTTCAACAACTGCATCATTTGGGGGAACAAGCGGGGATACTATGTGAACAACCTGGTGGGGACACCTACCCTGCACTCCTCGGCAATAGAAGGAGGCTATTCTGGTGGTACAGACATCATAGACCTTGCCGCCTCAAACGATGGAACCGACCCGACCGCATTCTACGTTCGTTTCATTGACCCTGAAAATGGAGACTACCACCTCCATAATTCCTCTCCGCTCATCGATGCAGGCAACAGCTCACTTGTCACACAGAGCACCGACCTTGAAGGAAACAGTCGTATCTTCGGTGGTTCGGTAGACTTTGGCGCCTATGAGTCGTCCGAAGAAAGTTCCTGTCCTTCGGTGATAGGTTTACAGGCCGTCAATGTCACAAGCAGCTCTGCACGGCTAGCGTGGAGTCCCTCGACAGGCGTGCGCTATTTGGTGCTCTATGGCACGCGTGGCAGCATTGCTACAGACTCCATCTCTACTACCGATACCACCATCGCTCTCAACAACCTTGTTCTCAACCGCACATACACAGCCAAAGTGCGCACAATATGCGACAGCGGTGCAATGAGTCTATTCTCCATCCCTGTCAATTTCACCACCCTGTGCGACACCTCACAACTCCTGCCCCTGTCCGACTTTACCTCACTCAGCCCTGCCGACAGTACGATCGTTTACAACTCAACAGTCTCATTCGTATGGTCCGCTTTGTCCAATGCCACTTCATACGATGTCTATATCTGGAAGTCGGGAACTGCCGAACCTGCCACGCCCACCGCTTCGGGCCTTCCCAACCCTGTACTGGACAACTATACACTACCTGGATACAACTATGGTGAAGTGTACAATTGGAAGGTGGTTGCATGGAATGAGTGCATCAACAAGGTCAGCCCCGTGATGACCCTCATGGCCAACGACCGGCCAAACCTCCATGTGTCTCAAATCACCAATTCCTCACCCATTGCAAACCAGACAATGACTGTGCAGTGGACCGTGGTGAATGATGGCAACGGAAACACTCCTCCCAATGCAACCTGGAACGACTACATCTGGGTGACCGGCCATTCCGGTGTGGGAGGCGGTTTCTTGTACAACGTGGACGAAGTGCTGCTTGCCACGGTGCCCAACCTGCAGTCGCTCAATAGCGGGGACAGCTACACCAACAGCGTTCAGGTCAGCCTGCCGCAGGACTACATCGGCAACTTCTTCCTCTTCGTGCTTTCCGACCAATATTCTGCCAACAATATCGACTTCTCACCCACGGGCTCCAACATGGCTCCCATCCCCTACCAACCCAGCAGCTCAGGCAGCCCCTATCCTTATCTCTCCTCCCAAACTTCAAGCTATCCTGGCAACTTTATCCATAGCCGAATAGTAGAGTCTAATGAGAGTGACAACTTTTTCTACAAGGTCATCAACATCCTGCCTCCTCCAACACCCGACTTGGTCGTGTCGCACATCTCGCACCCTACCAATACCTTCTCGGGCAGCGGGATGACCATACAATGGACCGTCACCAACCAAGGCGATGCCGCGGCCATCGGCAATTGGAGCGACAGGGTGTATATCCAACCCGGCCGTGCTGTCGAACTCGACCTGTCCGAGGCTGTGACGCTCGGCACATTCGCTCATGGGCTCGACACACTTGCCCCCTCCGCCACTTACATCCAATCAGCCTCCATCACCATACCCATCAGCTATATGGGTGACTACACCATCTTCGTTGCTACCGATGTGGACAATAGCCTGTATGAGAGCATCTATGAGCAAAACAACGTAACCGCTTCGGCCCAGACGCTGAATGTAACCCTCACTCCCCCTTCCGACCTGGTCGTTTCGTCGGTATCCTATCCTCAAGAAATGGATGCCAACGGCAGCTACACCATCACCTACACTGTCAGCAACAGCGGCAGTTCCGCAACCTACACCCCCAGCTGGAAAGATGCCATATATATCTCGCAATTGCCGCAACTGACGTCCACCGCCACGCGTCTTGCCCTGCTGCAGCACAATGCAGTGCTGGATGCCGACTCGTCCTATACAACGGCCGCCACCGTAACCATACCCGGCAATATCGCCGGGGGGTGGTACCTGTTTGTTGTGACCGATGTGGACAATCAAGTGTTCGAATATACTTACGAGGACAACAACACTTATCGTTCCGACACCACGGTGACCATACTCGTGCCCGACCTGGCAGTGCAGACAGTCACATTGTCGTCCAACCAGGTGTCGCCGGGACAGACATTCACACTCACCTACCAAGTGGCAAATGTGGGCAGCGGTACACTCGGGGGCACCACATGGCGCGACGCGGTATACATGACCGCCACCCCCCAGTTCCACAGCAATAACGCCACACTTTTGACATCATCCCGCTGCACGCTCACCCTACCCCCCGACTCAACCTACTCCAATACCTATCATATCACCCTGCCCACAACCATCTCCGGCAACAGATATCTGTGGGTTGTGACAGACTATCAGAGCAACGTGTTTGAAAACGGATCGGAGGAGAACAACATCCTCCGCTGTGCCGACACCCTGCACACCATCCTGCCCGATTTGGCTGTCACCTCGGTAATACTGCCCGACACCGTGACACTGGGCAGCACCATGCGAGTATGGTGGACGGTAAAGAACATCGGCCCTGGCGATGTGATAGGCCGCTCATTCCAGGACAGGGTGAATTGGGGCACTGAGACACTCTACAATGCCTCCCTCTCCAACATCACCCTCAACGCGGGCGACAGCATCGTGCGCAATGCCGTCGTCTCCGTCCCCTGCAACGCCACCACACCCGGGGCCGTGAGTGTCACCACCGATGTGACCAACCAGATAACCGAAGCCGGTGCAACAACCAACAACACCAAGGCGGCATACCTTGGCATAGTGACAGCTGCCGACCTTGTAGTGTCCGTTGTATCCCCGACCGATTCACTCTGGTCCGGCACCACCATGCCATTACGTTGGATGGTGACCAACCAAGGCAATGCAGATGTGACAAACCAAACAGTGACAGACAGGATATACCTAAGCCAAAGTGCCGTATCGTACAACCTGTCTGACAGCGTGGGACGCTATTCTACCCAGCGAAACCTCGCTATGGGCGAAACCGATACCATCGACGGGCATTTCACAGTGCCCAACGGCCTGTCAGGCAACTACTACCTGCACCTTGTCACCAATGCCACCGGCACTGTCTGTGAGAGTGAGAGCGCCAACAATGTGACGCACACCACAGTACTACCCGTTTACCTGTCGCCATGGCCCGACCTGACGGTGTCGAACGTTATTGCCCCTGACGAAGTAAATATCGGTGAAGTAATAACAATTCAGTATAAACTGTCCAATATCGGAACCGCCACACTTGCCGGCCAGTCCGTCAGCAGCAAGATATACTATTCCACCTCGTCCACTACCTACAACACCACCCGTCTGCTCTACACCCATACCACCCAGGTCAGCCTGCCCGTGGCCGACACCGTTCAGCTTTCGGCAACATTTGCAGTGCCCTCCACCGTCACTGCGGGCAACTACTACATCCTTGTTGTCGCCGATGCCAATAACGACATCTACGAGCATACCGGCGAGAATAACAACACAGCCCACTCCGCCCCCATGCGCGTGAAGGTATATCCCTTAGACCTTGCAGCCTACGACCTACAGGGCAACAGAACTGTCCGATGGGGTGAACAGGTTCATCAGCGTCTCGTGGTGAAAAACAATTCCACGGTTCCCACATTGTCGGCGGTATGGAAAGATGCTGTATACCTCTCGTCTGACCCCATCCTGCACAACTCGGACATCCAACTGCACACTACTGAGCACCGCACTCAGTTGCTGCCCGACAGCACCTATCAAATAGATTTCACCTTCACCGTTCCGATGGGAACACCCGCATCTGCCTATCTGATTGCTGTGACCGACGAGAATGCTAACAACCCCGACATAAACATGGCCAATAATGTTTTCACCAAACAGATTACAGTAAGCAGTGTTCCTACCGCCGATTTGGTTGTCTCAGATTTCGTTATCCTTTCAGACACTGTGATATCTGGTCAGACAACAAAGGCATCATATAAGGTCTCCAACGTGGGAACCGTGCCGCTTGTTCCTTCGACATGGACCGACAAGGTGTTCCTGTCGTACAACAGCACGCTGGAAAGCTCCGATGTTGAAATCGGAAGCCTACTGCAGAATCGAGACACCATCGCACCTTACCAATACTACTATGATACAATAGACTTTACGGTACCTCTTCCTGTGGAAGGCAATGTTAATCTGATCATAAAGGCCAATGCCAGTAATACCGTCTTCGAGTCGGTCACGGACAACAATGTTGCCGTCGCTGCTGCCACTGTGGCGTTGCCATTGCCTGGCGACTTGGTAGTGGCGGATATTGATGCTGCCGACTCGGTAGTGTCAGGCAGCCGACTGCATGTGACATGGAATGTGCGCAACATTGGTGAAAACACACTCACCGGCAACGGCCTTCGCAGCTTGGTATACCTGTCGTCCGACACGCTTTTCGATGCCACTGACAAATTACTGGGCATGACGGAGAGCAACAACATCACACTATCGCAGAGCGGAGCCCTGCAACAGTCGTTGTCGGCACGCGTGGCCGGTCTGCCAGAGGGCGACTACCATTTAATTGTAAAAACGAATGTGCGCAACGCATTCAATGAACTCAATCACGACAACAACACCGCTCACTCTGCCTTTGCCGTGAGGTTGGTAATCCGTATCCTCGAATTCAACACTCCGACAGCTGACACATTGATTAATGACCAAGTGAGCGACTTCAGGCTCAACGTGGGCACCCACCGCAATGAAACTGTGCGGATACACATTTCGTCCGCTGACTCTCTCAACGGAGCAGTGAACATGATTTACGTGTCACACAACACGGTGGGAGACAATCTCCACTACGACTACTCGACCATCGGGCAATATACCGGCAATCCTGAATTGTATATTCCCGCCACCCTGCCTCAGTACTATGGCATCAATCTCTATGGTTCCACACCTACCGGCACGACGCAGGCCGTTGTAGTCTCCGCAGACATCATACCTTTCGAGTTGCGCAGTGTGTCGCCCTCGATGGGTGGTAACACTGGACCCGTGACATTGGAACTGACCGGCTCACGTTTCCGTCCCGATATGCAGGTGTGGATGGCAGGAGTTTCCGATACGTTGTACCCAGATACAGTGATCTATGTGAACTACTATAAGTCATTCGCCACCTTCAACCTTTCAGGCAAAGATACTGGTCTGTATGATGTAGCGGTACTGAACCACTGTGAAGGTGAGGCGATTTTAGCAAATGCCTTCCAAATAGTGCCTGGAGTACCCGACAACTTGGGTTATAACCTCATATTCCCGGCATCGCCGCGTCCTAACCGCAATATTGTGATGACACTCGAATTCGGCAATGTCGGCAATGTAGACATCACTGGTGCGGTGCTACGTGTGACCAGCCTTGGTGGGGCATGGATGTCCCTAACTCCCGAAGGACTGAACGACCATCAGACTTCAATTCTGGTGCCGCTGACAATAGAGGGTGAGCCCGACGGCCTGCTCCGCCCCGGTGCACAGAGTACCATACCCATATACGGGTATACTGGAGGCACACTTATAATGACAGTGGAAAGACATCAATGATAATTAACTGATAAAATATATAGTTCTATGAAACGACTGATAATTATAATATCACTGCTTGCCATGTCATACACCACCCTGAGGGCGCAGTGTTGGTTTTCGGAGACTCAAGTAAAGGGGGTGTTAGATGAAGACATCACAATCGGCCACCCTGACCCCAATAGCGGAAGAACAGTATGTTATAAATGGTCATCGGATGACGGTTGGCTACATATTGTCGGCCCGACAAATGGACCAACTTTAAATCTGCATCTTCCCGAGTACGAGGGTACGTTCCATTATACTGTAAAGAAAATTAGCGACCATATTGAAACCTGTGTGGTGACGGTCAAGGTTGAAGAAGAATGTGAGATTGTGTCAATAACACCAAAACAGGAATGCTGGAACCATGGTGACGCGTTGACAGAAGCTGATTTTGATATTGTGACTAATCCCTCGGGGTTGGAAAGCAGAGTGCATCTGACGAGTAATTCAAGGACGGCGACCAACCTAGTGAATACGGGAAATACAAGATACCGTTATCAGACACTTAACTTTGAAGCCAGAAGTAATAATGGAAGGTTGTTAGATGAGGCAACACAAATCATCAAAGTATATAGCACTACTGCAAGTCAAGATGGTGGCTCTGTCATCTATGAACAAGAACTTCCCCCACGTCTAATAGAAACTCTCAGAAAAATCAATGGGGCATCCGAACTTATTGACAAAGTCAACTTTATTGGTAAAAAGTTGGCTGAGGGCTTGAACAAAATCCCTAATTGCCCACTTGAGTTCCAACCAATGCCAATTACATTTCATGCAGATGTAACAGGTGGATTTGACGTTTGTTGCAAAGGAAATGAAGGAGAGAAGCAAATAGGTATTAATGTTGGTGGTACCGTGGGGGCATCAGCTGCCATGTATTTCCCTGTACGCAACCTATATCCTATTTATGCACCACTTATTTCACTGCCTCCGCAGCTTGCGCTGACTGGCCAAGTGAGTCTACAGATTTTCGCCATGGGCAATTTGACATTCAACACATGCAGCGAAATCTCTTTGGACCTTCCCCTGTCAATCACTCTTACTGCTGTAGGCGGCATCAGCTGGGGAAAACATGACGAATTCATTTTTGGCATGTTAGGCGTTTTTGGAAGAATATCTAGTGAAGGTTCCACGTTGTACATAATACCTTGGCAAACGCCATCGATTCATGGTCGCATTCTTTGGGGATTTACAGGTAAATTCCAAATGAATGCTGATTGGTTTAAACCTTCAGTTACTCTTGAATATATTGTACAAGAAATATCCATATAAGCCATGAGAACTATAAATCATACCATAAACAAGGTCTATGCTATTGTATTAAGCATAATCTTAATTATCCCCATTGCAGCCTCAAATAAAGCAATGGCTCAAAATGCTGTATATCCACAATATACATGTACGGACTATCATATTCTGTTGAATATGAGGAACGACTCGATTTTGGTGTTTTCACCCGATGAAGATCATCATATTTGTGATTCGCTATTCTCATACTCTCTCAACGGACTACCTCCAGCAGCAACCAACCGCACTATTAAAACCACGGGCGGAAGCCAATCGCTAACAGGCAACGGTTCGCCTACTTTGTTACTGTGCAGGCTGCTAAGCATGTATCAGACACAGGACTGGACGAATATGGGAGCTCTTTTTCGTCCGGTGGACAGTGTTACATCGAAGATGCTTTCCTACGGAACGTATCTTGATACTTTGAAGAGCAAGTTGTCCACTATAGACAGTATAACCCTTGTTTGCAGTTACACAAGGGGTGCCTACCATGTTCTGGTTACAAAATTTCATATGAGTGGTGGGTCGGTGAATGTGTCCACCCATCTGTGTCAGCAGGTGGGGAGCAACTGGTATCTCACCAGCGAAGTGGATTCTTCAGGAATGATAGCCAACTTGACAAACTATCTCTACCGTCATGCCCCAATTGACATGCTTTCGGATGGAGATTTGGATGGCGACAACGTGGAGGACTTGCAGGACAACTGCCCGTGTACCTCCAATCCCGACCAGATAGATGTCGACAATGACGGCATAGGCGATGCATGCGACAATTGTCCTAAGCACTACAACCCCATTCAGGAAGACTATGATGAAGACGGCATAGGTGACAGATGCGACAATTGTCCTTATGCATCTAATGCTCAGCAGACCGATGTTGATCGGGACGGCATAGGAGACTCCTGTGACAACTGTCAGACCGTGTATAATCCCTACCAACTGGACTATGACCTTGACAGCATAGGGAATGAATGTGACCCCGACATCGACAACGATAGCATCCCGAACCAATTGGATACAGACATGGACGGCGATGGTGTCGATAATGATGTCGACAATTGCCCCATGACCTTTAATCCGGGACAATATGATACTGATGAGGATGGAATTGGCGACATCTGTGACAACTGCCCTGAAGATGCCAACGCTAACCAAACCGACACCGACGGTGACGGTGAAGGCGATGTCTGCGATTCTGACATTGACGGTGACAGCATCCCTAACGTTGAAGACAACTGCCCCTACTCCTACAACCCCAACCAGGAGGATCTCGACTGCGACGGCATTGGCGATGCCTGCGACGATGACATTGACGGCGACGGCATCCCCAACAACGACGACAACTGCCCCCTGATTTTCAACCCCGACCAAACCGATGTGAATGGCAACGGTGTGGGCGACGTATGCGAATGATTGTTTGAAAATGAAAAATGAACATACCATGAAGAAAGATTTTAATATTCACAGACTCTTGGTTCTGGCCTTTTTTCTCTTTCTAAGCATTGGACAATGTTTAGGACAGACATATATGTACAGCAGACCTTCGGTGAGTACCGAACCCGACCTTTGCGATCAAGGTCGTGGAAAGGCCACCTTGTACATCTCGCCCGATCTGGAAGCAGAGTGTACCATTAGATGGGAATGGGGCGACAATTTATTGTCGGGCATAGGCTGGTACTCCAACAGCCGCACTGGCGGCACAGAACTCACAGGCCTCACCGGCGGCACCAAAGGCAAGATTACCATCACCATCAATGGTTGTAACGTAAAGGCTTGCCCCGACCTGCATTTCTCCATTGGCAAAGAAGAATGTAAACTGAATGTCAGCATCAGTTCAAATCCTATGCCCACCAACTCCAACTGCGAAACTCCCTCGGTGATGCTCACCGCCAATGTGTCGGGTGGCAACGGAAACTACACCTACTCCTGGGGCTCACAGACCAAGACAGTGTCCTCTACTGGTATTTACACTGTCACCGTCACCGACACTGACGGCCGCAAAGGAACGGCTTTTAAATTTGTCTACATCAAGAAACTTGAATGTTCGCAAGACCCCAACGAAATCAAAGGACCCGAAGGCTATGACGACAGCCTCCGCTATGTGGCAGCTGCCGATAAGATGAACTACACCATCGGCTTCGAAAATGACCCTGACTTTGCCACTGCTCCTGCCTCAAGGGTGTCCATCACTTACCAAGTACCTCCGGAGCAGAACATTTCATCGTTCCGGCTGTCTGATTTTGGCTTTGGGAACTATATCTTCACGGTGCCGTCCAATGTTTCTTCGTACTCTCAGCGGCTGGATGTCACCGACTCGTTGGGTGTGATGGTTGATGTGACTGCGGGTATCGACATCGTGGGCCATCGGCTTTTCTGGATTTTCCAGAGTATCGACCCTGCAACGGGATTCGAACCCGCCAATGCGCAGATGGGTTTCTTGCCCATCAACGACTCTCTCGAAAGGGGTGAGGGTTACGTCAGCTTTTTCATAGCACCTAATCCCGCTGTCCACACTGGCGACACCGTCCGGGCCATGGCCACCATCGTTTTCGACGACAACGCCCCCATCGAGACCAACGTATGGGGGAACACTTTCGATGCCGTAGCTCCCACTTCCACGCTCCACTGCACGCTCGATCCTGCCGATTCGCTCTACAGCTCCTTCACTTTCACAGCCAACGATGATGAAGGAGGTTCGGGTGTCAGCATGGTGCAACTGTACGTCTCCGAGAATGAAGGTACCTACACGCTGCAAGGCTACTACCACCCGGACAGCACGGCCACCGTCACCCTTGAATATGGCAAATATTACAAATTCGTCTCCGTCGCGGTGGACAATGTGGGCAATAACGAGGCCTTCAAAGCCGTGCCCGATACCACCATCAACTTCAACACCGCCCCCATCGAAATTCTCCTCTCAAGCGAATATTTCTATGAGAACGACACCGTGGGCACTGTCGTCGCTCAGCTCTCCACCGTGGACGACGACGCCGATCTGCCTTTCGTGTACGAACTGGTGAGTGGCGAAGGGGCGTCTGACAACAACCTGTTCACCATTGTTGACAACCAACTGCGGCTGAACGGTTCTGTGGCCTGTATCGACCGTTACGAGTTCTCCGTGCGTCTGCGCACCACTGACATCACCGGCCTCAGTTTCGAAGACTCATACACCCTCTTCTCGCTCCAACAAAACTACCACAAACACGACACCACCCGCCGTCAGCTTTGCAACGGCGACACGCTCCTCTTCGGTTCACAGCCGTTGGTCGCCACGGGCACCTATATCGACTCGCTCCACACCTCTAAGGGGTGCGACTCGGTTGTTACCCTGCAACTCAACATCCTCCCCACCTATCACTTTGCCGACGTGATAGTGGCTTGCGACAGTTTGACATGGCATGGCAACACATACACCGCTTCGACCAACACTCCCATCTTGCCGCTGACCACACAAGCTGGTTGCGACAGCACCATCACACTGAACCTCACGATAAACCATAGCGACACCACCACTGAGACCATTGCCGCCTGCGACAGCTACACCTGGCACGGTGCCGCCTACACCGCTTCCACCAACACTCCCACATACTCTACCACCAACACGTCGGGCTGCGACAGCACCGTCACGCTGCACCTGACCATAAACCACAGCACCACGGCTGTGCGGGCGGCCACGGCATGCGACAGCTACACCTGGCATGGAACCACTTACACCGCCTCAACGGACTCGCCCACATTCCAAACCACCAATGCCCTGGGATGCGACAGCACGGTATCCTTACACTTAACCATTAACAACAGTTCCACCTCGACTGAGGCAATGACTGCTTGCGACAGCTACACCTGGCACGGCACCACCTACACCGCTTCGACCAATACACCCACTTACCAGACAACCAATGCCGTGGGCTGCGACAGCACGGTGACCTTGCATCTGACCATCAACAGCAGCACCACGGGCACCGAGAGCGTCACCGCCTGTGACAGCTACACTTGGCATGGCAACACCTACACTACTTCAACTAACACACCCACATTTGCTACCACTAACGCCGTGGGCTGCGACAGCACCGTCACACTGCACCTGACCATCAACAACAGCACCGCCAGCACCGTGACGGCTGCCGCTTGCGATACCTACACGTGGCACGGCACTGCCTACACGGCCTCCACCAGTACGCCTACCTACTCAACGACCAATGCCGTGGGCTGCGACAGCACCGTCACACTGCACCTGACCATCAACTACAGCACCGTCAGCACCGAGACGGCTACCGTCTGCGACAGCTACACTTGGAACGGCACCACCTACACGGCCTCCACTACCGACTCCGTCACCTCAACCAACGCTGCCGGCTGCGACAGTATCGCCAGATTGAATCTCACCATCAACTACAGCAACACGGGTGTCGAGGTTGTGAATGCTTGCAACAGTTTCACCTGGCACGGCACCACCTACACCTCTTCAACCAACACTCCCACATACACATCACTGAATGCTTCAGGATGCGACAGCGTTACAACGCTCAACCTCACCATTGGCGAAAGCCTCTTTACGGTGGAATCGGTTACCGCCTGTGACCATTACGTCTGGCACGGCACCAATTACACTGCCTCTACCAACACGCCGACCTACACCACCACAGCCATGGGAGGCTGCGACAGCACCGTCACGCTGCACCTCACGATCAACAATAGCAGCACCGCCACGGAGACCGTTATTGCTTGCGACACTTACACGTGGCATGACAGCACCTATACCAGTTCAACTCTCAACGCTCAATTCTTAACGCTCAATTCTGTGGGTTGCGACAGCACCGTCACACTGCACCTGACCATCAACAACAGCACATCTGGTATTGAAAATATCTCGGCTTGCGACACTTACACTTGGCACGGCACCGCCTACACCGCCTCTACCAACACACCGACCTACATGACCACCAACGCTTTAGGCTGCGACAGCACTGTCACCCTGCATCTGACCATCAATAGCAGCACTACAGGCATCGAAACCATTGCTGCTTGCGACACTTATACTTGGCACGGTACCGCCTATACGGCCTCTACCATCACCCCGACATATCAGACCACCAATGCCGCTGGTTGCGACAGCACGGTAACCTTGCATCTTACTATCAATAATAGCACTACCGCCATAGAGACCGCCACGGCCTGCGACAGCTACACTTGGCATGGAACTGCCTACACTGCCTCAACCTCTACCCCGACATACACCACTACCAACCATGTGGGCTGCGACAGCACCATCACCCTCCACCTCACCATCAACTACAGCACCGCCAGCACCGAGAACATCACCGCTTGCGACAGCTACACTTGGAACGGTACAGCCTACGCTACCTCCACTACCGATTCTGTCACCACCTTCAACTCCGTTGGATGCGACAGCGTGACGACACTGCATCTCACCATCAACTACAGCACCGCCAGCACCGAGAACATCACCGCTTGCGACATCTACACTTGGAACGGCACCACCTACACTGCCTCCGCTATCGATTCTGTCACTACTACTAACTCCGTTGGATGCGACAGCGTGACGACACTGCATCTCACCATCAACTACAGCACCTCCGCCACCGAGAGCGTCACCGCTTGCGATAGCTACACTTGGAACGGCACAACCCATGCAACCTCCACTATCGATACAGTCACTACCACCAACTCCGTTGGATGCGACAGCGTGACGACACTGTATCTCACTATCAACTACAGCACCTCCGCCACCGAGAGCGTCACCGCTTGCGACAGCTACACCTGGATTGACGGCAACACCTACACTGCCTCCACCAATGAGCCGACCGTGACTATTCCCAACCACTTTGACTGCGATAGCACCATCACCCTGAACCTCACCATTAACTATAGCAGCTACGACACCATTGTCGACACCTCTGCCGGTAGCTACAATTGGCAAGGAAACACCTACACTGAAAGTGGCGAATACGTCTACGAGTCACGAACTGAAGCCGGATGCGACAGCATCATAGTGCTCCAACTGACCATTACCGACATCGGCATCAGCACCGTCGACGACCTTGGCAACATTAGCCTATATCCCAACCCCACAACAGGCAAAGTCACCATAATAGCAAGCGGTGTGACAAAAGTAGAGGTATTTGACCAGAACGGACGTGTTGTCAACACCTTCTATGATAGCAACGTAATCGACATCCGCAACCTACCTACAGGGGCATACACCCTTCGCATCACGCTACACAACGGCACTGCTATCAAACGTGTTCTTAAACAATAAACCGTGATAATTAATGGAACGCGATCTATAAGTTGACGTTACATCTGCATGATGTCCCGAAAAGCCAATAGTCTTTCTCTTCAGAAAGTGCTGACTTTTCGGGACATTTTCTGTTTGGTATCAAACATCATTGCGTAACTATATCCCAATAGCGGTGTAATGAACCAAATTAAGATTTTCCCCGGTATATCGGAAGTTTCTATTTGGGGGAGTATTACTTTCCTAACAAAAGCGTGACATTGGAAAAACAGTCCTCGGCACAGTCCATCTCGTCCTGAAAACTTGTCTTGCACCTGCGTGCTAACCATCTAACGCTCCAATAATACTTGCAAAGACGTATTTCAAATTATTCCTCTTTACTATCTGTCACGAATCCTCCAGACTGGTTCAGGTTAAAGACTTTCTTGAAAAACTCCACTGTGTAGGCGATGACCACTTTGCGTTGACGGGTGATGGTGTGGTTCTCGCCTTTGACCACTTGGAGGCTGGCCCTGTCGCCGTAGGTCTGCAGGTATTTCTCGCTGCACCACATGGGGACAATGTTGTCATTGTCGCCATGCAAAAGAAGCTCCGGCCCCGCATAGGCTGCTGCGGTGCCGTAGATGTCGAGTTGTTGGGTGGTGAGCAGGTATTCGCGCCCAAGCTTCATCGTGCCCCAACAGCGGATATATTCGGGTGGATTCTTGGGGTCGAAACGGGCGTAAAAGAACTTGCCCCCTTGGCATGCCTCTTTGATTACGGCTCCGGGAGCAATAAGCACCATGCCGTCCGGCACAGCCCCGCCTGCCGCCGCCAGCCGTCTGGCCGTCATCGAGGCCACAACACCGCCCTGCGAGTGCCCCAACAACCCGATACCGTTCACATAGGGCAGCGAGCGCACATAGTTCCAGATGGCCTGTGCGTCGGCCAACTCCTTTTCGATGGTCATGTCCTGCATACGGCCTTCACTCTTGCCGTGACCGTTGAAGTCGAAACGAATCGATGCAATGCCCGCCTTGGCAAGGTCCTTGGCCAATTGTGGCATGGGGATATAATCCTTGCTGGAGAAGATGCCGTGCATCAGAATCACCATCGGACATTGTCCCGTGGCGGTGTCAAACCCATCGGGAAGGGTGACCTTGAGCGCAATGCCACCTTCGGGTCCCTGCACATTGAACTCCCGTGCCGCCGGCTGACAAGCCAGCAGCGCCCCTGCACCCATCAGCATCACAAACATACAAAAAACGTTCCGTATCATACAAAATCATATTAGTGAATACATGTCAAAGCAATATGGGTTCTCCAGCCGTTCTTTTAAGGCGCCATTATTCCCTTTCTAATTGCAGGTGACGGTTCTCATCTGTGAATGCCGTTCAATCTTAGCAACAATGGTTGTGGTGGTGTCGCATTGGAAGGTCTGCCCCTTCAAGGTTGATATCACAATACATATAGCTATCAATATTGTCTAGAATATCGCTCCACGAAAGGTCAGCGTCGCTGAAATTGGCACCCTCTAAGTCGGCATTCTCGAAGTGGGCATAGCGAAGATCTGCCTCTCTAAAGTCGGCACCACGCAGGTCGGTAAAATAAAACCAAGCACCACTAAGATCCCATCCCCGAAAGTCGGCTTCGCGTAAGTCAAGCTCTGATAAGTCAAGGTCGTCTGTTCGGTCGGCAGGGTATGTAGCAGTAATATTACCGTAAATATCGCGTACTACTTCTTCAGGGTTCTCAACCTGAGCAATCACTTGTCCGTGGATGTTCTTTATCTCAACCATAATACTGCAAGGCTGTTTTATAAGCAACGTTTTCAACCTTGTTTTATTGTGTAGTGGTGATAAGTGTTTTTCGGAGAGAGGTTAGAATGCCCAGCCGATTTTGACACCGTAGGTCAGCATGGCTGCGTAGGCGGCACTGATGCCGGGATTACTGATGGTGTGGAAGGGGCCGGCAACCATCAGTGGGATGTTGTAGCCCGCAAAGGGCGAGAGGACAAAGCCGTGCTTGCTTACAAACTGGAATCCAAAAATCAGCGCAAGGGTGAGGTCCTGCTCATGATAAGTGTGCCGCTCGGTGAGGATGTCCCAGCCTTGGTTGCCGGTGTAGATGTCGTAGGAACTCCACTGGTACACGTAGGCCAGTCGCAGTTTGAGATAGCAGCTCATCTGCACAAGCCCGCCACGTCTCATCATCGGCACACCGTTGCTGTTGAGGGGGAAATAAAACTTATAGCCTAATGTTCCGACGTAGCCCGGCCGTGTGTGGCAGTTCCAGACGGAACCACGCAGCCGCTCCCAGTAGAAGCCCTGGGCGCCCAGCTCCACCTCAACCGAAGAGCGGAAGGGGAGAGTGCGCTCGTAGGAGACAAGTGCCGACCCACCGAACAACGGCAGCGGGCTGACGGTAACGCTGTTGCGACGCACCCTCACAGAGTCTTGTCCCTGCAGGCTGCCACAAAGCAGAAGGGGCAGGAGGATGACGAAAAGTTTCTTCATATCAATTGTAATAATGGGGTATCTGGTTTTTGCCTGGGTAGAGGATTAGCTCTTTGTACCAACCGGAATATTGACCACAGAAAAGCGTGTCGGTCAAATGAACGATGATGAAGTTTCCATAATCAACATGGAATTTGCTTTCATAGCGGGGGTAATAGGTGTTGAAATCGACATTCCAGTCAAGGAAGCCGAAACGCCCTATTCTGTCGGTCAGGGCGTGTCCGATAGGAGTACTGTCCTGGCGTTTCCCGTGATAGGTATAATCGTAAAACCACACCGTGTCGTTGGCGACGGGGACGGTAAGCGTGCTGTCGGTATAAAGGGTGCCGGTAATCCGCGTGGTGTACTCACTGCGCTCGCATGCAGCAAATAGCATCACCGCGATGAAGATGCCCCATTGAAGCTTCGATATCGTATCGGAGAATGAGATGTGTTTCATAGGAGAAGTTTTGTCTTGCTTTATCTATATAGACGTAGAAAAGCCGGATTTCTTACACTCCCCCCCGCATAAAAAGAAAAAAGAGGATGGAGATGACCTTCTGAAGCAGCCAATTCTCCATGCTCAAATCTCAGTTCTTCAATTCCTCCAGTCGTGCGTCGAGGTCGCGTTTTGTCGTCAGGCTATCTCGGCTGAGGGGGGGAGTGATGAATTGGCTGATGTCGGGAGAATCATCTGTTATCTTATCTCCTTGTTCGCGAGTGTCGGTGAAGTCCATCACCTCCTGTTCTGTGATGCCGATGGCTACCATGTTGCGACGGTTCTGGTAGCGCATGGTGGCCGCCACATTTGTGAACCAAGCCCTGAAGTAATGGATACCTCTCATCATGTGTCGCACCTTCTCGGAGTTGATGGTTTTAATGGGTAACGTGCTGCCCTCGTAATTCTCAGGATGACGTTTCACATCAAGAATGATCTCGCTGGCATCCGTCATCCATTTATTCCAATATTCCTCCACTTGGTGCATCGACGAGAAGCATTCGCCCACACGGTCGATAAACAGCACATTACCCATGTTCTTCCAAGTTTCTATGTTGTTGGAGAAGATGCTCTCCGTCGACTTGTCGTATGATATAAAAATAAACGAAGTGGACTGTTGTATCAGGCTGTTCAGTTCATCTTCAGGCAATAGTTCGAGGTCTTCGACGGGGGTGTTGAGCAGCCATGAGGCGGTGCTGTCGAGACTGCACAGGTATCTTTCATGCTCCTCCATATTCCTGGCGAATTTTTCAATATTGCTTATTACCATCATGGCCGATAGGCGGCGGTCTTTGGCTCGCTGGGAATGTTCCAATAGTCTGGTGGCCACAACGGTGAATATTAGAGAGATGGTGGTACCAATAATAATCATACCAATCTGTTTCCAAAACCCCTTGTTTTTGGGATTGATATTGATTCGCGGAGGTTTAATGAGTTTTAATCCCGGCATAACTAATTACTATTGATAAGTGAGAACATAACAACTTTTTCTATAAAACGCAACTATCCCTATTTTATTATACATGACATCGCAAAATACACTTTTCCCAAAATACTATCATTGTTCCATTTTTCCAATACTGAAAAGTAGGACCTGTCAAAACATGTCCTACTTTTTAGTTGCCCGGATTACTGAGCAATAGAATTCTGAATGTTTTGGTTATTTCTTCTTGGTGAGGAGGGAGACAACCCAGAGCAGAAGAATGGCACCTATCAGAGAGGTGACGAGGTAGCCGATGAAGGTCTTGCCCCAGTTGATTCCCAACCAGGCGAGCAAGTTGCCACCCAAGAATCCACCTACAATACCAACCAGCAGGTTTACCAGAAAACCAAACCCGGAACCCTTCATTAATTTGCCAGCCAAGAAGCCGGACAGGGCTCCAACAATTACAGTAAATAGAATTCCCAACATATTGCTTGATTTAAATTGTTAATAATCTCATAACGGCTTCGTGGTTATTTTATTGTTCGAGTTCCAAGTTTTAACAGTCTATAGTCTCTGGGAGAATCCTGAGTTAAGGGTATCCTCGGTACTTCTTCCTCATTTCTTCGTCATTTGTTCCTCATTTCTCCCATTTTCATTGGAAAACTAATCCTCGAAGTGAGGAAGTGATGGCGGCGATATAGTGGAGAAGCAGCGGAAGGGGAGGGGAGTTCAGTTGGCGAATTGCTGGACCACGTCCTGTGCATAGGTTTTGGAAACGGGGATGAGGCGGTCGCAATAAGCGATTTCGAGTACGAGCCCGTCCTTCTCTTTACGCAGGTATCTGACATTGGCGAGATTGACAAGGTAGCCTCGATGACAGCGCACCATGCCCTGCGAGGCAAAGGTCTCGGCAATACTCCGCAACGAATTGTGGAGCACGAGGGAGTCCTCCTTGTCGCCGCTGATGTAGTGGATTACGGTGTAGTTGTCAGCCGCTTCGATGTAGAGGATGTTGTTACGTTTGGTGACGAATACGAGCCGCCCTCCTTTGTCATAGAATTGGAGGACGTCGTCGCGCACTTCGGCGGACTTCTCCGCCGCGCTTTCGGTGAGTTGGTTGGTGAGCGTGGCTATCTCCAACCGTTTCTGTTGCAGCATGAAAACAAGGAAAGTGATGATATAAGGCACAGTAAGGAGGATGATGACTGCGGCGAACACGCGACCTACCTGGGTGAAGAGGGGGACGGCGGCATCCTCGTTGAGCCATCTGGCAGCGGCTGTCAGTGAAACCAAAAGGACAACAAATTCAACCCCAACCCATATAAAATAGGAACTTAGCTTCATCTCGGCACGTCGTTGGACAAGGAAAAGTAGATGACGGCTGATGCTGAGGACAACCAGACCGATGAGGACAAGGATGATCGAGTATAGCCGATAGTCCAACGTTGTGAGTGCGGAAGGGGGATTTAACAAACCGAGAGGGTGGTAGACAACGACAAAAAAGGCACAAAAGAACATTACCAAAGAAAAGAAAAGAATGATGGTCTTTTTTTGTGTCAGGAACTTCGGAATATATAATTTTAACTGTTCTACAGGGTTCATCGCGATGTATTATTTAACAAATTTCGCCCAAAATAAGACGATTTCGCCCAAAATAACGCCCATTGGCAAACATTATTGCATTAAAGACTAAATTTAACATTTAGGTATCAAACTTTCGTTGTTTCTTTGCAACTTGGTTTAGAAATATAAAAAGGGGTAAAAATGCCCTTTTTGATAAAAGAAGAAAGAAAACTAATATGAAAATTATCGGAACTGGAAGCGCTCTGCCCAAGAAGGTCGTGACCAACGACATGCTTACAGAGTTCTTCGACACCAGCGACGAATGGATTCGCACCCGAACAGGTATCGAAACCCGTCGCATTCTCACAGACGAAAGCTTATTTGACTTAGCCAAGACCGCATCAACCCTTGCCCTCGAATCCGCCGGAATCAAGGCAGAAGAATTGGATTACATCATCTGCTCCAACGTAAACAATAACTATGTCTACCCCTCGATGAGTTGCATAATTCAAGGAGCCATAGGAGCCCACTGCCCCTGCTTTGACATCAGGATAGCCTGTGCTGGTTTTGTCTACGCATTGGATGTCGCTGAGTCGTTCCTTCAGACTGGTCGCGCCCACAAGATTCTTGTGCTTGCCGCCGAGGAGCCCACACGTTTCTGCAGTTGGAAGCAACGTGAGACCGCCGTCCTGTTTGGCGACGGCGCCGGCGCCGCTGTGGTGACAGATGGGGGCAAATACTTTGGCGCCCGCACCACGACCATCAGCAACACCGAAGTTCTGTACCAGCGCAACCGTTTGGAGCCTACCCCCTTTGAGGTGGAAGGCGTGTACTTGGATCATCCCATGGTTATGCAAGGCCGCGAGGTGTTCCGCAATGCCGTGTCCAATTGCTCTTCGGAGATCAGTGCGCTGTTGAAGGATACGAACCATCAGGTATCGGATATCAAATACTTTCTCCTCCATCAGGCCAATATGCGTATCATCAAGGGTATTGAGCAATATCTGGGCGGCGACCCCGAGCAGTATCCTACTACGGTGCAGAAGTATGGCAACACCTCGTCAGCCAGTATAGCCATCTTGCTTGACGAGTTGGTACGAGCCAACAAGATCTCGCGTGGCGACCTGCTTGTGATGAGTGGTTTCGGAGCTGGTTTTACCACTGGCTCATTGCTCATGGAGTATTAATGAAAATGAACGAGCCAGTTGGCTCTTATAAGTATAGTATTAACAACACTAAAAAAGAAACAATATGAATAAGGTATATATAACTGGCCTCGGGTGTGTGACACCGCTTGGCAACAACATCGAGAGTTTATGGGAAGGGCTGATAGCTGGCCGTTGCGGCATAGCCCCCATTGCAGCCCCTCACAGCGAAAACTTGCCCGTGCATGTGGCCGCTGAGGTGAAGAATTTCAATCCCGAAGAGTATGACATTGACAAGGGTACCATCCGTCGCAACGACATGTACACCCTCTTTGCCCTTGCCGCCGCCCATCAGGCAATGACGGACAGCGGGCTGCAGGTGGGCACGGACGTTGACCCCATGCGCATTGGCTGCGCTGTGGGTTCAGGTATCGGTGGTATCAAGACCTTCAATGCCGAACACACCAAGCTGATGGAAGAGGGCACACGCCGTGTGTCGCCTCACTTCATCCCCATGATGATTGCCAACATCGGTTCGGCCAACGTGGCCATCAAGTACAATTGCCAGGGCCCCAACCTGCCCGTAGTGACCGCTTGCGCCACTGGTACCCACGCCGTGGGCGAGGCCTACCGCTTGATACGTGAGGGACGTGCCGACGCCATGATTTGCGGTGGTGCCGAGAGTGCCATCTGCGACATCGCACTGGCAGGCTTCAACAACATGAAGGCTCTCACACAGAATCCCGACCCGCTGTCGGCTTCAGTGCCTTTCGATGCCCGCCGCAAAGGTTTCGTGATGGGCGAAGGCGCCGGCATCCTGATTCTGGAGAGCGAGGAGTGCGCCCGCAAGCGCGGTGCCAAGATTTATGCTGAGGTGAGTGGCTACGGCAACACCTGCGACGCCTACCACTACACAGCTCCCCACCCCGAGGGACGCAACGCCGCCGAGGCCATCCGCCTGGCTGCCGAAGAGGCCGGTTTCCAACCCACGGAGAAGATGTACATCAACGCTCACGGCACCAGCACCCCGCTGAATGATGCCAGTGAGACGATGGCCATCAAGAAAGCTCTGGGTGAAGAGGTTGCCCGCAAGGTGGAAATCAGCTCGACCAAGTCAATGCTCGGCCACATGCTGGGAGCTGCCGGCGCCGTGGAGCTGATTGTCTGTGCCTTGGCCATCAAGAACGGTGTGCTGCCTCCGACCATCGGCTATCAGGAACCCGACCCCGCTTGCGACCTCGACTACATCCCCAACAAGGCCCGCAAGAGCATGGTTGACATCACACTGTCCAACTCGTTCGGCTTTGGCGGTCAGAACGCTTGTGTGGCCCTGAGACGAGTGAAATAAACACATTTGATTGTAACTGGACAATCCAGAATAGTGAATAATCTAATAGTTTCGCATTTATGATGACAAGAGAAGAGATTAAGCAATTCTTACCCCACCGCGAACCGATGCTGTTGGTGGATGATATGACAATGGAAGGCGATATGGCCATAGCCCACTACCATGTGCGCGGCGACGAGTTCTTCCTGCAAGGACACTTCCCCGGAAACCCCATTGTGCCAGGTGTGATTCTGTGCGAAATCATGGGACAGTCGTCCGCCGTCCTGTTGCTGGATGAGTTACACAACCGTCTGACCCTCTACAGCGGTCTGAACGAAGTGCGTTTCCGCCAGCCCGTGCATCCCGGCGACACCATCACGGTGAATGCCCGCATCACGGCACGCAAGGGCCTCATCTTCTTTGTCGACGCTACAGCATACGTGGACGGCAAGGTTGCCTGCAAGGGCAAGCTGTCGTTTGTGCTGGTAGACAAACAGTAGCTCATTATTTTTCCGAGACACACAATAATAATCACATTTGTGCGTTGATATGTTTTATGAATTGTATGGGCGCAATGCTCATCATTAAGATTTAGAAACGACATAAAAACTACACAACATGAACCTGTTAGAAAACAAGATAGCCCTTATTACGGGTGCTGCACGCGGCATTGGCCGCCGCACGGCTGAACTCTTCGCCGAAGAGGGAGCCACGGTGATTGTGACCGATCTTAAAGAGACCGACAGCAGTGTGGAACTGATGGAGAAACTGAAAGCCATCAATCCCGACTGCTCATTCTATACTGCCAACGCAGCCGACTGGGCTCAGACCGAGGCCTTGGCCAAGACGGTTATCGAGCGCTACGGACGCATGGATGCCATTGTGAACAATGCCGGCATCACCCGCGACAACCTGTTGCTCCGCATGTCCCCCGAAGATTGGGATCTGGTCATCCAAATTAACCTGCGCTCGGTGTTCAACTACTGCAAGGCTTTCATCCCCTACATGATGAAGAAACGCAGTGGAAGCATCATCAACACCAGCTCTGTGGTTGGCGTGAACGGCAACGGCGGCCAGTGCAACTATTCAGCTGCCAAGGCCGGTATTATCGGTTTCACCAAGTCCTTTGCCCAGGAGTTTGGTTCGCGCAACATCCGTTGCAATGCCATTGCTCCCGGTTTCATCCAGACGGCCATGACCGACGCCATCCCCGACGACGCACGCAAGAAGTGGCTCGACGATATTCCCATGCACCGCGCCGGCACCGAGCTGGATGTGGCAAGGGTGAGCCTCTTCCTGGCATCAGACCTCTCCGAGTACGTCACCGGTCAGGTAATCTGCATTGATGGAGGTATCAGTTTATAATCAAGCATAAAAAAGTGCGGAGGGCACCCATGGGTTCTCTCCGCACACAATTTATTGAACTAAGACACTCAAACATGAAAGCATACGTTTTCCCTGGACAGGGCGCCCAGTTCGTAGGAATGGGCAAAGACCTTTATGACAACAACGACCGTTGCCGCGAGCTCTTTGAGCAAGCCAACGATATTATAGGTTTCCGCATCACCGACCTGATGTTTGCCGGCACCCCCGAGGACTTGAAACAGACCAAAGTGACGCAGCCCGCCATCTTCCTCCACTCCGTAATCCTTGCCACCTATATGGGCAGCGAATTCATGCCCGACATGGTGGGAGGCCATTCGCTGGGCGAATTCAGCGCCTTAGTGGCCACTGGTGCCATGGGCTTTGAGGACGGTCTGCGACTGGTCATTGCCCGTGCCAACGCCATGCAGCGTTGCTGCGAGAAACAGCCCTCGACCATGGCCGCCATCCTGAAACTGGATGACAAGACCGTGGAGGATGTCTGCGCCGAGATTACCGCTGCCGGACAGGTGGTGGTTGCCGCCAACTACAACACGCCTGGCCAGCTGGTCATCAGCGGCACCATGGAAGGTGTGGCTCAGGCTTGCGACCGGCTGAAAGAGCTGAAAGGCCGCGCTGTGCCCCTGGCCGTGGGTGGAGCCTTCCACAGCCCCCTCATGGAGCCTGCCCGTGTTGAACTGGCCGAAGCCATCGAGCGCACCCAGTTCCATACGCCCATCTGCCCTTGCTATCAGAATGTGTGCGCCACCCCGGTCGACAATCCCGACCAGATAAAGCGCAACCTGGTGGCACAGCTCACCTCGCCCGTCCGCTGGACTGCCACTGTGCAGAACATGATTGCCGACGGCGCCACTGAGTTTATCGAGGTGGGTCCCGGCACCGCCCTGCAAGGCATGGTGAAGCGCATCAGCCCCGAAACCGATGCCCATTCCGCCTGCTGAGTAAGCAGCCGCCGTCCACTCCACACGGCGGGAAGCCACACACAACAAGCAACAATCAATCGTTGAATCATTAATCTGAACAATATGAGCATTAAAATCGTAGTATTGGCCAAGCAGGTTCCCGACACCCGCAATGTGGGACCCGAGGCCATGACCCCCGAAGGCACCATCAACCGTTCTGCCCTTCCGGCCGTCTACAATCCCGAAGACCTCAACGCCCTCGAAATGGCTCTTCAAGTCAAGGAGGCGCTCCCCGGCTCCACCATCACCGTGGTGACCATGGGACCTCCCCGTGCCGAAGAGATTATCCGCGAGGCTATATACCGTGGTGCCGACGACGGCTTTGTGCTGTCCGACCGCCGTTTTGCCGGTGCTGACACACTCGCAACCT
This sequence comes from uncultured Bacteroidales bacterium, assembly GCA_900318175.1. GTDB lineage: Bacteria > Bacteroidota > Bacteroidia > Bacteroidales > P3 > Colimorpha. The sequence goes on along the minus strand of ONJQ01000002.1, from coordinate 96,216 downwards.
CCTACGCCATCTCCTGTGCTGTGAAGAAACTGGGTCACGTCGACCTCGTTTTTGGTGGCCGTCAGGCCATCGACGGCGACACCGCTCAGGTGGGTCCCCAAGTGGCCGAGAAGATGGATATTCCCCAAATCACCTATGCCGAAGAGCTGCTTGAGGTGAACGAGAAGTGCATCCGCATCAAGCGTCGCATTTCGAGCGGTACCGAGATTGTCGAAGCACCGATGCCCGTCCTCGTCACCGTGTGTGGCAGTGCTCCGCGTCCCCGTTTCCGCCATGCCCACCTGGTGCTGAAAAACCGTCACCTCGAAATTCCTGTGTGGACTGCCGACGACGTGAACCCCGAATTTGAGCGTCTGGGTCTCTCCGGTTCCCCCACCAAGGTGAAAAACGTGGACAGCGTGGTGTTGACCCAGAAGGACAACATCCGCGTCGAGAACACGCAGGAATCACTCAACAGCCTTATCTCAAACCTTGTCACCAACCACATCATTGGATAAATTATGAACAGCATACTCGTATATATTGAAATCAACGAATTGGGCCGTGTGGCCGACGTGAGCCTTGAACTCTGCTCCAAAGGGCGCCGACTGGCCGACCGTCTGGGCGGTCAGCTCGAAGCCATCGTGGCTGGCAGCAATGTTGCTGACCTCGAACAGCAGTTATACCCCTATGGTGTCGATACCATCCTCTATGCCAACGACCCGCGCCTGTCGCCTTATCGCACTTTGCCCCACTTCAGTATTGTGGACAGCATCATCCGCGAGCGTCAGCCCGAAGTGGTGCTCTATGGCGCCACCAGCGTAGGCCGCGACCTTGCCCCGCGCATCGCCTCCCACCTGCGTTGTGGCCTTACGGCCGACTGCACCGCCCTCGAAATTGGCGACCACACCGACCTCAAAACCGGTAAGGAATATCACGACATCCTGTACCAAATCCGTCCTGCCTTTGGCGGCAACATCGTGGCCACCATTGTCAGCCCCGAGACCCGTCCCCAGATGGCCACCGTGCGCGAGGGTGTCATGCGTAAAGAGATTGTCGACGCCAACCGCAAAGGCCAGCTCATCCTTCTGGATGCATCCAAATATCTGCGTGCCGAGGACGAATGCCTGAAAGTCATCAGCCGCCAGATCGACCCGCAAGGTGTCGACATCAAAGGTGCCTCCATCATTGTGGCCGGTGGCTACGGCATGGGCAGCAAAGAGAACTTCGAGATGCTCTACAAGTTCGCCAACATGATTGGTGGCGAAGTGGGTGCCAGCCGTGCAGCTGTCGATGCCGGGTTTTGCTCCAACGACCGTCAGATTGGCCAGACCGGTGTCACGGTGCGTCCCAAGCTCTATATCGCCTGTGGCATCTCGGGTGCCGTCCAGCATCGCGTGGGCATGGAACAGTCCGGACAGATCATTTCCATCAACACCGACCCCGACGCTCCTATCAACTCCATTGCCGACTACACCATTATTGGCGATGTGTGCGAAATCATCCCTCGCCTCATCAACGCTTACCAGTCGTGCAAAAAATAATTTAACCCTTGCAAAATCCAGCCATGAATTATTATAGCGACAATGAAAGTCTGAAGTTCTACCTTCAGCACCCCGATATCGAAAAGATTGCCACCCTCCGCGAGAATAACTTCGAGGAAGCCGGCCAGTACCCCGATGCCCCTGCCAATGCAGCCGAAGCCGTCGAGGGCTATCAGCAAGCCATGGACCTCATCGGCGAAATCACCGCCGAGGTCATCGCTCCCAATGCCGCACAGGTCGACGCCGAAGGCCCCAAAGTGGTCGACGGTCGTGTAGTCTATGCCCCTGGCACCGCCCAGAACCATCAGACCCTCACCCAGTCCGGCCTCTACGGCATCAAGCAGCGCCGCAAATACCACGGCCTCAACATGCCCGGCACCGTCACCACCATGGCCGGCGAGGTTGTTGCCCGTGCCGATGTGGGCTTTGCCACCATCTGGATGCTTCAGGACTGTGCCGACACCATCGAGGACTTCGCCTCCGAGGAAATCAAGGACAAGTTCCTCCCCCGCATCTATCAGGGAGCCACCTGCAGCATGGACCTTACTGAGCCCGATGCCGGTTCCGACCTGCAGTCTGTGCGTCTCAAAGCCACCTACGACGAGGCCGCCAAATGCTGGCGTCTCAACGGTGTCAAGCGCTTCATTACCAATGGCGATGCCGACATCCACCTCGTCCTTGCACGTTCCGAAGAGGGCACTACCGATGGCCGTGGCCTTTCATATTTCGTTTACGACCGCAACGACGGTGGTCTCACCGTCCGTCGCATCGAGCATAAGATGGGCATCATCGGCTCTCCCACTGCCGAACTTGTCTTCACCAATGCCCCCTGCCAGCTTGTCGGCGAACGCCGTCTGGGCCTTATCAAGTACACCATGTCCCTCATGAACGGTGCCCGCCTCGGCGTCGGTGCCCAGGCTGTCGGTCTGTGCGAAGCCGCCTGCCGCGAGGCCGTCGAATATGCCGCTACCCGCGAACAGTTTGGCAAGACCATCGACAAGATGATTCCCGTCCAGGACATCCTCCACACCATGCGTGCCAAGACCGATGCCGTCCGCTCCCTCCTCTACGAGACTGCACGCCAGGTCGACCTCGCCAACTGCTACGAGCGCCTCTCGCGCATCCGTCCTCTCACCGGCGAAGAGCGTCAGGCCATGAAGGCTCATCTGCGCAATGCCGATTGTCTCACCCCCATCACCAAACTCATGGCCAGCGAGTACTCCAACCAGTGTGCCTACGACTGCATCCAGATTCACGGTGGCAGTGGCTTCATGAAGGAGTACACCTGTGAGCGTCTCTACCGCGATGCACGCATCCTCAGCATCTACGAAGGCACCTCCCAGTTGCAGGTCGTCGCCGCCACCAAGGGCATCAGCAATGGCAACTATCTCAAACGCATTGCCGACTACGATGCCATGCCCATCAGTGCCGAACTCGAACCCTTGCGCGAAGTGCTCCGCCAGATGACTGCCGACTACCAGACCATGCACACCCAACTCACTGCCGATGGTGCCGGTGAAGCCTTCGAACACAATGTCCGTGCCCTCGCCGAGAGCCTGGCCTACATCATTATGGGCTACCTCCTGCTCCTCGACGCCGAGCGCGACCGTCGTTTCCTCGACTCCTGCCGCTGCATCATCCGTCTTGGCCGTTCCGAGATGGCAAAACATCAGTGTGAGATCAGCTGCAACATCTAATTTTTCTAATCATACTTGTGAAATAAAAAAAAAATATTATTTTTGTATCACAATCAAAAAAACACATATCATGAGTAAGAATAGATATATCAAGTCATTATGCATTGGCATAGCCCTGTTGTGCGCAGGTATTACCGCCAAAGCACAGCAAATTGAAACTTCCGTTTTCCTCAATGGGACACTTCCCATGGCTCAATTCAACGACAATGTCAACCTGAAGCCCTACGGTGATTTCCAGGTTTTGGATCGCAGCCAAATCGGCAAGGGAGCTTCTGCCGGCCTCGGTGCCACTGCTCGTTTTGGTCTTTGGTTTGACGTGGGAGTGGGCGAACTCCAGCCCTTTGCCGAAATCAGTCTCCTTTGGAACAACTCCGGCCCCTCCATCCGCAAAGAATATGACAGCCATGCCGATTCCCTGAATCAGTATCCCACTGCTCCCCACTATTTCAACCTGCCTTTCATGCTCGGTCTCAAGTATCGCTACAAACTCATGCCCGACCTTCAGCCCTTTGCCGAGTTGGGTATTGGCTACGACTTCCTCTTCGTCACCAAGAACGGCTACCCCGGCAGCACCTTCTACTACAAACCCAGTGGTGGATTGACCTGGATGGCTGGCATTGGTACCTATCTGGGCGAGCATGTCACCCTCAGCCTCAACTACACGGGCTTTGGCAGCCACCTCATCGAGCCTACCAAGAAGTCTGCTCCCGATCCCAATGAGGAGAACTACACCGGCCGCACCCGTACCTCTTTAGGCACTCTGGGTCTCCGCGTAGGTTTCCACTTCTAATCTGAACACACTCGCGGCAAGTGCCTTGCCTTGTCGCCTCACACAGCAACACCCTCCTTTCTATTAATGTCAAGGGCGACTCGTTTTCGGGCCGCCCTTATTCTTTTTGCTGTTACCAAGTGCGTTGATGTCTATTTGATTTCCAAGTGCAGCATGGTTTTTCCTTCTATCGTCCCATCCAGCACGTCCCCAATCTGCACGGGACCGACCCCTGCCGGAGTGCCGGTAAAAATCAAGTCGCCCGTGCGCAGGGTCATGAATCGCGATATGTGGGCTATCAGCCTGTCCACATCAAATATCATCTCGCCCGTGTTGCCCTTCTGGACAACGGAACCGTTGAGGCGCAGCTCGAAGTTTATGTCGTCCATGCTGGCACGTTCCTTGCCCTGCATGCTGCCCAGCTCCTCCAGCGTCACAAACGGCCCCACCACGGCGCTGCCGTCAAAACCCTTCGACACTAACCAGGGCAACCTTGCCGCCTTGGCCTGACGTTGCAGGTCGCGGGCGGTGAAATCTATGCCCAGAGCCACCTCGTGGTAATACCTGTGTGCAAAACGGGGCTCTATGCACTTCCCCAGCCGGTCTATCTTCACCACGATCTCCGCCTCGTGCTGCAAGTCTTCAGTGAAATCCGGATAGAACAGCGGCATCTGCTTTGGGTTCAACGCGCTGTCCGGTTTCATAAAAAATGTCGGTTCCTTAGGCACCTCGGCCTTCATCTCTCCGGCGTGGGGAGCATAGTTGCGTACCACACAAAGTATCTTCATAACCTGTTGTTCGATTTGACTATTTGATGTAATGGTAATCCACAATGTCTATCCTGCGTGCATGGGCGGCCTCCATGCTGTAGACCGACTTCACGCTCCGCGGATTGCGCAGGGGGTCCGAAGGGGCCACCACGTTAGTGTCCGCAGCCCCGTGTGCCACGGTCGTCAACTTCAGTGCCCCGTTGTTCCAGAAGGGCAGCAGGGCTTGATTGTTCCACCGCAGCAACTCGTTGCGGAAGCTGTCTATGCGCCTTTTCGAGAGGTTCACATTATACAGGCTTTCGAACAGAGGGCTGGCAAACCCGTCCACCGTGATGCAGACCCTGCGTCCGGCCTTCAAATCGTCGTACAGCAGCCCCAGAAACTCCTGCAAGTCGCTGTATCCCTTCTTCAGCTCGTAGTCGAAGAAGATGTCCACCGCCCCCTGCACAGAGTCCCATTTGCGTCGGTCCACAGGGCTTGGCTGCGCCCCTTTGTACTCGTCGCGCAGCTGGTAGTAGCGCTTGTAGGTAGCACTGTAGTCCAGCCGCGTGGTCGTGTCCAGCGTGCAGGGTGTCGGCTCGTCGTTATGGAAGTAGAGGCTCAGCGGCAGCAGGTCCAAAGCCCGTTGGCTCGGGGGTGTTTCGGGCTGCGGAGTCGGCACGTCCGACGGCCTGTGCAGTCTGCGCCAGCGGTAGAGGTCGTTGCAGCAGTTGCTGTCCGTCTCGTAGAGTGACCCCGGCCTGTTGGACGACAGGAACCCGCAGGCCACCACCACCTCTGTCGTGTCCTCGCGTTCCTGCACACAGCGGCAGCGGCAAGGCTGCAGGGTGAAAAACAGGTCGTCGTAGGCACTGTTCACCCCTTTGCCCAGCGTCCGCGGCAGCTGCCAACTGTTGCGGACACCCTCAGAGCAATAGATGTCGAAGCCGCCCAGCCCCCCAGTCCTGTTGCTGGAGAAGTAGAGGCAACCCTCCTCGTTGGCATAGAACGGGGTAATGTCGTCCCGCTCGCTGTTCACCGGCTGGCCCAGGTTGGTGCAATTGCCCGGTTTGCCCTCGTTAATCATTATCGTGTACCAGATGTCCATGCCGCCAACCCCTCCCGGACGGTCCGAGGTGAAGTAGAGGATGGTCTTCCCGTCGGGCAGGTAGCCCACGGCGGGGTGTGTGCTTGTGTACCCCTCCAGGTTCACGTCGCCGCCCAGCTCGACAGCCTTGCGCCAACGCTTGTTCACCCGTCGGGTATAGTAGATGTGGTTCACGCCATCCTTGCCAAAGGCACTGCGCGTGAAATACAGTATATCGTTCTTGGCATCGTATGCCACGTGGCCGCAGTTCATTCCCACCGCGTTCAGTCCCCAGCGGTTCTGCGTCGGCTCACCCAACGTGCCGTCCGTTGCCACGCGCGTCTCCATCACCTGTGTCAGCACCGGTGTGAAATCCACCAAATACAGGCGGTTGGCATCCTCATTCATCATTGAGGTGTAGAGCAGCACGCTGTCGTCCACCAGCACTCCTCCCGTCTCGCTGCCCGTGGTGTTCACTCCCACAGGGATGTGCGTCACCTCGTAGCGCGTCTGTCCGCAAAGGCTCAGCGCTAATGCCGTCGCCGCTGCCAAAAGAACCATTCGTTTCATCATACTTGCTGTTTATTATCTCAGTCCCAGTTTCGTCTGGGAAAAATGTTTCGTCTTCACCCGCACGCCTTCTCCTCGCTGTTAATATCTGGGGCACTTCAACGCCTTCGTCTTCTTGTTGCCTTTGACCAGTCGGTATACTATCCCGGCCTCAAAAGCCCCCACCCCTCCGCTGGCCACGGAGAGGCCGGACACATTGGCATCATAGCAGAAGGTGAACAGAAAGGCGTCATACTCCACCATCAGGTTTGCTATCAAGGCGTCGGCATGCCTGTAGGCCACACCCGCTCGCACGCTCACCTCTCGCGCACCGCCCTCTTCCAAGTACCATTTCACGTCGGTGCCATACACCAGTTCGCGGTGCTTGCCTTGTGTCTGGGCCATCACCACGGGCAGCAGCGACACGCTGCGCCAGCAGCGATACTCAGCCCGCGCAAAGAGGCTGTAGCGCCGTTCCAAGTAAGTATCGTCAAGGTGCAGGTACGATATGTTAGGCCTGTTCAGATTGCGTATCGAGAAACCCACCTTGGCATGGAAATCGGCCATGGGCTGCCAGTACCACGCCAACCCTATGGCAAACAGGGGATAGTCCACCTTGGGCACATCGAAACGCTCCGAACCGTCCTCCATCTCGGCACGCGAAGGGTCGTAGCCGCTCTGCGCCCATCCGCCCTCAAAGCCGGCGGAGAGCACGCTGGTCCCCGAGCGGTTCAGCGAGTGGTAATAGGCCAAGGAGAGGTGGCCGGAGGTGGTGCCGTAGCTCAGCGTCCCGGCGTCGTCGTTAAACACCGTCGCGCCCACACTCAAGCCGCTGCGTGTGCCTCCGCGCCATAGAGCCGCTTCGCCCGTCACAGCCACCGTCTGGTAAGGTATGCTCACCGATGCCCACTGGTTCCTGTACACCACGCCGAAACGTCCCGTTCCCTGGTAGAAACCCGCGTAGGCAGGATTCAGCAGCACCGGGTCGGCATCCACCTGTGAGAAGTGTATGTCCTGCCCGGCACACATCCATGCGCTCAGCAATGCTCCTACTATGACCATAAAACGTTTCATCTCGTTTCGTTATCTATAGAGCCTGTTGCGGCTCTTGCTGTTTCTTTCTCATTCGTCAGCCCTGGCGTAAGGCGGCAGTGCAATGTCGGCAAAGTCGCCTTTCAGGTACTTGAAGTAGCCCGCAATGCCCACCATGGCGGCATTGTCCGTGCAGAACTGGAACTTGGGGATAAACACCTGCAGGTGTCTGCGACGGCCCAAGCGTTCCACCTCGCTGCGCAGCAGACTGTTAGCCGATACACCACCCGCAATGGCCACCTGCTTCACGCCGGTGTCCTTTACAGCGCGCTCCAGCTTCTTCACCAGGAAACCCACAATGCACTGCTGTATCGAGGCGCAAAGGTCGGCTTTGTGCTCCTCGATAAACGAGGGATTCTCCGCCAAGCGGTCGCGCAGGAAGTAGAGGAACGAGGTCTTGATGCCGCTGAAGCTGTAGTCGTAGCCCTCAATGTGGGGTGTGGCAAAGTGGAAAGCATCGGCGTTGCCCTCCTTGGCCAGACGGTCGATGATAGGCCCGCCGGGATAGCCCAGGTCCATGATTTTCGCGGCCTTGTCAATGGCTTCGCCGGCAGCGTCGTCAATTGTCTGCCCCAGCACCTCCATCTCAAAGTGGCTGCGCAGCAGCAGTATCTGTGTGTGCCCGCCGCTGACCAACAGGCAGATGAAGGGGAACTGCGGCACCACGCTCTCGTCCGTCTCCTTGATGAAGTGTGACAGGACGTGGGCCTGCAAGTGGTTCACCTCAATCAGCGGTATGTCCAACGACTGGGCAAAGCCTTTGGCAAACGACACTCCCACCATCAGCGACCCGAGCAGCCCCGGTCCGCGGGTGAAGGCCACCGCCTTGATGTCGCGGCGGTCCACACCTGCATTCACGATGGCCGCATCCACCACCGGCACTATATTCTGCTGGTGGGCGCGCGATGCCAGCTCCGGCACCACGCCCCCGTATTGCTCATGCACCTTCTGCGAGGCGATGACGTTACTCAATATGCGGTCACCGCGCAGTATGGCGGCTGACGTATCGTCGCACGACGACTCGATGGACAGTATCAGAGGTTTCTCCATTACGGTAATCCTTTTGTGCTTTTTCGGCAGTAGTTAGTTGTAGTTTATAGAATGCAAAAATACAAAGAAAATCTCAATTATTATAAAAAAAAATTGAGTAATTCAAATCCATGAAGAAATACAGGCTTCTCCATCCTCGCTGAAGGGTTGCCGCAGTGGAGCCGCCGCCTTGCGGCGGCGGCTCCAGTCGCTCTCTCTGCCATTTTTCCCCCTTCGCTGTTCCTCCACTCCTTTTACCTCAGTTGTTCCTCATTTCTCTAATATTTGTTCCTTTTTACTTGGATAAATGATATACGCTGTGTTTTCCAAATGAGGGCCAACGAGTGGACCTGCCCCTAAGTTGCTTCGGTCTCAGCCCGGAACGTGAGGAATCGGACGGCCTGGACGCGAGGCGGGAGTGCGCCACCGCGACGGAAAAAGGCGCCGGGGAGCAATAAAGTCGGCATGTCGGCGTTATGTTGAAAATATTACTTGACAGAAGTGCAGATGGACAATATCGCCATATTAAACAGCCAGTTCGGGCTTGAGTTGAAACTGCCTATAGCCACCGAGTTGCGAGCGGGGTTCCCCAGCCCTGCCGAGGAGTACCTGCATGACAGCCTCGATTTCAATCGCGACATAGTGAAGCACCCCGAATCCACTTTCTACGGTCGGGTGTGTGGCGACAGCATGATAGAGGCGGGAATCAACGATGGGGATATTGCAGTGATTGACCGAAGCCGCGAGCCCCACAACGGCTCCATTGTGGTGGCCTATATCAACGAGGAGTTCACCATCAAGTATCTGGACACCACCCACAAGGATGAAGGCTACATCGAGCTCCGACCCGCCAACCCCAAATACACCCCTATCCGTGTGGACACCAACGACGATTTCGAGGTGTGGGGGGTGGTGGCCTACACAATAAAACCCTGGAATTGAATGGACTTCTTTGCCGTTGTTGACTGCGACAACTGCTACGTCAGCTGTGAGCGGGTGTTCCGACCGGACTTGAACGGCAAGCCGGTGGTGGTGCTCTCGAACAATGACGGCTGCGTGGTGGCCCGCTCCAACGAGGCCAAGAGGATGGGCATAAAGGCTGGAACGCCTTTCTTCAAGCTGGCACAGCAGTTCCCGGACCAGAAAATTGCCGTCTTCTCCTCCAACTATGAGTTGTACGGCGACCTGACGGCGCGGGTCATGGCCATCATCGCCCAGCAGGCACCGGACTATTTCCGCTACTCCATTGACGAAGCCTTCGTGATACTGAAGGGGATGGAGCGGGTTGACCTGAAAGCGTGGGGCGAGAACCTCTACAAGACTATCCGCCAACGGGTGGGCATCCCTGTGAGCATTGGCATCGCACCCACAAAGACCCTCGCCAAAATGGCCTCGCACTTTGCCAAGCACTACGCGGGCTACAAGCACTGCTGCCTGATAGACGACGATGTGAAGCGAAGCAAGGCCTTGAAGCTGTACCCCATAGCCGAGGTGTGGGGCATAGGCCGACGCTACGCGGCACGCTTGGAGAACCTGGGTGTCAAGACGGCATACGATTTCGCACAGAGCAGCCGCGAATGGGTGAATGCGGAGTTCAACCGGGTGGTCCTGCTGCGCACATGGATGGAGCTGAACGGCATTGACTGTGTGCCCAATGACGAGCCGGCAAAGAAGAAAAGCATCTGCGTGAGCCGCTCGTTCCCCGGCATGATAGGCGACCCGGACCAGCTGAAGACCTACATTGCCAACTATGCGGCGCGGTGCGCAGAGAAGTTGAGGAAACAGGACACCGTGGCCTCGGTGGTGGGCGTGTTTCTGAGCACCAACCCCTTCCGCGAGGACTTGGGACAATACCACAATTTCGGCGAGGCCTCACTGCCCACCCCTTCCAATGCCAGCATCGTGATTGTGAAAAAGGCCATGGAGGCGTTCGATAAGATTTACCGTACAGGTTTCCAATACAAGAAGGCGGGCGTCATAGTGATGAGCATGGAGACCCGCGGAGGCATTCAGACCAGTTTCCTCGACTTCGACGCTGAACGGTTTGAGAAGATGAAGCGGTTGGACAAGGTGCTGGATAAGCTGAACAAGGTGAATGGCACCGAGACCGTCATCCTTGGGGCGCAGCAGTTCCGCGGCAGGGACGCCAAGGGCAAGGCGACACAGTTTGCCGATGCCATCAAGCACGAATACAAAAGCCCGAACTACACAACAAGATGGAGCGACATCATCGAGTTGAAATGAAACCGGATTGGACATTAGGGGATCTCTATAATTTGCCTCGAAGAAATAACTCTGCACTTATAGTGTGGGGAACATCAATGCCCGATAAACGTGCAGAAAGCACGTAATCTGATTAACCCAACACGAAGCGATGTACCGTGATTTTCCCACACTGCATACCTACGTTGTATAGTGTGGGGTTGTAAGGATTGTCTGCCTTCGGCACACGCAAGCCTTCGTAAGCCCCAATCGTCCATGTCCCATTCAACAGGGCGGCGCGCACAATGGGCAATTGGAGGTAAATCGTTGTGTGGAACACAATAAAAGGGGCTTTTCCCCGTTAAGGGTCAAAACATTAAACAAAATACCATTATGGCTTACAAAATTATTGACATTGAAGGAATCGGCGACGTGTATGCCGCCAAGTTGAACGAGGCCGGTGTAAAGACCACCGACGACCTGCTGGAACAATGCGCCACCCGTGCTGGCCGCCGCAAAATGGCCGAAACCACAGGCATCAGCGAGAAACTCATACTGCGCTGGACCAATCATGCCGACCTGTTCCGCATCCATGGTGTGGCCGGTCAGTTTGCTGAATTGTTAGAAGCCGCGGGTGTGGATACCATCAAGGAGTTCCGCCACCGTGTGCCCGCCAACCTCGCCGCCAAGATGGAGGAGGTGAACGCGGAGAAGAACATCTGCAACCGCGTCCCCTCGGTCAAGGAGATTGAGAAGATGGTGGCTCAAGCCAAGGAAATGGAGCCCCGCGTGGAATATTGAGCGCAGGGCCTGCCAAGGCGCTTAAATCAGCAGCCTGCAACACACCTTAGTGGGATGTTGCAGGCTGTTTTGTTTTTGGGTGCTTTATGCTTTATCGCCGCGGATGTGGTCGACGATGAGAGCTATGGCGCCGTCGCCGGTGACGTTGCCGGCAGTGCCGAAGCTGTCCATGGCAATGTAGATGGCAATCATGAGTCCCTGCATGTTGGCGTCGAAGCCGAGCATGGAGCCTAAAAGGCCGAGGGCAGCCATGATGGCACCCCCAGGAACGCCGGGAGCGGCCACCATGGTGATGCCGAGCATCATGATGAAGCCGATGTAGGTGCCGAAGTCGCAGGGGAGCCCCATGCTGAGACTGATGGCGTAGGCCACGGCTGTGATTTTAAGAATGCTGCAGGGCATGTGGATGGTGGCGCAGAGGGGCACGGTGAACCCAGCCGTTTCGGAACGGACACCGTTCTTGATGGCTTGCTGCAGGGTGACGGGGATGGTGGCAGCGCTGGAGGCGGTGCCGAGCGCGGTGACGTAGGCAGGGAGCATGGTGACAAGAGCGCGGAAAGGGTTGCGGCGCGTCACCCCGCCAGCCACAAGGAAGAGGAACACCAGCTCGGTGACATGAAGGAGGAAGATGAAACCGACAATCTTGAGGAAGGCACCGAGAACAGTCCCGACGTGGCCTTCGGCTCCCATTTGCAGGAAGATGCCGAAGATATAGAGGGGCAGGCAGGGGATGATGACCGAGGTGATGACGCGGGTGATGATGTCACGGAAGTCGAAGAGGAAGCCTTTCATGGTGGTGCCGTCGATGGAGGCGGTGGTGAGGCCGAGCATGAAGGCCGGCACCAGTGCCGTGGTGACGGAGATGAAGGCGGGCATCTCGATGGTGAAATAGGGGGTGAGGGCGTTGGTCATGTCCATGTTGCCAAGGGCACTGAGGCCGTCGCCGAGGATGTAAGGGTAGGCCAAGGCGCAGGAGCCGTAGGCAAAGGCACCGGAAAGGACGGTGGAGCCGTAGGCAAGCACAACGGTGATGAGCAGCAGTTTGCCAGCACCGCGCCCTAAGTCGGCGATGCCGGGAGCCACGAGGCCGATGATGAGCAACGGGATGAACATGCCAAGGAAGTTGCTGAAGATGGAGTTGAAAGTGAGGAAGACACGCACGGCCCATCCCGGCATGAAGAATGAGCAGCCAATGCCGAGGGCAATGGCGATAAGGATTTTGGGCAGAATGCCCATCTTTCGGATATTGATTTTCATGGGGCTGTTGCTTGTTAGTGGAACAGAGTAATCTTAATTTTTGTTTCTTTTAACGGAAGTAGATGGGAATTATTGTAGTGTGGAGAAAAAATGTTGGTTTGTAGAGAAGACGGGTAGGGCAGGGGACAGTGGTTTATTACTTCTAAAACAAACACAAATTGTCCATAAATGAATTGGTGAACTCGTGGCGATTCGTGTTTGATGAACTTTTTTTCGTGAGTCTATGTGTATGTCACATTAATTGTGTAAATTTGCAAAAGGAAACCCCACAGGAGGGGTTTGCACGGATAGAACAGACAATCAGAATGATGAACGCAATAAACGACATGGGCGGCACTGCAGCGCCGCAGCAGCAAGTGGAGATTATGGCTCCCGTGGGAAGCTACGAGAGCCTCAGCGCCGCCATTCAGGCGGGTGCCGACGCTGTCTATTTCGGCGTGGGAAACTTGAATATGCGGTCGCGCTCGGCGGCCAATTTCACCGTGGAGGATTTGGGACGAATTGCGGAAACTGCCCAGAGACATGGGGTGCGTACCTACCTGACGGTGAACACGATTATCTACAACAACGAGATTGAGGAGATGCACGCGCTGGTGCAGGCCGCCAAAGCGGCGGGCATCACGGCCATCATTGCCAGCGACATGGCGGTGATAACCTACGCCCACAGCATAGGGGTGGAGGTGCATATCTCGACGCAGTGCAATATCTCCAACGTGGAGGCGGTGCGTTTCTTTGCCCAATGGGCCGACGTGGTGGTGACCGCGCGCGAGCTGCCCTTGCGGCAGGTGGCGGAGATTACGCAGTATATCCGCGACAACGACATCCGTGGGCCGAAGGGGGAACTGGTGCAGGTGGAGGTGTTTGCCCACGGAGCATTGTGCATGAGCGTGAGCGGGAAGTGCTATCTGAGCCTGGACGAGTATAACTATAGCGCCAACCGCGGAGCCTGTTTGCAGCTCTGCCGCAGGGAGTATCTGGTGAAAGACGTGGAGAGCGACACGGAGCTGCTGGTGAGCGGCAAATATATCATGTCGCCGAAGGACTTGTGCACCATCGGTTTCTTGGACAAGATAATACGTGCCGGCGTGCGGGTGCTGAAGATTGAGGGACGCGGCCGCTCGGCCGACTATGTGAAGACAGTGGTGGAGTGCTACAAGGAGGCGGTGCAGGCCGTGGCCGAGGACACATACACACAGGAGAAGATAGAGGCTTGGACAGAGAGATTGCGCACGGTGTTCAACCGTGGTTTCTGGGACGGCTATTATCTGGGACGCAAAATGGGTGAGTGGAGTGAGCGGTACGGCTCCCAGGCCACAGAGAATAAAGTGTATTTAGGCAAGGTGACCAACTACTACAATAGGCCACAGGTGGCCGAGATGAAGATTGAGACAGCGGAGCATCTGCGAGTGGGAGAGGACTTGATGGTGATAGGGCAGACCACAGGCGTGTACCGCGCCACGGTGGAGGAACTGCGTCTGGGCGACACCGCGCAACCCGTGCCGGAAGTGAAACAGGGCGATGTGTTCAGTGTCAAAACAACGGAGATGCTGCACCGCGGCGACAAACTCTACCGTGTGGACCAAGTGATTGACGAGTTTTAAAGATGACCGAAGAACAGGAACAGGCATTGCAGCTGGCTACTGAGGCGGGACACATCCTCCTCGAAAACGGCGCGGAAATCAGCCGTGTGGAGGATACCATGAGCCGCATAGCTTCGACCTACGGGGTCGAGGACGAGAGTTTCTTTGTGTTGAGCAACGGCATTATCACCACTGGGCAGCACTATGCCCGAGCCGAGTTTATCCCCATCAAGGGGACACAACTGGCCAAGGTGGCAGCAGTGAATCAGCTGAGCCGCGATGTGTCCACCCGCAAGATGTCTCTTGAAGCCCTTAGTCAGAGCATTCAAGCCATCCGCTCCATGCCAGGAAAACCTTGGTGGGAGCTGCTGGCTGGCATTGCGGTGGGTGTGGCGGCATTCTGCCTTATCTTCGGAGGGAGTCTGCTTGACTCTGCGGCCTCGCTGGTGGCGGGATTGGTTCTCGGCTTGTTCATTACTTTTGCCTCTCGCCATTTGTCACGACTGGCGGGGAGCGTGGTTGGTGGCTTGGTGGGTGGCATAATGTGCATACTGGTATACCGGTTGGCAATGCATTTCCAGATTGCCCCGCATTTGCATTTGGCCAACATGATAATTGGCACCATAATTGCCCTTGTGCCGGGAGTTCCGTTTACGAACGGTATGCGCGACTTGGCCAACGAAGACTATATCGCTGGGACCACCAGGCTTACGGATGCTTTTCTGGTATTCCTTTGCATCGCTTTGGGTGTGGCACTGTCGATTATTGTCGATGGCAAGGTGATGGGGGCAATTGTGCAGTTGGGGGTGCCTGTCAAGGATCCTGTCGCCTCCCGGTGGGCCATCCAGCTGTTGGCGGCCTTTGTCGGGACGGTGGGATTCTCTGTTCTGTTTGGTGCCCCGCGACATAGCTATGTGGCCTGTGGGCTTGCTGGCACGATAGGTTGGGCGGTCTATTTGTGGTCTTTGACGGGATTGTCGGTAGCGGGTGCTGCCTTTTTCTCCGCGTTGGCCATTGCCACCGTGAGCCATGTGTTGGCACGTGTAGGCCATCAGCCTGTAACGATCTATCTCATTTGCGGCATTATCCCGTTAGTGCCTGGCGGTGGTATCTTTTGGACAGCATACTACATTGTTACCAACCAGTTGTGGCAAGCGGCCACGACGGGGTTTGTGGCACTGAAAGTGACCATTGCCATTGCCTTTGGCATAATACTTGCTTCGGGAGTGGTGAACAAATGTTATTTGAACTCGTCAATTCGTAAACGTGTTAATGCGTAAATCGATTAACGAAATAAAGAATTAACGAAATAACACATTCAAATAGATGGCTAAAGCACGAACATATTATTTCTGTCAGGAGTGCGGCTACCAGTCGTCGTCCTGGCTGGGGCGTTGCCCCGAATGCGGCAAGTGGAACACCTTTGTGGAGGAAATGGTCAAGAGTGCCGCCCCCGCAGCCAAGACGGCTACCACGGTCGCCAAGGCAACACCGAAACGTATACAGGAAGTCACCTATGGCGAAACCAAGCGCATCCCCACCCATTGCAATGAGTTTGACCGTGTGCTGGGTGGAGGCATCGTGCCCGGAAGCCTCCTCCTGCTGGGGGGTGAACCAGGCATTGGAAAGAGCACCCTTCTGTTGCAGACAGCCCTGGCCATCCATGACCGCCGACTGCTCTATGTGAGTGGCGAGGAAAGCGAGCAGCAAATAAAGATGCGTGCCGACCGCATAGGCATCAACACCGAGAGTTGCTATGTGGTCAGCGAGACCGTCACCCAGCGCATCTTCGAGCATGTAGATGCCGTGCAGCCCGACCTGCTTATTGTCGACTCCATCCAGACTGTCACCACCGAGGATGTGGAATCGCCGGCGGGCAGCGTGAGCCAGATCCGCCAGTGCACCACCGAGTTTCAGCATTACGCCAAAACGACGGGAGTTCCCGTTCTGCTCATAGGCCACATCACCAAGGACGGCACTCTGGCGGGCCCCAAAGTGATGGAACATATAGTTGACGCAGTTCTCCAGTTTGAGGGCGACCGCAATTATGGCTTCCGAATCCTCCGTGCCTTGAAAAACCGTTTTGGTTCCACTTCCGAGATTGGTATCTTCGAGATGAGGGGCAGCGGCCTTGCCGAGGTCTCCAATCCTTCGGCACTCCTGCTCTCTCACAGGGATGAAGAGTTGAGTGGGGCTGCCGTGGCTGCCACATTGGAGGGGGCGCGCCCCATGTTTGTCGAGGTGCAGTCGTTGGTGAGCAGTGCCGTCTATGGCACGCCCCAGCGCAACGCCAACGGATTCGACACGCGGCGCATGAATATGCTCCTTGCCGTGTTGGAGAAACGCTGCGGTTTTAAGCTTGGAGCCAAGGATGTCTTCCTCAATATGGCTGGAGGAATGCGTGTCAGCGATCCTGCCCTCGACCTCGCCGTGGCGTGCAGTATCCTTTCCAGCAATGTCGACATCCCCGTCCCGCCGCGCTATTGCTTTGCTGCCGAAGTGGGCCTCAGCGGCGAGGTGCGCCCTGTCAGCCGTATAGACAACCGTGTCAGCGAGGCGGCACGCCTGGGTTTTGAACGTGTCTTTGTCTCCAAATATGACCTTCGCAACCTCGAACAGAATAAATACAACATCAAGATTATTGGTGTCAGTGTCATAGAAGAGGCCTTCCGAAACCTTTTCAGTTGAAACACTTAATTAGACGAATCATTAGAGAAAAGCACAATGCACTATTCCTACCAAACTTCGCAAACCTGCAGTCAGCAGATAGACTTTGAAATCACCGACGGGAAACTCCACAATGTCACCTTCTATGGCGGCTGTCATGGCAATCTCCAAGGGGTCTCCCGACTTGTCGAGGGCATGGACGTAAACCAAGTGCTCGAACGGCTTGAAGGCATTCGTTGTGGCTGGAAGGACACCTCATGCCCCGACCAGCTCTGCCAAGCCATCCGTCAAGCAATGGGCGACTCGCCTGTCAGCAAGTAGACCACCATCTTTCCACCCCACACCTCCACTTGTTGGCCGAGGGCTTCATTCAGGGTGCCTTCCCACCACCATTCTAAGCAGCGTTCCTTGATGGGCCAGCGCAGCCCCTTTGTCGTTACGGGGGTGTTCGGCGTCAGCGAGAAGAGTGACACCTGTTGCCCTGGATGGGAATTGAACACCGCATGCCCCTTCATAGGCACCATAATGCCGTAGTCTGACAACATGCGGAAGCGCACGCCCGGGTACTGCTCCATATACCATGCCAGCAGGCTGATGTTGCCCAGTGTGTGGTCCTCTCGTAGTCCCGTCGCACCGATGTAGTTCACTTCTATCGCTTGCAGTGGCTCCCCTCCGCAGCCGCCCAGCACATGGCGGGTGGCCTTGGTCAGGTCATTGTCGTCCTGCTCCGCAACCCTTACTCGCTTCACCTCAACACCCAATGCAGTGGCTTGTTTCACAACGCCCTCGCGCAGCGAGTCCCCATCCCCGATCACTGTGATGCTTTTGTCATTCCCGGCAAAGGCTCTCCGCCGTTTCCATTCGAGGTATTTTTCCAAAGCCCCGTCGCAGCATACTATCCTGTCCGACTGCTGCAGAATCCCGTCAACCCATTCCCCCTCGGGGAACAACCCGTTGGCTATGATAGTGATATTCATATTTCCATCATTATTTACCCGTGGCGGCTTTCCGCCAAATTGCTGCAAAAGTACAAAAAAAATCCCAATGTCGAAAAAAAATCGTAATTTTGCACCCACAAAAGAATCACCGGCGTGCGGTGCGGCGAACCGCCACTGGTATGAATGGGTCGCCACTTATTACCTGCGGAGGTTCTCCGCCATAACATGGAAACAATAAAGAAAATCTATCGCAAAGGCTACGGACCCTCCAGTAGCCACACCATGGCACCCCATGCTGCTGCCCTTCAGTTCAAGGCCGACCACCCTGAGGCTCATACCATCCGTGTCACCCTCTACGGCAGTCTTGCCGCCACTGGCCGCGGCCACCGCACCGACAAGGCCTTGCAGGACGGTGCGGCACCCATCCCTGTAGAAATCGTCTGGAAGCCCGACGAGGTGCTTCCCTTCCATACCAACGGCATGCACTTCGAGGCTCTCGATGCCGACGGCAATTCCACCGCACAGTGGACCATCTATAGTGTCGGCGGTGGTGCCCTCGCCAATGAGACCACCAGCGAGACCCAGGAGCACGTCTATTCCATGTCCACTCTTTCCGAGATTCTTCCTTATATCGAGCGTGAAGGCCTTACCTATTGGGAATATGTAGAGCAATGCGAAGGCCCTGCCATCTGGGATTACTTGCAGGACATGTGGAACACCATGCAGGAAACCATCCGTCAGGGTCTCCAAGCCGAAGGCGTCATCCCCGGCGGTCTCCACCTGCGCAGCAAAGCCCGCCAATACTATGTCCGGGCCTCCTCCTACAAGCCTTCGCTCCAAAGCCGCGCCCTTGTCATCGCCTACGCCCTCGCCACCTCCGAGCGCAACGCCGTGGGCGGCTACATCGTCACGGCCCCCACCTGCGGCTCCTCCGGTGTCCTCCCTGCGGTTCTTTATCATCTTCAGCAAGCCCATAACTTTTCCGATACCGAGATATTGCGTGCCATGGCCACGGCTGCCCTTTTTGCCAACGTCATTAAGGAAAACGCCTCCCTCTCTGGTGCCGAAGTGGGTTGCCAGGGCGAAGTGGGCAGTGCCTGTGTCATGGCTGCCGTCGCCGCCAACCAGCTTTTCGGTGGCAGCCCTCAACAGATTGAATATGCTGCCGAGATGGCTATGGAACACAACCTTGGCCTCACCTGCGACCCTATGTGCGGCCTGGTTCAGATTCCCTGCATTGAGCGCAACGCCATGGCTGCACTCCGTGCTCTCGACATCAACATCTACGCCATGATGAGCGACGGCAAGCACATCATCTCTTTCGACAAGGTGGTCCGCACCATGAGCCGCACCGGCCACGACCTCCCAAGCCTTTACAAGGAAACCGCTCTCGGCGGTCTCGCTATCGACGAATAATACATTGTTAAAACAAAACTCTTATCAATCATGAAAAAAATCCTGTTTCTTGCAGTAGCCCTTCTCGCCTCGCAGTGGGCTTTCGCGCAGCAATTCTCCCTCCCCATCCTGCCCGAAAAGATGTGGCCTTCTGACTATGCCAAGTATGAGACCGACATCCTCAACTGCTGCAACTATCTCCTCACCTCCGACCCCGCCTTCAACCATCCCAAGCACGAGGAGTGCTCCTCTTTCCTTGTGCGCTGGCTCTCCGGCACTCCCGAAGTGAGCATCCCCGTCAGTGCCGACCTCACCGACGTCAAGAAACCCGAACTCCTTATGGCCTACCTTGCCGCCTGGACCCGCCAAGCTCTTCAGTACAAGGACACCGCACCCATCGTCTGTGCCAATGTCGCCGTCGAGGAGATGTTGCGCTACTATGAATCCTACAAGGAGTCTGTGGGTAAGAGCTCCCTGACTGAAAAACTTATCAAAGCCCAGTCCGAAGGCAAACTGGCTGCCATCGTGGCCAAGGCTCTAACCGAATAGCACGCATGACTGTTCTTAGGCGGTTCAACTCTTTTTGCCAAAAGGGGAGGCGCTCGGCTCTCCGTGGGTTTGTTGTCATCTCTGCTGTGCTTATGCTTCTTTCTGCATGCAGCAGCGGGGATGTGCCTTTCCCCTATTTGCCTAACCTTCCTGATGATTTCAACCGCCAGACCACCTATGCTGACCTGTTCCAGGGTCCCGTGGCCCTGTTCACCCAGCGCACCCTCCATGAATACTCCGACGGCATCGTTTCCCAGACGGTGGCGGGCTTCGACGCTGAGGGTAAATGTGTAGACTATTACTATCGCGACCGCGAGACCCAGCGTCATCTGCATTTTGACTACGACAGCTTGGGTCGTCGCATACGCGAACAGTGCTGGCAGGACACCGTGGGCGTTGAGTTGGACACGCTCGGCCCCGTCCACACCCTCACCACCTATAGCTATTCCTGGCATGGCCGCCGTTGCAAGGCCCGCCTCACCGGCCCCGACGGCAAACGCCACACTTTCCGTCTCCACTACGACCGTCAGGGACACCTCTCCCGTTTCATCTATCCCGACGGCTCGCGTTTCAGCTATGACTACGACGATGCCGGCCACCTTTTGCGGCGCACATGGCCCGATGCCTCTTTCGAGCGCTTCCAGTACGACAGCACTGGCAGCCTCGTCTCCACCACTGACCGCGATGGAGTGATTGTATGGCACGCCCATTTGCCCCCTCCAACCCGGGTCGACAGCCTGGGCCGCGTGGTTGAGCAGGTGGTGGGCAATTCTGGCACCGACGGCCATGACCCCATCCGGGCCTTCTATGAGTACGATGACCACGGCAACTGGGTCCGCTGCACCACCGCCAGCCTCTCGTCACCCACGCGCATCGACATACGCACATTCCAATACTACAACCATTAATAATTAAAAACTTGCGGGCTTCCCGCTTTATTACAATGAAACAGAACATTAAAACACTGCGGCGGTTATCCGCCTTCACCTTCGGTCTGATGCTGTTGTTCACCGCTTGCAACAACGCTCCCGAACCCGACACTACCTTTCATTTCGACGGCACTTGCTGGTTCGACGGCTACGAGTACTTTGTTGGCCACTCCGACACCGTCACAAACAAGCCCGACCTCTACATCTTCCGTGGTGGCACGCTGCACGAGGGCGGCGCTGCCTTTGCCCTCCTCCAAGTCTCTGCGGACACCTTCATCATCCAGCCCTTCCCCCTTGAGGAGTGGACAGCTGTAGGCGTCGAGGGCGACACTGCCGTCATGGAGCACAATGGCGACCAGACCATCATCGTTTGCCATCGCCCCAACGACCCCGAGTCCGACACCCTTTGGCTCTATGACCCCGGCAACCTCAGCCCCATGGCTGCATACGAGCAACTGCTGCTCCAGCGGAAGCTGAAAGCCCTCTCGGGCACCTATCTCGACCCCCAGAAGAAGCTGACCTACCAGTTTGTGGACACCCTTTTGGTACGCACCGACGACAAGGGCGTCGCCGACACCGCGTCGTTCCATTTCTTCTACTCGTTCGAGATGCCGAGCCAAATCCTCCAGTTCTCCAACGGCGATCAATTCTGGTATGAGTTGACGCCCAAGGGCATGGATCTCTACGACATCAAATACTGGAAACAGGAGGAGGACTTCAGCCGCGAATCGCTCATCGCCCAGCTGGAGAAGCAACGCTAAGCATCGTCCCTGCTCAGGGGTCCCAGCCCCTTGTTCGATGCTGCTTGCTCGCATTCCCTTTCCAGTAAGCACAACGAAAAGCATGCACGGATTAGTTTCCGTGCATGCTTTTTCTTTTTCCATGTAGTGGCTTTCATCCCGAATCGGTCGGATGAAATGCTATGGCAGGGTGGTGACGATGTTGTGGTAGTGGATGGCTGCAAGGAACTCTTCTGCCCCCTCGGTGCGCAACAGGTCTTCGGGGGCGTGGGCGTCGGTGCTGACGATGACGGGGATGCCCAGCTCGTCCATGTGGCGCAGGGTGTCGCGGGCGGGGTAGTAGTCGTAGTGACGCCCTTTGTAAAGGCCGCGGGTGTTGACTTCGGCTATGCAGCCTGTTTCGCGGATGAGTTCGATGGTTTCATAGACGAGGTCGAGATACCATTTGTCGTGCTCCGAGAAGTAGCGGTCGCGGTTGTGCATGACTATCTTGTTGAAGTGGGCGACGATGGTGGGACGCTGGCTCTCGATCATGGCGTTGGTTTGACGGAAGAAGGCGGTGACTCCGCGGCGTATGTCGCCGTGGAAGACTCGTTGCAGGCCTTCGTCGTAGGTCTCCTGCCGCGGGCCGTCGATGAACCAGATGCGCTGTGCGGCTTCGGACGGGTGGCTGCGCAGCCAAGGGGTGTCGTCGGGGTCGGTGACGAGATGCACCCCGCCTATGAAGTAGTCGAGCCCTCCCTGTTGGATGAGTGGACGGAAGTCGTCGTTCACGCCCGGCACGTAGTCTATCTCCAGGCCGAGGAGGATGTCGATGCGGCCGCGGTATTCCTCTTTCAGGGCGCGCACTTCGTTGCAGTAGGCGAGGTAGTCTTCGCTGTGGATGGAGAAGGTGTTGCTGAACGGCAGCGGGGCATGGCCGGAGAAGCCGAGGGCGGTGAACCCGTTGGCGAGAGCGAATTCGACGTATTCGCGCGGTTGGCCTTTGCCGTCGCAGTAGCAGGAGTGGGTGTGGTAGTTAGAACGCATAGACGGCACTTAGTGAGAGTCGGAGGTTGCCCACGGGTTCGTCGTAGTAGCCTGCATAGGTGTATTCGGCTTCGCCTACGAAGGAGAGGCCTTTCTGGGTGGTGTAGGCGAGGCGTGGCTGGATGCGCCAGAGTTGCAGTAGGTCTGCTCCACGCCCAAGGACATCGAATGGCATCATGTCTTCGGTAGGACTGACGATGTCGCTTCTTTTGGCATAGCCCAGGAATAGTCCCGGACGCCAATGCCCGTGGTTTCGCTGGACGTCTAACCAAATGGTATTGAAATGCCAGTCGCGGGTCCAGTAGCCACCTTCTGATTTATGAACCAGTATGTACCCGCCCAGCGAGCAGCCTTCGTAGAGGCTGTTGTTGAGGAGGGTCTGAGCTTTGACGGTAATGCCGTCGAAGCGGTAGCTGCCGAAGAGTGACCAGGTGAAGGAGTGGTGGAGTGTGCGTGTGGGGTCGGGCACTACGGGCTGGATGGTTTTGAGGTTGGCGGCGGCACCGATGAACAGCCGGGATGTGCGGTAGCGCAACTGGGCATTGAGTTCGGGCATTATGCCATGCCGGGCAAACAGGGTGGAAGAGGCGGGTGTTCCGTTCAATAGCCCCTGGCTCATGTTGTCGAGCTGCCATTGCGCCACGGCGACGGCTTCGAGGCTGCCGAGACGGTATTCGTAGCGCACCTGCGGCTGGCGGGCATAGCAGTGGAAGGGGGCCCCCATGTTGAGGGGGTTGGTCATGGGCATGATTTCGTGGACGACCATGGCGTACCAGTATTGCCCGGCAAGGAGGCGGTGACGACCCCAGTCGAGGGTGAAGTAGGCGTGGCGCAGACGCAGGTTGTCGATGGTGGCGTTGGTGCTGCCGGTGAAGTCGCCTTCGACAAAGGCCGAGGTCTTTGCACCCAGCATGTCGGGGCCGGTGATTTTTACATTCAGCCTTGCGGTGATGGCCAGCATGTTGGCCTGCCAGCCGTCGTTGATGTCGCGGCCAAGGCTGTCGCGGACGATGGGCTTGGGGTAGAAGAGCATCATGTCCTCGCGCCCGCCGACGACGCTGCGGCTGTCGGCATAGTAGTGGGGGTTGACGAAGCCGTGGAAGCTGAAGGTGAAGCCTTCTTGGGCTTGGAGTGCTCCGGCTATTCCGAGTAATCCGATTAAGAGCAGGCTTTTTTTCATTTCTTGCTTCCTCCTGCAAGGGCTAAGATGAGGCCCAGCGCCACGCCGAGCAGTGCGGCAAAGAGCACCTGGAAGGTGGGGGGCAGGATGAAGGTGATGGTGTGTGCGGGGAACCAGAAGAGGGGGATGGTCTTCTTGAAGACGACGTTCCACTGCACGTCCCAGTTGATTTTGTTGGCGAAGATGTCGCGCATGTGCATGGGACGGAGCAGTCCGCGCACGGTGCCGCCGTTCTCCAGGATATGGATGTCGGTGCATTTGTGGAAGGTCATCATGACGGGTGCGAAGATGGTGTTCATCAGCACGCTGACGGCAAAGGCCACGCCCACCTTGCCCCATGTCAGTTCGGGAGCGGCAAACACCTCGGCCGGGCAGCTGCAGCCGCCTATCACGCCGAGGAATGCGGGCACGCCACTCTTGAAGATGATCATGGCCATGGCAATGCACATGCCTAAGAATCCCCACACCATCATGCGGGGCACGATGCCGAAGCCCTTCTTGTTGTACACGCCCTCGCGGATGCGCAGGGCCAGCATCTCGCCAAAGGTGGCAAGGATGGCAAACTTAAAGAATGCCATGATGAAGGGGTGAGCCTTGGTCGAAGCCTCGAACCAGGCAAAGAATCCCGTGGAGGGAATAAAGAACGGGGCCAATACAATGACCACAATAAGGATGACGAGCCAGTCTTGTTTCTTCATAGTGTTGTGTTTTGTTGATGTTTGTGGCGGAGGGCTTCCGCCAAGGTTATTTTATTTGATTTGCAAAGATACTAAAAAAAATCCACATATTTAAAACCCATTCAGCGGGATGTAGTTCAAGGGCGTGAGGTCGGCATCGGCGCTGCTGAATCCGACGTAGAATTGGGGTGTGCGGGTGTGGGGGCGGCCGCTCTGCCCTGTTGCCTCGTCAAACTGGCGGCAGAAGGCGAACTCTATCGGTATGGCAAAGCGCACCGTCTGCCCTGCGCCGACGTTGATTTTCTGGAATCCCACAAGGGTTTTGCGGGGTCCCTGCGGGTCGTCGGGATTGGTGAAATAGACCTGGACCACCGTGCTGGCCGAATCGGTGACGGCGTCCGTGCAGCTTACGGTGCCGGTGACCATGCCGTCCTGTTGCAGCCGGAGGCTGCCAAGGCTGAAGGTGGCATAGTTCAGCCCGTAGCCAAAGGGGAACTGAGGCTCCTCGGTCATGTACCTATAGGTGCGGCCCGCCATGCTGTAGTCCTCGAAGGGGGGCAACTGCTGTGTCGATTTGTAGAAGGTGACGGGCAGGCGGCCAAAGTGGTCGTGCTTCCCGGCCAGGGTGCGGGCCACGGCCTCGCCCATGGCCTCGCCGCCGTACCAACAGGCCACGATGGCTTTGGAGCGCAGGGCGTGGCGGTCCAAAGCTATGGCACTGCCGCTGCACAGCAACAGCACCACCGGTTTGTGTTTGCGCTGCAGCTTGCGCAGTTCCTCGCTCTGGTTGTCGGGCAGCTCGATGCGCGTGCGGTCGCCCTTGTAGAAACCGGGCATGTCCACGGGCAGCTCCTCGCCCTCCAGCTGGGGGTTGAGGCCGGCGGCATAGACGATGACGTCCGCCTTGCAGGGTTTGTCGACAAGGGTGAAGTACCGCTCCAGCCCCTCGCGGATGTTGACGGTGTGCTGCGGCGTGCCGTTATAGTTGCCGAGGGGCATGAGGGTGTCCTCGGCATTGGGGCCGGACAGGTAGATCCGGGCTCCCGCTTTGAGGGGCAGCACCCCTTGGTTGCGCAGCAGCACGGTGCTCTCCTCCGCCATGCGGACGGGCGACAGGTCGCTCCCGCCGTCGGGCAGACGCAGTCCCTGCTCCACGCGCAGTCGGGTGGTGAGGATACGACGCACATGCTCGTTGATTATCATCTCGCTGATATAGCCGGAGTCCGCCGCGGTGCGCAGCGCAGCGAGGCCGCTGCCGCACTCCAGGTCCACCTCGCCGCCAAAGGCCGCCGCCGCCGTCAGGGCTGCCGTGGCGTGGGTCTTGTGGCGCGGAATGACAGTGTCGCGCTCCCAGCAGTCGTTCAGTGCCCAGCAGTCGGTGACTATCAGGTTGCGGTAGTGCCACTGTTTGCGCAGTATGCTGTTCAACAGGCTGTTGTTGGTGCAGCAGGGCTCGCCGTTCAGCCGGTTGTAGCCACACATCACCTGCTGCACGTCGCTGTGCTTCACAATGTATTCGAAAGCGGGCAGATAGGTGGTCCACAGGTCGCGCGGGCTCACCTCGGCGTCAAATTCATGCCTTATGCCCTCGGGGCCGCTGTGCACGGCCAGATGTTTCAGGCATGCCGCCGCCAGCAGGGGTGCGTCGCCGCAGGCCGGGGCCGGGCGTCCGCCAAACTGTAGGCCCTGCACGCATGCCAGCCCCATGCGGGCGGTGAGGTAGGGGTCCTCGCCGTAGGTCTCCATGCCGCGGCCCCACCGCGGGTCGCGGAATATGTTGATGTTGGGCGTGAAGAAAGTCAGCCCCGTGTAGTCCGTCGGCTCCCGCAGGGCTGTGCAGGTGTCGCTGCTGCGGGCGGCAAGGTATTTCCTCCGTGCCTCGTAGGCCACGTTGGAAAACAGCTCTTCCACCTTGCCGCTGTTGAAGGTGGCCGCCAGCGCTATGGGCATGGGCCACACCGTTGCCAGCCCGTTGCGCCCCACGCCGTGCAGCGCCTCGTTCCACCAGCTGTAGGCCGGCACCCCTAAGGAGGGGATGGCGGGGTTGCGGTGCTCCATCATGCTCAGCTTCTCGTCGAGCGTCAGGCGCGACAGCAGGTCCTCAACGCGCTCGGCCACGCCCAGCGTGGTGTCCTGAAACGGGAAGGTCTGCCCCTCCGCCCTCCCGGCGGGCAGGGCAAGGAGCAGCAGGAAGGGAAGGAGAACCCGCGTGCGGCGGAGCGGGAAACGGGGGGTGCGGTGCGTGTTGATTACGTGAGTGACCATTTCGTTTTTGATTGTGTTGATGTATAAAAGCGTTCTGAAAGCGTGGATCGGCAAAGGTGTGAATGCGTTAGTTGATGCTTACTTTCTAATGATTGTTGTTTTTACTTCGTATCGTGAACAGATTTGCAAAGATACGCATTTTTTTTCAATTAATTAATTACCCCTTGCTCCGCCGAAAAAAAGATGCTCCGTCGCCCTTCCTTCGCTCCTTTTAGGTCAGTTCTCTAACATTTGTTCCTCATTTCTTCCTTTTTCATTGGACAACTACTCCTACAACTGAGGGGTGACGAACCGACAAGGAGCGAAGTCAGGGCGCGCGAGGGGCGGCGGCAGCGGGATGCAGGATAAAAGGCGGTTGGGAATGGACACGACACAAAAAATGGGGCGGCGGCACGCAAGTGCCGCCGCCCCTTTTTTGTATGTGCGAATCGATTATTCGAAGGAGGCGATGGCCTTCTTGATAATCTCGATGGCTTCGCGCAGCTGTTCCTCGTTGATGACCAGCGGAGGAGCAAAACGGATGATGTGCTGGTGGGTGGGTTTGGCCAGCACGCCCATGTCGCGCATCTTCAGGCAGACGTCCCAAGCCTCTTTTCCGTTGTGGGGCTTGATGATGATGGCGTTGAGCAGGCCCTTGCCGCGGACCTTCTCGATCATGGGGCTCTTGAAGTTGGTCATTTCCTCGCGGAAAATCTTGCCCAGACGGTCGGCGTTCTCCATCAGGTGCTCGTCCTTGATGACTTGCAGGGCGGCGATGGAGACCTTGGCAGCGATGGGGTTGCCGCCGAAAGTGGAGCCGTGCTCGCCGGGCTTGATGTTCAGCATGATGTCGTCGTCGGCCAAGACGCAGCTGACGGGCACCACGCCGCCACCCAGGGCTTTGCCGAGGATGAGGATGTCAGGACGGACGCCCTCGTGGTCGCATGCCAGCATCTTGCCGGTGCGGGCAATGCCGCACTGCACCTCGTCGGCCATGAAGAGGACGTTGTGCTTCTTGCAGATGTCATAGCATTTCTTCAGGTAGCCTTCGTCGGGGACGTACACGCCAGCCTCGCCCTGGATGGGCTCTAACAGGAAGCCGGCAATCTTGTCGCCATGCTCGTCAAGCACTTTCTCCAGTGCTGCGGGATCGTTGTAGGGTATGCGGATGAAACCCGGGGTCATGGGGCCGTAGTTGGCGTAGCTCTCGGGGTCGTTGCTCATGGTGATGATGGTGATGGTGCGGCCATGGAAGTTGCCTTCGCAGCAGACAATCATCACTTCGTCGTTCGGAATGCCTTTCTTCACCACACCCCAGCGGCGGGCCAGCTTCAGGGCGGTCTCGTCGGCCTCGGCACCGCTGTTCATGGGCAGCACCTTCTCGTAGCCGAAGTACTCGGTGACATATTTCTCCCATTCGCCGAGGCAGTTGTTGTAGAATGCGCGGCTGCTGAGGGTCAGCTCATGGGCTTGGTCGCACAGGGCTTTGATGATCTTGGGGTGGCAGTGGCCTTGGTTCACGGCGCTGTAGGCCGAGAGGAAGTCAAAGTAGCGTTTGCCTTCGCAGTCCCAGACAAAGGGGCCTTCGCCCTTGGCCAGAACTACGGGCAGTGGGTGATAGTTGTGAGCACCATAGCGTGCTTCCATCTCCATGTATTCTTCTGATTTTGTCATAGTTAAGTTGTATTTAATGATTGTTATTGTGTATTCTTATCAAACTGCAAATATACGCATTTTTCCCATACACGCAGGATTTTTTTTCAACATAACCCTTTTTTTATGAAAGCCTAAGCAACCAAAAACGAAACAAGGAATGTGGGAATTCTTGAATATGGGGATTCGGGAGTCTTTATTTCATTTTTCACATATGGTGGGTTCTATTTATTTGTTTTCATTTTCGCGTCGCTATCGGGAGGCATGCCGTAGCGGCAGATAATCACCGCACTGCCCTTATGGTTTGCAGGGTGTTATTTATGTCCTCCCCCTTTGGGGCGATTTAGGGAAACAACCTTGGATATAAATTTTTTTGCTGCGGGATATACTATTGGAGGTGGGTGGGCGTTATTGCTCTTGTAATGAATGATGTGACCGATATTCTGTTGCGTGTGGAGGGCCTGAGTGTGGCCTTCGACGAACGCCGTGTGGTGGAGGACGTTTCCTACACTCTGTGGCGGGGTAGAACATTGGGTATTGTGGGCGAGAGCGGCAGCGGCAAAAGTGTGAGCACGATGGCGTTGATGGGTCTGCTGCCCAAGCAGGCTGCGGTGAGTGGGCGTGCCTGGCTGAGCGACGAGCCTCAACGGGTACCGTCACGACAGCAATCCGCTGATGAAACGAGCGGTTCTTTCGTTCACGGGGATTCCCTACCCAAAGGGACTGAATTGCTGGCGCTGGACGAGGAGGGGTTTCGCGAGATTCGAGGACACCGCATCTCTATGATTTTCCAGGAGCCCATGACGAGCCTTAACCCTGTGCAGCGGTGCGGGCAGCAGGTGATGGAGATGTTGCTGGCGCATGAGAGGGTGTCACGCACGGAGGCACAAAGGCGGGTGATTGAGCTTTTTGAGGAGGTGATGCTTCCACGGCCTGAGAAGATATTTTCCAGCTATCCACATGAAATCAGCGGAGGACAGAAGCAGCGCGTCATGATTGCCATGGCTCTTATATGCCATCCCGCTCTGGTCATTGCCGACGAGCCAACGACGGCTCTGGATGTGACGGTGCAGAAGACCATCCTTGAACTGCTGCGCACATTGCAGCGGAAATATAATATCGGCATCATTTTTATCACGCACGACCTTGGGGTCATAGCTCAGATTGCCGACGATGTGGCTGTGATGTACAAAGGCAAGATTGTGGAGCAGGGGACAGCACAGCAGGTGCTTTACAACCCTCGGCATCCATACACGAAAGGCCTTTTGGCTTGTCGGCCCCCGCTTGACAGCCGTCCGCGCCGACTGCTCACAGTGAAGGATTTCATGGAGGGCAATGCGGCTGAGGAACCCCAGCGGCAGACCACTGTTGCTGAGCACGTTGTCGCCCCGACGGAAGGAAGGGAACCCCTGCTGCGGGTGCGTGACCTCGATGTTACCTATGCCCTCGAAACCAACCTTTTTGGCAAGGTGAAGAAGGAATTGAAGGCTGTCAATGGATTGTCGTTTGACATTTATAGGGGCGAGACGGTTGGACTTGTTGGCGAGTCGGGCTGCGGCAAGAGTACCCTTGGCCGGGCTATCCTGCAACTGATTGAGAAGAGCGCGGGTACGGTGGAGTTTGAAGGCCGCCCGCTTGACAAGCTTGCCCACTCGGAGCAGAAGGCTTTGCGTCGCAAGATGCAGATCGTGTTCCAAGACCCCTATTCCTCCCTTAACCCCCGTCTTACCATCGGGCAGGCCATCATGGAGCCGTTGCGCTGCCACGGTCTCTGCACCAACGAGCAAGAGCGTCGCGAACGTGTGCTCGGCCTTATGCAGCAGGTGGACCTCAAAGCGGAGTGGTTTGACAGGTATCCACACGAGTTCAGCGGTGGGCAGCGGCAACGCGTCTGCATAGCACGAGCGTTGGCACTCGGGCCCGAACTGGTGGTTTGCGACGAGAGCGTCTCCGCCCTCGACGTCTCCGTGCAGGCGCAGGTGCTCAACCTCCTCAACGACCTTAAAGAGCAGTACGGCTACACCTACCTTTTCATCACGCACGACCTCTCAGTCGTCAAGTTCTTCGCAGACCGCATCATGGTCATGCAACAGGGAAGCATCGTAGAGCAAGGCCCCTCGGACCAGCTCTTCGCCCATCCTCAGCACCCCTACACGCAACGCCTCCTCGCCGCCCTTCCCCGGCTGTGAGGACAGACGCGAACGGTTCATTGGCCATCTTTATTCGAACAATACTTGATGAGTGCGACAAGCCGGTCTGCAGGACTGGCGAAAAAAATGCAGAGGCTGTAGTATACTATACAGCTGCAACCCTTGCAGGGCAGCGGGATGCTGACGTGGCAATACAGGGCGTTACCCCTACCTAAGGTCTTTCTCCTGCCCAAGAACAGACACTATGCAGGTTGGTGTAGCACATTCATTAGTTTCCAAGGCCTTGTTTTTTCCACTTACCGATATGGGATAAAAACGTATCGGAGGATTAGGGCATAAAAAAAACAGGCAAGAGGGAATCTTGCCTGTTACAAAAAGGAGGATAGAAACGAATTATCGTCTTTTCTTTTCCTGCATCTTGGCCTCGATGGTCATCGTGGCGTGAGGCACAATCATCAGGCGTTCTTTCGGGATGAGTTTCCCTGTGACACGGCAGATGCCGTAGGTTTTGTTTTCGATGCGGATAAGGGCGGCATCCAAGTCTTTGATGAATTTCTGTTGGCGAGCGGCCAGACGGGAGTTCTCCTCCTTGGAGAGCACGTTGCTCCCTTCCTCAAGGGTCTTGAAGGTGGGGGCAGTGTCCGATGCATCGTTCTGGCTCCCGGCTACGGCTTCGTTCAGGAGTTCAAGGCTCTTTATGGCTTCTTCGCGTTTCTTTAATATCAGCTCTTTAAAGAATTGAAGCTCTTCTGCTGAATAGCAGGTTTTCTCGGGTGTGGGTTCTTTTTTCTCCATAAGGCATCTAATTGTTTCCTAAGGGTTGCACGCTAATATTCTCGTTTCAGATTGCAAAAGTACATATACTTTTGCATATACTACAAAAAAGATATTAACAGGCTGTTATTAACTTTCCAAATATAGGTCAATCAGTCCGTTGGGGGCCTCGATAGTGATAGTTCTCTGTTCGCGGTCCACCTTTTTTATGATGGGGTCGATGACGGGAATCAGTATCTCTTTGTCCCCATTCATGATGCTGAAGAGGGGTTGTGCGGGGTACTCAATGATACTCTGTATGATGCCGATTTCGCCCTTTTCAACGTCAATTACCTTGAAGCCTGTCACCTCGTGGAAATAGAATTGGTTGCCTGTAAGTTCGGGCAGCAGGTCGAGGGGCAGGTAAAGGTCATGTCCGGCCAGGGCTTGGGCCTCCTGCGGGGTGAGGTCCTCGAAAGTCACCACGGCCTTGTTGCCGTTGATGTTGTCCACTTTGAAGAAGTAGGGGACGAGGGCGCCCTTCACCTCGACAAAAGCCGAGTCGAGGTCGGCATAGTCGTCGGGCGAGTCCACATCGAGGTAGAATACCATCTGGCCTTTGATGCCGAATGGTTTGGTGATGTTGCCCAGGCGGTAGCATTCTTCTTTGGTCATTGTATCTCCTTCTTTGATAGCATCACCGAATCAAATTGATAGGGTGGGCGGTTATTTATTAAAAAAAGCGTGTCCTTGGGGTCGAACACGCTTTCAAAATGTATTTAATTATGAAAAAGATCGTATAGGTTGTTGGAGACAGAACTATACTTTTTGTTTTACTCGGCAGCGGGAGCTTCCTCAGCGGCGGGAGCCTCTTCGGCAGCAGCAGCGGCTTCGGCTTCAGCCTTGGCGGCAGCTTCGGCCTCGGCAGCGGCTTTGCGCTTGGCGGCGACAGCGGCGGCTACGGTCTCATTGTGCTTCTTCTCGGCTTCGAGGCGGTCTTTCTTCACGTTGCGGAGTTTGGTGTCGCTCTCGCTCTTGGCGTTGGCGATTTTGGTCTCCTTGGCTTTCAGCCACTCGTTGAACTTCACATCGGCCTGTTCCTGGCTGATGGCGCCTTTCTGCACACCCACCTGCAGGTGGTGTTTCAGCAGCACACCCTTGTAGGAGAGGATGCGGCGGACGGTGTCGCTGGGCTGAGCGCCGGTGCCGACCCAATAGGTAGCGCGGTCAACATTGAGTTCGATAGTGGCAGGATTGGTCAGCGGATTGTAGGTGCCTAATTTCTCGATAAATTTACCATCCCGAGGTACACGACCATCCGCAACAACGATATGATAGAAAGGTTGATTCTTTTTACCATGACGCTGTAATCTGATTCTTGTAGGCATAAATGTTTGTTGTTTAAGATGTTATTAATAAAATTGTTTAATTGTTTCGGACTGCAAAGATACGCACTTTTTTTGGACTGGACAAATTTTTTTTCGAATGGAGGCTTTTTCCCACCTCAGTGTCCGTTGAAGGGCGGACCTTGGTTGGCTCGTTGAGGCTAAGTTATCCCTAATTCCCTCATCGATTTCCCCTTTGTAGAGTTTAAGTTGTACTACGTGGATGAGAAAGAGGAGAATAAGGGATGGTAGTTGCCCTGGGAGCAGAGATCTCGAGTGCTTGACGATGGAGGAGTTGATTTATTTTGCCGATAGTTGTTACTTTTTTCGTAACTTTGCAGCGTTATTGACGTATAGATGAATATATATAAATTAGATGATATTAGACAGTTAGATGCCCCTGGAACTGCGGTGACGGTGGGCATGTTTGACGGCGTACACATCGGTCACCAGCACATATTGTCGCTTTTGAAGAGTGTGGCGGATCAAAAAGGGCTGTCACCCGTGGTGGTGACTTTCGACCGCCATCCGCGCCAAGTGCTGACGGAGGGTGTTGCCACCCATTTCCGCGTCACCACCAACAAGGAGCGTTACGACCTTCTGGATGCTTGCGGTGTGGATGCCGTTGTCGAGGTGGCTTTTACGCCTGAGCTTGCCGGCATGTCGGCCTGTGAGTTTTTCGAGCACATACTGGTGGGTCGTCTCGGTGCGCGTGCTTTGGTGCTGGGGTTTGACAATTCGTTTGGCAGCCGAGGGAGAAACGATTTCGATCGGCTGCCCGAAGTGGCGGAGCGCTTGGGTGTGTCGCTGCATGTGGACAGTGCCGTCTTCTACAGAGGTGGCGAGGTGAGCTCGACGCGCATCCGCAAAGCCCTGCAGCAGGGGCAGACCGACAGGGCCTACGCCATGCTGGGACGGGGCTACAGGATGTGGGGCACTGTGGAGCGCGGGCGGCAGTTGGGACGGCAACTTGGATTCCCGACAGCCAACGTCTCCTTGGCCGACACGTCGAAGGTGTGGCCCGCTGACGGGGTATATGCCGTGTGGGTGACGCTGGCCGATGGCACGTCGGGGCTGAAGGGCATGGCCAACTTTGGCGCCCAGCCCACGTTTGGACTTGAGAAACCTGTTTTTGAAGTAAATATATTTGATTTTGACGGCAATCTGTACGACACCCTGCTCACCGTGGAGTTTGGGCCCCGGCTGCGCGACA
Source organism: uncultured Bacteroidales bacterium (assembly GCA_900318175.1). Lineage (GTDB taxonomy): Bacteria > Bacteroidota > Bacteroidia > Bacteroidales > P3 > Colimorpha. The sequence goes on along the minus strand of ONJQ01000002.1, from coordinate 62,379 downwards.
TCTGTCGTTTCGACAGCGTGCCGACGCTGGTTGAGCAACTGGAGTCCGACCGGCGGGCAGCCCGTCAGCTGCTGGCGCAGGGCCTGACAGCTGCAGCAGTGAAATGATGCCCTATGCGTAAACTGTTGTTGATAATGCTGATGGCCCTGCCGGCGGTGCTTTATGCACAGCCGGACAAGGTGTATAAATCGCTCTCGGAGGTGAAGGACCCCGAGCAGGTCTACATCCTGCGCCTGCGGCACAAACGGCTCAAGACACTCCCACATCAGGTGTACACCATGCCCAACCTGCGCGAGCTGGACTTGCGCGGCAATCACATCGCCGCCCTGCCGGACAGCATAGCCCTGCTGACCAACTTGCAGCGGTTGGAGCTGAGCCGCAACCCGATTGACACACTGCCGCCCGCCATGGCCACCATGACCGAACTGCGGGAACTGGTGCTATGGTCCACAAGGGTCACCACCCTGCCCAAGGAGTTTGCCGCACTGGACGGCACTTTGGAGCTGATAGACCTGCGCAGCTGCCATCTGCTGCTGGACGAACAGCAAGCCATAGAGGCACTGTTGCCCTCGGTAAAGAAATTGTGGGACTATGCCTGTAATTGCCCCGATTAGATGAATGACGGTCATGATTAAAGAACAGTTGACGATAGCCTGCTACCAGCAGGACATAGTGTGGGAACAGCCCACCGCGAACTTCCGCCGCGTGGAGGAGGCCTTTGCTGCCCTTGGCACGGAAGCCGACATACTGGTTGTGCCCGAAACGTTTACCACGGGCTTCTCGGACAATATGGCCGACATGGCCGAGCCGCCAGAGGGACAGACATTCCGTTTTGCCCTCAGCATGGCCCGACGCCACGATGCATTGTTTGTGGGCACATGGACGGTGGCCATAGCCGATAATCCCCGCAAGGTGGTGAACAGGTTGCACTGGGTAAAGCCCGACGGCACATACGGCTACTACGACAAGGGCCACACCTTCCGCATGAGCACCGAGGCGGCACAGTTGGAACGGGGCACGCGTCGCGAGGTCTTTGAGTGGCGTGGATGGCGTATCAAACCTGCCGTATGCTACGACCTGCGTTTCCCCAAATGGCTCCGCACATCCAACCCGCCGGACTATGACCTGCTGTTGCTGTGTGCCAATTGGCCGGCCTCGCGCCATGAGGCGTGGAGCACACTGTTGCGAGCACGCGCCATAGAGAATCTGTGCTACGTGGCGGGTGTGAACCGGGTGGGCACCGACGGGGTAGACATACCTTACGCAGGCTACAGCGCCGTGGTGAACTACAAAGGGCAGGACATGGCCACCCTTGCCCCCGGCGCAGAAGGCGTGGTGTGCGCCACGTTGGACAGCCGTCGGCTGGAGGCGTTCCGCCAGCACTGGCCTTTCTTTCTTGACTTTGATTAAGAACTACAATTATGACTATAGAAGACAAACTGGGCTTTACCAAGATACGCGAGTTGCTTGCAGCGGAGTGTACGAACGCACTGGCCGAAAGGATGGTGGGCGAGATGGCCTTTTCCAACAGCTACGACCGAGTGGTGCGCGAGTTGCAGCAGACCGAGGAGTTCCGCCAGATACTGGTGTTGGAGAACTCGTTCCCGTCGCAGGATTTCATAGACCTGACCGACGAGTTGGTGCGGCTGCGTGTGGGCAACACTGTCATTGAGCAGGAGGCCCTCTTCGATTTGCGCTGCTCGCTGCATACCATCGGGGATTGCTTGCGCTTCCTGTTGCGGGACGACCCCGTGCGCTACCCCCACCTCTACGAGTTGGCCAAACGGGTGGATCTTGACCCCGCCATCACCAAGGCCATCAGCAAGATAATAGATGACAAGGGTGAAATATACGATAACGCATCGCCACAGCTGTTAGAAATCCGGCGGCAGATGGCACGCAAACGCAACGAGGTGGATGTACAGATAAACCGCCAGCTGACCCGTGCCAAACACGAAGGATGGGCACCCGACGGAGCCGAAGTGACCATCCGCAACGGTCGGATGGTGATTCCCATGCTGGACACCCACCGCCGCAAAATCAAAGGCTTGATACACGACGAGTCCGCCACGCGCCAGACGGCATACTTGGAACCCTCGGAAGTGGTGGAGCTGAACAACGACTTGCGCGAACTGGAATTTGCCGAGCAGCGTGAGATACACCATATTTTGGCCAAGTTTACGGACATGATACGCCCGCAGTTAGACGCACTGGTGAATGCCTATTGGTTTTTGGCCCGTATTGACTTTATCCGTGCCAAAGCACGATTGGCCTTGACGCTGCGCTGTGGACGGCCTATAGTGGACAGCATCACGAAGATCAGCTGGATTGAGGCCCGCCACCCGCTGCTCTACCTGAACCGCAAGGACGAGGTGGTGCCCTTCAACATCACCTTGAACGACGAACAGCATATACTCATCGTTTCTGGACCCAATGCGGGAGGCAAGTCCGTGTGCCTGAAAGCGGTTGGATTGATACAATACATGTTGCAGTGCGGCATGTTAGTACCCTGTCGCGAGACATCGGAATTCGGCATCTTCGACACGGTGTTTATCGACATTGGCGACCAGCAGTCCATTGACAATGACCTGAGTACCTACACTTCGCACCTGCAAAGCATGAAACAGCTGCTGGAGACAGCGGACGGCAACACCCTTTTCCTGTTGGATGAGCTGGGCGGTGGCACCGAGCCCCGCTCGGGCTGTGCCATTGCCGAGGCTTTGCTGGAGGAGCTGTATCGCCGCCATGCCTTCGGTGTGGTGACGACCCACTTTGCCGACTTGAAACTACTGGCAGACCATTGCCCCGGCATCGTCAATGGTGCCATGCTGTTCGACACAGAGCAGATGAAGCCGCTCTACAGGCTCTCTATTGGGCATCCCGGCAGTTCGTTTGCCTTCGAAATCGCCCAGAATATTGGGTTCCCTCCCGAGGTGCTCAAAGAGGCTGCGGGCAAGGTGGGAGGACAGATGCTCAACTTTGAGCACCAGCTGCAACAGATAGAGCTTGACAAGCAGGAGGTGGAGCGTAGGCAGACCGAACTGGACGTGGCCGACCAGTTTCTCTCGGAGGTGACGGAGAAGTACCAGAGGCTGACGCAGCAGTTGCAAGACAAGAAGTACGAGATACTGAGTGCTGCCCGCAAAGAGGCGCAGCAGATACTGGCCGACGCCAACCGCACAGTGGAGAACACCATCAGCACCATCAAGGAAGCAAAGGCCGAGCGGGAGACCACCATGAAAGCACGGCAGCAGATGAAGGCTGAAGCCGAGCGGATAGCCTTGGACCAGGAACGCCACGACGAGGAGCACGCCAAGTCAGTCAAGGAAATGGCCGCTGCCGAGCCCCTGAAAGGCCACGACAGCAAGGAGGAAGAGGACGGTAAGGACATCCCCATTGGCGTGGGCAGCATAGTGCGCATAGACGGGCAGGAGACATTTGCTCAGGTGGTGGAACTGAAGGGCAAGAAGGCTGTGGTGGAGAGCAACAGCATCCGCATGACAATTGCCCTGAGCCGACTGAGCGGGACGAAGAAAAAAGCAATACCGTCCGAACGCCAGAGCCGACAGACAGGAAGATTCCAATCCATCTATGACGACATCAACGAGAAACGCAAAAGCTTCAATCCCACCCTCGACCTGCGCGGCCAGCGTGCCGACGAGGCGTTGGAAAACCTGCAACACTTCATGGACGATGCCCAACTGCTGAGCGAGAAGGAACTGCGCCTACTTCATGGCAAGGGATACGGCATCCTGAAGCAGATAATCCGCGACTATTTGCAAGGCAACCGCGATGTGCAGTCATTCCATTCAGAACGGTTGGAATTGGGCGGCGACGGCATCACAGTGGTACATCTGAAATAGCCACCGTGGGAAAAATATGTGCGGTATGGGGAATTTTATAAGAAAAAACTTCGTATTTTTGCAATCGTAAAAGAAAGTAATTGAATAATAACTTAATACCTCAAAACAATGAAACTGAAAAGATTTTTCCTGCCGATGATGGCGATGTTACTCTTGCTGTCGGGCTGCAAAAAAGAGTATGTGAGTGTCACCTATGGTTCTCAGGTGGAGACCTATCGTGTCAACGTTACTCCCTCTCAATGGAAGGAGGCTACAGGTTACCAGCCTGGTTCCAACAATTATTGGTTCTGCACGCTGAGTATTCCTGCCATTGATGACGAAGTATTCAAGAATGGCACTGTTCAGGCTTACGTGTGGAATGTGTACGATGTGAGCCAGAATCTGGGTGCTTGGAATCTGCTGCCTTTCGTCTATCCTCTGGAGGTCTATCTGCCCAACGATCAAGGAGGACAGGATTTGGTCATGGTTCCCGAAAACATGCGTTTTGAATGGGAAAAGGGTGCCGTAACCTTGATTGTTCAGGACCTCGACGGCTATAGACCCGTTGAGATTGCCGAGACACTAAGCTTTAGAATTAGCGTTATTAAGAATATGTAATCCTTACATTCTTAATGTTTTCATGATGCACCGCCTTGACCTTAGAGGTTGAGGCGGTTTTTTTTATGTGGGTTTTAATAATCCCGAATCGGTCATTAGGCTTTTTTTCACTCTACCAGTCTGCAGGACTGGCAAAGAATAGTCAGAGATTGAAAACACAAGTATCGCGAACGATGGTGCGCGGTGTCAACCCTGCAGGGGCTGCAGGATGCCCACTGATGCAACCCTTGCATGGTTGTGTTCTGCTTATATGGCTTTACAGGGGCGATGCTCCGCTTGCCCCTGCCTGTTCCCTTTTTCCTATGCGTGGACCAGCCAGTGTGTTTTTATCAGCCCTGCTGTGCGGTCAATAGATGGGGTGCAGAGGCTCTGTTACTAAGGGGTGGGAAACGCTGGCTCGGATTGAAACCCGGGGAAAAGAAAAAGGGAAGCGGCATGTGTCGCTTCCCTTTTTCTTTGTGAGTTGGGCTGAGATTATTCAGCAGTTTTGGCTTCGGGTTTCAAGAAGACAACGAGGTAGTGCTTCAGGTCGATGAACTTCTTGGCAGCAGCCTGGATGTCCTTGGCGGTAATGGACTTGACGATGCTCTCGTAGTCGTTGACCACATAGTCGCGGCTCTCGTTGAAGCGATAGCTGCCCATAATCTGACCCATCCAGAAACTGTTGTTCTGCTTGCTGTTCTGGCGGTTGATAATCTGCTGCTCCTGAACCTTGGCAAGGGTCTCGGCGTCGGGTCCATTGTTGATGTACTGTTTCAGGATTTCCATGGCAGCGTTTTCAATGAGGTTGGCGCTGTCGGGGTTGCAGTTGATGTAGAATGTCCAGGAGACCTCCTGTTCGGGGATACGGCTGTAGCTGACATTGACGCTGGGGCTGTAGGTGCCACCCATCTTCTCGCGGATGATTTCGAGAGCGGTGATTTCCATGCAGGCGCTGAGCTGGTTGATGATTTCAGCATTCTTGGGGCTGTGCTTGTAACCCTTGGTGCTGCCACTCATCAGCATGATGCCCTGGTTGTCGGTACCCTTGTAGGCAGTGGCGCGAGGAGTGCCCTTGAAGTCGTAGTCTTTCAGCTTGCGGTATTTCTCAGCTTTAGCCTTGGTGGTGGGCAGGTTGCCGAGATACTTGGCAATGAGGTTCACGTCGGCATCCTCGATGTTACCCACGAAGAAGAAGGTCTGGTGGGCAGCATTGCTGAAGCGCTCGCGGAAGATTTCGTACATGCGGTCCAGATTCAGGCTGGCGATGTTCTCCTCGGTGGGAACAGCGATGGCGCGGGGGTCGCCGGGACGAGCAGTCTCGATGTACTTCTTGATGAAGACAACCTGAGGGTTCTCGCCGATGAATTTCAGCTGGTTGCGCAGCTGGTCGACGTTCTTGTCGAAGGACTCTTTGTCCTTGCGGGGAGCCTCATAGTAGAGGGTGAGGAGCTGCAACATGGTTTCGAGGTCCTTGGGAGCGCAGCTGCCGCTGAAGCCCTGGGTCTGGTCGCTTATGTCGGGGCTGATGGAGACGTTGACACCCTTCAGTTTCTTGCTGAGCTGAGTGCTGCTGAACTGGGCGATACCGGCGTCGTCAATAAAACCGGCAGTGGTGCTGGCCATGTAGTATTCGGCATCGCTGTAGAGGGAGGTGCCACCCCATGCATAGGAGTTCATCTGGATTTCGTCGTCCTTCAGGTCGGTCTTCTTGACAATGAATTTGACGCCGTTGGGGCAGGTGTATTCTTTATAGTCAAGTACGGTGTTGGTCTTGGTGAGCTTCGGTGTGACGGCGGCAAGCTGTTTCTCAAAGAGGGGCTCGTCCTTGTAGTTGTCAACCCAAGCGGCATACTTGTTGGTGCGGGCGCGGTTGTAGATTTTCAGCACTTCCTGCTCGGTGGGCACTTTGTAGCCTTCCTGCTGGGGAGCGGTGAGGTAGTATACGAAGTTCTCTTCGGTGACCCAAGTTCTGATGAGGGCGTTGCACTCTTCGAGGGTGATTTCGGGGATGAACTCCTTGGCGTAGCGGTTCTCGGCCATGATGCCGGGGATCACTTCACCTTCAAGGAAGTTGTTGGTGTACTCCTGAGCAAAGTTGTTGCTGTTGGTTTTATTAGCCTCTTTGGCCATTTTGCGGTAGTGCTCCAGCATCTCTTCTTTCTGGCGATCCAGCTCGGTGGAGGTGAAGCCATTCTGAACGGCGCGGAAAATCTCGGCCAGGACAGCCTCAGTGGCCTCCTCGATGCGGTTCTCCTTGGGAGCGCAGCTGCCGATGAAGGCGTCGCAGCTGCGGCCTAAGAAACCACCATAACCGCCGCCGGCATAGATGAAGGGGGCAGTGGCTTTTTCGGACAGCTCGTTGTAGCGGTCGTCAAGCATGCCGCTTACCAGGTTGCGCACCAGGCTGGCGCGATAGTCGCCAATAGTGCCCTGGGGGGCTTTCTTATGTTTCCAGAAAAGCATCATGCTGGCATTGGTAGCCTCCTTGTCGGTAGCGATAGCCACGAGGGGTTCCTTGTTGCCGGGGATGTCGAACTCGGGACGGGGACGGGGATTCTCAACGGCTTTGCGGCTGTCGAAATACTCGTGAATCTTAGCCTCCATGGCGTTCACGTCGATGTCGCCAACAATGATGACGGCCTGCAGGTCGGGACGATACCAGTCATTGTAGAAGCGGGTGATGACGGGGCGCTGGAAGTTGCGGATGACCTCCTCAAGACCGATGGGCAGACGGTCGGCGTAGCGGGAGCCTTTCAGCATGATGGGCCAAGTGGCCTTGCGCAGACGCTCCTGGGCACCGAGACCACCGCGCCACTCTTCGAGGATGACGCCACGTTCGTGCTCAATCTCGTTCTGGTCGAACAGCAGTTTGGAAGCCCAGCCGTCGAGGATTTTGAAACCCATCTCAACCAGGTCCTTGTTGTCGGAGGGCAGCTCGACGTAGTAGACGGTCTCGTCGAAGGCGGTCCAGGCGTTGATGCCACGGCCAAATTCGATACCGTTCTTCTGCAGGGTGCTGATCATCTCGTTACCCTTGTAGTACTGGGTACCGTTGAAGGCCATGTGCTCGCAGAAGTGGGCCAGACCCTGCTGGTCGTCGTCTTCGAGGATGGAGCCGGCGTTGGTAACCAGGCGGAACTGAACGCGATTTTCGGGCTTCTTGTTGGCACGGATGTAGTAAGTCATGCCGTTGGCCAACTTGCCAATCTTCACTTTCTTGTCGACGGGCACCTTGGCGGTGAGGTCGCTCTTTTTGCCCTGGGCACCCTGTGCCTGGACAAAAGTCATGCTACCCATAAAGGCGAGGAGCATGAGGATGGTTAAAAGCTTTTTCATTTGATTGATTGTTTTGTTGTTTGTTATTATATTGTTTATTCTATTTACTATCAGTGGGCTTGATTATTCGTCCGGGCGATACTCCAGCAGGTCAGAAGGCTGGCAGTCCAGCTCGCGGCAGATGCGTTCCAGTGTGCTGAAGCGCACGGCACGTGCCTTGCCCGTCTTGAAGATGGACAGATTGGCGGGCGTCAAGCCTACCCTGTCGGCCAGCTCGGTGAGCGATATTTTCCGTTTCGCCATCATCACGTCCAAGTTTACTACAATCATTGTGTACTCCTTTCGTTCAGCATTGCGTCAGATTGTTAGCTCTTGGTCCTCTTGCAGCTCACGGCCAATACGGAAAATCTGGGAGAGGAAGATAAGGGTCAGACCAAAGAATATACGTGTGAAATGTATGGTATAGTGCGCCTCGGGCATCCAAGCCGTGTCGCGCAGCAGCTCAAGCGCCAATGTACGTTCGAGGTAGGTACTCGTGTCCGTGCAGAGCGACGACACCACCAGCAGGATGCCGATGATCAGCAGCAGCGATATTTTCTTCTCGGGAAACACGTGCCCTTGTTTTGCACTGCGGTAGAAGGTAATCAGCGTGATGATTACCAGCACTATGATGGCCGTGAAACAGATAATCTGCACTGCTTGCAAGGCAATAATCCAGCCGATTCGTGCGTCGTTGCGCGTAGCCTCGTCGCGGGTGTAGAAGTCCATGTCAAACTGGCTGATGTGCGCATGTGCCTTGATGCCCGCAGGGGTGTTCTCAATGGGGTGCTCGTTGTTGTACAGCGGCACGCCAGCATTCAGGTTGGTGATGGTGAAGGCATAGTCGGAATTGTGCTTGGCTATGCCGCCTACCTGCGGCGTGTCCTCACTCGTAATGATATTGCTGAAGAACAGTCCGCAACATATCAATAGTATTCCAGCAAACAGGCTGTATACTATCCTTATATGTTTTATATAGTTGGTTCTCATTTTACTATGCTTGTCTTAGAGGGTTTTCCTTCCTCTATTTGGTGCTGCAAAGATACACTTTTTTTCTAAATTAGAAGCATTTTATTGTTTTTCGATAAAAAATTTATGTTTTTCTTGCATATTAGATGCTTTTATCATGCACTAAAACAAACTATTATCAGTCAGAAAGATTTTTTTAGACAGAACGCCCATCCAAACCTGCACTTCGGTGGTGGATGGGCATAAGTTTTGCTGAGGTTTGCCGTTGAGGTTGGCAGCGGGGTGCTATTCGGTTTCTGAATTGCCGTCAATCAGTTTTTCCAGGGCGTGGCGCAGTTGTACCGGAGTCACGTTGTGGTGTATCTCGCCTTCTATGGCGTATGATATGGCACCCGTCTCTTCAGACACGATGACGCTCACCACGTCCAGCTGTTCCGTTACCCCGATGGCGCTGCGGTGCCGCAGCCCCAGGTTCGGGTCGATGTCCGTGCGCGAGGTGACGGGCAGGATGCAGCGTGCCGCCAGCACCTGGTTGCCGCTCACTATCACCGCGCCGTCGTGCAGCGGCGAGTTCTTGAAAAAGAGTGTCTCAAGCAGTGCTGAAGAAGCCACGGCGTTTATCACCTCGCCTGTGCGTACCAGCTCTTCAACCTCGTTGCTGCGTTTAAAGATGATTAGTGCGCCTGTCTTGCTTTGCGACATATGCATACATGCCTGTATGTAAGGCTCGTAGTTCATGCTGTTGTGCTTCTGCACGTCGCTGCGCCAAAACCTAAGCCGCTTGGCCATCGTGTCGCCCGTCATCTGGGTTTTTGTTCCGATAAAGAGGAGGAACTTGCGTATCTCCGGCTGGAACACAATCACCAGTGCGATGAGCCCGATGCTCATAATCCCACCCAGTATCTGGCTGCAGAAGCGCATGTTCAGCGCGTCGAAAATCCTCCAAGCAATGTACATCACCAGCAGTGCCCAGAAGATGCGGATAATGTTTGTGCCCTTCAACATGCGGTACAACTCGTACACCAGCAGGGCGACAATGAAAATGTCGAGAACGTCGACAAAGCGTATGTGCGGAAACGGAAACATGTCTGTTTGTTTTGATTCTACTTTTTTTCGCAACCCATAACGCCCCATCGCCTGTTTTATTTTGTGCCGAGCAACAAAAATCTCCCACACTGCCGCCGCCTCCGTCCCTGTAATGTCCCTTCAACGCTTCTTCATACCTTAGCCGCGATAATTACTATCGGATACCACTCTTTATTCAGTGCACAAGAAACAAAATAGAAATAATATAGAAACAAAATAGAAAGTAAATACAAATGAAAAGAATTCCAGGGAGCCCGTCTGGACTATTGGCATAGATGCCCCTCGCAAGTACTTCAACATTGTCTTTCTGCAAGAGGAAGTCTGCAAACAACGGCGACCAGTTTCGTGTCACTATTGCAGGGAGCCTGCTCTGAGAAGGGGCTCCCTGCTTGTTTTTGCTGTTGTTCAGCCGAAGAGGAGGCTGATGGCAAGGCGGGTGGGGCGCGGGGTGTGGACGCGAAGAAGGGACGCCCCGCCGCTGAGTGCGATGGTGTTGAGGACAAGGGTACCCAGCTCGGAGTCGGGGAGGGGAGTGGTGGCGGGGCCGTAGTGTTCGGCAAAGTCGGTGAGACGTCGAGTGATCATGGACTTGTTGGAGAGGGCTACGAGCATGGGGTATTGTGGGAAGCGGGCTATTAGTTCTGGCAGGCGGTGCAGCAGCTCGTGGTTCTGCTCCACGGTCTTGGCAAAGCCGAGGCCGGGGTCGAGGATGATGCGGTCGGGACCGAGGGCGGAGAGGAGGTGGAGCCGTTGTTCGTAGTAGCGGGATAGGTCGTCGATGATGTCGTCATAGTGTGTGTTTTCGGGTAGCTGCATGGTGGCGGGAGTTCCGCGCATGTGCATGAGGATGTAAGGCACGCCGAGCGAGGCGACGGTGGGGAGCATCTGAGGGTCGAGCTGGCCACCGGAGATGTCGTTGATGATGTCGGCGCCGGCCTCGACGGCGCGGGCGGCGGGGAGGCTCTGGCAGGTGTCGACGGAGAGGAGTGCGTCAGGCAGCTCGGCACGGAGCAGGGCCACGAGGGGCGCAAGCTTGTCGGCCTCGTCGGCAGGGGAGAGCATGGCAGCCCCGGGACGGGAGGACATGACGCCGAGGTCGAGAATGTCGGCCCCCTGTTGCAGCAGCTCGCGGGCATGAGCAAGGAGCGCGTCGGGATTGTTGTAGCGTCCCCCGTCGTAGAAGGAGTCCGCGGTGGCGTTGAGGATGCCCATTACGGCAGGGCGCTGGAAGGTGACGGCGCCTCGTTGACAGCGGAGGCTGAAGGGCGAAAAATGAGCTGGATAGTTCATGAATGGAAAAAAATGTGTATCTTTGTTTTTTTGAAGTAGAAACGTTTTTTTGCTTTTTTAATTGTGTCACAGCAATAAAAAAAGCATTATGGCGTTATGAGTTATGCTATTATGGTAACAAAAGAAAACAATAATGCGGTAGCAACTGCATCTAAAACCGAGAAGGAATTTGAGGTGGAGATGGCACTGTGCCGCGATATGTACGAGAAGAAGACACGCGACTATGGAACGTCGTGGCGGGTGCTGAGGCTCCCGTCGCTGACGGATCAGATATTCATTAAAGCAAACAGAATACGCAGCATTGAGGACAGCGGCGAGAACCGCGTGGGCGAGGATGTTGAGCAGGAGTTTGTGGCAATGGTGAACTACGCCGTCATGGCCTTGATACAGCAGGAACTGGGTCCCGACGGGGAGCTGGAGCTGCCCCTCGACAGGGCCATGGAACTGTATGACAAGCACCTGAACCGCGCTGCAAGACTGATGCTTGACAAGAATCACGACTATGGCGAGGCGTGGCGTATGATGCGCGTGGGATCCATGGTCGACTTGATACTGATGAAGCTGCGACGCATCAAACAGATTGAGGACAACCAGGGCAAGACGCTGGTGTCCGAGGGTGTGGAAGGGGGCTATATGGACATTGTGAACTACTCTCTCTTCTGCCTCATACGTCTGCATGAGAAATAATTAGGTTTTTGAAATCATATTTTATTACGATGAAGATTAAGGATACAAATTTGAATTGGTCGCTCAATGTGGTGGCACGTGTTGTGGTGGGGCTGGTGTTTATCTTCTCCAGCTTTGTGAAGGGGGTTGACCCCATGGGTACCTCGTTTAAGATTACGGAATACTTGACCGCATGGTCATTCTTCGGGATGAGCTTTGATTGGCTTGTGCCCATGGCCACCTTCATGGCTATGGCTTTGATAGTGGTGGAGTTCACTATTGGCGTGATGCTGCTGTTCGGAGCTTTCAGAAGGGTGAGCGCATGGGCATTGGTGCTGATGATGCTTTTCTTCACCTTCACCACGCTTTTTGATGCCATCACCAACGAGGTGACGGATTGTGGATGCTTCGGCGATGCCATAAAACTGACAAATTGGCAGACCTTCTGGAAGAATGTGGCGTTGGATGTCCCCACAGTGTGGATATTCTTGACACGCAATCTGCGCCGCAAACAACGCTTTGAGCGCGACGTGCTTATCACCCTGTTTGCCATGGTCGCCATGGTGCTGTTCGGCCTGTACAACATCAACAACGAGCCTTGCATTGATTTCCGCAGTTGGAAGGTTGGCAACCAGATGATTGATTTGGACGAAAATGCAGAGGTTAAGAGCTATGTGACCTACGTCAACAAAGAGACCGGCGTGCGGGACGAATTCCTGTCCGAAGAGCTGGTAAAGCGCATGGAAGACCCTGCATGGGAAGCACAATGGGAGTGGGAGAGCAGCCGTGTGGAGGACCCACACGAGATTAAGGCCGACGGCTTCTCGATGCTCGACATGGACATGAACGACCACGCCAAGGAGCTGATAGGCTCGGAAGACTACTTGCTGATTGCCACCATCCACCACTTGGACAAGGTGAACGAGGACGGGCTGGAAGGATTGGAGGATGCAGCAGAGTGGGCACAGGAGCATGGAGTGCAGATGGTGCTGCTGACCTCGGCTCTGGCCGAGGAGGTGCAGTCGTTCCTCTATGCCTATCAGATGGATGATATTGACTTCTACTTCGCCGACGCGACGGCCATCGAGACTATGGCTCGCTCCAATCCTGGATTTCTGCTGCTCAAGCGCGGCAAGGTGCTGGGCAAGTGGCATTACCGCAATGTGGACGATTTAGAGGATTTTATACTCAAATACTGACAAAACTGTTTATCAACTACTAAAGTTAGAAAGTTATGATACAAAGAAAGCAAACCATCTTTCTGTTTCTGGCAGTGTGTGCACTGGCCATGTGTTTCATCTTCCCGATAGCCTCGTTTGAGGGCAAGGCTCCCCTTGGGGTGCCCGTGACGGGAGAGCTCAATATGATTCCCAAAGACGTTCCGGAAACGATGTCGCAAATACTGAACTGTGAGCCCGTGGAGATTGGACAGCGCGGATTTGTAAAGACATGGCCTCTGGTTGCATTGACCATCGTTTCGGCCCTGATAGCGCTGGTTAGCATCTTCCTTTATAAGAATCGTGTGCTCCAGATGCGCGTGGTAGCAGTCGGTTTTCTGCTGGGCGTTGTGGATCTGTTCTTGATCTTTATCTGGGCAGTGGATGCGTTTGTGGACCAGGCAACAAGGGCAATGTCGTGCACAGATGTGCATGTCACTTACGGGGTTTCCACTTGGGCGATTATAGCCGCTGTGGTGCTGATGTTCCTTGCCCAGCGCTACATCAAGAAAGACGAGGAGAAAGTCCGTGCCGCTGATAGATTAAGATAGTTGCCGCTGTGAAACGGGTTTTTGACAATTTGGAAGAGTTGCCCCAAGTGGCATCGGATTTGCTGGAGGAATTCCCTGAAGAACGCTTTTTTGCCTTCTTCGGCAAAATGGGTGTGGGCAAGACAACACTGATAAAAGAGTTGTGTGCCCATTTGGGAGTGGAGGAGACGGTGTGCAGCCCCACCTTTGCCATTATCAACGAGTACACCACGGGCGAGGGAGAGCCGGTCTATCACTTTGACTTCTACCGACTGAAGAGTGCCGAGGAGGCTTTTGACATAGGGTATGAAGAGTATTTCTACAGCGGAGCCTACTGCTTCACGGAGTGGACAGAGAAGATTGAAACCCTGTTGCCGGAGCATTATGTGAGGGTGGAATTGACTGAAGAGAACGAAAAAAGAACACTTATCGCAAATATAATAAATGACTGAATCGGAAGTATTAGCAAAACTGGCCGCACAGGCCTTGGACGAGAAAAAAGGATTGGATGTGCAGATTCTGGACATGCGCGGGCTGCAAAGCGCACCTGCTGCTTTTTTTGTCATAGCATCCGGCACGGTACCTGCTCATGTCAGTGCATTGAGCGACCATGTGCATGAAGTGGTTAAGAAGGCCACAGGACTCAACCCCTCAAAGGTGGAAGGTTATATGAATGCCGAATGGATATTGATGGACTATTTCGATGTCGTGGTCCATATCTTCCAGAAGGAAAGACGTGACTTCTACAGGCTTGAGGAACTCTGGGGCGATGCTGAACGCACCCCTTACGTCACCGGCAAGAACAACGAATAAACTAAAGACATTTTATTAACTTCAATGGCTGAACAGAAAAACAACAACCCCACTCCCGGTAACAACCCGATGGGCAACCAGAGCAAGAAACCCAAGAAGAATTGGGTGATGTTTGTCGTGTACGGCATTATCCTGGTCACGTTGGGAGGTATGCTGCTGCGTGACGATGGCTCTGTCTCTCACACTATCAACTGGGCCAAGCTTGAGCAAATACTTGAGAAACACGACTATTCGAAGATTGTGATAGTGAATCAGAAGTATGCAGAAGTCTACATCAAGAGCTCAGCACTGAAAACCGACACAACCTATAAGGACCTCGTAAGCCGAAACATGATGGGCAAAGAGGTGCAGGATGCCAATTTCTACAAGTATGATTTTGTCACCTTTGAGAGTTTCGAAAAGGACTTGGAAAAGGTGGAAGAGCGCACAGGCGAGCGCATAGACCTCGTGCCAGAGGAACGTACCAGCCCGTGGCGTGACATCTTTATCGTCTTTGGTCCCTTCCTTATCCTGATAGTGTTCTTCATCATCATGAGCCGGGTGTCGCAACGCCAAATGGGCGGTGGCGGCGGAATATTCGGCGTGGGGAAGAGCAAGGCAAAGGTATACGACGGGAAGACACCCACGAACATAACCTTCAAGGATGTGGCTGGCTTGGCTGGCGCCAAGGAGGAGGTGATGGAGGTTGTGGACTTCCTGAAGAATCCCACAAAGTATACCGACTTGGGTGGTAAGATTCCCAAGGGTGTGCTCCTTGTGGGGCCTCCGGGTACGGGTAAAACCCTGCTTGCTAAGGCTGTTGCCGGCGAGGCTAACGTTCCCTTCTTCTCTATGTCGGGTTCAGACTTTGTGGAGATGTTTGTGGGTGTGGGTGCTTCGCGTGTACGCGACCTTTTCGAGGAGGCCAAGAAGAAATCGCCCTGCATCATCTTTATCGATGAGATTGACGCCGTGGGTCGTGCCCGTGGCCATGCAGGACTGAGCAATGCCAACGACGAGCGAGAGAATACGCTTAACCAGCTGCTCACAGAGATGGATGGTTTCAGCAGTGGCACCAACGTCATTGTGCTGGCCGCAACCAACCGTGCCGACGTGCTGGACAAAGCCCTGCTGCGTGCCGGCCGTTTCGACCGTCAGATCTACGTCGAGTTGCCTGACTTGGAAGAGCGTAAGGCTATATTCGATGTCCACATGCGCAATCTGAAACTGAACGAGGACAGCAAGAGCGATGATTGCGTGGACCGCGACTTCCTTGCCAAGCAGACGCCTGGTTTCTCGGGTGCTGATATTGCCAACGTATGTAATGAGGCGGCTCTCTGCGCTGCCCGTAAGGGGAAGAGCCAGATAGGCCGTCAGGACTTCCTCGATGCCATCGACCGTATTGTCGGTGGCCTGGAAAAGCGCACCAAGGTGCTGACCGAGCATGAGAAACGAGTCGTGTCGTACCACGAGAGCGGCCATGCCTCTGTTAGTTGGTTGCTGCGTTGGGCCAACCCGCTTATCAAGGTGACCATTGTTCCCCGTGGCAATTCACTGGGAGCAGCTTGGTACCTGCCCGACGAGCGACACTTGACCACCTACGCACAGATGTTCGACGAAATGACCAGTCTCATGGCCGGACGCGCCGCCGAGGAGGTGGTGTTTGGCGAAGTGGGCACAGGCGCCTTAAACGACATGGAGCGTGCCACCAAGATGGCGCAGTCCATGGTAATCTACTACGGCATGAGCCCCAAGATTGGCAACATCAGTTTCTACGACTCCTCTGGACAGACTGACTATGGCTTCACCAAGCCTTTCAGCGACAAGACTGCCGAGGTGATTGACTCCGAAGTGAACCGCATTGTGGAAGAGGCTTACGCCCGTGCAAAAGAGATTATCACTTCACACCGTGCACAACTGGACGAACTGGCAGGACAGCTTTACGAGAAAGAGGTGCTGTTCCGCGATGACCTTGAACGCATCTATGGCCCCAGAGAGGCCGACATCGTGGCGGCGCAGCTTAAAGAGAAAGAGGAAAAGACGCCTCAACTTGCAGCCGACAATGCTTCCGAAGTTAATGAGCCTGTCGAGACCTCACCCAATAATACCGATAATCCATCCACAGATGAGGATACACCTGCTTAAGCTCCGTGCTTTGGCAGGTTTCCGCTATCTGTTGGACACTGCAATAATTGAATTATGAAAACATTTTGGATTCGAACAGCCAGCGCCACCGTTTATGCCCTTCTCTTTTTGGGCTCCATTTACAGTGGCAGATTGGTGGGCGACATGTGGGGCCACATTATTCTTGCGGCTTTTGCACTGTTTGTCGCTGAGGGCTGCACATTCGAGTATTTCCGCATTGCTGAGAAGCAAGGTTCCCATCCCAATAAGCCTCTGGGATATTTTTGGACACTTTTGATGGTAGTCGTGGGTGCTTTCCCGGGACTTGTCAATGGTGGCGTTTTAGCGTTGGTGATGCTCAGCATGGTAGTGACTCTGGGCGTTCAGCTCTGGCGCAAGACCGAGCAGCCTTTTGCCGATGTCCTCCATACGCTGCTGCCCATGTTCTATTGTGCCTTGCCGTTGTCCCTTATGCCTTATCTTCACAATATGATGAACGTGCTTGTCATGTGCATCATCATGGTGTGGGTGAACGATTCGTTCGCCTATATGGGAGGCTCATTGATTGGTCGACACAAGATGTGGCCGCGCCATTCTCCCGGCAAGACGTGGGAGGGCACTGCCGTCGGTGTCGCTGCCGCAGTGGCTACAGGTCTCCTTGTGGGTCCTCTGTTCCAAACCTCCCTACAGTGGTATGACTGGTTGGTTCTCGCCTTGGTTTGCAGCATTATTGGTACTTTGGGCGACCTTACCGAGTCCATGCTCAAACGTTCTGTCGGTCTCAAAGACTCGGGCAACATCATGCCTGGCCATGGTGGATTCTTAGACCGTTTCGACAGTCTGCTGTTCATCCTCCCCGTGGTCTTTGTCTATTGTTTTTACGCCATCAACATGTAACCCTTGTAATATTTAGAATATGTATTTACACAGAGAAGGACGAAAGATGATATTGTGGATGTTGGCCGTTGTATTGGTCGTCTACGCTGCCATGATATTCTTCGTCCAGCATTGGACGGTCTTTCATTACCTGTTTATCACCATCCTGTTGGTATTCTGGGTGATGGTGACACTTTTTTTCCGCATTCCTCGTCGCATTTTCACCAACAACAGCGAATGCCTGATTTCCCCTGCCGATGGCACCGTCGTGGCCATTGAGGAGACTATCGAGAAAGAGTATATTAAAGGCGAATGCCTGCAGATAAGCATCTTCATGAACGGGACTGACGTTCACGTCAACCGCTATCCCGTCGATGGGGTTGTGGAATACACCAAGTTCAGACGGGGCAACTATTTTGTTGCCTCCTATCCCAAGTCCAGCGACCTCAATGAGCATCACTCCACAGGTCTGCGCTTAGACGACGGGCAGCGCATTCTCATCCGTCAGGTGGCTGGCACTATGGCTCGCCGCATTGTCTGCTATGCTCATGAGGGCGAGCGGGTGCGCCAAAACCAGGAGATGGGATTCATCAAGTTCGGTTCCCGTGTCGACCTTTTTGTTCCCAAGCATTTCATCATTGATGTCAATGTGCAGGACACTGTCCGCAATGCCATCTCGCCCATCTGCACCATCACGCCGCCTCCATCCGACGAGGCCACCCCGGCAACCAGCACCCCTGTTCAGGCCTAATACATCCGTTCCCAATGTCACTTGCCGAGCAAATATTGTACGAAGACAACCACCTGATAGCCCTCAACAAGCTGCCGGGACAGATTGTCCAAGCCGACAAGACCGGCGACCTCTGCCTTGCCGACCTTCTTAAGGCCTACATCAAGGAGCGTGATTCCAAGCCCGGCAATGTTTTCTGCGGTGTTATTCATCGGCTGGACCGTCCCGTCAGCGGGGTGGTCCTCTTTGCTAAAACCAGCAAGGCACTCAGCCGCATGAATCAGCTCATCAAAGAGCGCGATTTTCGCAAGGTCTATCGTGCTGTTGTAACGCAAGCACCCCCCAGTCCTTCGGGCCATCTGGAGGATTATCTTCTCCGCAATCCCAAGCTTAACAAGAGCTTCGTCACTGCCGACGCCTCTCACCCCGAGGCAAAGCTTGCCTCTCTGGATTATACACTTCTTGCCACCTCCAAGGGCGGCTATCATCTGCTCGAAATTGAGCTCCACACGGGTCGTCATCACCAAATCCGGTGCCAGCTTGCCCACATGGGCTGCCCCATCAAAGGGGATCTCAAGTATGGAGCCCCACGTTCCAACCCCGATGGCAGCATCTCTCTCCATGCTTATCAGGTTGTGTTTGACCATCCTGTGCGGCATGAAACCGTCACTATCACTGCCCCCCAACCATGGCAGAACATGTTTTGATAATATCAGATAAATAAAATAGTAAATATACAAATGAAAAATCATGTAATCTTTATTCTATTGAGCCTCTTCGCGCTCATACAGATGACCGCAAAGGCACAAACACTCCAGCTCTCTCAATGCGACTTTTCGTCGGCGAACTGTTCTTTCACACTTCAAAAGGCTGATTTGAACACTCAGGTAATCGATGGTAATTCCTTTACCACCATCACTTTCGATGGCTCTGTCCACTCCAATCAGCTGGGTTCGCCCGACCTTCCTGTCTATTCGAAGATTGTCGAAATCCCCGTTTGTGCAGATGTCACCGTCGAGGTCTCCGATGTCCGTTGGGTTGATGCCGGTGTGTGTAACCATCCTGTTATGCCCGTCCAGCCTGCGCCCTCCAAGTCGCAGAGGGATCGGCTCCCCTTTGTCATGGACAGCCTCCTCTATGCCACCGATGCCTTCTATGCTTTACCCAAGGCCAGTATAGAACCCCTCGGCATTGCCCGCGACCGCAATCTGGCCCTCTTGCGCATCTCACCGTTCTCTTACAACCCTGTCTCCGGGCGTTTGCAACAGATTTCCTCAATGAACATCCGCCTCAAATATAAGGATGCCGATGTTGCTGCTACCCAACGGCTCAACACCCTCTATGCCTCGCCAGCCTTTAGCATCGGCAACAATGCCCTTTGTGCCGTACCCGCCACCAAGGCTGTCCGTCGCAGTGCCCCCGTGCATTATCTCATCGTGGCACACAACTCCTTCCAAGGCATGCTGGACACCCTTGTGAACTGGAAACGCAGTCTTGGCTACATTGTCACCCTTGCCTATACCGGCACCCCTGAGGTGGGCACCTCCAGCACCGAGATTGCCGCCTATATCAAGAGTTTCTACACCAATGCCACCGAGGAGCTTCCTGCCCCCACTTATCTCCTTCTTGTAGGTGACCACGAGCAGATTCCTGCCTTTACCGCACGTGTCTCAAGCCCTGCTTACAACCATGTTACCGACCTTTATTTTGCCACTTGGACGGAAGGAGACCACCTCCCCGACTGTTACTATGGCCGTTTCTCTGCCCGCAATGCTTCCGAACTCACCCCTCAGATTGAAAAGACCATCTACTATGAGAGCTATGGTTTTGCGGACGACAGCTATCTGGGTCACGGTGTTCTCATTGCTGGCGTAGACGCCGGCACCACGGGTGACAACGCTTACCGCTATGCCGACCCCAACATGGACTACATCGCAAGCATCTATGTCAATGCTGGCAACAACTACCATACTGTCCATTACTACAAGAACAATGTCTCCTTTGCACCCGTAGGAGTCTCCGTTTCTGGCAGCAGCCATACCTCCAACACTGCCAACATCCTTATTCAACTTTACAATGGCGGTTGTGGCCTCGTCAACTACAGCGCCCACGGCTACGACGACAGTTGGTCAATCCCCAGCTTCACCACCAGCGATGTGGCTCGTATGACCAACAACAATCGCCCCTCTTTTATGATTGGCAACTGCTGCCTGTCGGGCAAGTTTAATACCACTGCTTACGATGCCTGCCTTGGCGAGGCTCTGCTGCGCAAGGATGGCAACGCCGGTGCAGTTGCCTATATCGGTTGCACCAACTCCTCCTACTGGCCTGACGATTTCTGCTGGTCCGTGGGTGTGCGTACCAACATCAGCAACACCATGAACACCGCTTACGACTCGCTCAATCTTGGCGTTTACGACCGCCTGTTCCATACCCACAACGAGGACTTCTCCGAATGGCACCACACCACTGGCTCCATCCTCACGGCTGGCAATATGGCTGTTGAGGCCACCGGCTCCTCACGTGCTTATTATTATTGGGAAATCTATGAACTGTTTGGCGACCCCTCTCTTATGCCTTGGCTTGGTCAGGCTTCCGATATGGATGTCGTAGCCCCTTCTCCTTCCACCTTTGAGAATTTCACCTATACCGTCACTGCCCCTCCCCATGCTTACGTGGCTCTGGTGAATCCCGAAACCAACGAACTCATCGCTGCTGCTTACGCCGATCATAGTGGTTACGCAGTACTCGATCTTCCCTCCGACTTCACCGTTGGCACCTACAATCTTGCTGTCACTGCCCAGAACCACAAACCCCACTTCCAGGAAGTCGTCTTTAGGGTCTTAAATGCCCCCTATATCCTTGTTTCCGATATTCGACCCACATCTGGCACACTGGTTCCCGGCCAGCCCACAACTTTCGACATCACTCTTGAGAATGTCGGCACCCAGTACCCCTCGCAGGGCATTATCACCCTTCAGTGTAATGCCTCTGGTGTGACCATTGCCAAGCCTTTGGAACACTTTGGAGCCATCGCTCCCGGCGATTCCATACATCTTACAGGCCTGTGGCTGACCTATATTCCCGAAAACTATACCGACCAAAGCAGGCTTACCTTCACCACCGAAGTTGATTTCGGCGAAGGTACTTCCCTCAAACGCAATCATTTCTACATCTGCGCTCCTGCTCTGACTCTGACCGATGTCCGCACTGATTCCACACTCGTCTCCGAGAGTTCCAATACCATCCATTGCCGCATAGTCAACAATGGCCACGCCACCTCGCCGGCACTCACCCTCTCGCTCCCCAACCTCTTTGGTTTCATGGCCTCCCAGCCCGCTTCACAGCAGCTCGACACCCTTGCTCCAGGCCAGTTTGCTGTGGTCTCCTTCCCCGTCACCATGGCTGCCGATTTGCCCAACAACCTGCTCCCCTTCGCCCTTCAGGCCGACGATGGTCAGGACACCTTCAACATCAGTTCCTTCGCCCTCCCGATAGGTTTAGGCGTACTCGAGGATTTCGAAACTGGCGACTTCTCCCGTTTCAACTGGTCAAACAACACTTATCCGTGGACAATCACCAACGTCGACCCCTTCGACGGTAATTTCTCCGCACGCAGCAAAGAGAACCTCCGCAATAGTTCCCAATCCCGTTTCTCCATCACCTGGACTTCCACTGTCGACGACAGCATCAGTTTCTACTATAAAGTCTCATCCGAACAGGGATACGATTTCTTCCGTTTCTTTATGGATGGAGCCGAGCTCTTGGCCGCCTCTGGTGATGTTGTATGGTCTCGCGCCGCTTTCCCCGTTAATGCGGGTACCCACATCTTCTCCTTCTCCTACAACAAGGACGTCTCCCGCACCGATGGTAGCGATTGCGCTTGGGTGGACAACGTCCAGCTTCCTTTTGCCGGCACCCCGGCCACCTTCCTTGTCGACACCGTCTGTCAAAACGGAGATTACACGTTTGCCGACGAAATGGTGCCTACCGAGCAGCCCGGCCACTTCTCCTTCGCCGACACCGCTAACAATATTTATCTCTCCCTCGATGTGGTTCCGCAGCCCGATGTGCATATCGAGGTTCTCGGCCAACCCGCAGTGGGTGGCTGTGTCCTCCTCAAAGCCACTGGTGCCAATTCCTACGTGTGGAGCACTGGCGACAGTACCGCCTGTATAGCCGTCTGCCCCGAAGAGGGAAGCCATTATTCCGTCACGGGTTGTCGCGCCGGCTGCTGCAATACCGACCAGCTCACCCTCCTCGGCATTGACCCGATCCAGCAGAAAGGTGCCGTTGCGCTCTACCCCAATCCCGCTACCACTACCGTCACCATCGAGGCTGAAAACATGCGCTCCATCCGCCTTGTCAACCTGATGGGACAAACCGTTGCCGACATTGTTTCGCACGCTTCGCGCCTCGACATTCCCCTGCAAAATCTGCCCCGCGGCATCTATTTTGTACGTGTTGAGACCGCCGAATCGGTCACCACACACAAATTAATTGTGAAATAATAACGGATTATATCTCTTTAAATCAGCCGAATCCACCATTCGGCTGATTTTTTTTATTGTTTGTTTGTTGGTTATTCTCTAAAAAAGTGTACCTTTGCAACTCAATTACATTCATCCTTCGTGCCGCAATCCGCCTCACTTGGATGGTGACATAAAAAATAAAACAAACTCAATCCGATGAAAAATAAATACTACGATTTGGTCGACCAGACCTTCGATTTCCCGCAGGATGAGTTCCGCACCGAGGACGGCGAACTCTACTTCCACGACATCCCCCTCATGGAGATTATCAAGCAGTACGGCACTCCGCTCAAAATCACATATCTGCCCAAAATAACCTCGCAAATCCAGCGTGCCAAGCGCATGTTCAACGTCGCCATTGCCAAGACGGACTACCGCGGCACCTACAATTATTGCTATTGTACCAAGTCCAGCCATTTCAGTTTTGTGCTTGAGGAGGCTCTTAAAAACGACATCAACCTCGAAACCTCCTCCGCCTTCGACATCAATCTCATTCAGGAGCTCTACTCCCAGCAGCTGATTGACAAGGATATTTTCATCATCTGCAATGGCTACAAACGCCAGCAATACATCGAAAACATCGTCGGCCTTTTCAACGATGGCTTCCACAACATTGTGCCCATTCTTGACAATAAGAATGAGTACTATTCACTTGACAAGCTCCTTTCCTCCGCCGATAGCACATCCGATCATCCTGTTCCGCCCATGAAGCTTGGCATCCGCATTGCTTCGGAGGAGGAACCCAAGTTCGATTTCTACACCTCGCGTCTCGGCATGCGCTACAGCGACATTGTCAGTTTCTACGAAGAGCAAGTGAAGCCCAACAAGCGTTTCTCGCTCAAGATGCTCCACTTCTTTATCAATACCGGCATCCGCGACACCGCCTACTATTGGAATGAGCTTTCCAAGTGCGTCAATGTTTATTGTGACCTCAAGCGTGTCTGTCCCGAGCTCGACTCGCTCAATATCGGTGGCGGATTCCCCTGCAAAACGTCGCTTGCAGCCACCTACGACTACGAATACATGGCGGAGGAGGTATTGGCCCAAATCAAGAATATCTGCACCCTGCGCGGCGTTGAGGAGCCTAATATCTTTACCGAGTTTGGCAGCTTCACCGTCGGCGAGAGCGGTGCCACCCTCTACAGCATCCTGGACCAAAAGCAGCAGAACGACCGTGAGCTGTGGTATATGATTGACAGCTCCTTCATCACCACCCTGCCTGACACCTGGGGCATCAACCAGCGTTTCATCATGCTGCCCATCAACCACTGGGATTGTGAGTACCAGCGTGTGTTCCTCGGCGGTCTCACCTGCGACAGCGAGGACTACTACAATGCCGACTCCCACGCCAACGCCATCTTCCTGCCCAAATTGCAGAAGGACGACCCTCTCTACATCGGTTTCTTCCACACCGGTGCTTATCAAGAGAGCCTGGGCGGCTATGGCGGCATTCAGCACTGCCTCATCCCAGCCCCCAAGCACATTATTATTGACAAGGACGAGAATGGCGAGTACGTCACCAAACTCTTCGCCAAGGAGCAGAGCCACAAATCCATGCTCAAAATCCTCGGCTACTGACGCCTGGAACTGTGCATCCAGCATCCACTCCCCTATTGAAAAGGGCTGAGAAACTTGAAACTCCGTTTCCACTCCCCTATTGAAAGGGACCAGTAAACCTGACTCCCCGATCTCACTCCCCTTTTGAAAGGGACCAGTAAACCTGACTCCCCGATCTCACTCCCCTTTTGAAAGGGACCGGTAAACCAGACTCCCCGTTCCCACTCCCCTTTTGAAAGGGACCAGTAAACCTGACTCCCCGATCTCACTCCCCTTTTGAAAGGGACCAGTAAACCTGACTCCCCGTTCTCACTCCCCTTTTGAAAGGGACCAGTAAACCTGACTCCCCGTTCTCACTCCCCTTTTGAAAGGGGTTGGGGGTATGTTAGAATCAGTATCCAGCGGACATCCGGAGCCTGTCCTCACCCTCCGCAGCAGTCTTTACGAGAAGCAAAAGACCAAAGGTACCCCGCCAGAAAGTTGGGGTACCTTTGTAGTATTAGTGTCAGCGGGGCAGCGCCCGGCTCAATCCACCAGCTCGTACCGGCAGCCGTCGTGTGTGACAAATCTCACCAACCCCTTGTCTATCACCACAACAAAAGTGTCGATAACATACTTGCACCCTTCCTCTAAGCGTCTATTATTATCATCAATATCATAGATGCCGGGGATAAAGCAGAGGGTGTCCATATATCTACACAATCTATTGCTATAGCCGATTGAATCATAATACCATGACTCGCCATTGCCGTATCGGTCAATATAATATTGGTCAGGACCAAAGTGGTAATAAACCATAGCCGCGAATGGACTACTGAACCAATTATGAAACAAATATGGTTTGTTAGGGCCGGGTGTTTGGTCAATTACGTCAGCGTAAAAAAAAGTCATAACATGGAAGTTCAAATTAAAATCATGATTTCTTGACGTGTCAGTTATTGTAACCTCTAAGTTTTGATAGCAATCCTGCTTTACCCAAAAATCAAGATAGTACGGATGTGGGGTAAAACTAATATTTGAGACTACAAGCGGTATCGTTTCTCCCGTGCTGCTGGCAAAAGTTAGTCCCTGCCCAGGGGTATATGGAAAGTAGTGTTGTATGAACTCTTTATCGAATCCTGCACAATGCCTGTAGCACCCCGCCACACTCATTGTTGCCAACACGGCTATTAAAATGAATAATTTCTTCATGGTTTACAAGTTTTTATTGTTTGACAATTTGTATGTTTTATTGTTTGACGATACATTTGACAATCCTGTTTCCATTAGCTGTCACTACAGCATAATAGCATCCCGAAGCAGTGACCCTATGTCCATCTGCTGTCTATGGGAGACTGCGTCCACATTTTCCGTGTGAGACAGGCGAGGCAATGCCAATTCCGAGTGTGTTAAAGGTTTGGGCAAAGGTCGGGACAGAGAGAAATGTCAAGGCAAACATTGCCACGAATGCGTTTTTATTAGTTTTTGAATACATGGTTTTGGTGTTAATTGATTAATAATTAATTTGATAAACAATATCCCGAGAGATGTTTCTTGTTGCCAAAGATAGGGATAATATTCCAATCGTGCAAACATTTGATAATATTTTTATTTTTTTAACATTATTTGCTCTTGCTAAAAGCAGCAATGGGACGGTAAGCCGTAGCCAATTGCTGTCGCTCCTGTATGCAATAGGGGTGATTGATACCCATGTGTTACAATGAGCCTCTCATCATTTGCGAATGGATTGTGTGGAGGCAGTGCGGAACACACCTCCTTTAAGGCGATTTATGGTGGGTTCTATTTATTCGTTTTTGAGAGCGCGTGCCTTCAGCACGCTGTGATGTATTTGCTTGATATACCCCACACTATTAGTGCGGGGATATTGAAAGTTTGCCCCTCCGGGGCAATTTATAGAAGTTCCCTTATAGAATTTACATCAGCTTTTGTGCATTGTAAAGAAGTTGCAGGAAGGTTTAATGTTTTTTCTGTTTTGGCTGTGCATCGGTCCGTTTCCGGGCGTGAGGAGTCTGGCCGACGGTGCTTGGAGTAGGTTGGCAGCCAGGAGGATGGCACTGCGGTTGATGGTGCCGAAAAACGGTCGTTCAAATGCCGTTCAACGCTCGTTCAATATTGAATCAATATTGAACGAGCGTTGAACGGGGGTTGTGCAGCCGCACAAAAGGCGGTTGTGCTGTTAGTCTTCGAAAATGGTGTGGAGTTCGATTTCGTAGATTACCGGGGTGAGAGGGGGTACGCCCTTGGCACCCGTCACCTTCTCGTGGGGGAAGTAGAAGCGGTATTTGCTGCCGGCGCGCATGTATTGCATGCCTTCAATCAAGCCTTCAAACATGGGGTTGCCCAGCACGTGGATTACCGAGCCGCGTTTGCCGTAGGTCTGCTCGATGAGTTCGCCGGTGAACATGTTGGTGCCCTTGAAGTCGAATTCCAGCCTTTTGCCATAGACGGCTTTGGGGCCTTTGCCTTCGCGCAGCACTTCGTAGTAGAATCCTTCGGGGGCTTTCTTCAAGTTGGGATTGTCGGCAACCAGTTTGGCGAAGGCCTCTTCTTGGCGTTTGGTGTTATCGGCCACCTTCTGTTCGGTTTGCTGGTGGGAAACGGTGGTGGCAAGATAGCTGATGTATTGGCAGGCGGCGTTGTACTCGTCAGTGGAGATGGGCTGTTTTTCGCCAGCCATATAGCTTTCGAAGGCTTTGAGGACAACCTCCTTGTCGAAGTTGTAGAAGTTGCTCTGGGCGGTCTGTGCAAGGCTCATGCCCATTGCCCAGCTGAGGCTGTCGCGCTCGTCGTTAAGGACGGTGTTCTCTGCGCTGCTGTTGCAGCTGGCCAGGCTGAACGCTAAGGCAGCCGTGGCAAACAATGCGAAATAGGTCTTTTTCATAGAATGTGTTTATTCGTGAATGAGTTTATGTTTGATTGTGTTGTTTCGTTGGTGTGTAACGGTGTTGGGCGTGATTTGGTTCCCTTCTGTTCGAATCGTTATTTTCCTCGGCCTTCGAAGATGATGAACACTGTGTAGATTAGGATTTTGATGTCGGTGGTGATGGACATGTTTTCCATGTAGAGGAGGTCGTACTTGAGGCGTTCGCACATCTCGTCCACGGTGCTGGCATAGCCGTATTTGACTTGCCCCCAGGAGGTGATGCCGGGTTTGATGCGCTGAAGGAGGAGGTATTCGGGGCAACGTTTTACGATTTGGTCGATGTAGAACTGGCGTTCGGGGCGGTAGCCGACAATGGACATGGTGCCTTTCAGGACGTTGTAGAACTGGGGGATCTCGTCGAGACGCACTTTGCGCATGAAGCGCCCAAAGGGAGTGATGCGTGGGTCGTCGTCGCGCGAGAGGGCAGGGCCGCAGGCTTCGGCATCGGTGTACATGCTACGGAATTTGTGCATCTTGAAGGGCTTGCCTTTATAGCCGATGCGCTCCTGGGCATAGAAGATGGGTCCGGGGCTGGTGCACTTGACGAGGATGGCAGTGATGAGGAACACGGGGCTGAGCACCACCAGGGCCAGGACGGAGAGGACTATGTCGCACAGGCGTTTGACGCTGTATTGCCACTCCTCCATGAGGCGGGTGTTGATGGTGATGAGGGGTGAGTGGAAGATGCTGTCTACGCGCACCATGCCAAGGATGATGTCGCGCGCGTCGGGGGTAATCTTGATGATCACTTGGCCGCAGCCGTCGAGGGTGCGGAGTATCTGCTGGATCTGTGTGTGCTCGGTGTCTTCTACGGCGATGATTACCTCTTCGATGTGGTGTTCGGCAATAAGGCGCGGCACGTCGGCAGTGGTGCCAAGACGCGGCATGACGGCGGCTAAGCGGCTTTCGCACGATTGGGTTGAGGGGGTGCCCTCCACTTCGACAAAGCCGGCGAAGATGTTGCCGGAGTAGCGCTCCTGGTTTTCGAGGTCGAGGTAGGTCTGGTAGGCCTTGCTGTGGCTGCCGATGAGGAGGGTGGGGAAGCCCAGCTGGCGGTTGTGGACGCGGCGCACGGTGGCGGAGGTCTGAACCAGTCGGCAGCAGTAGGTGAGGACGAAATGAACCACGAGGAGGAAGAGGAGGGAGAGGTAATAGTTGCTGCGATTCCCCACCTCGTCGTCTAAAAGGAGGACGAAGAAGAGGACCACGGTGCCGATGAGGGTGGCGATGGCGGTTTGCTGCAGCTCTTTGAGGCGCGATTTGCGCAGGACGTTCTTGTAGGAGCCTTGAAGGGTGTAGAGGGCTATCCACCCTAAGGGGACGATGACGATGCCGCGCCACAGGTTGGCATCGGCGAAGACGGTGCCCAGCTGGCCCGGCGCCAAATGCTCGAAACCGACTTTACGGAACATGAAGAGCAAGGCCCAGGCGGCCATGGCGCTCAACACATCGAATATTATATATCGGGCTGTGACCCATCGTGCATTCATTGTGGCAGAAAGTTTTTAGTTGTTAATAAAGCCGAAAAAGAAGTCGTTGATGCCGCTTGCGGAGGCAGTGGTGGGCCTTGGCAGGTCGGCAACGAACGGGTGAGTCTATAGTGTGATAATCTTTACGTTGTCGATACGGACGCTGCCCCCTGTGTGGTTGGGGTTGGCCAGCTGGAAGAAGACGGTGATGGGAGTGTTGTAGTTGTATACGCTCCACGCACGGCCAAGGTTGATGTATATTTTTTGCCATTTCTGGTTGGGCACAAGGCACATGACTGGCACTGACGAGGCGGTGCCGCCGGAGCCGTTGCGGAAGCCCATCAGGTTGATGTAGAGCTCAAGGTCGGTCTGGTAGTCCATTTCTAAGTAGAGCACTTGCCCCGTTTTTGGGGTAAGGTTGGTGAGGATGGAGAAGGTGGCGATGGAGACGGAGTCAGGAATGGTGAGCATGCCGAAGCCTTTGCCGGTGCAGGCTGCGGAGGCGCTGTCCTTGACCCAAATAAAGGTGCTGTCAAAGTTGGTGGAGAAACTGGTGGGCTCGAAGTAGTCCTGCATCAGGACGTTCATCTGGTCGAGGGGCAGGTAGTGGGCGGTGAGAGTCCAGGTGGAGTCTGTAGCACTGAATTTGCCAAGGTTGGTGACGCTATCGGCAGCGGTGACGACGTTGTCGAGCCGGATGGTCTGGAAGAAGGGGTAGGCAATGCGGGTGCCGGACTGACCGTTTTGCTTGATGACGGGGACGACCTTGATGTACTCGATGTTGCCGTGATGAAGCACGGGAGCGGTGATGGGCAGCTGGAAAACGCCCAGGGTGGTTTCGGCCTCGTCGCCCTTAAAATAGCATACTATTTGAGCGGCGTCGATGATGGAGGTGTAGAAACCGGGCTCGGTGGAGGGTGCATTTTGCGCCTGTGGGCCGACAATGATGCGGTCTACATGGAGGTAGGCAGGTACTTCGGTGTTCCCTTTAAATTTTTCGCATGAACTGATTGTCAGCACAGTCAGCAAGCATGCGAGTATTGTCTGGATAGTCTTTTTCGAAAAAATCATACGTGTATGTAACGCTTTAATGTTTTTTTTAGTATCTTTGCAATGAAAAAATATGAGTTATTATGAAAGAATTATCGATGCATGTGTATGATTTGATGGAGAATTCGACAGCCGCCAACTCTACGGAGGTGAAGTTGACAATCCGTGACAGTATAAAGGACAACGACTTCCACTTCGTCATTGAGGATAACGGTAAGGGGATGTCGCCGGAGTTTCTTGCGCGGGTGACGGACCCGTACACCACTTCGCGCACCACGCGCAAGGTGGGTCTCGGCTTGCCCCTCATCAAGATGAACACAGAGAACTGCGGCGGCGGAATGAAGTTGGAGAGCGAGCTGGGCAAGGGGACGCGCTTGGAGTTCTGGTTTCAGCACAACCACTGGGACCGCCCCCCGATGGGCGATTTGGCGGGCTCGTTGGTGATGCTGGTGTCGCAGCATGAGGACATTCATTTCATCATCACCTACATCACCGACCAGGGCGAGTTTGTGTTCGACACGGACGAGATTAAAGAGGCCTTGGGCGGCATGAGCATGAACGACCTTTCGATACTGAAGTATTTGAAG
This sequence comes from uncultured Bacteroidales bacterium, assembly GCA_900318175.1. Taxonomy (GTDB): domain Bacteria; phylum Bacteroidota; class Bacteroidia; order Bacteroidales; family P3; genus Colimorpha. The sequence goes on along the minus strand of ONJQ01000002.1, from coordinate 32,224 downwards.
GAAATGGTGATAGAGAATCTTGCCGAAATCCACGCCAACGAATGAGACGCATAGGTGTGCTGAGCGACACGCATGGGACTGTGCCCCAGCAGGTGTATACGTTCTTCAAGGACTGCGACGAGTTGTGGCATGCGGGCGACATAGGGCGCGGCGTGCTGGAGCCCCTGCGCGAGCAGTGGACGGTGAGGGCTGTGTATGGAAATATGGATGATTACTCGATGCATTACGAGATGCCGAAGACACAGCTGTTCGAATGCGAGGGGTTGAAGGTGATGATGACTCACATCGGGGGATGGCCGGGACACTACCCCAAGGAGATGCTGGCTGTGCTGAAAAGCGAGCGGCCGGACATTTATGTATGCGGCCACAGCCATATTCTGAAGGTGATGTACGACAAGGAACTGAACCTGCTCCACATCAATCCGGGTGCCGCGGGGCGCGTGGGGTTCCACAAAGTCAGCACGCTGGTGCGCTTTGTGATTGACGGAGTGCCCAAGGAGTTGGAGATTCTGGATTTCCCGAAAACGGTAGTAAATAAAATCTGTTAATGTATTGACGGGCTGACAGTCGGATGGTTGGCACGTCGGTCATATAGTCATTCACTTCTTGCTGCGTGGGGGAATCTGTGCCAACACGACGCCCGCCACAACGATGACCATGCCGATGGGTTTGGACCAGGTGAGTTGTTCCTGCCCAATGAGGATGGCAGCAATGAGTGAGAAGCCGGGGATGACATTGGTGAAGATGCAGGCGGCGGTGGCACCGAGCTGCGCCACGCCGATGTTGTAAAAGACGTAGGCCAAAGTGCTGCAGAATACACCTAACACCAGTAGGAGGAGGAAGAATTGGGGCGTGTAGGAGAGCTGGGGCAGATGGGAGCCGTCAATGAGCAGCATGATGGGTATGAAATAGAGGCAGCCGAAGAGGTTCTGATAGGCCGTGATGGTGAAGGGCTTGTAGCGCCCCACGAGTTTGACGAGCAGGATGGTGAAGATGACTGCAATGAATACGGCCCCGGCAAGCCAGGCGAGCCCGAGGGGATTGGCGTCGAGGTTGGAGCCATCGGGATTGGCACCGAAGAGCAGCATGACGGAAAGTCCAACAAGGGAGAGCAGAATGCCCGCAAGGGTGATGGGACGTATTTTCTCACGGTAGGCGGCGGCCATGCCAAAGGGGACGAAGAGGGGAATGGTGGCCACTACGATGGAGGCCATGCTGCCGCTGACGAGTTGCACACCGCTGGTTTCGCAGATGCTGTAGATGAAGGGTTCGCAAAAGGCCAGGAGGAGGAACCATTTGAGGTCGCCCCGCTGGATGGGTTCCAGCTTGCGCATCAGGAGGAGCGCCGGGATGGTGATGACGGAGGCTAAGAAGAGACGGAAGGTAAGAATGATGAGCACGGTGATGTGCGGTTGGGTGACAAAGAGCTGTTTGGTGATGATGAAACTCACGCCCCAGATGATTGCGGCCAAGGCGAGAAGGGTGTAGACAAGAGTTTTTTTCATTAGAAAAGGATGAATTGAGGGCTAAAGTTTGTAACTGTATATGCCTTCACGCTGCTGCCCTTGATAGTAGGTGAGGGTGCGAAGGATGGTGCCGCGGGGAAGGAGCAGGGGAGAGGTGTAGACGGCGGACTCGGGCGTGGGGTCGCTCCCGTCGGTGGTGTAATAGATGAAGCAGTCGGACACCTCCGTCTCGATGGTGACCAGCAGGCGGTCGCCCTGCAACGAGCGGGTGATGAGGGGCCGGAACGAACCGGGGCAATAGTTGTAGCCACTGGCTGTGAGCCTTTTTTTATGTTGCTCTATCTTCTGGCGGAAGTGGTTCCAGTCCTTCTTTTCCGGCTTGGACCATAGGCATTCGGCAAAACTGCACAACCGCGGCAGGAGCTGGTATTCGGCTTGGTCGTAGGTGTTGATGTGGTCCGTCCATAGAAGGCAGAGGGAGCCCCGCGCATGGCTTTGTTGGGCAGAAGGGAGTTTGTGAGGCATGGGGTCGAAAAGGTATGCCTGATGGAGAGTGAGCAGTTGGGGGGTGGCAGCGGGATGGTGCAGCGAGTCGGCTTGGTAGTAGTCGAAACAGCAGTAGTCGGGGTCGGCGGTGACGATGCCTTGTGCCAGCAGGGCTGCAATGGAGGCAACACTGTCGCCCCGCGCAACGGTCACGAGGGCATCGGCGGGTATCGGCCCACAGTCCAGCATGTCGTCCCAGCCCATGATGCGCTTGCCTTTGCGGGACAGATGTTCTGCCACCTGGCCCACAAGCCATCCTTGCAGCTCGGTGTCAGTTCTGAGGCCAAGGCGGCGTTTAAGGGACTGGCAGCGTGGACACTGTTCCCAAGGCTCGGTGGAGCAGGGACTGCAGCCGATGTGTATATATTCTGATGGGAAGAGGGCAGAGATGCAGTCAAGGACGTTGAAGAGAAAGGGGAGTGTGGAGTCGTTGCCGATGCAGAGTGTGGCGTCGTGGGGCCAGCAGGGACCCGAGGCTACCGTGCGGGGCTGTCCGTCGCACCCCAAGGCGGGATAGGCGGCAAGGATGGCGCTGCAATGGCCGGGGATGTCGATGGAGGGGATGACCTCAATGTTTCGCTGGGCGGCATATTCAACCACCTCGGCAATATCGGCAGGGGTGTAGAAGCCACCGTAGGAGGCCTCCTCGCCGGGACGCGGAGGAGGGGCACTGCCCCAAGGATAGTCCGTGCGGTCCACACGCCAGGCTCCGATGTCCGTAAGGGCAGGGAAGGAGTCTATCTCTATGCGCCACCCTTGGTCGTCGGCCAAATGCCAGACGAACTTGTTGAGCTTGTAGGAGACCATGAGGTCAAGGTGGCGTTTGATTTGCTTGACGGTGAAGAAATGGCGGCACACATCCAGCTGGCTGCCACGCCAGGGGAAACGCGGACGGTCCAGAATGGTGCATTCGGGCAGGATGATGTGGGAGTAGGAGGTGGTGAGGATGTCTGGCGGCAGCATCTGGACAAAGGTTTCGAAGGCGTAAAGCAGTCCCGCCTCAGTATTTGCGCTGATGAAAATGCCGTCCGGCAGCACCTGCAGCAGGTAGCCCTCGTCGCCCAGTTCGGGATTGAGGGTGTCGTTGAGGGAGAAGAGGATGCAGTCGCTCTCGGGGGTGCCGATAAAGGCTGGACGCACATGCATGCGCCGCAGGGTGTTGGCAATGTATTTGGCCGTGGGAGTGTTGCGGCCCAGGTTGGTAAAGCACAGCCGTGTGGAGGAGGAGATGGTGTAGGAGCGCCCTTTCTGCACCATGTATTCCGGCTCAGGGATAACGGAATAGTCAGTTATCTGTACTTTCTTGCCACACGAGGCCATCGCCATGAGCATCGTGAGGGCAAGCAGTATGAGCCGTGTTTTGCTGTGGTGTCCTTCCATAATCGGATTGCAAAAGTACGAAAAATATCTGTACTTGCAACTGATGGAAGGGGCAGTTAAGAATAATTAACTGCCTTCGGCCTCTTCTGCTGTGGATGGGAGCTGAGTGTTGGTGGAGCCGCATGTGTGCACACTGTCGCCTCTCGGCTTGTGCAATAACAGCAAAGTACGGAATGAGAGAAACAGACTTTATTTTTTGTGCGTTACAATAAAAAGGGCTTTCCGCCGTTAAAAAACATTAATAATATCTCCGTATGGCTCAAAATTCACTCAAAAGGCTCTTTTCCGAAACAATGATCTATGGCGTGAGCAGCATTGTTGGGCGATTCCTCAACTATCTGCTGGTGCCCCTGTATACCTACAAGATAGCTGCCTCCACAGGCGGCTACGGGGTGGTGACCGAGTTGTATGCCTACACCGCCTTGATGCTGGTCATCCTCACCTTCGGCATGGAGACCACCTTTTTCTATTTCGCCAACAAAAACAAGGAGCGTGCGGAGCAGGTCTTCTCCACCTCCGCCTTGACGGTGGGCGGGGTCAGTGCCCTCTTTGTGCTGCTGCTGGCCCTGTTCCTGAATCCCGTGACGACGGCCATGGGCTATACCGAACACCCCGAATTTGTGATGATGATGGGCTGTGTGGTGGCCATCGATGCCTTTCAGGCCATCTTCTTTGCATGGCTGCGTTTCCAGAGGCGTCCATGGAAGTTCGCTGCACTCAAGCTGCTCTTCATAGTCTGCAATATCGCGCTGAACCTTTTCGTCTTCCTTGTCGCGCCCAAACTCAGCGTCTCCCATCCGTCCTTGATGGCATGGTACCACCCCGACTGGCAGGTTGGCTACGTCTTTGCGGTGAATCTTGTCTGCACGGTGGGCATCACTCTCGGCTTCCTCCCCGAGTTGAAATACCTGCGTCATGGCATCGACCGCCAGATGGTGCGCCAGATGCTGGGCTACACATGGCCGCTGCTCCTGCTCGGCATTGCGGGCATACTGAACCAGGTGGCCGACAAGATCTGCTACCGTCACCTTGTCCCCGGCCCCGAAGGCGAGGTCCAGCTGGGCATCTACGGAGCCTGTGTCAAGATTGCCATGATTATGGCCATGATAACACAAGCCTTCCGCTACGCCTACGAGCCCTTCGTCTTTGGCGGCGGACGCAGCCGGGAAGGGAAGGAAAGCCAAGCCGCAGTAATGAAGTATTTCGTCATCTTTGCCCTTCTGGCCTTCCTTGTGGTGATGGCCTACCTCGACATCTTCAAGTACGTCATTGACTCGGGCTATTGGGAAGGTCTGCGAGTGGTGCCCATTGTCATGATGGCCGAAATACTGATGAGCATCTACTTCAACCTCTCCTTCTGGTACAAGCTATCCGGCCAGACATGGTGGGGAGCCGTCTTCTCCGCCATAGGGTGTGCCGTCCTGCTGGCGGTGAACATCATCGGTGTCCCCCGTTGGGGCTATATGGCTTGCGCTTGGGGCGGTGTGGCTGGCTATGGAGTCTGTGTGGTGCTCTCCTATTTTGTGGGGCGCCGCCGCAACCCCGTGCCCTACAACGTCCCCACCATTGCGGGCTATTTTGTCCTTGCCTTGGGTCTCTACGGGCTCAGCCAATGGCTCAAACCCGAAGCCCTCGGTTGGCGTTTGGCATTCAACACCCTGCTTGTCGCCCTCTATGTTGCCGTGGTCCTTTGGTGCGAAAGGGCACTCTGGAAGGGCGCCTTCAACAGCCTTTGCAACAAATTGCGTAAAAGAACTTAATAAATCGGACCTTTGCCTAACCTAATTGCCATGAAAAGAAAACTATTATTGTTCCTGTTGCTTTCTCCGCTGTTTGCCGCAGCGCAGATAGACAATCCCTACGACCATACCGGAGCCCAGTTCGCCACGCAGGGCACCGACTTCTGGGTCGCCTTTCCCCGTACCTTCCATGGCCTTTCGCCCAATAAGAGCCGCCTCTACGTCGTCAGTGAACGGGACTGCGACGTGACCGTCTCCGCCCCATGGTTGGGCTGGGAACGTACCGTGCACATCATACGCCGCCAAATGTGTGGCCCCGACACCAACTATATCGAAGTGCCACAGGCCTACTCCCGCTTCTCCGACACCATCACCATCCCAACGCCCTTGGACCACTTTGCCGACTTCTCAAACGTCTCCATGAACTTCCCCCAGCCCCGTGCCTTCCACGTCACCAGCACCGACACCATCAGTCTCTTCATCTGGATTCATTCCCTTGGGGTCAGTACGGCCCTCAACGTGCTCCCCACCGAACTACTGCGTGACGAGTATGTGGTTCAAGTCTATCCTAAGATATACATTGACAATGATACTCGGGTGGATACTACCACCCTCACCCCTTTTCCACACTTAGATTTCTTCAACCATCAATACATCATCAGACAGATGAGCCAGATAATAGACATTGTCGGGGTGGAGGACAGCACCGTTGTCGACATTGTGCTCAACGACTGGGACTTCCTTAACCGTAAGAAGGGCGACACCATCACACTCACCCTCAACGCGGGGCAACTCTACCACATCAATGGTGGCGAGGTCCGCGAAAAGTACTACCCCCTCTTTGCCCCCTATTTCTCTTATTACGACATCCGTTGGAGCTCCCACCTCACTGACACCCTTCACCAGCCATACATCACTAACTACAACTTTGCCGGCGACACTATGCGCCTCGACACTTTCATTGTCGACCTCTCAGGCACCCATATCAAGTCCCACGACTGCAAACCCTTTGCCGTCTTCGAAGGTGGCAGCATTGTCTTTGTGCCCCGCGAGCCGATAGACTATCATGACAAAGATGACCCTGGCACCTGCGACATGGTTCTCGAACAGTCCATCCCCATCCGCTTTGCAGGCACGCGTTTCCTCATACCCACAATCCTCGACTCCAAGCAAATTTTCACCCGCATCACAGGCCTTCAGGACAATACCGACATTACCGTTATCGAAGCCCACCGCGGAGCCTCCGACAGCCGCCACCTCACTGTCAACAAGGGGCAGACCGTTTGGTTCATGATGACCTATGAGGAGGGACCCCTCTTTATCGAAACCTCCCATCCGGCCATCGTCAAGGTCTACACCCGCGAGAGCGAGAACTTAATCAGCAAGCGCGGTGACGAAAGCGGCTTCACCGTCATCCCCGAGGAGTGGTGGCACCATGGGCAAATCAACTACGGCACCATTACCGAGAAGGACGATTACAACAACCGCCAGCGTCGCCTTCATTCCCTCTACATCTTCTCCCGCACCGAGGACGTGGCGTCCCTGCGCATTGACGACTACCCCGTCGCCTCCTACTTCAGCACCATCAGAGGCACCCCCTTCAGTTATGCCCGTTTTGCCCCGTCACACTCCTTCAACTCCGAAGGCACCCACCACATCGAGAGTCTCACCAACCGTCGGTTCATGGCCGTGCAATCGTCCGTCGCCACCGAGGAGGCTGCCGTCTTCAACCTGCCTCACCTCCAATCCACCGGCCTGACGCTCTACATCAACGAACGCTCTGCCGACTCCATTCCTGCCGACACCCTATGGTGCCACTTTGAGCACATCAACTTCCGAGCTGTCAATAGGCGTCCTGCCGACAGCCTCTACTGGGACTTTGGCGACGGCACCCGTCTGGCCCTTTCCCATCGCCAGCCCGATTTCTACGAACCCGTTCCCCACACTTTCCCCGCGGCCGGTCGCTACACCGTTCAAGCCATCTTCACCTACGAGAAGGAGGGCTGCTTCACCATCCCCAACGACACACTGTCCATCACGCTCCTTTTCACCGGCCATGTCGATAGCACCATTACCGACACCCTCTGCGAAGGCACCTACACTTTCCGAGGCGAGGAATTCGAGACCACGGGCATCTACAAGCTCACCACCTACCGCACCCTGACCGGGTGTGACACCCTCTGGACCCTCGACCTTACCATCTGCCCCCATTGCTACTGGACGTCCGATACCATTGCCCCCGATGAGCTGCCCTACGTCTTTAACGGTGTCACCTTCGGCACCGAGGCTATCGACCACCCCATCTACATCCCCATTCCCGACAACTGCGACAGCATCATCTACTACACCCTCGTCGTCATCCCCCATTGGGGCGAGCCGCCTTTGGACAGTACATGGGTGCTTGTGCCCAACATCTTCACCCCCGACCTCTCAACCAACAACCTCTTTGCCGTCACCTGTAGCCACCATATACGGCAGATAGAGGTGATGCTCTTCGACCGTCGCGGCGACTTCGTCTACAAGTTCGACGGCCTTACCGGCCACTGGGACGGCACCCACGACGGCCGCCCCTGTCCGCAAGCAACTTACGTCTACTACATCCGCTATATCGACAGCAAGGACAATGCCTGGAAGACCCTCACAGGCACAGTGTCGCTCATACGCTGAAGCTGCCGGCTTCCGTATGCTTTTTTGCCGAAACGTGTTTGCTTGTCTCCAGGTTCGCTCCTTCTTGGTCAGATGTAGGTCACTTCGGGGTCAGTTGTTCCTCGATACCTTAGAGAAATGAGGAACAAATGTTAGAGAACTGACCTACAAAGAGCGAAGGTAGGCATGACTGGGACCTAAGATGTATGTGACCAAGGGTTCAGTATTCCCATTCGCAGATGTTGTAGTATTTGGTGGCGAGGCCTTCCAGATAGACCATCTCGGCACAGCTCTTGCCGCGGGCTTCCAGCTCGTCGGGGGTGTAGTAGTCCACCGTCAAGTTGTTACGGGTGCAGCGGCACCGTTTGTTGCAGGCCGTGGCGGCAAGGCACGTGGCGGCCACCAACAATATCATAGCCCAAGTTTTGAAGCTTTTTCTGTGCATAATGGGAATGTTAAAGGTATTACTCGTTGCGGAGGAAGGCCGTTATCTGCCCCTCGTCAATGTTGCGGTAGTGGCACGTGGCCTTCACTCTGCCGCCCTCCATCAGGAAGACCATCGGCCGTTGGCCGTAGGTAATCAGGGCAAAGGTCTTGCTCGTTAGCCGGTAGGCCGCTTGGTGGAACGTTGTGCTGTCCATGGTGGGCTGCGTGCCGAGGTTGTCCCGTGTGGGTATCAGGTATATGAATGCCGCTGAATCGAGGTCGCCCCGCTGGCGTATGTGCGTCAGTTTTTCGTCCGCCATGCGGCAGTAGGCACAGCCCGGCGTCAGGAAGGCCACCACTTTGCGCCCGTTTCCTATGCCTGTGCCCGCCAAGTCGCCTTCGGGAGCCATAGCCTCCTTGAGGAACTCGCTGTTGTACACCTCCTCGTCAGGGCCGAAAAGCCAGCTGTCCGGCGCGGAGATGACAAACACCGCCGCCACCGGGGCCAGCACGGCCGGGAGCCACAGGAACCAGCGCGGATGCCAGTCCCACGGGCGTGAGCCCATGGCAAACACCAACAGTAGCAGCAGCACGGCATTTTTCAGGATGGATTGCACGGGGCTTATCTCAATCATCGCCCCCATGCATTGGCAGTTCTCGCTGCGGCCCGCGAGGGTGCTGAAGCACAGAAAAACGGTAAACCCCACCAGCATTAGCAGGGCGCTGAGGTCCACAAAACGTTTCCAGATGTTGGCCATCAGCCCGATGCCCACAAGCGCTTCGGCGGCAATCACCAGCCGTGCTGCCAGCATCGACGCCCGCAGCGACAGCACATTGTACGAGAACAAGTAGACCTCAAACTCGTCAATGCTGAGCAGTTTCAGCACTGCCGAGGTGATGAAGAATGCCCCCAAGGCCATTCGCACCACTAAGGCGGCGACCCTTGCCGCGCGGGACTTAAATGTTGTCATCGCTTGAGCGCTCGCACTTCACCAGATAGACGTCTCTCACCAGCTTGCCCTCCAGCAGCTGTTCGAAACCGACCTTAGTGATTTTCCTGCACATCGAGCCCTTCTCGACATCGAAATAGGTGACCAGCGGCCGCCCCTGGGCGTCCACAGCATCCACTGCCTGGCAACGGCAGCGCACACTTTTTGAGCATCCGGCCGTCATGCCGACCATGGCCAAGGCGGCCAAAACAATCAGAACCTTCTTCATTCCTCGGCTCCTCCTTTCTTTTGGTTGGGATAGACAATCATTGAGTCGGCCTCGAAGGGATAGTCCGTGCAGACCAGCGTATCCACATGCAGCTGGTCCAGGATGTCGCGATAACTGGCCGTGGTGAAATCGTGGCAATTGCCCTGAGTGATAGAGATGATGCGCACCTGTTGGCTGCTCAGCACGGCGCAGCGACAGTGCTTCTCCTTGGTGCAAGAAGCCGTCAGCAGCACCAGCGCTACGGCTCCAAACAAGATTCGTTTCTTCATGACGCGTCAATTATTTCAAAATGCAAAAGTACAAAAAAAAACTGACATTTTAAAAAAATGAAATCATTTTTGACTCAACCATTGCCGAATCATGTTCATGCATCAATCGATTCCCGAATCGGTACGATTCACCCTTTGCTCATTGCGTTTCCATCTTCTCATCCGTCATTCTTCCCTGACGCTCATATTGCCCTTGATTATGTTTGGCGACTGCTAAGAGAATCTAATGGGCTGACATGGCTTTGATGTCAGCCCATTTTTTTGTTGTCCTCGCATTTTTTTATCGGAAAGTAATAATTGTCATTCTTCGGGGAAACGGAACAAAAGGAGATTGTCTCGTGCTTGTTGTTGAAGAAGAACGAATAGGGGAAGGTGTTGTGTGGGGACTTGCTTCTTCCTAACGCAAACGGCAGAGCATCAGGCCGTCGCGGATGGGAAGGAGGATATTGTCCACGCGGGGATCGAGGGTGATGCGGTGGTTCAGCTGATGGAGTGCACGGGTTTCGCGCTCGCAGCGAAGTTGGCGTCCCTCGTGGGTAGGGTCGTTGTCATATTCTACCACACGCCCGTACCACAGCATGTTGTCCAGCAGCAGGAGTCCGCCGGGCTTCATCTTGGGTAGCAGTAGGGAGTAGTAAAGGTCGTAGTTCTCTTTGTCGGCATCGATGAAGGCAAATTCTATGCCGTCCGGCAGGGTGGGGATAATGTCGGCGGCAATACCGATGTGCAGGTTGATTCTGTCTCGGATGGAAGCCAGATCGGCATGGTGAAGGATGAGGTTTTCGAATTCGTCATTGGCTTCGATAAGGTGGAGGGTGCCGTGGTTCCCCATGCCCTTGGCTATGCACGCGGCTCCGTAGCCGGCATGGGTGCCCACCTCGACGGCAATAGTTGGATGTGTGAGGGAGACGAGCATCTGCAACAAAGCCCCTTGGTAGGGCGAGGAGGCCATGTGGGGCATGGCAGTGTGGAGGGCGATGGAACGCTCGATGGGATAAAGACTATCGTCCGGCAGCGATGTGTTGCGACGGCAGTAGTCTTCGGTGGGAGTCATGGCTTGGCGGGGTTAGAGATTGCGCAGTATTTCTTCGAGTTGCACTTCGTCGTGAACCAGCACTTCTCGGGCTTTGGAACCGTTGTAGGGACCCACAATGCCTGCGGCTTCGAGCTGGTCGATGATGCGTCCCGCACGGTTGTAGCCGAGTTGCAGTTTGCGTTGCAACAGGGATGTGGAGCCGAACTGGCTGGCCACAACAAGGCGGGCGGCATCGTTGAAGAATTCGTCTTTCTGCTTTGGGTCGAAGTCCTTGTTGGGCTCTTCGTTTTCGTCGAGATATTCGGGCAGCAGGAACCCTTCCGGATAGCCGCGTTGGGAGCCGATGAAGTCGGCTAGTTCCTCAATCTCGTCGGTTTCAATAAGAGCGCATTGTATGCGGACGAGGTCGGACCCGGCAAGGGAGATGAGCATGTCGCCACGGCCAATGAGACGTTGGGCACCGCTACAGTCAAGGATGGTACGGGAGTCTATACCGCTGGTGACTTTGAATGCTACACGGGCAGGGAAGTTGGCCTTGATGGTTCCGGTAATGATGTTGGTGGTGGGGCGCTGGGTTGCGATAATGAGGTGTATGCCGACGGCACGGGCCAACTGGGCAAGACGGCAGATGGGCATCTCGACTTCCTTGCCCGCGGTCATGATGAGGTCAGCAAACTCGTCGATGATAAGTACGATGTAGGGCAGGAAGCGGTGGTCGTTTTCGGGGTTTAGCTGGCGATGGATGAATTTGTCGTTGTATTCGGTAATCTTGCGCACGCCAGCCTTGCGGAGCAGGTCGTAGCGCTGGTCCATTTCAATGCAGAGTGAGTTCAGTGTGCGGACCACTTTCTTGACGTCAGTGATGATGGCCTCTTCGCTGTCAGGGAGCTTGGCAAGGTAGTGACGCTCGATTTTATTGTAGAGGGAGAGCTCCACCTTTTTGGGGTCGACCATGACGAATTTGAGCTCGGAGGGATGCTTCTTGTAGAGCAGTGAGGCGATGACGGCATTGAGACCGACGGATTTGCCCGTGCCCGTTGCACCAGCCATGAGGAGGTGCGGCATCTTGGCAAGGTCGGTGACAAAGGGCTCGTTGCTGATGGTTTTGCCGAAGGCAATGGGCAGTTCCATTTTGCCGCTGTTGCGGAAAGCATCGCACTCCAGCATGTTTTTCATGGAGACGATTTGGGGCTTGGCGTTGGGGACTTCTATGCCGACGGTGCCGCGGCCCGGAATGGGGGCGATAATGCGGATGCCAAGGGCAGAGAGGCTGAGGGCGATGTCGTCCTCAAGACTCTTGATTTTGGAAATACGGATGCCGGGTGCGGGCTTTATCTCGTAGAGGGTGACGGTGGGTCCCGGCGAGGCGGTGATTTCGACAATTTCGATGTTATAGTTGCGCAGGGTTTCGACAATGTGGTCTTTGTTCGCCACAAGTTCCTCCTTAGTCACTTTGACGTTGCGCACTTCCCAGTCGGTGAGCAGGTCGGTGTTGGGCATCTGGTACTGCTTCAGGTCGAGGTGCGGGTCGTAGAGTTCGTCGACGGTGTAGTGGTGGGAGGTGTGTACGTTCTCGAATTCGGAGTAGCGGGCAGCGTCTTCTTCCTGCTGGTCCGTGGCCACCTGCGGGGTGTCAGCAATGGTGAATGCGGGTTGGGGTTTCTCAGCAGGAGTGGAGTCGTCGGCATTGGTGTTCGTTTGAGATTGTGCCCGCTGGTTGATGCGGCTGAACTCGTCGTCGATGGAGAAGGTGATTTTGTTATCTTCCATTGCGGGCGGTTCAGGCTTGGCAGGTTCCTGGGGCGGTGTGGGTTGAGCCTCAGGTACAGGCTGCTCGGCCTCTTCTTTGGGACGGGGTGCGGGCATGATGCTCTTAATATCCTGCAGGGAGAGGTTGACCTTTGGGGGTCGAATGTGCACCTTGTGAACGATGACGAGGAAGACGATGGCAAGGAAAGCGAAAAGCACAAGGGTGCCCCACTTGATGAGGTGGTAGCAGCTTTGGGCAACGAAATCGCCCACCACACCCACGTAGTTGCCCATGACAATGTCGCCTTTACCCCAACGGCCGAAGCAGTAGCCCAGCACGGACGAGAGCCACACCATCCAGAAAAGTGTGCTCCACAGGGTCTTGTTCCAAGGCAGGAGGTCTCTGCCCCACAGGCGGAAGCCATAAAGCAGCAAGAGGAAGGCAAGGCCGTAGGAGGCTATGCCGAAGGTGTTCTGGACAATGATTTTGGAAAGATGGAATCCAAGGGCTCCCAGCCAGTTGTTATGTGACGGCCATGAGATGAAAAAGGAGGTCATGGCCACGGTGAGGAAGGCTGCGAAAAGGATGTAGCAGGCACCGCGAAGCTTGCGGCACTGCTGTGTGCGCCAGTACTCGATAAAACGGCTGGTAGGGCGTGGGGTTTTCTTGGATTTCTTCTTTGCCATTGTATCATTTGAAAAATGAAAAGTGAAAATTGAAAAGGATGCGCATACCTGATTTCACTTTTCAATTCTCACTTTTCAATCAGTGAGGTTGTTTTCTTAGTCTTCGAGCAGTTCGATAGCGTCTTTCAGCTCGTTGCGGAAGGTCTCAAACTCTTCGCCGGAAGCATCCTTGTAGCCAGCGGGGAGGAGCATATCGACATCCTTCACTTTGCCTTTCACCACCTCGATGGCGGTGTAGGTGACTGCACGGCCCTCGCCCAACTCCTGGGTGAAGACGAATGGGAATCCCTTCATACGGCCAAGCACAAGGTTGTACTCGGGGCCAATCTCAGTGCTGTACCAGCAGACGATGGGGTTGTCCTCGCCCTCTTCGTTGTAGCGGTGCATAATCATTTTGTGGACGGTGTAGCCGAGCATCTCCTGTGTCTCGTTGACGTTCTCGTAGTAGAAATGGCCGGGCTCTTTGTCTTCGATGTAGAGGCTGTCCATGCTCTCTTTCTTAGCCTCGTCGCGTACGATGAATTTGCCGTCGCCGGTGTAGGTCTCCAGCTCGATGCCGTTGGCGGCAAGGTAGGAGATGGCCTGGCTGAAGTCAATGGCTTGTGCCACCTTCATGCCGTTCTGGATGGTTTGCTCGTAGAGCAACTGGTTGTCGTATACTTTCAGTTCAATGGTGGACTGCTCGGCTGGGATTTTGATGTCCACCTTACCGGTGCTTTCAATTTTGTATTTTACAATACCACGGAATGTGTTTTGAGCAGTAGCGGCTCCGAAAGCGAGGAGCATGATGGCTACGGCAAGGATGATTTTTTTCATTTTCTGTGTTTGATTAAATGTCGTTATTATTATGCGGTAACGCGGTTGAGCACTTTTTATTATTGCTTCTTCAAAAAAAATACAAAGGCAGTTTACCAGTTCTTGGGCAGGACGATGTTGGGGACAAGGTGGGCGTCGGCAAAGAGTGGAGCAATCTCCTCTTCGGTGAAACCGGCAATCCCACAGCCTATACGAGTGACGAGGAACGTCAGTTCGGGGTGCTGTTGTGCAAAGCTGATAAACTCATCGACGTAGGGGCGGATGGTCTCCACACCGCCCTGCATGGTGGGGATGGCATAGCTCTGCCCTTGCAGGCCTACACCCTGACCGTAGACGGCTCCGAAGCGCTCATAGGCCAGCCGTGCGGCACCGCCGCCGTGATGCCCTGCAAGGTTGCTCCCAAATACGAACACCTCATTGGGTTTAAGGTGGGTGATAAAGTCGGGGGTAAACATAATAATTAAGAATTAATAATCCAAAATGATGAGAAGGGTAGCGATTCTTAATTGTTGTTTTTTAGTTTGCGCAGCATTAGTTGTTTATGAATGTGCGGGTGCCCCAGTTCTCTCCAAGTTTGCCGCCGATAATCATGCTGGGTTCCTGCAGTTTTCCTTGCAGCGAGGACTCGTAGGCCTGATTCTTGGTGACGTTGTTGAAAAGGTCTTGGAAGGTGATTTCACCGCGTGTGTATTTCAGCTCCTTGAGGATGTAGTAGGTGAAGAAGCCATGATGCTGGTCGATGAATGAGTAGGCGGTCTTGTCGCCATCGGCGGCCATGAAGATGACAATGTCGCTTCGCACGCGGGGTGTGCGGTAGCGCTTGGACTCTTTCTTGATGGTGAAGAAGGGTTTGCCACTGCGCTGTATGCCGTCAAAACTGGCGTCGATGATAAAGGTGTAGCTCAACGCGTCGACGCGGTTGAACCAGCCGGTGAGGGTGTCGAACGAGATGCACTGGCTGAGTATCTTCTCGGCGTCGCCACCTTTCAGCACGATGTCTTCAGGCAGTGCGCCGGTCTTGCTGCGGAAGGCGCGGATTTTGCTGACGTCGACTCCGCTGGGCATAAGGTAGGGGGCCCATTTCTGGTTGGACACGCCGTGGCCGGCATAGTAGATGATGATGTGCACGTCGCCGTTCTGGGCTTTGATGATGTCCTTGAGCCAGTGGATACCCATGTCGTAGATTTCCTGACGGCCGGCGTTGTGGAGCACCTTGACGTGGCGCGTGGGGATGCCCAGCGTGTGTACGAAGTATTGGTGCAGCACGTCGCCGTCGTTGGTGGCAAAGTCGCAGTTGGGCAGGGGTGCGGTGTACTCCTCTTCGGCTATGATGAGGGCGTAGGTCTTGCTGTTGCTGTTCTCTTCGATGTGGGGGATGTTGAAGTCGACGTACTCGTCGTTTTGCAGGGCGGCTTCGAGGCTACGGGCAGCGGCGTCGAAGGCTCCGTGGACTACAATCTGGAGGCTTGAACGGCGGTAGTGGGGGCCGGTCATGTCAAAACAACGGGTGATGTGGCGGTATTCGTTAGTGGTCTTTTTGAGTGCTGCGACGTTCTCCTCCAGGAAGCTCTGCACGCTGCGGGCACGGACGTAGGCCAGCTGGGCATTGGTGGTGATGCCTTCGGTCTGGTCCACGGAGATGCGGACGTTCTCGTCGTTGAAGACGGCGGGCATGTAGCGGAAGTCGCCGTATTCGCCATGATAGTCTATATGTGTGATTTCGGCGGCATCGGTGGTGGAGGTGATGGTGACTGTGGTGCGATGGCCGGCGGTGAAGAGGTCGGAGAGCTCATTGTCCACCATGGTGCGGGTGAGGTTGCAGATGGCGCGGCAGGAGTTGGAGCTGTTCCAAAGGTATGCCCCTGAGGGGTAGTCGTCCTCGGTGCCTTCAAAGTGGTGGCAGTTGTAGGAGATGTTGTAGACGAAGTTGATTTCGGGCTGGCCGTCCTCGGTGGTGTCCTCGGTCACGTCGGTGGTGATGCGGACGAAGGTCTCGTCGTAGAGTTTCTCTGCGTTGGGCAGGTTGATGAGCATCTGCTGGATCTGTTTGTTCATCTGTTTTTCGCGCTGGCGGGTGTTCTGGCGCAGGCGTTTGAGGATGAAGGAGTGGATGTCGTCGTTGTATTGGTGCTCGGTTTGTGCTGCTGCTGCAGGCTCCTGAGCCTCAGTGGCTGCGGGGGTGACAACAAGCATGGCCAAGAGTGCAAAAAGCACTATGCCGTGGTGATACTGACGTGTGGTTTTCATTGCGCAATGGATATTATGTTTCAAATTGCAAAATTATACCTTTTTATTTGATTGGAACGCTCCCAGCCTGAAAATTAATCAACGCTGAGTTGTTGAAAAACCTTGGGCTACGGCAGTAGGGACGGTTGTGGCTGGGATGAGGTGGACGAAGCACCGCCGCTTGCGTAGGCTGGGTATGGTTGTCGGTTTGGCTTTGAGGTGCTTCCCCCGCGGCAGGGGGCATCTTCGCTTCTTAAAGGTCAGTTCTCTAACATTTGTTCCTCATTTGTTCCTCTTTCATTGGATAAATGAAGGAAGAAATGAACAAGGAATTGGGTAGAAGGAGTGGACGAGGGGTTAGCGAGGGGTTAGCTAAGCTTCTCGATGCGGAAGGTGAACCGGTTCTGCAGACGGTGGCGGAGCAGGTAGAGGAGGGCGCCGTAGAGGGCGATGACGGCCAAGGAGGCAAGGGCCACAGAGAGTTCGGGGAGGCGGAGGGCGTAGAGGGTGCCGAAGGTGGCCAGCAGGAGCACGGCGGGAAGGATGTAGGCGATGAGCACTGCCTGGAGTCCGCGGCCGGATTGGATGATGACGTTGACGCGTTGGCCGGGTGTGTAGTCCCGCCATTGAGGGGTGTCGATGTCGACAATCTTCTCTTTCTTCTCGGAGAAGGTGCAGTTGGCGTGTGCCGCGCAGGCGGAGCAGGCGCTGACCACTTGCATCTGCACTTTCACTATTCCACTTTCGGAGGAGATGACGGTGCCGGCGTGTGATACTTGTTGCATGGTTCGGTGGTGTTGGTTATCGCCAGGATTTGGGGGCGTTCTTGCAGTTTTTGACGCAGCGTCCCTCGGTGTTTATCTTGTGGGTTTCGCCTTTGTAGATCACCTCGGCGCGGCCCCATGAGAAGGGCGAGGCAATGTCGAACACGGGGGGGATGTAGAAGTCGCCCTTGGTGTCGATGTAGCCCCATGAGCCGATGTAGACGGGGGCAAGGCCTTCGGAGAACTGGTAGGCGTTCTTGAAGCAGGGGTAGATGACGGGGCGCCCCTCGATGTCGACGTAGCCGTAGAAGTGGTCCTTCTCGACGAGTGCGAGGCCGTCGTGGTAGATGTAGGCCTCGGCGCGGTAGCCGCTGTTGTCATACTCGATGGGGAGCACGACGCGGCCGGTGCGGTCTATAATGCCCCATTTGTTGCCGATGCTGACGTAGGCGCGGCTGTCTTTGAAGAGGCCGGCACGGTCGTATTGGCAGGGGATGACCTCGTTGCCTTGCGGGTCAAGGTAGCCGTATTTGCCGTCGCGCATCACGAGGATGCGGTCCTCGGTCTTGCCGTCGAGCTGTGTATAGACGGGTTGGGTGAGTTGCTCGAATTTGTTGTTGTAAAGGGCAAGGCCGTTGTCGTCGCCGGCAAACAGATGGCCCTCGAACATGGAGGTGAGTATCTCCCATTTGATGGGGAAAACCTCGCGTCCCGAACGGTCAATCATGCCGTAGCGGTTGTAGGCCTTGACAACGGCAAAGCCTTCGTTGAAGGGGAAGGCATACTGGTAGGAGGGTTTGATGACCATGTTGCCGAAGTGGTCGATGAAGCCGTAGGCAACGATGTTGGTGTCGACATAGTCCGCCACCACGGCAAGCCCCTCGTTGAAGGAGGAGGCAGCGGGATACTTGATGGGGATGCGCATGTTGCCGAGGGTGTCGAAGTAGCCGAAAAGGCTGTCTTTCTGGACAAGGATGAGGCTGTCGAGGGGATAGGAGACGTTTTTGTAGAGGCAGGGGATGACCTCGACACCGTCGCGGTTGATAAGGCCGCAGCTGTCGTAGTTGAGGTATACCTTGCAGTAGTTGCCGTGGAAATGGTCGACAAACATGTATTTGTTCGGGGTGATGATGCTGCCGTCTTCGCGCTTGAAGCCGTAGCGGTCGCCGTCCTGGGTGGTCTGTATGCCGTTGATGAAAACGAGTTCGCAGCCACAGGCTTCGTCGTCGACATACTCCACCTTGTCGGGTTCATTCTGTGCGCAAAGGGGGAGCGCAAGGAATGAAAGGATAATGAGAATGAGTGCCTTTTTCATGGGTGTTATTTATTGGTTATATCACAGTTATGTCGGATTGGTTCATCCATCCAGAGTTGCCGTCGGCAATCTGGATTTTGTGCCAGGAGCCGAGGGTCTCTTCGATGTTGACCTTTGTGCCTTCGTGGAGTATGAGTTTGTCCACGCTCTTGTCTTCGGGCGAGCTTTTCACAACGGCCATGGGGCTGGTGACGATGGCTTGGTTGTGGCGGTTGTAGCGCACGCTGGAGGCAATGGTGCAGGCCAGACAGAGCAGCAACAGGACAGCGGTGACGGAGATGCCGATGAGGGCGCCTTTGCGGCTGCTGTACTGTGAGGAGAGGACGAAGAAGACGGTGAGGCCGCCCAAGAGGGCAAGGAGGCAGAGCAGGAGGATGCGCCAGCCTGTGGGGCTGAACCAGGTCACGATGCTATGAGCCCAATGGACGATGAAGATTTCGGGCAGGGCGGCAATCTCGTCTTCGGTTTTGCTGTTGGCGAGGTCGAGGTTTTCGCGAGCGTCGCGGAAGTTGGGTTTGAGGCGCAGGGCCCGCTCGTAGTTGAGGATGGCAAGGCCGTAGTCTTCCATGCGGAAGTGGGCGTTGCCGAGGTTGTAGTAGAGGTCCGCGGACTGGTAGCCAGCGTCGAGGACGGTGTTGTAGAGCCGGACGGCTTCGGCGAAATCGGATTTGGCGTAAGCGTCGTTGCCCTGCTGCATGAGTTGGCGAGGGGTTTGGGCTGTGGCGCTGAGGGCTACAGCGAGTATGAGGATGGAAAGGATTCTCTTCATGGTTACATGTTGTTGTTAAATCATCACAATCATTTGGAGGGCTTCGTCGAAAATCTCTTGTTTGCGCGAGGCGGCATCGCCAGGGGCGAAGCGGGCAAAGTCCACTTTTTGCAGGGTCTGCAGGATGCGTTGCTGCTGCTCTTCGGGCACCTGCTTCTCGGCCAGGCAGTCGCGGACGGTGTCGCTGCTGAGGCGTGAGAGTTGGATGTTGTATTTGTCGGCAAGGCAGCCCCAGATGGCTTTGTAGATCTCTTCGTAGAAACGGTTGTCATCGCCGCTGTGGAGGTAGGCGGCAGCCGTCTTGAGACGTTTGCGGGCCATCTTGGTGGCACGACGCAGACGCATGCCGGCAATGTCCTGCTGCTGCGCCTGGCGGCGACGGCCAAAGAGAATGCCTGCAGCCGTGGCGGCAAGGATGAGGACCAGGAGGAACCAGAACCACCAGGGGAAGCTGTCGCGCTGGCCGAGGGGGATAAGGCCGCTGGTGCTGTTCTGGATGTAGTTGATATCGCTGTTGAGCAACTTGACATCACTCTTGTTGCTGGTGACGTTCTTCATGGATTTGGGGTCGCCCTTGTCGATGTGCAGGGGGATGGCGGGCAGCCGCTTGGTGACATAGCGGCCAGTGTTGGGGTCGAAGAAGACGAATGAGACTTCGGGAATCTCGTAGTCGCCTTGGTTGCGGGGGATGAGTATCCACTCGAATGTACGGCTGCCGCTGATGCCGTTGGTGGAGCGGTTGATGTTGTCGTTGATTTGCGGGTCGTAGACTTCAAAGACTTTGGGGAAATCGATTTGGGGAGCATCGATGAGCATCAGGTTGCCAGAACCACTGACGGTGAGGCGGTAGGTAATGGCCTCGTTGGCACGTACTTGGCGGGTGTCGGTTTCGCCCTTGACACTGAAGCTGCCCACGGCACCGTTAAAATGCTCGGGTGCTTGGGGCAGGGGCTTGACGCGGACGTTGATGCTGTTGGTGCGGAGGTGCTTCTCGACAGCCTGTGTGGGGTTGAAGAAGGGGTCGTCAAAAAGGTCCCAGATGGAGCCGGTGCGCTGGCGTTGACGCTGTACGAGGGCCAGAACATCAAGGTCGAGGGGCTCGATGGTGAGCTTGCCGCTCTCCTGGGCAAAGAGGGCTCCACGGCGGATTTCGGCCACCATGTAGCGACGTCCGTCTACGGTCTCCTCGTATTGATGGACGGTGCCGTCGCGGGTGATGTCTTCACTCCAGAAACCTTTGTTGCCGGGCAGTTTGTCAATCTGATACTGGCTGAGTGAGATTTGCGTGTAGATTTTATAGGTGAGGATGACTTGCTCGCCTTGATAGGGGTTGTTTTTGCTGATGCTGGCACGCGCAAAGAGCGACTTGCTGTCGATGTTGCCAGACTGGGAGGGCTGCGTGGAGCTTTGTCGGCGAGACTGGCCTCCGCCGTAGGCTTGCTGCTGGGGTGCCTGGGTGCCGGCTTTCTCGACCGTGATGGTGAATCCCTGGCAGGAGACACGTTTGCCGTCAACATTGCAACTGGCACCACCTATGTTGAATGTGCCTTCGACATCGGCTTGGATGATGTAGGTGAAGCCTGTGGAGACGGAACGGGACATCTGTCCGTTCATGATGGACATGTTGGTTTGGTGCGAGACGTTGGGGCCGGAGAGCACCGAGAGCCCTTTGAAGGAGGGGCCTCGGAAGTCGTCGGCACGGCTGTTTACCTCAAAGCGGACTTCGAATCGGCGTCCTTGCTCAACACGGCCAGGGGCACGGACGGTCAGCTCCTGAGCGACGGCGGCAAGGCTGAGGGTGAAGAATAATAATGATATAAGTGCTTTTTTCATAATATCAGAGTTTAAAATGCCCTAAGGGGTTGGAAGGTGAATGATGAAAACGGAAGTTGGTGGGTGAGCCATACTTCGGTAGGCTTGGGGGTGATATATTGTTTTTCACTTTTCATCTTTCCTTTTTCAATTTAAGGGTTCTTTGCTACCAGTCTTTTTCAATGCTTCGGGGAGCGGCCACTTCAACCTTCTTGGCGTTCTCCTTCATGGTGTTTTTTTCGTTGTTCTTTACGGCTTCGAGCAGTCGCTCGGCATCTTGTTTCTTTTGCTGTTGTTGGCGTTGCTGTTGCTTCTGCTGTTGACGGTCTTGCTGGTTCTGTTGGTTCTGTTGCTGTTGTTGATGTTTCTGGTTGTTTTGGTCTTGCTGCTGTTGCTGCTTGTCCTGACCGTTGTTGCCTTGCTTGTCTTTGTTGTCTTTCTTGTCCTGGTTGTCCTGATTCTGGTTGCCGCCTTGCTGCTGTTGTTGCTGTTGCTGTGCTTGCTGGAGCATCTTTTTGGCGTAGGAGAGGTTGTAGCGGGTGTCGTCGTTTTTGGGCGAGAGTTTGAGGGCCTCCTGGTAGTCGTTGACCGCTTGTTGGAACTGCTGCATGCCTTCGGCACGGTTCTCTTTGTCAAGACCGGCCTTCAGGTAGCTGTTGCCACGGTTGTGGAGAATCTGGCTGCGCTCCTTGTCTTTGAGGCCGGGTTGGGTGAGGGCTTGATCGTAGTGCTGTATGGCTTCGTCGTACTTTTTCTGTCGGTAGAGGGTGTTGCCGAGGTTGTATTGGGCGCGATAGGCTGTGCTGTCCTCGTGGAGTGCACGGCGGTAGTTGACTTCGGCACGATCGTAGTGCTGCGACTTGTATTCGCGGTTGCCTCGGCGGGTCTCTTTGCGCACGGAGCTGCTCTGTGCCGAAAGGAGTGATGGCAGACAGAGCGCAAGGAGGAGCAATGGTATGTATCGTGAGGTTTTCATTGTCGGATGGGGGAAATGATTATTTGGTGTTCTTTTCTTTCAGCAGTTTGTCGATATTGAATTTCTTGTTGCGGCGTTCAAAAATGAAGAGCTCGGCAATGAGGCATACGAGTGCGGCGGCAAGGGGGTACTGGTAGCGGCTCTCGTATTCGGAGAAGATGGCTTCGCCGTAGTGGTCCTTTTCAAGCCCTTCGATGAGACGGACAATCTCCTGCACACCGGAGTTGATGTTGGTGGCGCGGACGTAGATGCCCTTGCCCGCCTGTGCGATAGAGGTAAGGGTGGCTTCGTCAAGATGGGTGGTTACGGTGTTGCCATTGCGGTCGCGTTTGTAGCCTACACGCTGGTTGCCGCGGTATTCGGGGATGGGAGTGCCTTCGGTGAGGCCCATGCCGATGGTGCAGACAGTGATGCCTTCGCTGGCGGCTTTGCGGGCTGCGGCTTGGGCATCGTCCTCGAAGTTCTCGCCGTCGGAGATGACGATGATGGCGCGGCCCTGGTTCTTCACCCATTCACGGTCGGGGTCGCCGTAGCCGAAGGTCTCCATGCCCTTCTCGATGGCATCGCCTATGGCCGTGCCTTGGGCACTGATTAGATTGCAGTCTATCTGGTCCAGAAAGAGTTTCACGGCACTGTAGTCGTTGGTGAGGGGCATCTGGACATAGCTGCTGCCAGCAAAGACCACAAGGGAGATGCGGTCGCTGCCAAGAGCGTTGAGGAGGTTGTTGATGGTGCGTTTGCTACGTTCCAGACGGTTGGGCTGGATGTCTTCGGCCATCATGCTGTTGGAGATGTCGAGACAGATGGCAATGTCGCTGCCGATACGTTCGCCTTTGACCATCTTGCTGCCCTCCTGTGGGTTGGCCAGGGCAAGAATGAGGAAGGCGGCTCCAAGCATGATAAGGCCGAATTTGAGTGAAGGACGCCATGAGGATGCATCGGGGATAAGCCGGCCAAACATGGCACTGTCGGCAAACTGCTCAAGGCGTTTTTTATTACGTAAAAGAATCCATATCCACAGCCCCACAAAGAGGGGAATGAGGAGCAGGAACCAGAGTATTTGGGGATGTTCGAAATGTATCATTACAGGATGATTTTGAATATTGTGTGTGTTAAGGAGTGCTGCGGAAGTAGAAGAGACCCAGCAATATCTCGGTCAGCAGGGCGAGAGCGGCAAGAATGAGCCAGCCAAGGTACTCGTCTTTGGTCTGGGCGTATTGGGTGACGTCGATCTTGCTCTTTTCCATCTCGTCGATTTGCTTGAAGATCTGTTGGAGGGATTTCTTGTTGGTGGCACGGAAATATTGACCGTCGGTGGTGGATTGCGCCATTTGTGTCAGAAGGGGCTCGTCCAGTTCGACGGGGACATTCTGATAGCGGATGCGGCCAAAGGGGTCGCGGAAAGGATAGGGGGCAAGGCCTTTGGTGCCGACACCGATTGTGTAGAGCCGGATGTTGTAGAGGGCAGCAATCTCGGCAGCACTCTGTGGGTCGACGGCTCCTTGGTTGTTGATGCCGTCGGTTAAGAGGATGATGACTTTGCTTTTGGCCTCGCTGTCTTTGATGCGGTTAATGGCAGTGGCAAGGCCGTCGCCGAGAGCGGTGCCGTCCTTTATCATGCCGCTTTTAAGGGAGGAAAGTTGTTTTAGAAGCACGTTGTGGTCAATGGTCAGAGGCACTTGGGTGAAGGCCTCGCCGGAGAAGACCACCAGTCCCATGCGGTCGGTCTTACGCCCCTCGATGAAGTCGGAGGCTACGTTCTTGGCTGCTTCAAGACGGTTGGGTTTGAAGTCCTCTGCCAGCATGCTGCCGCTGACATCCATAGCCAAAACAATGTCTATGCCTTCCACCTTCATCTCTTGGCGACTGAGCATGCTCTGCGGGCGAGCCAAGGCAATGACGATGGCGCCCACGGCAACCATGCGGAGGATGAAGAGGAGCGGATAGGCCCGCTGGCGGAAGGTTTTGTGCACACCTTTGAAGAGGCTGATGTTGGAAAACTGGAGGGCGGGCTTTTGTTTCCTGTAGCGCATCACGTACCACACCACCATCAGCGGGATGATGATGAGCAGCAGTAACAGATAGGGATGGGCGAAAGTGATATGGTTCATGATTCAGGGTTGTTTGATGTTGCGGGGTCGCCTTCGCTTTCGGAGGTCGGCTCGGGTTGAGGATTCAAGGCTGCGGTTTGCTTAATAAAGGAGATGCCTTGGTTCAATGCCATGTCGTGCTGATAGGGCTGGGGCATTGATTTGGCGAACTTCACCATGTCTGCTGCTTGCAGAATCTGGCTCAGGAGTGAAGCATTGTCCGCACTGTAGCCTTTGCATCCGTGGAACGCGTCGAGGGTTTGGTCGGAGGTCATCTCGGTGGACAGGATGTTGTAGGCTTCTTCAAGGTAGACGCGCACGCTGTCGGTCAGCTCGGTGTAGTACTCTTTCACGCGACCTTGTTGCCATAATTGTTGCTGTCGCAGCTCTTCGAGACGGTGCAGGGCACGGGTGTCAGGGGGCAGGGGAGGAGCCTGTGGGAGGCTGATGAGGGGTTTGTGGCGTTTGATGCGGATGTAGAGGAGCACGGCGGCTGCGACCACAGCCCAGAACAAGAAGAAAAAGAGTAAGGTGCGGGCAATCTCGCCGAAGGTGTAGGGTTGGTTCATGATGCCCGCAATGTCGCGGATTTCTGTACTGGTGGTGTCGACATTGGCAACATCGTTCACCGTCAGCATCACGGAGTCGTTGCCTATGCGCAACCAGTGTTCGCCTTCTTCAAAACTGGTCAGAGCTGTGTAGAGGGTACCGTCGGTGGTATCCAGCCATTGGCGAACAGCAACAATATCGTTGTTGGACAGGTCGTCGAGTGAAGGGTAAATAGGTGTCCGCTCAATGGAAAGAATGGTTTGGTCGCCAAGAGCAATGGTGGTGGTGTCCAGCCTGAAACGGTATTGAATGTCGGCTGTAGACACAGTGTCCTGTGCGAAAGCCTGTCCGACCAGCCAGACCATGCAGAGCCCTAATATGATGAATCTTTTCTTCATTATAATTTTTACTTAATAGCCTTTGGCTTTTGGTGGAAGTCCAGAAAAAGCAGGAAGGTGATTGTTATGTTTCGGCTATCCGTGACGGCTGACCGATCCGGAGCGCCGTTCGAAGAGTCTTTTCAACTCTTTCACATAGTCCTCGCCAGTATAGAGGATGGTGCGGTCTATGCCATACTTGCGCAATGACTCTTCCACGCGGTTGACGTGAGCAGCATAGCGGGATTCGAAATCACGGCGTATGGTTGGGTCGGCAGTGTCAATCCAGATGGTCTCGTCGGTTTCGGGGTCGTAGAATTTGGCAAGACCCAAGTCGGGGAGGCGTACCTCTCGTTCGTCGGCGATGCGGATGGCTACCAGGTCGTGTTTGCTTGAAGCAATCTTCAGGGCATCGGTGTAGTTGTCGTCGTAGAAGTCGCTCAGCAGAAACGCAGTGCATCTCTTCTTGATGACATTGGAGAAGTAGCCCAATGCTTGGGAAAGATTGGTCCCGTTGCTGGTGGGTTTGAAGGTGATGAGTTCACGGATGATGCGAAGGATATGGCTGCTGCCTTTCTTTGGGGGGATGAATTTCTCAATCCTGTCGCTGAAAAGGATTACGCCCACCTTGTCGTTATTCTGGATGGCACTGAAAGCCAAAGTGGCAGCCACTTCGGCCACCAGTTCTTCCTTGAACTGGTGGTGGGTGCCGAACCGATTGGATCCGCTCACGTCCACCAGCAACATCACGGTCAGTTCACGCTCTTCTTCAAACACCTTCACATACGGGTGGTGAAGGCGGGCAGTGACATTCCAGTCGATGCTGCGAATGTCATCGCCATATTGGTATTCGCGGACTTCGCTGAAGGCCATACCGCGCCCTTTGAAAGCACTGTGATACTCGCCGGAGAAGAGTTGACGAGACAATCCTCGTGCCTTTATCTCAATCTTGCGTACCTTTTTTAGTATTTCGTTGTTTTGTTCCATAAATCATTGCGGGCGGTTTGAAAAAAACTGGTGGGGAGCCCGCCCCGCCGCTGATGATAAGAATGTGTCAGTTACAGGGGTTGGTTTAGGGGACGTCAACGCGATTAAGAATTTCGTTCACAACCTCTTCGCTGGTCACGTTTTCGGCCTCGGCCTCGTAGGTGAGACCTACGCGGTGGCGCAACACATCCATGGCCATGGCACGTACATCCTCGGGGATGACGTATCCGCGACGGCGCATGAAGGCGTAAGCCTTTGAGGCTAAGGCAAGGTTGATGCTTCCACGAGGCGAAGCGCCGTAGCTAATCATGCCCTTCAGACTGTTCAGTCCATACTGCTCGGGGTAGCGGGTGGCAAAAATAATGTCGGTGATATAGTTCTCAATCTTCTCGTCCATGTAGACTTCGCGGACCAGTGTACGGGCTTTCAGAATGTCGGCGGGAGACAGGATGGGGCGTTGGTCGGCGTTGGTGCCAGCCATCTGTTGATGGAGAATTTGGCGCTCTTCCTCTTTCTGCGGGTAGGAGATGACAACTTTCAGCATGAAACGGTCCAACTGAGCTTCTGGCAGGGGGTAGGTGCCTTCTTGCTCGATGGGGTTCTGGGTGGCCATGACTAAGAAGGGCTCTTCCAGTTTGTAGGTGGTTTCGCCAATGGTCACTTGGCGTTCCTGCATGGCTTCCAGCAGTGCACTCTGCACTTTGGCCGGGGCGCGGTTAATCTCGTCGGCAAGAATGAAGTTGGAGAAAATGGGTCCTTTCTTGACATTGAAGGTCTCGGTCTTTTGGCTGTAAATCATGGTGCCTAACAGGTCGGCGGGCAGCAGGTCGGGGGTGAACTGTATGCGGCTGAACTTGGCGTCAATAGCCTTTGCCAGTGAGGTGATGGTGAGTGTTTTGGCCAAACCAGGCACGCCTTCAAGCAGGATGTGGCCATTGCTCAGCAATCCTATCATCAATCCTTCCAGCATGTGTTTTTGCCCGATGATGTTTTTGCGTAGTTCGAGCGTCAGGGCGTCCACAAAGGCACTCTCCCGGGCTATGCGCTCATTCAATTCTTGGATATTGACAAAATCTTCCATATATTGTTTTTTATTGATTCATAGATTGTAAACTATTCTGTTAAAAAAACCGTGAGGGGCCAAGCCGTCCTTTCATCATACCCTTTTGTATGTCGGAATGGGTGTTTATGCCCCTCTTTTGGAATTTGCCTTGATAACGCCCCCCACTTTTTTTTATTGCAACAAAAACACTTTTTTTGTTTTTTTAGCACGAAAAGGTCATTATTATAGAAAAAAAATGTATCTTTGCTAATTAAAAGACTTGAATGAAAATTAAATATCTAATTAAATATCAATATCTTATGAAAAGTAGAAAAGTACTTCTCGGCTTGATTGTGGGTTTCTGCGTCTGTCTTGCAGGCACTGCTACCGCCCAAAAAGCAAATTTTCACAGCAACAAATTGGTTGAAATCGGCCCCGATAATATCGGTGGTCGTGTCACCTCAATTATTGTCTCCAACGTAAGCCCTAATGGGGGCGTGAATGCAACATTGTATGCAGGAACTGCAACAGGTGGTCTCTATACTCGCAGCAATGCTGAACAAGATATATGGAATTATATACCTTGTTATTTAGACGGTAAAGAGTTGACCCTCCCCATCAGCAACATGCTTCAGGTTGACGACAGCACCATCCTCATTGCCACAGGCGAGAGCTACTATCCTAAGGGCTCCAACCTCACGAAGATGGCTGCCATTGGTCGCGGCTTGTTCCTTTTCAACATGAAAAACAACAGTTTCAGCCGTCTCAATCGGATCGATCCTGGTTTCGACCTCGATGCTAATTTTGCCTCTGTGAGTTCGATGGCCATGATGAGAGCCGAAAACGTTACCTATGTTTTCATTGCTACTCCCAAAGGCCTTTTCCGTTGGAACATCCGTCAGGCCAGTGATTGGAATACCTATCCTCAGGTTGTTTTCGAGGGCAACATCCGTTCGGTTGTTGTTTCGAAACAGCACAACCGTGCTTTCTTCTCCTGCGGCGGTGGCCTCTACAAAATCAGTGATGTCATCAATGCTTCCGCTCCTGTCAATATCACTGGTAGCTGCGAAGGCTTCGGTCAGGGAACCGCTTACATCGACCTTGCCCTTGCCCCATCTGACGAGAGCTACCTCTACGCCATGGCCAGCGATAACAATGGTCTTATGAAAGGTCTCTACCTCACCCGCAACACCAACTCTTGGCTCCTCCTCTCCTCCTCTACTGTTACTCCTTTCAATTCTGTGGCTACTGCAAAGACCTGCGGCGCCATCAGCGTTGATCCTATCCATCCTGAGACTGTCTACATCGCTGGTGCCAATGTTTGGCTCGGCCAGGGTTTCGTGCCCGATTCGCCTTATCAGTGGACGGTTCTTACCTCAAATGAGTACCAACTCAATGCTGGTGACTACATGTCATACGTCTATTCCAACCGTATGTTTGTACATTCCGGCGTTCATCAGATTACTCAGCTTGTTCTCTGGGACGAAGAGAATATGAGATATATCTCCGAAAATTATTTTGCCACTGACGGTGGCGTTTATGCCGACCTTAACAATGGTAGATACAGCAACTACAGCCGTGGTTTGAACAACGTTCAGATCAATGGTCTTGCTGTCGCTCCCGACGGTTCCATCATCTCCGGTGCCAATAGCAATGCCAACCCCTTCATCGAGGCTCGCGTGGCTCACAACGGCGGTGTCAACGATTCCACTTGGTACGATGCCACCCGCGGCAACATGAACCACATGGCCAATATCATTTGGAAAGGTGATGGTGGTAAAGTTGCTGCTTCCCGCTTCATGCAGTATCTGCCCTTTGTCCGTCGTACGCTCTTCGTTTCCTCCTCCAACGGTTCCATCGGTCGTGCCTATGCTGACTATTCCGACTATACCAACACCCAGACCTGGACCAGTGACCAAGCTTTCCTCTCCGATCAGATTGAGGGTGGCCCCGCCATCGGTCAGATCTACCTTTGGGAGACCGACCATAACATGTCCAATGACAGCATGACTTTCACTATTGATACTCTCAGCTACATCCTCCGCAACGGTGTGCGCCATAACCTCTCCCTCAATTTCCGCATCCAGGCTGGTGACTCCATCATGATTATGTCTCCGGCTCACGCCTCCTATCCTTTCTATCATGTGTTCGATCATAGCTTCATTGTCCGCGACGAACTCCGTCAGACCGCTCATGTCCCTTACGCCAGCCGCATGCTTGCTGTCACCGTTGAGAATGGTCTCCCCGACAACTCCAATGTCTCCTACTGCTGGTTCCCCACCGATTTCCGTAGAGTGTTTGACAATTCCAACGAAACCCGTTTCTGGAGCCATATCTATGGTATCAACGGCTACTTCAAACCCCATATGGCTGTCCGTTACACTGCTATGTCAAAGAATGGCGACTGCGCCTTTGTGGTTGTTGAAAACGACACCCTCAAGCAGTCATTCATTGCCCGCGTCCGTGGCCTCCGTTCCGTTGACTACAATCAGCCCGTTCCTGCAATCCGCGATGCTCTCAACTATTTGATCAGCACCCGTGTCACTAAAACCGATACCATCCTTGTCAGCGACAGCAATTATTTCTTTGGTCGTCGTATCTCCTCCATCACCGTTGATCCTCGCGAGGGAACCGATTGCATTATCCTCACTTTCGACGGTTTCAACAACAATGCTCCCAATGTTGTTCGCATCGAGAACGCCTCCTCCGACAACTATCGTATCGTCAATATGCCTCTTCCCAACAGCCTTCCTGCATACTCCGCTATGATTGAATGCACCAAGGGCGAGGTTTATGTCGGAACCGAAGATGGTGTCTTCATGTCTCCCAGTCTCTCCAATCCTTCTTGGACTGAGTATGGCGACTTCCGCGGCGTTCCTGTCACCGCTATGGAACAGGTTACCTATGATTACCCCATGGTGAAACACATCGGCCACGACGGTGTCAGCGAAGTCCTTTATGTCTATCCCCGTACCAAATGGAGCAAGGCTATGTACTTTGGCACCTATGGTCGTGGTATTTTCATGGACAGCTCTTATGTGAAAGACCACAGAAATGAGATTGTCTCCGAGGACATCTATCTTGACATCCCCACTGTTGCCTCCATTGGTGACAATGCCGTCCGTTTCTATCCCAACCCCGCTGTCGACAATGCCACCATGGAACTCACCATTGGCAAGGCTGGCAAAACCACTGTCTACATCTATGACATCACTGGTAAGGTTGTCTATACCGAGAACCTCGGTACCCTCGCCGAAGGCGTCCACACTCACACCATCAACTGCCAGACCCTGCCTCACGGCATGTATCTGGTCAACGTGGTTGTCGGAAGCCAGAAAGCCACTTCGAAATTAATTGTAAGATAATAGCAATTAGATATAAAAAGAGGTACTGGCAACTCTCAGTACCTCTTTTTTTTCATTTATCATCTTTTTATTTCAATCCGATGCAAACAAATCTTGTACAAGAACTCCAATGGCGTGGCATGATTCACGACATCATGCCTGGCACAGAAGAACAACTCAATAAAGAAATGACCACGGCATACGTGGGCATCGACCCCACTGCCGATTCCCTCCACATTGGCCATTTGGTCAGCATCATGCTCCTCAAACACCTCCAGATGGCAGGGCATAAACCCCTTGCTGTTGTGGGTGGTGCTACAGGCATGATTGGCGACCCCTCCTTCAAGGCTGCCGAGCGCAAGCTCCTCACTGTCGAAGAGGTTCAGCATAATGTCAGCTGCATCCGTCAGCAGTTGTCCAAGTTCCTTGATTTCGAAAATCCCGTCAACGGCGCCGAAATCTGCAACAACTACGACTGGATGAAGGACTATCTCTTCCTCGATTTCATCCGCGATGTGGGCAAGCATATCACCGTGAACTATATGATGACCAAGGACTCCGTCAAGAAACGTCTCGAAACGGGGCTTTCCTTCACCGAGTTCAGCTACCAGCTCCTGCAGGCCTACGACTATCTCACCCTCTATCGTACCAAGGGCTGCCGTTTGCAGATGGGCGGCTCCGACCAGTGGGGCAACATCACCACCGGCACCGAGCTTATCCGCCGCATGGAAGGGGGCGAGGCCTTTGCCCTCACCTGCCCGCTCATCACCAAGGCCGACGGCACCAAGTTCGGCAAGACCGAAGGTGGCAATGTCTGGTTGGATCCTACCAAGACCAGCCCCTACAAGTTCTACCAGTTCTGGCTCAACTGCTCCGATGTCGATGCCGCACGCTACATCCGCATCTTCACCCTCCTCAGCCGTGAAGAGATCGAGGAGTGCGAGCGTCAGCATGCCGAAGCTCCCGAGCGCCGTGTTCTGCAGCGTGCCTTGGCAAAGGACATCACTTGCAGGGTTCACTCCCAGCGTGACTACGACATGGCCGTGTCCGCCTCCGAGCTCCTTTTCGGCAAGGGTACTACTGAGCAGCTCAACAGCCTCGACCGCGCCACCATGCTTTCCGTCTTCGAGGGCGTGCCTCAGTTCTCCGTTTCCCGTTCCACCATCGACCAAGGTGTCAGTCTAATCGACCTCGCTGCTGAAACGGGCATGTTCGCCTCCAAAGGCGAAATCCGTCGTGAACTGAAGCAGAACTCCATTTCCGTCAACAAGGCCAAGGTGGGTGAGGATTGCCGTCTCACTGCTGCCGATGTCCTCTACTGTGGCAGCATCCTTGTCCAGAAAGGCAAGAAGTCATACTACCTCCTCAATGTCGAGTAAGACTCTTGTTGTGCCCCGGGTTGCTTCTTCTAAAAAGGTGAAGATGCCCTGATGCAGAGAAAACAAGAGTCCTGCTGCAACAACCCCAGCTTCACAATAATTAAGTGAGCCGTGTCTATCGCACGACTCTCTTTTTTCATACCCCCGGCCCCTTTCAAAAGGGGAGTGCTGGCGCGGTTGGCTACTTCCTTTTGGATATATTCTTGGAAATCCGTCTCCTACATTCCACACACGCCTATTGTTTAGGTGAATTTATTCTTTCTATTCTGCAATTCTTACTTTATGTTTTATGGTGGGTTCTATTTATTTGTTTTCATTGTCGTTTTTTCTTCTCCGCAGACGCTATCGAAGTGCCACTGGCACTTCTTCACTTTGGGACGCAGTTTGGTTACATCTTGACTATCATTGCACTGCGTCTTACGGCTTTTACGGTGTTATGAAGAGTCTCACCTCTCCGAGGTGATTTATAGAATTCCCCTAATGGTAATATTCAAAATGTCGGGTTCTGTTTATCTAAGTCAAGCCGTCCCGCCGGGCCGAACCCGTCAACCCGGAGGGGTGGCTGCTTGGTGGCAGGTTCAGGACTTGACCACCTGTCTTGTTGCAGTGCCTTTTG
>ONJQ01000014.1 GCA_900318175.1 uncultured Bacteroidales bacterium | reverse complement strand
TATGGTCGAGATACGAATCCCCGGCAGCGATGACTACACAATGTTGTATTCCATCCGCGACAATATGTTCTACGAGCCTTACGACGAGCAGAGTATCACCATTGGCGAAGGTCAGCGATTCTCCATAACCCTACCCGTCATGACCGAACTCAAATACCCCAAGGAGAAAGAGAGCCACCGCATCCAGATAGGCTTCACCGTAGCCACTATATAAAAATCTAGTTTGCGTCGGCCATCAGGTCTTTGCGACCGATAAGGCTGAAGATGGTAATGTCGTTTTCCTCATTGAGGATGCGTAAGGTTCGTAGAATCTCATTGATGGTAGAGCCACTAGTTGCCACATCATCTATCACGAGAACATTCTGCTGACGAATGGTGGCACAGAGTTGCTCGTCCTCCTTGCTGGCAAATTTGAGGAATTGCATCATATAAGGACGGAAGCGGCTTTTCTTCACGTCTTTGGCAATCGTGAAGTAGTCTTTTTTATGGATGAGGTCAAGCATCTCATTGATAGACTGCTTTGCCGCCTCCTTTTGAGCTGCCGTATAGCGAGGACGACCATTTTCTAAGACATCGTCTAAATACTGCTGCTCGTAAGCATCCATGTCGAAAGAGATGTTCAGCGGAAGGTTCTTCACCCGCTCCATTTTGCGCAGCGTTGGTTGGGCAAAGCGGTAGATATAGCGGAGCATATACTCATTTACCTTACTGGACGACTCGGGCATCACTACAAGGTTGTAGTCGTACAGGTTTATCTTGTGGCTGAGGTTGTCCACGGCCTTTTTGATAAACATAGCAAGGTCAGGATTCTCCTGTATGGAACCAGAAAACTTGACATGCTTGATGAACGCACTGCGCACCGACCCTTCCACCTGTTCGGCAAATTCATAGCCATAGTAGAAGCACTTGCCAAACGCCTCCACTTGATAACCAGTGCCTGTCAGGCTGACAATGTCCTCACTGCCATCATGTTCAAAGTCGAACACGAATCGTTGCAATATGCTGTCGTAGGTGATGCCCATTTACCATCTATATTTTTTTGCAAAAATACGCCTTTTCTTTGAATTGTGCGAAAAAAATCGACATGTCGATAAATTTGTTTATCTTTGCAGCGTGAAAAAGTGAAACAACTAAAGAAAATGTCGCCAGAGAATCGAGACCTATTATTGCAACTGCTTGAGCGGCACCGAGCGTTGGGCATCGCTGAGCAGATAGACTATGACAAGTTCTATCTGTACTCTATCATTGTGCATTCCACCGCCATAGAGGGCAGTACGGTAACCGAGGTGGAGGCGCAACTGCTCTTCGACGAGGGCATCACCTCTAGCAAACGCACCCTATTGGAGCAACAGATGAACCTCGATCTCAAGGTGGCATACGAATATGGTCGCGAATGGACCAGGCTACACCAACCCATCACTATCGACTGGCTTATCTTGCTAGCCTCGAAAGTGATGGCACGCACGGGGAGCGAGTATAGTGCTATGGGTGGTAACTTCTCCGCGTCAAAAGGAGAACTGCGAAAGTTGAATGTTTCAGCTGGAATCGGCGGTAAGTCCTACATGTCCTATCTGAAAGTCCCTGAGCGTTTGGCAGCCTTTTGTGAAGAACTTAATAATCGTCGGAAAGCTATTGACTCTACAGATGTCTGTGCTGTTTATGACCTCAGTTTCTGGGCACATTACGAGTTGGTTACCATCCACCCTTGGGCAGATGGCAATGGCCGCACCAGCCGCCTGTTGATGAACCTCCTACAAATGGAGTTCGGGGTTTTGCCCACCAAAGTGTTGAAAGCAGACAAAGCCACCTACATCCAGGCCCTTATCGATACCCGCGAAAAAGAGGACATCACCATCTTCCAAAACTGCATGGCATGGCTGCACATTCAGCACCTGAAGAACGATATTGACCAGTACTTAAATTCAACAACAGATACTACCCAAAAGACACTAACGACTACCCAAAAGACACTAACGACTACCCAAAAGGCGATTCTCGACTACCTGAAAGAGCATCCGAAAGCCACAAGACAAGAGGTGGCAGAATCCCTCGACAATATCACCGAAAATGGTATCAAATATCATTTCAACCGCTTGCAGAAAATGGGCTATCTAAAGCGCGAAGGCGGACGCAAACTTGGTCATTGGGTAGTGGCAGATTGAGACAATTACCACAAATCGAATATGGAGAATACAACAAAGTATTACCAGTAAACACATTGCTAATTGACGACATTAGGCAGATAATCAACCAAACGCGTAGCCGCGTGGCCGTCAATGTCAATGCCGAACTCACCCTGATGTATTGGCATATCGGTGAGTGCATCAATCGAGAAGTGCTTGGTAACGAGCGCGCCGAATATGGCAAACAAATTGTTGCGACAGTGTCGCAACAATTACAATCCGAATATGGTGACAAAGGATTCGAGCCACGAACTATTCGAAGAATGATGCAATTTGCCTCCTTATTTCCGGATATAAAGATTGTGACACCACTGGTGACACAATTGTCATGGACTCATTTCCTGCTTGTTATGCCCATCAAAGACCCTTTGGCTCGTGAATTCTATTTGACTATGGCGGCTAACGAACGATGGAGCAAGCGAACCCTTGAGGCAAAGATTGACGGCATGCTCTATGAGCGCACCGCCGTTGCGACAAAGCCCGAAGAACTAATCAAACATGAGCTAACGGAACTGCGGGAGAACAATGTCCTTACTCCCGACTTGGTTTTCAGAGCCCCTACTTCCTTGAGTTCACAGGTCTCAAGGGGATGTACAGCGAGAAGAGTTTAGAAGATAGCTTGGTGGCGCACTTGGAGCAGTTCATCCTGGAATTGGGCAATGGGTTCACCTTTGTCGAGCGGCAGAAGCGGATGATTATCGACGGCGAGGACTTCTATCTCGACTTGCTATTCTACCATCGCAGGTTGCACCGCCTGATAGCCATCGACTTGAAGCTCGGCAAGTTCAAGGCGCAGTATAAAGGCCAAATGGAGTTGTATCTGCGTTGGCTCGAAGCCCACGAGATGGAGCCTGGCGAGGAGCAGCCCCTTGGGTTGTTGCTCTGCACCGAAGGTGGCGACGAGCAGATAGAGCTGCTGCAACTCGACAATTCCGGCATCAAGGTGGCACAGTACATGACCGAGTTACCCTCCAAAGAGCTGCTGCAACGCCAGATACACAAAGTCCTGGAGTCCGCCCGTCAGCGTTGAGAGAATTGCACTGACGGCTGATTACAGAAAAAGATTTGGGTGATTCGGAATTAATTCGTATCTTTGCATCGTGAAATTGAAAAAAAAGCCCAATAGTGATATATTAACTTAACCGTATAATCAATTGATCAAAAATACTAGAATTATATGCCAGATATCTCAGTACAACTAAGTGATCAGAAACGACTCGTAGATTTTAACAGCTATGACCTTTCTGTAAAGGAATTGGTCTCAATGGTTAGCGAGGGGATTATCAATATCTCCCCAGACTATCAGCGGAAGTTCCGTTGGGAAGATGATCGACAGTCTTTACTCATTGAGTCTATATTCTTAGGAATACCTGTCCCGTCTTTGTTCATGGCGACAAATAATGATTCGACATGGGAAGTAATTGATGGCTTACAGCGCTTGAGCACTTTGATTCGTTTTGCAGCACCACAGGATTCAAATGCTAGACATAAGATAAATAAACCGGAATATCTTCGTCTAAAAGGCTTAGAAAAGTTATCTTCCATGAACGGAATGACGTTCATGGAACTTCCATATTCTTTACAACTAGACCTGCTACTTAAACCTATTAAGGTTACAACACTTAGTGATAAAAGTGACCCACAGGTGCGATTTGATCTTTTCCAGCGTCTTAATACAGGAGGTATAAAATTATCTGACCAAGAAATCCGGAATTGCGTATTCAAGGGTAATTTTAACGATTTGATTAAACGTTTAGCCAAAGATGAAAGGCTTCATCGCTTGACAAAAAAACCTACAAGTGCAGATGATAATGGTACCTACGAAGAATTAGTATTAAGGTTCTTTGCATATCTTTATAACCGCGATTTATTTGAACATAATGTCAAGGACTTCCTGAATGAGTTTATGAAATGGGCAAACTCAAATTACAATGAGCGGGAATATGAAGAAATATTTAATCGCGTTTTTGATGAACTGTCAGGGCTTGAGCATGGCATTGTAAAGAATGTAGGACGAAAAAATACATCGACGGTGTTTTGGGAGGCTATTACTGTAGGTGCTGCGGTTACTTTAAGGAATGGAATAGCGCATCTGAATTTGGATGGTTTCTATGATTGGGTAGCTGATGAGCAATTCAACAGGTTAGTCACTGGTGCGACCAATTCTCGACAGATGATAGATAATAGAATAAATTATACCAGTAATAAGTTTAGTCAAGCACATGTTTAGCGCAGTAAACTCGGACTCAACCCAACGCCTACTTGAGACAAAAACACTCATTGATATATGCGGAGATACAAGTCTTAATCTTAAGGCTGCGTATAATGAACATATTCTTTTGGGGAGTGCATATGTTTTGCTTTATGGTGCTTTAGAGTATACTATTACACACTGCGTTTACCGCACTATTGAATTACTCAACAATGAAAACCTGAAGTTATATGATGTCCATCCTGCTCTGTGGGGACTGATTTATAATGGAGATTGTATGCGTATGGAAATGGCAGGAGAAAACAAAAAATGGGAGAACCGTTATAAATTATTTCACCAGATGACCAAAACAGAAACTGTAGGTCGTATTGAAGATGCATTGTTTCCATCTTCCAATGGTAATATAAAAGAAAAGCAGATAGAAAGGGTATGGCAGACTTTTGGACTGAAATCACCAATGATAGAGCCTGGTCAGGAGATTGTTAATACCCGGCTTCAAGAACTTGCTGAGGGGCGAATGGCTGTAGCACATGGGCGTGAGAAAGCATCATTTAGAGGAAAACAAAAGAGCATAACAGATTTGGTAGAATTGTATAATTCCATTAGTCGCTATTGCTCTTACATAATTAATTGTTTTACAAAATATATTCAAGATAAAGAGTATTTACAATAGATAACAGCAGCTTCCGCTTTTATGCGCAGCCAGAGCCACTTTCAGGGAAAGAAGGAACTTCCACACAGCCTGAATGCCCCAAGATATAGGGACTGGAATAACCGCCGGTTTCTCATAAAATAGACGTGGACAAATGTCCACATTCCCATTGCTTGAACCCCACAGGAGCAATACATCATCCCTCTGACATCTTTTTTTCCGGTAAGTTGGAAAAAAAACGTATCTTTGCACTTTGAAAACAAAATTGTAGTTGTTAATCAAACTCAGAACGAAATAGATAGAATAATTGTAAATATATGATTTAGAAGTTTTTTTGCTTATCAAGCTACTCCGAAATCGCCAAATTTCAAAGTACTGTAGTAGAAAGCAGAAATGCTCGCGGGTTTCCGTGAGCTTTCTCGTTTACAGTACAGGCTTTGGCGAGCCTCGGAGTAGGACAGAAAGATTCACGGATTTTTTATGCCCAGCAACGAAAACACAAAAACACAAATCAAGAGCAGTCAGCGGGTGGCTCAGCATGGCGAGGTGTTCACCAATCCGCGCGAGGTGAATGCTATGCTCGACTTAGTGCGGGACGAGTCGTTCCGGATTGACAGCCGTTTCCTTGAGCCTGCCTGCGGCGACGGGAATTTCCTTATCGAGATTCTGCGTCGCAAACTATCCCTATTAAGAGACATCAGATCCCATACAGAATGGGAGTTCCAGAGCCTAATTGCCGTAGGCTCGTGCTATGGCATTGAGCTTAATGTAGCATCATGACGGGAAAAAGGACAACGCAGGAGCTGACGGGCGTGTACTTTTCTCCGGTGGGTGACATCGTGCTGACCAGCGACGGCACGGCGTTGACGGGGCTGCGGTTTGCTGAAGCCACTAACGAGAACCCGGCACGGGACATCCCGCCCTTGGCGGATGCCTGCCGTTGGCTCGACCTTTATTTCAGCGGAGCCAATCCCTGTTTCACCCCACGGCTTGCCCCTAAGGGGACGCCCTTCCAACTGTCGGTATGGGGCGAGTTACTCGTCATCCCTTACGGGCATACGGTCTCATACGGCCACATTGCCCAGCGGCTCCGCTGCCGCTCGGCACAGGCAGTAGGAGGTGCCGTAGGACGCAACCCCATCGCACTGATTATCCCATGCCACCGCGTGATTGGCTCTGACGGCCAACTGACAGGATACGCCTGAAAACAATGGTTGCTGTTGCACGAGGTGATGAATTCAATCAGTTGCTAACCGCTTGTTTGAGTACGTATCCATTGTGGCCACTGCTTTTTGGCAACCCAATGCAAACAAGTATGCTTGTAACCTCAAATAGAAAAAAGTTATATAAATAAGAAAAAAAAATGTATATTTGCACTCTGTAATTGTGTCACAATTTTTAGAATCGTCTATTTATAAATGAAAGATTTTGAACAGGTAAAGGCTACTATTTTGTGTTCTTAACACTCTCATTAACTATTCATTATTCCACCTGTAGATAATATCTATTTACAAATGAAAAAATTATTCACGATTCTCACGACGGTTCTCTTCTGCGGAGCCCTGATGGTTTCCTGCAATAAGGAGAACAAAGAAGACAACACCAAGCTCCCCACCAAAGCTGATCTCGTTGGTACATGGGAGGGTTCCTACTCTGGTACCGCAACCCTTGAAGAGAAACAGAGTGTGAACTACACCATTGTCTGGACACTCACCATGAATCCCGAAAATTCAGCCACTTTTGGTTCGTTGTCTTACAAACTGAACATTACTGGCTACGAAGAGTTGGAACGCACTGTAGGTATCACCGGCTACGGCGTTCGCCAGAATACCGACCATGGTTATGTCAATATCGCTGCCGGTGGCCCTCAGGCTGGTATTCTTGATCCTTCAATCGACTTTAGCATCGACCTCAAGGCCAAGACCCTCACTGGCACCTTCCAAGCCCAAACCAGCGAAATTATCGACCTTGGTGGCGAGACCACGCTCCACAAGAAATAATCATCCACAGGTGTTGCGAGACACCAGGGATAGTATTATGCAGATAGAAAGAATGCTCCCTTTGCGGAGCATTCTTTTGTTATATTAGTAGTTCGCCTTTGGCCATTGTGTACCAACGTCCTCCTACGTATACTTGACCGTCGGGAGCGAGGGAC
Source organism: uncultured Bacteroidales bacterium (assembly GCA_900318175.1). GTDB lineage: Bacteria > Bacteroidota > Bacteroidia > Bacteroidales > P3 > Colimorpha. The sequence continues at coordinate 61,797 of ONJQ01000014.1, read as the reverse complement.
GTCTCTACCACCGACGGGCGTCCCATCTTCTCGCCCTGCATAAAAGTGTAGTCTTTGCCGGGGACTATCATTCCTCGGTGTTGGAGGTAGTGTGTCAGTGCGGCATTGGCAGTACCTGTGGCGGATTCTTCGTCGACCCCATAGAGTGGGGCAAAATTGCGGACATGGGCTGTGAACTGGTCGCCGCCGGCGGCGAAGGCATGCACCCCCACCACCTCCAGCTCTCGGCTCAACAGGGTCAGTGCCTCCATGTCGGGATGCAAGGCCTCCAGTTCAGCGAGGGAGCCAACGGGCAGGATAATGTCCGGCAGTCCGGTGGAGACGATCTCCACGGGCAAAGCAGGTACGCAGCACCCCATCAGGTGGCACAGGCGCTCTATGTCCACCTCTCGTTCCACCACCCGAGGTGTTGCCATCTCCATCATCACGCTGTCGCCCACGCGCACTTCCAAGTCCCCTGCCAGCGTATGGTTCAGGCATGAGGCCCCTGGCGTGCCCGCAGAGGTCCACCTCGCTTTTGGGGGTGAAGTAGCGGACGGTGAACTCATTCGCGCCATTCCTCTGCACAAAGGCAGTCTCCGAATAGCGTAACTCGGCTGCCACCTGTTGCATCAAACTGTCTGCTGGGAAATCATTATCCAACAGCACCACCCCGGCAGGATTGCCGCCAAAGGGCTTGTCGGTAAAAGCATCAACGATATAATATTGCATGTCTTTATTAATGTGTTAATTCGTTAATCGAATGTCTACCTCTGAACGTGTTAATTCGTTTGTTGGACTTACGCATTAACACGTTCACACGTTCAAATTCACGGTATCCGCGATTTTGTCCACGTTCATACTTCGGGCAGAGGCATCGAAAATCTCCTTGTACAATCCGCCTTGCTGGTACACCTCAGTGGGTGTGCCGTGCTGCACGGCGTGCCCCTTGTCCAGCACATACAATGCGTCGGAGTCGATAATCTGCCCGATATTGTGGCTGATGACAATGACCGTGCGGCCCTGCTTTATGGCATCGATGGAAGACTTTATCTGCTCCGTGGCGATGGCGTCGAGACTGGCGGTGGGCTCGTCGAGGAAGATGATAGGCGGATTCTTCAGGAACATGCGAGCGATGGCAATCCGTTGCTGCTGGCCGCCGCTCAGCTGAAGGGCATTGGCCTCGAACCCGCCAGGCAACGCCACAATCTGGTCGTAGATATAGGCCTGACGTGCCGCCTGTTCCACCTCTTCTCGTGTGGCCGACGGGTTGCCATAGCGGATATTCTCCTCGATGGTGCCGCTGAAGATATGGTTCTTTTGCAACACCAGCCCGATGTTGTCGCGCAGCACCTGCGTGTCCCATTCCTTCAGCGGCACGCCATCCAGCGTGATGCTGCCGCTGTCGGGTGCATAGAACTTGTCCAGCAGGTTGACAATGGTGGTCTTGCCCGCACCGCTCAACCCCACCAGGGCTGTGGTCTTGCCCGGCTCGATGGTCATGCTGAGGTCACGGATGGCATGGGTGCCGTTGCTGTAGGTGAACTCCACGTTTTTTAATTCAAAAGCACCCCTCACCATGGTGGGACGATGGCTGCCGGTCGGCTCCACTTCGCTGTCGGCCTCCAGTATGCCGAAAAAGCCCTCGGCATATATCAGTGCATCGTTGAGGTCGTCGTAGATGCGGTGCAGCTGACGTATCGGTGCGCTGACGTTGCTGAACAGCAGCACATGGTACATAATCTTACCGATGGTCATGCCTGGATAGTCAATCAGCACCAGGTAGGCGGTGAGGATGATTATCAGCACGGTGCCTATCTGCTCCACAAAGGTCTTCAACCCCTCGAAGAGGAAGCTGATGCGCCGCGTGGCCATCTGCTGGTCGGTGGAGTCGTTCTGCAACTTTGCCTGTCGGTCGGCCTCCAGCCGCTCGCGGTTGAACGACTTGATGACGCCCATGCTCTCGATGATGTTCATGATGCCGTGGTTCAAGGCCTGATGGGTGCCGAACACGCGGCGGCGCCACCCCTTCATCCGCACCCCTTGGCGGGCGGTGATGAAGAAATAAATCGGTATAATAGCCAACGCTACAAGTCCCACATACACATTGGCAGCGAACATCAGCACCAACGCCATCACTGCGCTGGTGAAGAGGGGTAGGATGTCGATAAAGAAATTCTTGACCGTATTGCTCAGGCTCATCACGCCGCGGTCGATGCGGGTCTGCAGCTTGCCCGGCTCGTTGCCCTCGTTGCTGAAGAACGCCATGCGGAACTGCAGGATGCGGTCCACCACCCGCAGCGAAAGGTCGCGGCTCACGTTAATCCTAATCTTTTCGCCAAAGATACGCTGTCCAAAGGTGATGACCGCCGCCAGTACCTCCTTGCCCAGCAGCACCGCGCTGACGATGAGCAGCAGCCGTGCCGCCTCGCCCCACTCAAAGCCCCCTTCCACATGCAACAGGGCATTGATGGCATCCACCGCGCGGTCCAGCACCACAGCATTCACCTGCGCCATCAGCGATCCCACAAAAGTGAGTACTAAGGTCAGAATCAGCAGCCACCTATACGGCAGCACAAAAGGCAGCAGTTTCTTCAACAAGCCGCCAACGCCCATCTTTGAAGTCGAAGTGTCCATCTCTCTAACTAAATCATTATTTCGGTTCTGTATTAAAACAATTTCAATCAGCGTTTCTCAAGACGAATAAAGAAACTTATGCCGGGCGTTTCGCAGAGCTGCACACTGGTATGCTGGTCGTTACCCTTGGGATTGCGGTAGAGAAACACCTTGCATACTGTTCCGTCCAAACTGTGAAGCTCATGGGCACTCATAGTAGAGGGGTGGAATGAATACCACAGAGCTCCAATACCAGCACCGAAAAATACCAACCCGAAAACAACCGCAATAATCCTCTTTGCTTTCCGGCCCGTTGCGGTTTTATCCTTTGTTGGTTTGCCCTCTCCTTCGTAGCCATCGTAAAAAAAGAATGCATAAACAGGCAGCAACATAGGCAATACAAAGAACAGGGCACCAACCAGAGAACCCCATTGCAATGTACCATCAATCAACACATTCCGTGCATTCATCCACATAGGATAGACAAAGCCGGCAATCAACAGCAAACTTAGTATTCGCACCAAGCGTCGGTTTTTACGGGCAAGTTCGTCCCTATCGTCAATATTCTGCATCTGTCAATTCTTGATGTTTCCGACTGCAAAATTACTAAAAAAAACTCACTTTTCATTTTTCCACCTCTTTTGCGTAATACCCTGCCCCAGGGTGGAGCCATAGTTTGTTCGATGCTTTTTCGACTTTTGCACTACTTTTTCTCAACATTTATTTTACCTTATCTAAATGAAAGGTAAAATAAACCTAAACAAAAGGTAAAAATAAACCTAAAATAAATAACTAATAAAGTGTTGAACGACAGCGTGTTTTAAATAGGGCTTTTGCCGTCCTGTTTTTGGGGCTTTTTTTCCCCTGTTTTTGGAGACATCTTTCTGTGAACGTGGCAGAAACCTTATGCCGGAAATTTACTCGGCGAACACCTCGTAATTCACAATAAAGTTGTACCTTTGCAAAAAATAATCTGCTATGAAACATACGTTATTCTTTTTCGTTCTAACATTTGCAACGCTCACGCTTTCAGCCCAACGGCAGACTTTCCAGTGGCAGGGTGTGCAGCGCGAATACATTGTCCGCACCCCCGCCAGCCACACAGCTGTAGAGCCCATCCCCGTTCTGTTCTTCCTCCACGGCTTGGGTGATAACATTACCCGTTGCGACTCCGAATACAATTTCCAGCAGCTTGCCGAACGGTTTGGCTGGTTGATAGTTGTTCCGCAGGCAAGGCCTTCGGACATGGGCGGTGGCAACATGTGGAACGCCAATATGACGTTGCAGATGGGTGGACAGACCGTTACGCCCAACGCCAGTGTGGACGACGCCGGCTTTCTGATGGCGCTGCTCGACAGCCTCACCGAGCGCTATAATATCAATCGCGACAGTGTCTTCTTCACCGGCTTTTCGATGGGCGGTTTCATGAGCCACCGCATGGCTATTGAGCATGGCGACGCTATCACCGCTTGTGCGCCTGTCAGCGGTATGATTACCCTGCCATTGGCTGGGCAGACGCCTGTCGCTCCCGTCCGGTTGCTTCACATACATGGCACTGCCGACAACGTGGTGGGCTACGACGGACATTCTTCCGCCTTCGGAGGTCCTATGCAGCTGGGCATCAGTGTGGACTCCACCATCAGCTATTGGCGCATCCACAACGGCTGCAACCCGGTGCCGGAGATTGACACCCTGCCCGACACCCGCAACGACGGGCTTCGTTTCGTCCGCCACAGCTACAGCGGCGGACAGGCCGATGTGCAGCATTTGGAGGTTATAGGTGGCAGTCACACATGGTATGCCAATACCAGTCGCTACGATGTCGACTATATTGCTTACATCCACGACTTTTTCATTTCTGGGCAGCCTTCCGGGGTCGGCATTGCTAATCCCGCAGCCGCTGCGCTTCGCGTGTGGCCAAACCCCGCAGCGGATTACGTCAATGTGGAGGTCTCCCAAGCCTCACGGATAGTTCTGCAAGACTGTATGGGACTCACTATCCTCAGCCGTGACATAGCCCCCGGCACCACTCGTCTGAACCTCCAGCAACTCCCCAACGGCCTCTATCTTCTCCACTTCCTCGACGGCCCGGCACAGAAACTGGTCATCAACCACGGGCTGAACAGATAGGCACATCGTTATTCCTCTTTTCTCCAGAGGCATATAATGCACTTGTTCCATGTGATTTACATGGCTGTTTGGAATTTTTTCTTTGCCAAATGAAAAATAATGCGTATCTTTGCAGTTGCAGAGCCGATAGTTGGCTATGCCGAAAGAAAGCGCATTTTCGCCTTATTCCACAAACGAGAAACCGGACACTTCACTTATGATGCACAGGAATAATGGGAAGATGAATGCTCCAATTTGGATTATTCCATAGTGGGGCGATTCACCGTACCTTGTTTTGTGCATTTAGGGAGGCCAGCCCTTCGTTTGGAAATAGGGTCATAATGGATGGCCTCACTTTCTTTTGTTGTTTAAAACTCTGGCTGGTCCCAGACAACAAAAACAACCCACATGAACACAAAACTAAAGACTTTTGCACTGCTAATGTGCTTCGCTGCCGGAGGAATGCTTGTCTCCTGTACCAAGGAAGAGGGCTACAAAGATCTCCTTGTCGGCAAATGGCAACAGATTGAAGCCATGAATACTAGTACAGGTCAGACATTCGACATTCCCCAAGATGGACCATTAAAGTGTATTGTGGAGTTCAAACGTGACAACACTTTCACTTTAACCAATGAAATCTACTTTTATCCAAATACTTTCGTAGGTACAGGAACATACCGTATCAAGGACGATATTTTGGAATTAACAGAGTCGTTCAGTGGTAAAAAAGATGAGGTGCCTGCTTCCACTTCTCAATATAAGATTATAGAAATAAATGCTGGCTTTCTGAGTCTTAAGCCACTAACGTTGATTGAGTATAGTTACCCTGAGGTGGGTTATTATTATAGCAACTATCCTAATGTTATTTCTGCGACGCTGGAAGGATCTTCAAAATACAAAAGACTAACCTGGGAATAATTCTCGCTGTATTCTATTTGACTGATTTCTGAACAGGTTTGAGATATCATGATTAACGGCCTGAAAGGCCAGCACACAATTAGCCCAGTGCATCGCCCTGGGCTATTGTTGGTGTATACCCATCGCTCTTCAAGGGCAAAAGAATGATTCTTCTGTCCTTGAAGGGCGTTGGTATCGTGGTTGTGTACCCAAGGCGATGCCTTGGGCTTTTAGTTTTGGTCTTTCAGGCCGATACCGAGGAATATTCCACTACCAACCGGAGTCCCATCCATTGCCACCGAAGAGGTTGTTGTCTTCGGTCCATTTTTCTTGGTTCTGATTGCTGTAAATTTCTGGATGTAAAAGACAATTGTGTCAGCCAGTGCCCTCAGTACCTATGTTGAAAATGAGAACAGGAGGGGAAAAATCAGTATTATTTTTGGCTTTATCATGTGAAAGTGTTAATGAGCGACTTCAAAAAAACATACAATCGTGTCGGGGCAGTGAGCAACAACAGTTTATATCAGAATGCAAAAGTACATTTTTTTTCGAATTACAATCAATTCCACATTTTTTTTAAACTGAACAAAAGTCAGGGTTAGGTTTTTTCCAGAACACTATTCTTCGGGTTGATGGTCGAGGTCTCTTCATCACAGCTATTTATTTTCTATTTTCTTTCTATTTACTTTCTATATTGTTTCTAAAACAGAAACAATGTAGGGTGCAAGTAAGGTAAAAGGGGAAACCAAAATGTGAATATAACAGGACGGGAGGCGGCATTTGCCCGAATACTTCGTCGCCGACAGATAAAAAATGATACCTCCCTTGTCACTTTTGACGATGAAAAAGGCTCTAATGGGGGAAAAACAACGATACGCTTCAACTATTGTTAATAGGATGTTTCTTGATATGCTCAACCGACTTTCATTTAACGTATCGATATGCGACATTGCAACAATTTTTTAGATACAATTACGTTATAGAATCAACATTATTAAATACAAATCCTTATGAAGAAAAAACGTACCCTTTTTGTGGCTATTCTTCTCTTTGCCTTTACCCCTGCATGGGCGGACTCGCTGGATGTCTGCCTTCCGTGGAACGAGGTGCAGTATGTCGTCCCCATCAATACTTATTATGCCGACTGGGGATTTGAGAACGAGTTCATATACCCTGCCTCGCGTGTGGGCGAAATGGCGGGTGGTTCAATAACACAGATTATCTTCTACGCTGTGCGTGACTCGCTGGATTTCCCTGAGACATTCTTGCTGCGTATGGAGGAGGTGGCGGACACCGCAACCCAACCCCTCTCGTGGGTTCACACAGATGCCATGCGTTTAGTATGGACTGGGTCGGTCTCCATCCGCGACAGCCTGTGGATCATCACCCTCGACACTGCTTTCCCCTACATGGGTGGCAACCTGCTGCTCTCGTTCCGAGGATTGGGACAGGATAATGGCTTCATGACGAGCGAGAATATTTTTTGCTCCCAATCCACGGGTTACAACTCCCTCACCTGCCGCAATGCCAATCAGCAGCATGTTATCAATAGTTGGGTTGCCCTTCCGCCGCATCGCTTGCCGTCGGCCACCTTTGTCTTCACGCCCAATGCTGTGGGCGACTGTCCCCGTCCGCTGGATGTAACGGTGGACAGTGTCGAGGCCCGGAGTGCCGTGCTGACTTGGGATTCGGTAGGAAGTGCCATAGGGTATGAGTGGGAGCTGTATGCTGGAAATCTTCTGGCAGATAGCGGCTTCACAGCTACCAATTCACTGACCCTCACCTCCCTCAATCCTGCCACAAACTACGCTTTCCGTGTGCGTACAGTTTGCGACTCGAACAGCAGAGGTTTCTTTGTCAGGCGGACATTTGTCACGCAATGTGGTATCATTACACCGCTCGACCTTCCTTTCGCCGAGGACTTCGAGGACTGTCCGACCATGGCGGATTTCCACGGCATACCTTGCTGGTCATTCCTTGCCTTCAGCCGCGAGCATTGGATGCGCGTGGAGAGTGCCACGGGTGGCAATAACAAGTTATTCAGTTTCTGGCCAGAGAACAATAGCGCCCCGCAGTTTGCCATTCTGCCGCAGATGCAGGGAATCTCAACGATGAACATCACTTTCAGAATGCACAACAATTACAATTACTTGATAGGCACACTGCAGGTGGGTGTGATGACCGACCCCACGGACACGTTGACGTTCACCCCTATGGCGGTGTTTGACACGGTGCGGACGGCGAATGCGTGGCAGAATGTGGAGGTCAGTTTCGCCAACTACACGGGCGACACAGGCTATATTGCCATCCGTGCCGGCATGGCACCGTCGGTGTCTAGGTGCTGGATTGAGATTGACGACATTGTGGTCAACTCGACACCCACCTGTGCACCCATGCAGGGCATAGAGGCGGCCAACGTCTCCGCTACCACTGCCGATATTATTATCCACGACACTGACGCAGTTGGAGCCACTTTTCTCGTCACCCTGACAGGTGGCGGAATCATGCAGACAATAACCCATACGGCAGGTGACACAGTGCGCCTTACCGCACTTGCTCCCACGACTGACTATACCGTCAGCATCAGGAAGGTATGTGCCGATAGCAGTGGCTATCTGCCCCTTACAACTACGTTCTACACCGCTTGCGCACCGATGTTACTGCCGTGGAGCGAGTCGTTCGAGGACTGCGGCTTGTCTATCCCCGAATGCTGGAGGGCAATAAACAGCGAGGCGAATCGCACCGCTATCGCTACCGCTGTGGGCTATGGTTCAGGGAGCCGTTCGCTCACGGGCTACAGTTTGCATAGACCGGAGATGGTGATTGTGTTGCCCGAATTCAGCATGCCGCTGGACAGTCTGTTGCTTGGGCTTGAGGTGATGCGCTATACACATGGCAGCGACTCGGCCTCGGGTGTGGAGGTGGGCATCCTTGTCGACACCGCTGATGCATCATCTTTCGTGCCGATGGCCACCTGCATCCCTTCTGCTTTCAATTCTTGGCAGCATTACAATGTCACTTTCCGCGGCTACACCTCGGGGCGTATAGCGCTGCGGTTTCTTCTTGTGCAGAATGTGTCGGAAACGGCACACACTTTTGTAGACAACATCACCGTGGAGGCATTGACCAGCGCTTTTGTTGACACCTGCACCCAGCCTACGAGCATCCATGTGAGCAACATCCGAGGCGACAGAGCCACGCTGCACATCTCCTCGCCGATGGCAGTGCCGCACTATATGGTGTATGTCGGCGGCGACAGTGTGGAGGTGTTCAGCAGTGTCTGCACCCTCACAGGTCTGGTCAACGACAGCCTGTACACCGTGGGTGTCAGCTCCATTTGTGCCGACAGCAGTCGCACGGCTCGCACAATGGTGCAGTTCCGTACAGACTTATGTCTCCCAATGTCGCTACCATGGAGTGAGAATTTCGACGCAGTGGTCACAACAGGCTACTACAATGCTGTGCAGTTGACCGACTCATTGCCCTGCTGGGCTCGCTGTGGCGAAGGGTCAAGCACCATCCACAATGTCTATGGCACGACCAACAACCGCCTCAAGTTGGAGCTCGACTCCTACAGACGCAACAATGTGGTGGTGCTGCCGGAGTTGCAGGGCGATTTGGCCACCATGGAGATGAGCTTCAACAGCATTCCCAGCTATCCCTACAATTCCACTGACCATATTTTGCAGGTGGGCTACATGTTGACGTCTGACGACTCGGCCAGTTTCCGACCCCTGTACTCCTTCAATGCGGCTGACTATGTGGTTAGCTATAATGTCGTACCGCGCACTGAGACAACCTCCTTTGCCACTGCCCCCTCGGGTGCCCGCATTGCCCTGCGTATACCAATGGGTGACATCGGATTCGACTGGTTTATTGACGACATTGAGGTGCACACTGTGCAGCAATGCCCGATGCCGCAAGCTGTAGCGGCCTTCCGCATAGGTGCCGACACGGCCAACCTGCTCATCACGGATACTCTTCCCGGGCAGACTTACAGGGTGACCCTTGAGGGAGGCGGAGCCACGCAGACATTCAACCTTACCGGAACAGATACAATTACCGTGACGCTCTTCGGTCTGTCCCCTGCCACGGAGTACACGGCCTCCGTCAGTGCTCTCTGCCCCGACAGCACACTGACTGTCGCGGTTTCGTGCCAGTTCCGCACCATGTGCCTTCCCTTGACCGACACCGACATGGCATACACGGTGGACTTTGAGGATTACCCCTCCGGGGAAGTTGAGGAGCCTTGCTGGCGGTATTACAAGGTGCTGGCCGACGGCACGACGGTAGTGGAACCGTACCTTGTCAACATTGTTGAGGACGATGCCCTCTTTGAAAGTGCGCAGAGCGGTATACATGCCTTGGTTATAGCATCGGGCTTCAACACTCCGACCTACTGGGTGCTTCCAGCGGTGGACAATTTGGGGAACAAGGCACTGGAGTTTGGCTACCGCACCGCATGGGGCTCACATGTAAGCTTTAACTACCGGGCCGACATTGGCGTGATGTCCGACCCCCTTGATCCCACCACCTTTGTGCTTATTGACAGCATCGTTTCCGTAGTGGATACTTACTACACGGCCCATGTTGAGTTCGACTCCTACACGGGCAGCGGACAGTACATAGCCATCCGCAATCTGAGCGACGGTGGCTTGACCATCGACGACCTGACGGTCTACGTAGTGGGATCACCGCTCCTTGCCCCAACCGACTTGCAACTTTTGGCCGTGGACAGCAATTCGGCCACTATTGCATGGGAGCCTGGTGGCAATGAGCATCACTGGGTTGTAGAATTGTCCGATAGCCTCTCGCTAACGACCATACGGACCGATATGCAAGTGGTGACCTTGACCGACCTTGCCCCACTGACGCACTACACCGTGCGCGTGGCGGCTGTTGGGAAGAGAGACCAGCTGAGTGAGTGGTGTCTGCCGTTGGAGTTCACCACGCTTGACACCACCCACACTACGGGCATCCACACCACCGAAGCCAGCACAGTGGCGGTATACCCCAATCCGGCGCATGGCGCTGTGACCATTGAGGTAATGAGCCCCGCTACGGTCACCCTCTTCACCCTCAGCGGACGTGCCGTCAACACATGGGAGATGGATACTGGAGCCATGACGATTGACCTTACGACCGTGCCACAAGGAGCCTACTTTGTCAGGGTTGTGACTCGCAACGACGTGACAGTGAGTAAGCTGATAGTGGAGTAAGGGCCTTGCGATAACTAACACAAAGGGTTGCAGAATAATGTCTGCAACCCTTGTTTTTTCATGCTTATCGTAGAGATTCTGTTTGTGACGAGTTGGCCTTTGAACCTTAGTGAAATGTCCTTTCAATAATCTACGGGGGTTTATGGGCAGTTGACGGAATGGCCGAAAAGTGCGAAATCGCCGCGGAGGGGGTCGTCAGGGAACACTTGTGCAAGGGCTGCGGTGAGCCGCAGGGCAGCGGCCATGGAGGCCGAGGAGCAGCTGAGCAGCCCCAGTTGGCGCGACTGGGCAAGGACATGGGTATCCAAAGGCATGACGAGGGTGCGGCGGTCTATCTGCCCTGCCCACAGGCCAAGGTCAACGGGTGACCCGTCGCGCACCATCCAGCGGAGGAACATGCAGAGGCGCTTGCAGGCGGAATGGGTGTCCTTGGGCACCACAAGACTGATGCCGCAGCGGGCAAAGTAGTCACTGATGGCGTTGATGGCCTCAAGTCCCGTAGAGGCGTGGTATGACACGTAGCGGCCCAGCGACCCGTATTGATTCAGCAAACGGCTGTAGGTCAGCAGGAATTGGTGCATCATGTCCACAGTGTAGAGCCGATAGAAACAACGGTTGACCCCTGAGGGGAGGGAGGCTGCAAACCCCATGCCGGCAATCCACTGGTAGACATGGCCCTGGGAGCGGTCCAGCAGCCACTGGATTTTGGGCATGAATTGCTGGCGGTTGCCGTAGCTGAGGCAGGAGGCAAGGAAGGCCATGGCCTCCTGGTTTTCGGCCCCGTGCACTTTGTGCATGAACCAAGAGGGGTCGCCATTGATGAAGGAGGCCGTCTCATAGCGGTCGGCGTAGTCCATCAGCAGTTGGCGTGTGGCCTTGGGTATCATTGTTTTGTGTGAGCTTGTGGCTTTCATTCTGTATTGCAAAGGTACTCTTTTTTCCTGTAATGGACAGTTTTGACGTCTCCAAGCCTCGTGTTTAGGGTGACGAGATTGGGCCATTGTTGTTAGTTGTTGACAGATGGCACAATAATTTCACCCGAATATCGTTATTGGGTGTATAATAATAACTAAAAACCCTTTAACAATGAGAGACATACTTCCTGTAAACGGAGTTTTTGAGATGATGCAGCTCCCTGCTGACATGGAGCACATTGGCGTCATCAGTGCCATGACGTTGAGCTATCACCATGGCAAACATCTGAAAGCATATGTGGACAATCTGAACAAGTTGCTGCCGGGCAGCGGCTTGGAGAATCTGTCGATTAGTGAGGTAATCAAGAAGTCGACGGGTGCCCTGTTTAACAACGCTGGCCAAGTGCTGAACCATGTGATGTACTTTGAGCAGTTCGGACACAATAATCACGAGCCGCAAGGAAAGATAAAGGAGATGATAGAGCGTGACTTCCTGTCGGTAGAGAACTTCAAGAAGGAGTTTGAACAGAAGGGTGCAACCCTTTTCGGTTCGGGCTGGGTGTGGCTGTCCGCCAATGCCGATGGGCATTTGGTGATTACGCAGGAAGCCAACGCCAATAATCCCTTGGTGAATGGTTTGGTCCCATTGCTGACCTTCGACGTGTGGGAGCATGCCTACTATCTTGACTACCAGAACCGCCGTGCCGACTATCTGAGCGCCTTGTGGCAGATAGTGGATTGGCAGGTAGTAGAAAGCCGGCTTTAACAGGAAAGCCGGCTTGCGTAAAGTGAGTTGACAGGGTGGCGGCGGCTGTAGCCGTGCCGCCCTTTTGTCAGTTCTGTGCCGTGCTGTTCAGCATGGCTTCTACTTCGTCTTTATGTTCAAAGAGTGTGCATCCGCCTGTGTGTTCCCAGCCGAGTGCGCGGGTGTCCCGTATGCGGCGGAATAGGGGAGAGGAGAGGGCGGCGCGGAGGCCGATTTGCGTAACGTTGCTGTCGGAATAGGGCGAGAACGGGCAGGGCTCGGCAGCGCCGTCGGGGCCGATGTGGAAGAAACCACGGCCGGCAGCCAAGCAGCCGCCCAGGGCCTTCTCGTCGCCGGGGAAGGAGAAGAGGACGATGTCCCGTGCCGAGGTCTCACGGCGGGCATCAAGAATCTGCTCCATGTGGGCCACATGCTCATCGCGGAAAGCGAGGTGCTCGGTTTTCTGGTCGATGGGTACATATTCCACATAGAAAATTAATTTGCAGCCCAAGTCGTGAAGGTAGTTGATATACTGCTCGGAGGTGACGGCTTGGTAGTTCTCCGTGGTGACGGTGATGCTGACACCGTAGAAGAGATGTGCATCCTTGAGATATTCCATGGATTGCAGTGCGCGTTCGTAAACCCCGCGGCCACGGCGGCTGTCGGTAGCGGCAGCATCGCCTTCAAGACTGATGACGGGCACGATGTTGAGGTGCTCCTTGAAGAAGTCAATATAAGAAGGACCTATCATGGTGCCGTTGGTGAAGACGGGGAAAATCATGTTCTTCACCTCGGCAATTTGGTCAAGCAGGTCGCGCCGGGTGAGAGGCTCACCACCGGCAAGGAGGGCGAAGTTGATGCCGAGGTCGGCAGCCTCCTCGAAGATGGTGCGCCACTGCTGGGGTGTGAGGGTTTGTTTGGCGGGAGTGTCAGGGTCGGCAGCTATGCCGTTTTGGCGTGCGTAGCAGCCCTTGCAGTGCAGGTTGCAGGTGGTGGCAATGCTTGCAATAAGGAACGGCGGCACTTCGACATTCTCGTCGGCCAGGAGAGAGGAGCGCCGACGCTCGGACTGGGCGAACCGCTGCTGCATGCGCATGATGAATGCCGCCTCGCGGGGATTGCTGAGCACGTTGAGATAGATTTTGCCCATGATATAGCGGATGCGCTCGGCCATGTATTCATTAAGGTTGTTCATTGTCAGCGGTGGTTTGTTGTCATTGTTTCAGGGTTTCAATCATGGAGTCGAGCGTCTTTGTCATGGCGACAATTTCCTCAATCGAAGGGTTATTGCCTTCCCATTTGCGTGAGAGACAGGTGGGGATGTCTTTGGCTTTTTCCTGCATGGCCCGACCGCGGGGGGTAAGGCTGACAATGCGTTGGCGGCTGTCAACCGTGCCGCGTGTGCGGGCGACGAGGCCTTCGCGTTCCATGCGCTGCAACAGCGGTGTGACGGTGTTGGTGTCCAGCATCAGGCGCGAGGCAATGTCGCTCACGGGCAGGTTGTCCCGCTCCCACAATATTAGGAGCACCAGGTACTGCGGATATGTGATACCGAGTGGCTCGAAGTATGGGCGGTAGGCCTGGGTGACAAGACGCGAGACGGTGTAGAGTCGGAAGCAAAGTTGCTTTTCCAGTTTCAGTTGGTCGTACATTGCTCAGAGCATTGCTTCGATGGCCTTCTCGATGGCTTCGGGCTCGGTGGTGGGGGCGAATCGCTCCACCTTGGTGCCGTCGCGCGAAATGAGGAATTTGGTGAAGTTCCACTTGATGTCGCTGTCCTTTTCGACAGACTTGCTCAGCCTGGTGTACATGGCTGCCGTAGCTTTGGCCTTGAGGCCTTTGAGCTCTTCGGTGGGAGCCTGCTCCTTGAGGTAGGTAAAGATGGGGTGCTCCTCTTTGCCGTTGACGTCTATCTTCTGCATGATTTGGAAGGTGACACCGTAATTGATGCGGCAGAACTCGGTGATTTCACTGTTACTGCCAGGGTCCTGGTTGGCAAACTGGTTGCATGGGAACCCGATGACTACGAGACCTTTGTCGCGGTATTTCTCGTTGAGTTTCTCAAGACCGTCGAACTGGGGAGTGAAACCACATTTGCTGGCGGTGTTGATGATGAGGAGCACCTTGCCCTTAAACTGGGCGAAGTCTATCTCTTGGCCATTGCTGGCGATTGCTTTGTAATCGTAAATCGTCGACATGTTTTCTAAGTCTTTTTTTGAGCATTGCTGTGGGGGCTTCAGGGTGGTGACCCCCCCAGGTAGCGATGCTTGTTGTTTTATGAACTTTTCTTTTTTCTTTGTTACATCTGCTTCACGAGCCAGTTCTGGAGACCGATTTTCTCAATCATGTCAAGCTGCTCCTCGCTCCTGTAGAGGTCCTCCTCCTCATCGGCAAGGTATGCTTTCGTGATGTCGTAGGTGGTGGGGTCGCAGCTCAGCGTGGGCATAATCTTGTAGAGCGACTCAACGCCCTCGCGCTGGATGCGGAGGTCCTCTTCGATGTAGGCCTTGGCATCCTCAATCAGCTGGCACTCCTTGTTCAGCTTCACCTGCGGCACGCAGCCGAGGTCCAGCATGCGGTTGGTGTACTTCTCCACCCAATCCATCTCCTCAGCGTAATGGTCCAGATACTTCTGACCGAGTTTTTCAAATCCCTGTGATTTGAAGAGGAGACCCTGCATTTTGTGCACAAAAGCACCTTCCGTGAGTTCGTTCACAATCATCTGTGAGATCTGTAATGTTGCTTTAAAATCCATGTTGTAAATGTTTTAAGTTATTATTAATTTATATCGTTCACGATGCAAAGATACGAATTAGTTCTATCATAGCAAAAGTAATGTGTTGTTTTAACGATATTTAATAAAGAGTCGTGCGCGATATAGGTTTGTGGTAAATATGCACAAGAGGTAGAAAAACGACTAGTATCCTTTTTTGTAGACTATTGTTACTTTGTTACTATATTATGGCAGGTTCTATATAATCTCTTTTGAGAGTGCGTCATACCGGGACGCTGCTTCCCGGTTGCTGGTAATCCAAACACTAAGTGTGGGGTTATTGAGAGTTTGCCTCTGCGGAGCAATTAATAGATGTTCCATTATGAGATTTTTCTTGTATTTCTTGGAAAAAGTGTATTTTTGTATTGCAATCCACATTCAGAATGACATCAAGAACACTAATATAACACACTGATTGCTAATTATCAATGCAAGATGGTCGATAATCTTTTACATCGGAGAACCCCCCTTTTCCTTTCTATTAGAGCACTGCTGCGAAACTGTAGCAATGATGGGGAGTAGTTTAATATTTATCAATGGAAAATCAAATAATTAAAAAGTACGATATTCAAGACATGTTTGTGATGGTAGTCAAAGCAGAACGAAGCTACGCTTCCAGCAGCGTTACTGCTGTGCGCAATCGTTACAATAACAATGCGGAGTGCAAACAAGTATGGAGTTAAATGGAGGTCAGTATAATGAAGCATTCTAACATCATCCTCACCCTGGCTGCAGTGCTGATTGCAGATATGGCTTTAGTCTCCTGTAACAAGGAAAGTCTACCAGTCACCGGCACCTTTACCATGACCGTCAACGCTGCAAGGGGATACAACGCAACCAAAGCCCTCTCGGTCGACGACACGACGCTTACCGCCTCGTGGGTTCAGGGAGATAGCGTGAAGGTATACAATGAAACCCGCCTTACCGACCTCGAAGGCAACTTGGTAGCTCAAAGCGATGGCTCCAGCATCGTGTTCGCTGGCACCCTCTCTGGTGAAATCGCCGTAGGCGACATTTTGATACTGAAATACCTCAACCCCGACTACAGCGGGCAGGACGGTACATTGGAGTACATTGCAGCCAATTGTGACTACGCTCTGGCAACCGTCACAGTGGCTTCAGTAGCCAATGGCAAGATTTCCACCTCGGGCGATGCAGATTTTGAAAACCAGCAAGCCATTGCCAAGTTCACCATGGGAAACAGTGAAGGCACAGAAATGCTCAGTGCCTCTCAGATTCTGGTCTCTGTAGGCGACGACAGCTATACCGTCACTCCCACATCGGCTACAAGGGAAATATACTTAGCCCTCCCCGGCTTCAGTGGACAAGACATCACCATCTCCGCCACTGTCGGTACCAATTTCTACTCTTTTACCAAGTCCGATGTCACCTTCGAAGCCGACCAGTACTACGCTATCGAGGTGCAGACTAAACTTGTCTCTGTCACATGGGACAGTGATGAAGACTACGGCCATGGCGGCATTAGTATAAGTGGATGCAGTTATGGAGCAGATAATGGTATAATTAATATGAGTGTAGAAAGAAGCGGAATCACCTTCACGTCTATAGTTGGTTCTATTGCCAGTATTGTAATCAATTGTGATCATACTGACTTCACCCCGCCGGCAGGGTGGTCATGGAATTCGGGTAATCATACGTTGGTATGGACTGGCACTCCGAGTGCTTCGGTCAGTTTAATTACAGGAGCAGAAAGTGCTATCTACGATATTAAATCAATCGTGTTTAAAATGGGTGATTAATCACTATTCCACCGATACAGAGAACGTCAGTTGCGTTTTTACATGCTATTGATACAGGCCTCAACCTTCAGGCATGACACAATCATCAACTACAAGCCGGATGGGATTTGTCCACCTGCTGAGCCACATTGCCGTACGACTCGCAACCAGAGTATCACAGGGCAGAAACCTCCCCCCTTGCGCAGAATGCTGGGCGTTTGAGGGTGTCAATCCCTAATTCATCTTTTGAAAAGCTTCTTTATAGGCTATCTATTGATAGTTCAACTGATGCAAAAAGAAACTGAGGGGCTTACTTGCGACAATGAATACACTTCTCAAAATGCCTTGTCGGATACTGAGAATCAATTTATTATTAGATATTTCAAAGATGCGAGATATTTTAGTTCAGGCAATATAGTGAGTCAATGGCAGCTTTACGAGCCATATTGTCTTTAATGTATATTATTCTTAATATCATTGCCCCAATGCGTTTTTTGTAGTGTACTGGGTCGTAATAGTTATGATAGTCTTCGGTAATGATGTTTCGGCCAGAAAAATCGAACAAGTGATTTCCAAAAATGCTGTCAAGAATTTCCATATCTTTTGGGTCGAACAGTTTCTGGTCATAGGTAGGATTGATAATAACTTTATAATTGGTGTGGTTGCGACGTAATACATCTGCTATCTCTGAGAGCATTGTAATATTCTTTTGCTTTAGAATGGGATTGTAGAATTCGGGGGTCTTAGCACGAGAGGGAAATTGTGACAATCTTTCTGAAGTATACCAATCTTCCTTTTCTCTCATATCCTCGATTTTTTGATCTGGGAGATTTTCATTGGAAAACAGGTTATATGGACCATAAGGAGTAGTGTCAATCACGCCTGACGCTATCATGTATGGTTTAACTTTGTGGGTTAAAGAAAAGTCGATATAAGCTCGAATAAACTCGGGTCTCGAATAAGCTCTCAAATAAGACAAGTGCCAGTTTGTCCAATTTTTGTTCTCCTCTAAAGCAGGGTGGGTAATCCACAAGTGACCTGTTTCTGGCGAGGTCTGTGTGAGAAGCATCTCATCAATGCAAATCAGTGCATTGTCAAAATGTGATTTCCCATCAATAAATTTTATCTTTTTGTGCAAGTTGTATAGTGATTCCCCGTACCCATCCATATGTAGGCAGTTACAATGAGGGCCAATATATTTTTTCCATTCGTCTGAAAGATATGCCCCGCTCCTACTACTGCCGAATATAAATGAGTTCCATTGGTTTGCGTCCTTATTTTGTATAAACAATTGTGTGGAAACGTAGCCACGATTATTGTTTATCCACAAAGGACTTCCATCCTCAGGGTAATATGTTTTGTATTTTCTCAGAACTTTGAAGGGGTCTCCGATAATGTATGGACTATAGAATAGCAGCAACGGAGTCAGAAATATCAGAGTTAGTCGAAGGAACTGTTTCATCAGAATTGGAAATAAATGAATTGAACATCGCCAGATGGCTGTAGAACAAATATCGCTATTATGAGGGCATAATATATCAACCAGCGTAGTATACGGGGCTTAATATGAGCTTGTAACGGATGCTCCTTTGTTCGCGTTAGCCATTCTACCACTATCAATAAAGCTATTGATACCAGTGTTGAAATGTAGTATGAACGAGTCTTCAGCCACGGAATCGATAGCAATGAGCCAGAAAAGATATGTGTCATATACTCCCATGCCTCAGTTATCGAGTTGGCTCTGAAAATAATCCAACCGAACACTACAATAATAAATGTGAGAAGAATCTTTGGTATATCCTTCAGGTTTGCTTGGTCTAAATACTTTCTATTTTTCCCACTGAGAATGAGCGGTAAAAATAGTACGGCATGGTATGCTCCCCAAGTGATAAAGGTCCAGTTAGCACCATGCCAGAGTCCGCTTACAAGAAATATGATGAAAGTGTTTCTTACAATGATCCATTTCTTATAAGCATCAGGGTGTTTGCATTCTAAAGGAATAGTAGGACGGCTGCCGCCCAAAGGAATGTATAAGTAATCTCTGAACCATGTTGTTAGAGAGATATGCCAGCGACGCCAAAATTCAGCAATATCTCTACTGAAATAAGGTACATTGAAATTGCGCATCAAACGAATCCCAAACAATTTACTTGTACCAATCGCTATATCACTATAGCCCGAAAAGTCGCAGTAAATCTGAAAAGTAAATAAAATGGCCGATAGCAGAAGTGTGGAACCCGATTGGGTTGAATAAGTGTTGAATACCTCGTCAACATATATGGCGCAATTGTCAGCAATCACAATCTTCTTGAACAATCCCCATAGTATTTGTCTCATTCCATCAATCGCAAGAGTTGAATTAAAAGAGCGTTTTTTCAAGAATTGAGGGAGTAGATTTGTGGCACGTTCAATGGGGCCGGCTACTAACTGAGGGAAAAAACTAACGTAGGCAAAAAAAGCAACAATATTGGTTGTAGGAACTATCTTGCCTCGATACACGTCAATCGAGTAGCTGAGTGCCTGGAATGTATAAAAACTGATACCGACAGGAAGAATGACTTTGATTAGCAATCCGTCAGGATTGACATCGAACAAATGTGAAAAAGAAACAACAAAAAAGTCGTAATATTTGAATATTATTAGTATGGCAAGATTTATGATGAGATTGAGGATCATAAATCCTTTGCCCGCTGACGGAATACCCGTTCTTTTTCTTGACCTGGCAATTAGCAACCCACTGCAATACGAGCACAGACTAGTAAATGCAATCAATACCAGAAATCGCCAGTCCCACCATCCGTAGAAGATGTAACTAACAATAACTATGAATAGGTTCTGTAGCAATAGTTGCTTCTTACAGCGTTTTAAAGCGTAGTCAAAAACAAACCAATAGAGTAGGAATACTATCGGCAGAAACAAGGCAAACTCTATGGAGTTGAATAGCATGATAAAAAATGTGTTCAGTTGATTATGCCGGGCGACAGGTCGATGGGTGTTTTTCTATTTCAAGAGGGTTCCGGCCGTCAGCCAGCCGTTTCTTTGCCTCGCTCAGGTCGTGTTGGGGCTTGCCGCCCAACGTCTTCAACAGTAATAAAGCCATAATATGTTGTTAATTAATAAATATACCGCTGTATTAGAATGGGTTGAATGCAACTGCCACTCGCCTCCAGTTTTACAAAGATACAAAAAAAAACGTTTTTACTCATTTTTCTTTTCTTCCTTGTGTTGATACACATTTTTCTCGCTCTCTTTTTGATGCATCATGCCCATAGGCTTATCACTTTGGAGAAACGGCCGCGGGCAAATGGTTCACTTGGTCGTTGCCGGACTCCTTGTTCCTCAAGGCTTCCCTCTCTTTCGGAGGGATAACTGTTTGAGGGTATAAAGGAATGTTTAGGTGTAAGGATGGAGGGGAGTGCAATGAGGGAGTCTCCCCGACCAGCGGCAGGAGGTGCCGCGGAGGGTCAACGGGTGCGGAAACGGGAAGTGATGTCGGCGAAGGTGCCGTCGGGTTGACGTTTGAGCATGTGCTGGTTGCTGTGGGATGATTTGAGGGGGCCGAGGTGGGCGATGTAGGGACCCAGTTTGATGTAGTCGAATTGTTGTTTGTCGAGGTTGTGGGGGAGATACTGACGGCCGCTGTACCATGCCACTTTGTGACGGGGGTAGTGGAGGTGGACGTATGCGGCGAGAGTCGCCACTTGGTGTGGCGCGGCATCGCCGCCCATGAAGCAGACGCAGGTGATGCTTTGGCCTTGGGCGGCCATCATGGTGTCGATGGCTTGGGTGTCGAGCGGGAGGCCGGTGTCGCCCCAGAGTTGCGGGCTGTGGCAGCCTGGGCAGCGGCAGGGGCAGCCGGCGATATTGATGGCCAGGGAGGTCTCGTCAGGGACTTCCTGGAAGACAATGTCGGTATTGAGGTATTTAAGCATTGTGGTAGTAGCGGCGGCGGGCTTCTTCCTGCCGCCCTTGGGAGAAGTTGCCGATGCGTTTCAGGTAGCCGATGATGCGGGTCATGTAGTCGATGTTCTTGCTGTGGCACACGGGACACTCTTTCAAGTAGCGTTTGTCGATATGGCCACAGTCGTTGCAGATGGTGTTGGGTATGTTGAAGGTGAAATAGTTGCACCCCTCTGTAGCCGCCACGCGCAGCAACTGGCGGTACTGCTCTTTGGACAGATGCTCGTCCAGATTGAGGTGCAGGGCGCTGCCACCGGTGAGGTGCTGGATGTAGGGGGCACCGTGGAGCTTGAATTTGTCGAGGATGGTGAGGGAGTCGTCCTCGACGATGTAGAAGTAGCTGTTGTAGCAGTCGCGGGGTACAAAGTAGCCGTCCTCGCGGTCCCACTTGGCGTGCTTGACGCCTACGTTCTCGGCAGGGATCATCTCGCAGTTGAACATAAGTTCGTCGGTGCGGTACTGCTTGTTGTATTTCTCTACCACGCCGAGGACAGACTGGACATAGTCGCGGTATTGGTCGTTGTCGTTGATGGGGATGCCGAGGAATTCCGCCCCTTCAACGAGGCCGTTGACACCGATGGTGAGGTATTGGCGGTTGATGTTGATGTAGCCGGCATCGAAGAGTGGCAGCATGCCGTGGCTTTGCAGCTCTTTGAGGTTCTCGTTGTAGGCAATCTGCACTTTGTGGCAGAGGTCGACGATGTCGGAGAGGTATTTGATGTAGGGGATGTTGTGGCCCACGGCATACTGGATGCAGCGGTTGAGGTTGACGGTGAGCACGCTTTTGGAACCGGTGGAGACGCCACCTGCGCCGAGGGTGTAGCTAAATTCGTTGTCGGTAATCTCGTTGCGCAACCGGCAGCAGGAGGAGAGCGAGTCGGCATTGTCGCTCAGGTAGGTGAAGAAAGAGTGGCCTTCGGCGTACATCTCGGCAGTGAAGTCGGCCCACTCCTTGTCGCGGCACTCGCCGTTTTCGGTGAGCAGGGCCATGGTCTCCACGGGGAAGGTGAGCAGGGAGCGGGTGCGTTCCTTGTTGAACCACTTCATAAAGCGCTTCTGGAGCCAGGAGAGGCTGTCCCAGTCGGGATGGCTCCCATCGGGGAAGACGAAGTCGCCGAACAGGCTCTCGAAATAGTAGCGGTCGTAGTAGGAGATGTTCCAGAACACGGCTTGGTAGTTGCGGGCACCGGTGGGTTGGTTGAGCGTGTAGACTATCTGCTCGAAGCAGTCGGTTATCATCTTGTCGATGGTGCGCTGCTTGACCGAAAGGTCTACCACACGGTCGGGCTCCTGCCAGTAGGTCTTGCCGTACTCCAGACCGAGGAAGTAGTTCAGGTACATCAGGAACTCAGGAGTGGCGCAGGCACCGCTGAGCATGCTTGAGACCATAAAGACCATGTTGACAAAGCCGCCGCAGAAACTTTTCAGGTTGGTGGGGGCTTTGGAATTGCCGCCGATGGATGCTGTGCCGCCGATGAGCCAGGGGTACATGGTGATACTGGCGCAGTAGTTGGCCAGGGAGGTCTCGTCGTTTTTGTAGATGAAGTGGTGGGTCAGCAGGTCCAGATACTGGGTGGCCAGCTCTTTGCCATAGAGTTTCTTGATGCGGTCAGTAAGCAGGCGGCGGTTCAGGCGGATGAAACTGGCTTTGGGCAACTCACCTATCAGGGTGGCTATGTTCTTGTGCTCTACGTTGGCATTGGCATCGTATTTGCTGCCAGTGGCGGCATTCTCGGCCTTGCAGTATTCCACAAGGAAGTTCAGCTTTTCCATCGTCTCACGGTCTTCGGTGTGCTTCTGGCGGTAGAGCATGAACGACTTGGCTACACGGTAGTGTCCCTCTTTCATCAGGGCCACCTCCACCTGGTTCTGGATGTCCTCAACGGTAATCCCGTCATAGATGTTGAGATGGGTGATTATCTTGTTGAGGGTGGAGAGGTCCACGGGCTCCTCGACCGACTGGAAGGCCTTGATGATGGCATTCATAATCTTGTCTAAGGAGAAACGCACTTGCTGGCCGTCGCGCTTGGTTATGCTGAAAGGGACTGTTTCCATAGATGTATCTGAGGTGAGTTGCTTAACTAAGGTGTTGTCTTTAAAAAATAAGCGGTCGCTCTCACGAGCGACCGCTCGGCATTAATGGTTGATAATGAGACTTCTTGTTAATTAGTGGCGTACCACCAGTTTCTCCACATGGTTTCCGAAGCTCACCATGTACACGCCGTTGGGCATGTCAGCGGTGTTGATTCGGATTGTGGAGTTGCCAGCCTGCACGGGGAGCGTCAGCACCTGGCGACCCGTCATGTCGTAGATGGCCACGGTGCCGGCGGCTTCAGCCTTCATGGTGATGCTGACAAGGTTACGTGCAGGGTTGGGGAAGAGGTTCAGCGTGGTGGCCTCAGCGTCTTTGATGCCCAATTGCTGGTTCAGGACGCAGACACCCTCCAAGTCGAAACCGGCGCTGCGGGAGATTGTGGGGAAGGGGTCGTTGATGATGTGGCCGAAGGCGTCGTAGGTGCCGTATTGGGGGTCGATGCTGCCCACCACATCAATGAGGCGCACATGGGTGATATTGTTGATGTCAATGTTGGTGCTGTCGCGGAGCTCTTCCAGATCGAACGGAGTACCGTAACCCACGCGGTATTTACCAGCCAGGTTGTTGATGAAGGTGGCATCCACACGGCCTATGTCGCCAATCTGGGTGCGTGTCTGTGTGAGCGAAGTGGCGGGGAAGCGGACAAAATGCTCGCCGTCCGAACTCACCTCTACCACGGCCAGTTCTAAGAAGTAGTCGTCGAATGAGTTCTCAAACACGGCAAAGTCGAAACCGTCGCCATTGGCAATGGGGGTGCCGAAAGTGAGGGTTGCCATTCCGCCGTCGCCCAAGCTTACGGCTTCGAGGGTGCTTGTCGAGGCAGGGCCTACGCCGGCCGACTCTTCACCGTAGGAGACATCAGCGGCGTTGGGGTCGCTCAAATTGCTCGAACCGCGCACCACTGTGCAGCCCGTAGCCCAGCCTTTGATGCGGACATCGTCCAAGGCAATGGCCGTGCAGCCTTCAGTGCCTACAATACCACAGAAGGGACCTTCCTCAGGTTCGGGATTGCTCACAGGGTAGATATGTTGAGGATAGACGTAAGTGTAAATCCAACCCCAGCCTTCATAGTAGAAGCTGTCTACAGCGATTCCGGCTGCAGGGTCGGCCCAACGGCTCATGTCGCCATTGTGGAACCACTGGCCCATGCCCATAGAGGAGATGCCGTTGATGGAGTGTTCCCACCAGTTGCCGGGGGTGATGCCGAGGGTATCGCCATTCTCGATAAAGTTGATGTCGCTCACCATGCCCTCACCGCTGTAGCTGAAGCGGCTGTCGGCAGCGACGATGTCGTCCATCATGGTTGCCAGCGTCACGCTGTCATTGGCAAAGCGGTAGCCCCAAGCCAGAGCGGTGTCGACCCAGTTGACTACGAAGATGGCCTCGTTCTCGCCCTCGCCAATCCAGTATTCAATCTCGTCGGCAGTAATGGTAGCGTCAACCGGGGCAGGTTCGCTTACGGGATAGATTGTCTGGGGATAGGCATAGATGCGTTCCCACCAGCCGCCCCAGTCTTCGTGGTATACGCTGTCCACCAGCACGCCGGAGGCGGGGTCGGCCCAGCGGCTGAAGTCGCCATTGTGCATCCATTGCATCATACCGGCCGACGTAGTGCCGTTCAGATAATGGCTCCAAAAGTTGCCGGGAGTAATGCCCAGCGTGTCGCCGTTTGCAATAAAGTGGATGTCGCTCACCATGCCAGTACCTGTATAGCTGAAACGGGGGTCGACAGCGGTAATGTGGTTCATTACGGTACTCAGCAGCACACTGTCAGAGTTGAAGCGATAGCCCCAAGCCAGAGCGGTATCCGCCCAGTTGACAACAAAGGTCAGCTCGTTGCTGCCATTGCCCACCCAGTACACCAAGTCGTCAGCGTTGATGGTGGCATCCTCAATGGGCCCGTCGTTAGAGGGTATGGAGACTGGATAGATGGTTCTGGGATAGACATAAGTGTAGAACCAGCCCCAACCGTCATAGTAGAAGCTGTCCACTGCCACACCGTCTGCAGGGTCGGCCCAGCGGCTGAAATCGCCGTCATGCATCGTTGTGCCCATTCCGGCGGACATGATGCCATTCAAGGAGTGCTCCCAATAGTTGCCGGGAGTGATTTTCAGGGTGTCGTTGCCTTCCACAAACCAGATGTCGTCAAGCATTCCCGTGGCGCCAAAGGTCAAACGGGGGTCGGCGGCAGCCAGGTCGTTGATTACCGTGGACATAGAAACGCTCTCGGTGTTGAAGCGGTAGCCCCAGGCCAAGGCGGTATCAGCCCAGTTCACCACAAAGGTCAGCTTGTTGCTGCCTGCACCTACCCAATATAGAATGTCGGCGGTGTCAATAGTGGCATCTTCAATAGTAGTAGTATCAGTGGGAGTTGGAAGAGGGGCGGGAGTGGGAGTCTTCAGCCAGGCACGCTCCAAGAAATATGTCCCCAGGGGGTCCCAGCCAATGCCCACACTATAATCGCCATACTTGAACACATCGCCGTTGTGCAGCGACTCTCCCGAACCATTTCCAGCGCTGACGCCGTTGAGGTTGGCCCACCAGAAATTGTATCCTTCTGTTGTGGACGAACCAGGAATCAATCCCAGTGTATCGCCATTGTTAAGAATGTAGTGGATGTCTCCATTATACGAAGGAGTCCCCACCGTCCAGAAACGGGGGTCGGCGGCGGCAATACTGTCCACCATGGTCTGGGCGGTAGCGGTGCCGTTGAAACGGAATCCCCAAGCAAAAGCGGTGTCCGGGTTACCCCAGTTCACAATCAACACGGCTTTGTTTGTGCCGTTTCCAACCCAGAAGACAATGTCCGAAGTGTCAATCGTGGCATCCACCGTGTCGGTTGTGCCCGTTGACGAGGGGTCGGTGACCGCTGTAGCGGAAGTCATGGTAAACATGCAGCTGCTGCTCATCTCAATCATGTCGCCGTTGCTCATAGGCTGGTTTGGCCATGCATACATTCCCCAGCTGCCGTTGTGGTAATAGCACCAGCCATTCATGCTTGAGCCAGGGTTTATTGTGCCGTCGTTGAATGACATATCCGTCATCAGCGATCCGCTCAGTGTGTAGCTGAAGCGCGAGTCGTATGCCACAATGGTATCCAGCAGCGACGTTGCTGTGGCGCTGCCGTTCCAGCGCACGCCCCAAGCCAATGCGGTGTCGTTGTTGTATGGGTCGTCGTCCCATGCAAGGACGTAGATGGCTTGGTTTGTTCCGGTACCCGTCCAGAACTCGATGTCTGAAGCAGAAAAAGTGATGGATTTAGCTCCGCCTTTGGCAGCATGACCGAACCTCTCGTTGTTGCCCGACTGAGCCCACAGGCCTGCCGTGAGAAGCAGACCTATTGCAAATGTAGTAATTTTTTTAATCATCATATAACTATTTTGTTGTTCTCTACAAAATAGCTTTCTACATGAAACAAGTGAAAAGGGATAAACAGCGTACACGCACACGCTGTGCTATCAATTTTCAGCTCTTTCCTCGAAAGCCTTAAATCAACGACTTGGCAGGTCTTCTGACTCGCTCTCCGCCGCCCTGCCTTCCCATGCGGCTATGGCGCCGCACAGTGGCTTTGTGTTGGGGGCTGCGGTTCTGATGAGCTCACAGCAGCGGGACTGTTCAGGACTCTCACCTGATTCCCTTTTCACGCCTCAGGGGTAGACCCCTTCGGCGACCAAATCGTGTGCAAAAATACAAATTATTTCCGACATGGCAAAAATTTTTTTGCCACGTCGGCACATCTGTCTAATCCTTAGCCTCTCTCGGCAGTTCCTCTTCGCACAAACCCTCCAAAAACTCCTTTCCTGCTTGGTAGCCATATTCGAAAAAATCGTCAATTTTTTCGAAATCCAGCTTTCCCAACTCACCCACCTTGATGGCCACGCCATACGTGCACAGCGGCACATGGTCCAGCGTGCAGAGATTGGAATTTACGGCAAAGGCCCTCGACGCCACGATGCTCGGGTCGTCAATGCGCTCCATCACCGTGTCGCGTTGTATATAGAGGCCGATGGTCACGTCGCAGCCTGCCTCAATCAGGGGTTCGATAGGCAGATTGTTGAAGATGTAGCCATCCACATAGTACACACTGTCAATCATCACCGGTGCGAAGACTCGTGGCACAGAAGCCGAGGCGCTGACAAACTCGCGCAGTTTCCCTCCGGTCGACACGTATACGGGTTTCAGGTGGTTCATGTCAGCCACGCAGCAGTAGAACGGTATCTCCAACGAGTCGAAACTGTTGTGCGGCACATATTTCAGCATTATCTCCCTCATGCGTCCGTAGTCTGCCAACCCCCCGTCGTTCTTGAAATTGAGTCGGAAAATATTGGTCTTTCTCAGCATGCGTTCCTGCTTGATGATATTGACAATCTCTCGTGGCGAATAGCCCGCGGCGTAGAACATGCCCACTATGGCTCCCATCGAAGTGCCGCTGATGCGGTCCACCTCCACCCCGGCTTCGTCTAAGGCCTGCAGGAATCCCAGATGAGCATAGCCGAAAGCGGAGCCCCCGCACAGCGCCACACCCAGTTGTTTCCCGTTGCCATTCAGCCGCTGAACAGCCAGGCTGTAATCGGCCTCCTCGGTTTGAGCGAGCAGGGGCATGCATAGCAGCACAGCCGCCAAAAGGCCACAGAGATGTAAGAGATGATGTTTCTTATATTGTTTCATTGCAATTACAATTTAGACTGCAAAGATACATGTTTTTTTTCGATTAGCGGGATGCCGTCTCCCGTTTCTCACTCACTCAACTATTGCTATACGGAGTTTACACTGCTGTTTGTGTGATCGTTACTATCGTTTCTCAGGCAACGTCGTCAGCCCTTTTTTCCACCTTTTTATAATTCCCATTGTTGGGAGGCAATCGATGATTCGCTCGGTTAAGGCCCCACAGTCGCTCTTCCTTCGCTCCTTCTGGGTCATTTGTGGGTCATTTCTCCGTCATTTCTTCCTCGTTCCTTAGATAAATGTTAGAGAACTGAGAAATGCGTGAGGAAGAAAGAGCGAAGGAAGGGATAGGGAGCAGGGCGCAAGGTTTGGGATTGGCAGTAGTAGCGACAGGATAAGGGGCACTTTCGGTGGTTGGCTGCTCTGAATGAGCAATATCTGAGGTGCAGTGAAAAAGAATCCCGCAACAGGGGGTTGAGGCCTGTTGCGGGATATGTTGAGGAGGGTTCGGCCTACGGAATGGCTACCGTTTAGCGAACCACTATCTTGTGAGCGGCGGAGCCGTCGACGTGGAGCATATAGATGCCTGTGGCCGGGACTCGGAGGTTGAGGGTATTGGTGGCGGCGGACTGGCCGGCAATGCGGCGGCCCATAATGTCGTACAGGCTGACGTGGCGGCCTTCGGCCCCGTTGATGGTGATGTCCTGTCCATTGGTCAGGACTGTGATGCCCTCACTCTCGGCCTGGTCTATGCCGACGGTGTTGTAGAAGATGGCTTGGAGGGTGATGTTGCGGTCCACAAGGATGGAGCGTTCCGCGTTGGTGTTGCCGTCGCTCCATTCACGGAAAGAAAAGCCCGGGAAGGGACGTGCCAGCAGGGTGGCATGCTCGCCATAGTTGTAGGTGCCCGCACCATAGACGGCTCCCATCTCGGTGTTGTTGGGTGTGGCGTGGATGGTGAAGGTTTGCAGGGCAAAGATGGCCGTGTAGGTGGCGTTGTTGAGCACTCGGACCGTGCGGGGATTGTCGCTATTGCCGTCACTCCAATATTTGAAGATGTGGTGTTGCGTGGGGGTGGCGGTGATGGTGATTTCCTCTCCGGCCTGATAGGTGCCGGAGCCTGTGACGGAGCCCATGGTGATATCGTTGCTGTTGACGGTGATGATGTAGGAGGGATCGGCTTGGAAGAGAGCGATGATGTTGCTGTCGCGTGTGACGTTGATGACACGGGGATTGGTAGTGATGCCGTCGTTCCAACTGGTGAAGTAGTTGTGTGGAGCGGCGATGGCTTGTATGGTGATTTGCGTACCGTATTCGTAGATGCCGGAGCCGATGGTGGTGCCTTGGAGGGTGTCAGCCGGGAGGACGGAAATCTGATAGATGTTGGGGAGGAAAATGGCGGAGAAGGAGGTGTCGGAGGTGATGATGACAGGACGTGGGTTCTGAGTTACGCCATCGGACCACGAGGAGAAGTAGTAGCCATAGTTGGGCACGGCAATGAGGTTGGCAGTGTTGCCGTAGGCAATGGTTCCAGCCCCTTCGACATGACCGCGAAGGGTGTCGAGGGTAGTGACTGCAACGTAATAGGAGTCGATGACGAAATGGGCGGTGAAGGAGGTGTCGGAAATGACGGTAAGGGTGCGGGGATTGTTGGTGTCGGCATCGTCCCACTGTACGAAGTGGTGATGGTCAGCGGGTAGGGCTGTGAGGGTGGCTACGGACTGGTAGCTGTAGGTGCCGCCGCCGGTGACGGAGCCCCGGGCGGGCGAGTTGCTGTTGGTGGTGACGATGTAGTTGTTGACAGCAAAGATGGCGGTGAAGCCGATGTCCTCGGTGACGACAATGGAGCGTGGGTTGTCGGTGCTGCCATCGTTCCATTGCACAAAGTGATAGCCATAGAAGGGTGTGGCAGTGATGAGGGCGGGTGAGTTATAGTTGTAGGTGCCGCTGCCGCTGACGGTACCATAGGCAATATTGGCACTGATGGCGGTGACGGTATATGAGTTGAGTGCAAAGAGGGCAGTGTAGGTGGCGTCGTGGGTCATGGTGATGAGACGCGGGTTATTGGTGTCGCCGTCGTTCCAGCTGACAAAGTGGTAGCCGTAGTTGGCCTGGGCGGTGATGTTGACAGGGGTGTTGTGGGTGTAGGTGCCTGAGCCGGTCACGTTGCCCATGGTGTTATTGTTGCTGAGCACGGTGAGAGAGTAAGTGTTGACAGCAAACATGGCTGTGAGTGTTGTGTTGCCCGTAACGGTGAGGGTACGGGGGTTGTCGGTGCTGCCGTCGCTCCACTGGACGAAATGGCAGCCGTAGACAGCCGAGGCGGAGAGGTTTGCAGTGGCGGCATAGTTATAGGTGCCACCGCCGTAGACGGTGCCCATAGTGGTGTCGTTGGAGAGTAGTTGGATTGTGTAGGTGTTGGGGGTAAAGATGGCCGTGAAGGCAGTGTCCGCCGTGACTTGGAATGAGCGGGGATTGGTGGTTACGCCGTCGCTCCATTGAACGAAATGGTGGCCGAAGAAGGCTGTGGCGGTAAGCTCGACAGTGGCGAGGTAACTATAGCTGCCACCGCCGGTGACGGAACCCATGGTATTGTTGTTGCTGGTGGCGGTGACGGTGTAGAGGTTGACGGCAAAGTTGGCGGTGAAGGTGGAATCCTGCGACACAACAATGGTGCGGGGATTGGTGGTCACGCCGTCGTTCCAGAAGGTGAAATGATGGCCCGCAAAGGGAGTTGCTGAAATGACGGCTTGGTTCTGATAATAATAGTTGCCACCGCCGCTGACGGTACCCATGGTGGGATTGTTGTTCAGGACGGTGATGGTGGAGTTGTTGGAGAGGAAGATGGCGGTGAAGAGGGAGTCCTGTGTGGCGGTGATGTAGCGCGGATTGTCGGTGTTGCCATCGCTCCAACGCTGGAAGTGGAAACCAGCAAGAGGAGTGGCGGTGAGGGTGGCTGTGGCATTGTAGCTGTAAAGGCCGGTGCCGGAGACGGAGCCTCGGGTGGAGTCGTTGCAGGTGACGGTAATGTAGGAGTAGTCGGAGACGAAAAAGGCCGTGAATGTGGTGTCGGAATTGATGTTAAGTGTGCGTGGATTGGCGGTGTTGCCATCGTTCCAGCGAAGGAAGTGATAGTCGGTGTTGGCTACGGCCTGAATGATGGCAACCGAACTGGTGCAGCCGGGTTGCTGGGTGACGGATGCACTGCCCATGATGGGGTTGTTGACATAGAGCGTAAGGCTGTAGGGCGAGGTCTCGGTGAGGTTGGTGAAGTTTTCCCAATAGTCGGCCATGAAGTAGGCAAGGAGGGCACCACAGGGCACAAAAACATGGGTGGAAGAGGAGGCGGAACCGAAGGTGCCGGAGGAGATGGCGGGAGGAGTGCTGCCCAGCATGGTGATGGTGGCGATTGAGGCAGTGTTGGAGAAGGCTCCGTTGCCTATGTAGGAGAGGGAGGCGGGGAAGGTCAGTTGCTCACCCAACAGGGAACAGCCATAGAAGGCGTTGAGGCCGATGGAGGTGAGGGAGTGAGGGAAAAGGGGTGTGACCAAACGGTAGCAGCCGCGGAAGGCGTTGTTGCCAATGGCGGCGAGGGCAGCGCCAAGAGTGGCAGAGGTAAGGCGCGAGCAGTTGGAGAAAGCGGAATCGCCGATGGAAGGCGTGTTGCTGCCGATGGTGATTTGGAACAAGCGGTCGCAGCCATAGAAGGCTTCGGCAGGGATGGCCGCAGGGGAGGTGCCGGTGTTGAGGAAGAAGATGCTGTCGCAGTCGCGGAAGGCACCGATGCCGATAGTAGTCAGACTGGCAGGAAACTGAATGGTGGAATTGAGGTGGGAGCAGCCCTGGAAGGCGAAGCTGCCAATGGAGGTGAGGGTGTTGGGCAGCAGAAGTAGGGTGTTAATATTGTTGCATTGAGCAAAACTATAGTTTCCAATGGTCTGCAGGGATTGCGGAAGGGCCAGGGAGGTGATGCCTGTCATGCCATAAAAGGCGTAGGAAGGGATGCGGAGCACGCTGCTGCCAAGAGTCAGTGAGGAGAGTTGGGTAAAGGGTCGGAAGGCATGGGAAGGGGTGCTGCCTTGCGTTGAGCAGAAAGAGGCATCGGAGCAGTTGACAGCATTATAGCAGAGATAATGGACATTGCTGCAGCCGATAAAGGCACAGGTGTCAATGGTGGCAAGACTGAGGCCAATGCTGACGGAGTCGAGGCTGGTGGCGTTGGTGAAAGAATAGGAGTGGAGGGTTTGGACGCTGTCGCCAATAACGAGAGAGTGGAGTGAACTGACGGGGAGCGAGGATTGGTAGCCACCACTTGTCATATAGCTGCAAACAGCGTTGATGGCATTGTAATAGATGTGGCGGACGTTGTTGCAGCCGGCGAAAACAGTGTAGGAGATTTGGCTGAGGGAGGTTCCGATGGTGAGTGTGTCGAGCGAGGAGCAGTTGCTGAAAGCCCAGTTGCCAAGAATGGTGACGGAGTTGGGGATGTTGACCGCACGGAGGGAGGTGCAGCCCTCGAAGGCTACGCTGCCAATGATGCCAATGTTGGAACCCAACTGGGCGGTGACGAGGCCGCTGCAACCTTGAAAGGCTCCAACGCCAATGGTGAGTACCGTTGAGGGAATGGTGATAGAGGTGAGGCCGCTGCAGTGGTTGAAGGCTCCGTCGCTGATGACGGTGACGGATGAGGGAATGGAGACGGAGGTGAGGTTGGTGCAGGAGTGGAAGGCATTGGCTCCGATGGAGATGACATGATAGGTGTTGGAACCATGGACAACGGTGGCGGGAATGGTCATGTTGCCAGAGGGCTTGGTGTAGCCATAGTAGTAGTTGTTGTTGGAGAGACGGGGGTAGGTGATGGCTACAGTGGAGTCGGAAAGGATATTGTAGTAAATGCGTTGTCCGCTGCTGCAAACGGCATTGAAGTCGGCAGCAGAGAGATTATGTTGGAATGCTGCCATAAGCAGCAACAGCAAGGTCTTGACAATGGTACTTCTCTTCATTGTGGATGGTCTTATCGATTATTGAGTTACAAAGATGAACTGTTCGCCATAGGTGGTACCGATGACGTTGGTGGCGTAAGCGCGGTAGTAATATGTGGTGCCAGGACTTAGGTTGGAGAGGTGGCTGACAAAGGAGCCCGTCCCAGCACCGTCGGTGGTGTGACTGTCGGCTGTGGTGGGAAGGGGCGTTGTGCTGAAGCATACACCACGTTGGAGGACGGGGAATTCACCATCGCTGGTGACGTTGCCGCCCGCAATGGCGCTTTGGCTGGTGATGTCGGAGACAAGGGTGGTGACAACCGTGGGGTAACCGCTCAGGGTGGTGAAGATGCAGGGTTCGCTGTAGGCTATGCCCGATGTGTTGCGGGCATAGGCACGGAGGTAGTAGGTGGTGTTGGGTTGAAGGTTAGTCAGATCGGTCTCAAAGTCACCGAGGCCTGTACCAAGGTTGACGTGAAGGTTGTCGATGGTGGGGTCGGGGGAAGTGCTCCAGCAGATGCCGCGTGCAGTGATGGCGAAGCCTCCATCGGAGGTGAAGCTGCCAGAACAGGTGGCACGAGTGGTCTTGATATTGAAGACGGTGGTGTTGGCAATGGTAGGCAGCCCGTCGAGTGTGCGGAAAGCAATCTGCTGGCCGTAGCCTATGCCGATACTGTTGCGGGCGAATGCACGCACGTAGTAGGTAGTGTTGGGGAGCAGCTGTATCTGGGCGTCGATGCTACCATTGTTGATGGTGGATACCACCTTGTGGTTTTCGATGGTGGGATACTGCACCACGTCGTAGACGAAGCCACACTCATTGATAGCTGAGTTGCCGTTAGCCTTGATGATGCCATGCAGACGGGCGGACGACGCCGTAATGTCCGTCACATTTCCAGTGGTGAGTTCGGGGACTGTGGGGCCTTTGATTTTGATGACGCCGATATTGTAGCTCTCAACTCCCAATGCGGCACGGTCCAAGTAGATGTTCTGACTTTGGTACAGGGAGTCGGGCTGGATGGAGAGGAAATAGCCCTCGTTGAGTTGCTGGACAGTCATATTGATGGAGAAGGAGCCGTCGTCGTCCGTAAAGACTGTTTCCTTCACATTGTCGCCATTGGTGGAGACGACCTTCATGCCTGCAAGGGGTTGGAGGGTGTTCATGTCCTGTATGACACCATAGTAGCGTGTGGTAACGTAGATGCCCTCCTCTACCAAGTCTTTGACACATGATTGGAAGCCCAGTGTCAAGACCATCAAGGCGATGAACGATATATATATTTTGCGGCGCATAGAAAATCGTTATGTGTTATTTCGTTGATTTGTATTCTTGAATCATATCCACAATTCATTCTGAAATCAGAACCTAAGGGTTAAGCCGAAGGTGGGAGCAGTGGTTTGCGGAGTGGTAATGAAGGAGGGTGCTAAAGTTATGTCGAAAGGTGTTTTGGGATGCACCGTAATGGCACGGACGATGTTGAAGACGTAGAGTGCACCGGCCATGCCCCATGCCAGATAGGAGAGGGTCTGCATTGTGTTGTATGTCTCGCTGGCCTTAGCGAACTCGGCAACATCGCCCCTGTTGGCACGCATAATGGACAGTTGCTGCTGGGCAACGCGGTAGCTGGCTATGCCACCTCCAACTAGCGCCAACTCACCTACAAGGGTGAAGATGCCCTCAGCCACATGGTCTTTGCTCATTTGGCCCCATCCGGGCACGAAGATGGATTTGGTAAGAGCGACGAAATTCTCAGCCGTGGAGGTGAGGCCCAGACGGTCCCACACGGGTTCCACGTTACCCATGGCCGCCACCTGACAAAGCACGTAAACCCACCAATTGCCATTTCTGAGTTGGGTAGAATAGATACCTACGCGGTTTACGGGCACAGCGTACTCCTTAGAGATGGTCTGATAGTCTGTGCCTGAATTGAGGGCTTCGGCCACTTTCTGAGCATCGAAGGGTTGCCCCAAACGGTTAGCAGTGCTTTGGAACACTCTCACCATGGCTTGAGCAAGGGCGCTGTTGACGGTGGAACCTTCGCCCGACTCTCGCACATAGATGTAAGTGTCGTTTCCGGGCTTGGGCAACTCGCGCATCCATGAGGGTTCCCTTTTGGCCTGACACTGGAAAAGCATGGCCACGAACAGGAAGAATAATATATGATATTTCATTGCCAATCGTTGATAGTTAGGTATCAATTTTCACTTTGAATAAGAGTCTCATCGGAAATGAGTTTGTAGTGTCGTCCACAGGAGCAACACAATTTTTCATCCAAACGTTGCCCACACTCGCATACCCATCCGATGCGTCGAGCCGGGACACCAGCCATAAGCGCGTAGTCCGGCACATCGTGCGTCACCACAGCGCCCGCAGCAATGAGGGCACTGAGCCCCACGTTGTGGCCACATACCACGGTACTGTTGGCTCCCAGCGAAGCGCCCTCACGGACAATCGTCTTGGCATAGATTCCGTGTACCGGGAAATGGGCACGGGGAGTGGTGACATTAGTGAAAACACAGCTGGGACCGCAGAAGACATTGTCTTCTATCTCAACGCCTTCGTAGACGGAGACGTTGTTTTGGATGCGCACACCGTTGCCAATCTTGACATTGTTGCCGATGTTTACGTTCTGCCCCATAGAGCAGCGTTCCCCTATGCGGGCTCCCTTCTGTATGTGGCAGAAGTGCCATACCTTGGTATCGTCGCCAATCACGACGTCGTCATCAACATAACTGCTTTCGTGAATATATGCTTTGCTCATTGTATCTGAATGTTGGATTAAAAAATGAAATAAGAGAACCTTCGGTTCCTATCCGTTACAAATATTAGAGGTTCTGTAGCCCAGATTGGACAGGCAGACGGCTAAGCTATCTGTCCAATAAGGAATGGCCATACCAAAAGTTTTTTTGAACTTAGTTTTGTCCAAAACCGAATAGTTAGGCCGGACGACAGGGCTTGGGAACTCGCTGCTGTGGCAAGGCTGAATGTCGCAACCGTGTTGGTTGGACTGGCGGGCAATCTCTTTGGCAAAGTCGTACCAACTGCATACGCCTTCGTTGCTGAAGTTATAGATGCCTTCGTTCCCCACATGGAGACCGTCTTCGAGGATGGTATAGATGGCCTTTGCAAGGTCGCCAGCATAAGTCGGTGTGCCTACCTGATCGAAAACCACCTTTATGGAAGGTTTTGTTGCCGTCAGGGAAAGCATGGTTTTGCAGAAATTCTTTCCGGTCTCACTGTAGAGCCATGAGGTTCGCAGTATGATGTACCGACAGCCAGACCGCTCCACTGCCTTTTCACCCGCCAATTTGGTGAGTCCATAGGCTCCCGTTGGATTGGTGGGCTCCTCTTCGGTGCAGGGAGTGTTGTTCTTGTTCCCGCCAAAGACATAGTCGGTGGAGATATGGACCAGGAGACCTCCGGTTGCCGCCATTATCTCGGCCAAATGACCCACAGCGACGTGGTTCAACTTGTCGGCAGTCTCCTCGTCACCCTCAGCTTGGTCAACATTGACGTATGCAGCGCAATTAACTATTGCCTCAATTTGTTTTGTCCGGACAAACTGCTCGACGGCGGCGCAGTCAGTGATATCAAGCTCATTAATGTCGGTGCAGAAGTAGTGGTGACGCGATTGTGTGCTGTAACGTCTGATGTGGTTGCCCAGTTGGCCGTTGGTGCCTGTGACAAGAATGTTCATTGGGAGCGATTAAATGAAGGGAGTTTTGAAGTCTTTAAATAGGGGGTGATGCTTATCTTTCTCCGAGAGGAGAACCTGGTCGGCGGGAATACCCCACTGGATGCCCAAGTCGGGGTCGTCCCATGCTATGGCACCTTCGCTTTCGGGGGCATAGAAATCGTCGCACTTGTATTGGAAGATGGCTTCGGGACTGAGGACGGAAAAACCGTGAGCGAACCCCTTACCGATGAAGAACTGGCGATGGTTATCGCCAGTGAGTTCTACAGCAACATGCTGTCCATAAGTAGGGGAACTCTTGCGAATGTCTACTGCCACATCAAGAACCCTCCCTTTCACAACGCGCACGAGTTTGCTTTGGGCAAAGGGAGGACATTGGAAATGGAGACCACGCAGCACGCCATAGTGCGACAAGGATTCGTTATCTTGAACAAAGTTGATGTCCATCCCAGACTGCTCGGCAAATTCGCGTGCATTAAAACTCTCGAAAAAATAGCCGCGGACATCGCCAAACACACGCGGCTCGATGATATAAACACCTTCAAGTTCGGTCTTAATGATTTCCATGTCAGTTCTTGATAAGATTCATGAGATATTGGCCATACTGGTTCTTCAGCATGGGCTGAGCGATACGACGAAGGTCGTCGGCGGAAATCCATCCCTTTTCGTAGGCAATACTTTCAAGACAAGCCACTTTCAGCCCTTGACGTTTCTCGATGACCTCGATGAAGGTAGAAGCTTCTGCCAACGAGTCGTGAGTGCCGGTGTCAAGCCATGCAAACCCGCGCCCCAGGAGTTGAACTTTCAGCTCGCCATCTTCGAGGAAACGTTGGTTGACAGACGTGATTTCTAACTCGCCCCTCGCTGACGGCTTGATACTCTTCGCTACTGAGACAACCTTGTTGGGATAGAAATAAAGGCCAACAACTGCATAGTTGGATTTGGGCTGTTTGGGTTTTTCCTCGATGGAGAGGACATTGCCTTTGTCGTCAAACTCGGCAACACCATAGCGCTCGGGGTCTGCAACCCAATAGCCAAAAACTGTGGCTTTGTTGTCATGTTCGGCAGCGGAAACAGCATCGCGAAGCATCTTGCCGAAACCGTTTCCTTGGAAAATATTGTCGCCAAGAACCAAACAGACTGAATCATCGCCAATGAATTCCTCACCAATAATGAAGGCTTGAGCCAATCCATCGGGAGAGGGTTGTTCGGCATAGCTGAAATGGACACCATAGTCGGAGCCGTCGCCTAATAGACGTTGGAAGCCAGGCAGGTCATAAGGGGTAGATATGATTAATATATCACGAATCCCAGCCAACATGAGAGCTGATATGGGATAATAAACCATAGGCTTGTCATAGATGGGCAGCAGTTGTTTGCTTACCCCTTTTGTAATGGGATACAGGCGGGTACCAGACCCGCCTGCTAAAACTATTCCCTTCATATAATTTCGATTATCGTGTGAGACATCAAATTATGTTATGACTCTTTTTTCTTTTTCTTATCATCGTTTCCTTCGCCGTCGCCATAGCCGTAACCATAGCCATAGCCATAGCCGTAGCCATAACCATAGCCATAACCGTAGCCGTAGCCATAACCATAGCCGTAGCCATAACCATAGCCACCATAACGATGCTTGATAATGGGAACGTCAGTCATAATAATGGCCATGTTCTTGAATTTGCTCTTATCATTCAATTCCTGAATGAAGGGGAAGGAACTCTTGTTCAGATAGCCAACACGCATGACGTATGTGGTGAGGTCTGCGCAATGATTAATAATTGAAGCATCTGCAACAATCTGAGCAGGCGTCGAGTCAAGAATAATGTAGTCATAATGTTCGCGTAAGTATGCTACCAGAATGTCCATTTTGTCGCCGAGAAGCAGTTGAGTTGCATTCGGGGGAGTCTTCTCACAAACAATGTAGTCGAGGAATGGTGAGGTTTCGCTGTGCATAATAATCTTTGTGAGGTCTTCTTCTTTGCCCAGCATGTAGTGAATAATGCCCTGACGATTATGACGGTCAATGGTCTTGGAGAGGCTGCGTTTACGGAAGTCGCAGTCGACCAATATGGTTTTCTTACCAAGATATGCCAATGACAAAGCCAGGTTCAATGCCACAAATGACTTACCTTCACCCGGTACTGTTGAGACAGTCTGGATAACCTTTTGGTCGCCTTTCAGGAAGAAAGGAATATTGGAATGCAGTATTCGGAAAGCTTCTGTAACTACATCTGTACCATTGGCAGTGACAATGATTTCGTCATTTTCACGTCCTTCCGGTTTCTGTGGTATTTCGCCCAAAACGGGAATGGTCAATGCCTTCTCGATATCAAACTTTGTACGCAACTTGACATTGAAGAAACTGATGCTGAACATTACCAGTGCCGGAATAGCTGCACCACAAATCAGACCAACAAGGATGTGCATTGACAGGTGAGGTCCTAAATTGGAACGTACAGCAGGCTCCACAATTTTAGCATTAGCAACTGTGATAGCAAGGTTCATTGCATTTTCCTCTCGTTTGCTCAGCAAATAGAGGAAAAGTTCCTCTTTAATTTTCTGTTGACGTTGAACCTCTTCGACAGCTTTCGACTGGGTCGGCAGAGCAGAAATTTGTCCTTGAGCGCGCGAAAGTTGGGACTTAGCGCTGCGCAGACGAATGTTGACAGAACTAATGAGGTTATCAATAGCAGCAAGGATTGCGTTTCGGTTTGATTCCATTTGCTGCAACAATTGGCGAACACCAGGGTTGTTGGGGCCAGCAGATTTCAGCATCTTTTGGTACTGTAGCAATTGGCTGTTGTATTGGTGTATCATACTCTGAACACCAGCATCGGAGATGCCAACGTTGCCAGGAAGCAACTCCTCCTTGTTCGAGGGGTCAGTCAGATAATTCTTGATATCATTAATCATTATTAACTCTGCTTCAAGTCCAGTCACCTCATCCGAATAACGTGTGCCAGTCTGCTGAAGGAGTCCAGAAGCACTGTATATTTCAGGTAAGCCAGAACTTCTTTTAACTTGAGCGACTTTACTGTCAACATCTTCAAGTTCTCCAGATATAAGTGCAATACGTTCAGATACGAATTGTTCTGTTTTCTGAGCTATCAAATTCTTGTCGTTTATACCGTCTTCATTATAAGCTTCAACCAATGCAGTAATAGTTTCCTTGGTTCGCTGTTCATTATTATCAGAATATGTAATTACAAGTACATCAGCATTTTTGTCCAGGCGGCTCACATTCATACGACGAACCAACTGGTATGCCTTGGCCATTACGGGGCATTCTGACATAGTGTAAGTAACATTTATGTCTTTATCCCGAAAGAATTGAGTTTTATCAATTGTAAATGAAATGTAATTATTGAGCGAAACAGGGTCAGTAAAATAAGCGGTGCCTTTGTTTTTTGCAGTACCTCCGCTTACAGTAGTAACTTCGTAATTGTATCGGCTTTTATCAATGGGAGTCACCTTTACATTAATATTAACATCGGTAAAGTCGGTATTTTGGGTAAAAACTTTCATCTCCAATGGACGATCGTGATAATATGAAATCTTGGTAAAGAGTCCCTTTCGGTCACACATTTGATGAAGGTTCAATTTGGTTACAACGTTTTTAGCCAACGGTGAAGACTTCATCAAATACATCTCATTTTCTAGGAGGTTTGTCCCAAAATTATCCCCAACGTTATTGATAATGGCATCCATGTTTCGCATGTATGGATTGCGGTTGTTTGAATCCTGACGAACCATAATAGTAGAACGGCATTCATACTCTTTGGGTTTAGTCTTGAAAATAATACCAGCTATCAACAAGCAGACAAATATCGACAAAGCGAACCAATACCAGTTGTTGATTACAATAAAAACAAGGTCACGTATAGAGATTGTGCTCTCTGAATCCGAAGTCTTATTGTTTTGAGGATTCTGTACATTTTGTATTTGTTGCAGATTTTCCATAATCTTAATTATTGATAGGTTTCGTGTTTCTTGGGAACAATCACTTTAGAATGCGTTGAGACAAGATGTAATAATAGAACATTGAGGACAACACAGATACGATAGATATGGCACTTGAAATGTATGTCATAATCATAGGATCTCTGTCAGCATTTTTCTTCTTCCGCATATTGGGTTCTACGTAAATCACATCATTCTGGTGAAGGTAATAATATGGAGAATCGAAAACAGTTTGAGAGGAAAGGTCGATTTCTCCAATAGTGCGAAGACCATTCTCTTCACGGATGATGGTGACATTATGGCGCTGGCCATAGATGGTCAAGTCTCCAACCATACTGAGGGCTTCAAAAATTGTCAAGCGCTCACCTGCTACAACCAACTGGCCAGGGCGAACTACATCTCCCAATACACAAACTTTGAAGTTCATCAATTTAACGGTCACGACGGGATCGATAATATGTCCCTCATTAATCAACTTGCTCTCAATCATTGAGGCTAATTCGTTATGGGTAAGGCCCACCACATGGAGCTTGCCTAAAACGGGGAAGATAATGTCTCCATCATGATTGACCAAATAACCCGACACTGCAGAGCTACCAGGATTCATCACAATTCCTTGCGATATGGCAATTTTGTTGGTCTCTTGGTTGAATTGAATGGTTGACTCTGGAGTTTCACTTTCTACATAAATGCCAAGGAGGTCATTTGCCTGAATTCCCCCTGAGAATTGACCTTTCAAAGCGAAAGCAGAATCTCTTTTTGCATCGTGGATATATGCAATCTCCGCAGAGGGTCCACAGGAGACCACTATCAGCGAAAACAGCACTGCGCCGGATAATAATTTTAATATTTTCATATTATACTAAATTAATCATTTTGTTTAATATCAATACTTTGGAAAACTGTTTTTGCCAAACGTTCTCCTACCTTATTTTGCAAAGATACATTTTTTTTTGTGTCCAACCACTTTTTTTATAAAAAAGTCTTTTTTTTTATGAAAGTAACGAGTAGGGAAGGTGCTTATGGATGGGGCACGTTACTTGGGATGCGTGGTATTGGCTTTTGTTAAGCAGGGAGTCTGGCATATCTCGCCACATCGATTTCCTTAGGCTAAGAGAACTTTGATTAAAACCGTTTTTCGATGAATCCAAAAAATAGATGTATCTTTGCATTCGAAAACATACGATGCTATGCAAGCTTTTATTCCAGCTGCGGGTCTAGGTACCCGCTTGTTGCCATTGACGGAAAAATGCCCGAAAGCCTTGGTCGAGGTCGGTGGTGTGCCACTGCTGAAAATTGCCATCGACAGGCTCTCCGCCTTGGGTGTGAACAGGATTGTCATCAACGTTCATCATTTCGCTGACATGATAACGGAATATCTTTCCAAGCATACTTGGGAGACGGAAATCCTCGTCTCTGACGAGAGTGATTTGCTTCTTGATACAGGCGGAGGGCTGAAAAAGGCGGAGCCCTTGTTCAACCCGACAGAACCCATTCTGCTGCATAACGTTGATGTCTTGTCAAGCATAGATTTGTCAAGCATGGTTGACAAGCATAGCTGCAATGGCGACCTTGTGACGCTTGCGGTATGCGACAGGGAAACGTCTCGTTACCTATTGTTTGACTCTCAAAGGCAACTCACAGGTTGGTGTAACAAGAAAACGGAAGAGACCCAATGGGTGGATGCACCATCTCCGACATTCACACCGTTGGCCTTTAGCGGCATTGGAGTTCTTGAACCAAAGGCGCTCTCTCTTATGCCACTGTGCGATAGGCCCTATTCTATTATCCCATGCTATTTGCAGATGGCAAAAGACCATCGAGTAGGTTGCTATGTACATCGTCCAGATGAATGGATGGATGTCGGTACTCCACAAAGATTATTACTAGCACAATCATGGTATCATTCCTCGCAGAAATAGCGCAAAGGCTCCTTGCCGACCATCCCGAAGAGCTTGACCAGCTTACGGTCGTTTTCAACAATCGTCGTTCAGGCCTTTTCTTAAGGCATCAACTCATGGCGGAGATGACCTCGTCGCATTTCATGCCCCAAACGCTTGGCATGGATGATCTGATTAAGGATTGGTCGGGTGTGGAAATCGTACCCAACGAGTTGTTGCTGTTCGAGTTGTTCGATGTGTATCGTAGACATTTTGGCGACGATGCTAAATATGCCACTTTCGAAGAGTTCATCTCTTTTGGCGACATGCTGCTGGCCGATTTCTCGGAAATTGATTTGTATTGTGTCGATGCTCAAAGGCTTTTCTCCAATCTCCACGATATCAAAGCAATTGGAGAATGGAATATAGAGGTGGGCCACTTGACACCTTTCCAAGAGAAGTACCTCCACTTCTACCAATCGCTGTATCATCTTTACACGGGGCTCAGGGACAACTTACTGTCTCAGCACCGTGCATACGCAGGTATGGCATATCGGCTTGTGGCTGAGAATGTCGAGGAGTTTGTCCAAAAGCACCGCGACCGTCATTTCTGTTTTGTGGGGTTCAATGCCCTCTCTTCGAGTGAGGAAAAGATAATTCGCGAGTGCGTGGCCGCGGGAATAGGTACGCTATACACCGACGGCGACCCCTTCTACTTCGACGACGAGGGGCAGGAAGCGGGCTTTTTCCTTCGTAGGAATCGGCAGCTGTTTCCCAATATCGGCAATTATGAAAGTCACTTTGCGGCTGGTAACAAAACCGTTACGGTTGTCAGTTGCCCCGAGAGTGTGCTGCAGTGCAAGTATACGGGCCACATCATTCGGCAGCGTTTGCAAGGGGAGACTGATGGCAAGCTTAGCGACACGGCCATTGTGTTGGCTGACGAGTCGCTTCTTCTCCCAGTGTTGAACAGTCTTCCTGAGGAGGTAAGGATGGCAAATGTGACGATGGGGTTCCCAATGACGAATACTGCCATCCATGCCTTGGCGTTAAAACTTTTTTCATTACACAGTAACCGTCGGGGAGCCACTTTCTACCATAGGGATGTGTTAGA
Organism: uncultured Bacteroidales bacterium; assembly: GCA_900318175.1. Classification (GTDB taxonomy): domain Bacteria; phylum Bacteroidota; class Bacteroidia; order Bacteroidales; family P3; genus Colimorpha. The sequence goes on along the minus strand of ONJQ01000014.1, from coordinate 18,452 downwards.
GATTCTCTCGGACGATGCTGTTTGTAAAATGCATGGAACAAGCAACATGTATGCCAAATTGAACAGGATTCTCTATCAAAGCCACGTCGTCTATGCTGATTTCGACACGCTCTCCGCGCTTTGTGGCGAGCAGGGTATCGACCTTTCCCCACTATCGTTCCTATTTTGCAAAACGCCACCCTCAGTTGATGAGTTCCTTCAAATTGCCAGCCAGCTTGTTCAACGTCTGTATGGGGACAACCTGCTGGGCGACAATGTGAGGGAGCGTGAGGCTCTTGCTTGTCTCCTGGAAATGGTTTACCATTTCCAGGAGATACAAAGTCGGTATCATTTTATTGAGAACCTCAGTGTGCTGCAAAAGATATACAGCCGGCTTGCCCAACGCCGTTCGGTGGCGTTCTATGGCGAGCCGCTCGAAGGGCTGCAAGTCCTGGGTGTTCTTGAAACGAGAAACCTTGATTTCAAGCACTTAATCCTCATTTCCGTGAATGAGGGTACACTTCCCGCCGCACGAAGCTTCAACTCGCTGATTCCATATAATTTAAAGGTTGCTTTTGGGCTTCCCACCTTTCATGAGAAAGATGCTGTGTATGCCTACAATTTTTACCGTCTACTACAGCGAGCTGAGGACATCCACATCCTGTACAGCACCGAATCGGACGGAATGGGCAAGGGGGAGCCCAGCCGTTTTATTCAGCAAATACGTCGTGAACTATCTCAAAAATATCCTGACAATATCACGCTGTCCGAAGAGGTCCTTTCGGCTGTCAATGTGGCATCCACCATCACACGGCAGGACAGTGCCGAGAAAAGTCCTGCGGTTCTCTCCCGCATCCACGAGCTCGTAAACCGTGGGCTTTCGCCGTCAGCCCTCAATAAGTTCCGGGGGTGCCCACTCAAGTTTTACTATGAGAACGTCTTGGGTGTTGACGAGCCGGACCAGGTGAGTGAGGACTTGGAACAAAACGAGCTAGGGAGCTGCATCCATGCTGTGTTGGAAAACATCTATTCCCAGGATGCTGACCGTCACATCAGACCAGAGACCCTGCAAAGAGCCCTTGCTGACATTGACACCATCATTGAGCAAGCCCTTGCCGAACAGTTCCAGCATGGGCGAAGTTCCTCTGGCAGAAACCATTTCTTTAAATCTGTCGCCAAGACTCAGATTTCAAACTTTTTGAAGTCGGAGTTGAAGTACCTCAATAGTGTGGGCAACATCGACATCCTCGGCCTTGAACAACCACTGGAACATGCGATAGACGTTGCCGTGGGCGACAGCGCCACCAGGGTACTCATCAAGGGCATAGCCGACCGCATCGACCTAACCTGTGGCACCATCCGCGTCATCGACTACAAGTCCGGCAAAGTGGACAGCCGCGATTTGCATGTCTCAGAACCACTGCCCGACTGGAATGAAGTGTCCGACAAATGGTTCCAGCTAATGACCTACGAGTGGCTTTTCCACTACAACCATACGGGGAGCGAACCTCACATCTCAGGCATCTTCCCGCTCCGCCACCTCAACTCCCAGCTCCTTACTGCTACGTGGGAGGGCTCGGACATCATCACTTCCGCACACCTCGACACCTTCGAAGCCCTGTTGCGCCAGCTGGCCTCCGACCTGCTCAATCCCGCCATCCCTTTCCTCCCCAATCCGGGCAACAAAATGTGCCCCTACTGCCCATTTAGCGAAATTTGCAATCTGTGAAAAAATAATCGCCCATTCAAAAAATATTTGTATCTTTGCAGATTGATAAACATGATTCCTCTTAGACTCCAATCCAGCCTAAAGGAATAATGCACACGTTGTTATGAATAAAAAATATATTATATACCAATGAGAAAATCACTATTAACACTCCTCATGGCCACAGTTGTCCTGCTGACGGGATGCAGTGGATTGTCCAAAATGAAGTCGAATAGCAAGAAAATTCGCTATCAGGCCAATCCTGATCCCGTAGAGGTCCGTGACGACAAAGTGGTGGTTAATTTTACCGCTTCCGTCCCTGCTAAGTATTTCGACAAGGGCGTTGCATTATTCATCCAGCCTGTTTTCACATGGGAAGGTGGCTCCACTCCGCTCGACCCCATCACTGTGAAGGGCGAGTCCGTTTCCGGCCCCGGCACCACCATCAACTACACCACTGGTGGCCGTTTCACCTACAACGACGCGCTCGACTATAAGCCCGGCATGGAAACCGGCAAGGTCACCCTTGCCCCCGTGGGTTACAAAACCTCCTCGGTCGATGACGAAGCCCTCTTTGCCGACCAGATTGTCCAGCAGCATAAAGGGGTGGTCTTCCCAACCGTCTTAATCTCCGACGGTGTCAACATCACCGCCGAGTGGATTGACATCCGTGGCAACATCTCCATCGCTCCCCTCAACTACAACAAGAAACAGGGCGTTGTCGAGACAGCCGACATCTATTTCCCCAACGGAACCTCCATTCTTGACTGGGGATGCGATATGAACGTACGTTTCAATGCCCAGTACACCGTCAACGACCTCAAGCGTGTCATGCTCGAAAACGGTCTCCCCAAACAGATTACCATCACCGGTTGGGCTTCCCCCGAAGGTGAAGAGACCGCCAACGTCGGTGTCTCTAAAAACCGTGCCGACATTGCAACTGCCGAGTTGCGCCGTGTTCTCGACGATGTTCTCAACACCATGGCCCGTCGTGCCAAGGTCAAACCTCAGGACATTGAGTATTACAAGCACAACCAGCTGAAGAAGATGGTCATCACCACACGTTCCGCCGGTGAGGACTGGGTACATTTCGTCGTCATGGTCGAAGAGAGCGGCATCCAGGATCGCCACGCCATCGTCAATGTGGTCGAGACCCAGCAGAACCTTGTCAAGCGTGAGCAGATGATTCGCAACTATGCTGAGACCTATCCCCAGCTCGAACGCGAAATCTTCCCCAGCCTGCGTCGTGCCCAAATAGCCCTCTACTACTCCGAGGCTCGTCTCACCGACGTCGAGCTGGCAAAACAGGCCACCCTCAACCCCTCCAAGCTCTCTTTCGACGAGCTCATGTATGCTGCTTATATTAACTATAACTACGACACCAAGCTGAAGTACTACAAATGGGCTACCGAGAACCATAGTGCCGAATGGGGTGCTTGGAACAATGCCGGTGCCATCGCTTTCTATCTTGGCGACTTCGGCGAGGCTGAGCGCTTCCTGAAAGTGGCTCGCGACCTCAACCCCCACAACCCCGATGTCCTCAACAACACGGGTCTTCTCTGCCTGGCACAGAAGGACTACACCCTTGCCAAATACTACTTTGAGGAAGCCCAGCGCCAAGGCAGCTCCGATGCTGAGGCCAACATCCCTCTGCTGAACCTCAAGCGCGGCAACTACGAGGAAGCACAGAAACTCCTCAAAGGCTCTTCCTGCAACTACAACCTTGCCTTTGCCCAGCTCATGAACGACGAGACCGAGAACTGCATCCGTACCCTCAACTGCTGTCTTGATCAGTCCGCCGAGGTCTATTACCTCCGTGCCGTGGCTTACGCCCGTCTTGGCGACCGCGAGAACTGCCTCAAGAACCTGCAAGGCTCCGTTGACCAGGAATATGACTACAAGCGCAAAGCCGCTGTCGACACCGAGTTCAAAGCCTACTGGAACGACCCCGACTTCAAACTCGTAATCAAACTGTATTAAGCAATATCCCAATCCATCATAAGAATGTAGGAATAAGCCTCTTGTTCCTACATTCTTTTTTAAATCCATCACCTATCCATCCGCCCAATTATGAACCTACTTCAAAGTATTAAACGGCAAATCCCCAACCTCATCACACTTGGCAACCTCACCTGTGGTGTAATAGCAACCTACTATGCTGCTCAAGGCCCCGGCTATCTCGATATTGCTGCCTACTTCATCATCGGGGGTATCTTCCTCGATTTCTTCGACGGCCTCGCTGCCCGTCTTCTCGGTGTGGCCTCGCCTGTGGGCAAGGAACTCGATTCACTGGCCGACGTGGTCACCTCGGGTGTCGCCCCGTCGCTCATCCTGTTCAGCGCAGCCCCCGTCTTCCCCGTCTGGCAGGGTATGATCGCATACATTGCTTTGCTCATGCCCGCTTTTGCAGCCTACCGTCTGGCAAAGTTCAATCTCGACACCCGCCAAAGCCATAGTTTCCTCGGTCTCCCCGCGCCCTCCAATGCCCTCATCTGGGTGGGTGTCGCTCTCCTTTTCAGCCGTTACTCTTGTTCCTATAACATAATCAGCACCTGGGTCTATGTCGTGCTCATTGTTCTCTCTCTTATTACCGACATCCTGATGATTAGCGAACTCCCCATGTTCTCGCTCAAATTCAACTTCAAAGACCTTTCTTGGAAAACCAACCGCATCCAATACATCTTCCTGCTCGGATGCATTGTTATCATAGCCCTCACCCGCCAATGGTACGCCATTTCGCTCATTATTCTTTGGTACATCATCTTCTCCATTATCACCCAACGCAAGCCCTCGCAACAATGAACACCAATCCGAAATCCATTGCTATAGCCGACTACGACTACCCACTGCCCGACGATCGCATCGCCAAATTCCCGCTTGACCAGCGAGACCACTCCAAACTCCTTATCTATCGCGGCGGTACCATCTCCGAAAGCCGTTTCGACCACATCCCTGACCTGCTCCCGCCCGATGCCCTCCTGCTTTTCAACAATACCAAGGTCATCCACGCGCGTCTCTTCTTCCGCAAGCCCACAGGCTCCACCATCGAAGTCTTCTGTCTGGAACCCTACCAGATGCCCGTTGCCCAATCCTTCGAGCAGACGGAGCAATGCTCCTGGACCTGCTTCATTGGCAACAACAAGAAGTGGAAAGAGGGTCCTTTGACCCGCGAGCTCGACATCAACGGCAGCCACATCACCCTCTCCGCTTCGCGCCGCCAAGCAGTAGGCAATGCTTGGATAGTGGACTTTGCCTGGAACGGTGGCCTTAGTTTTGCCGAACTGATTGACCAGGCAGGTGTCATCCCGCTGCCACCCTACCTGCACCGCGAAGCCCAGCCAAGCGACAGCGAGCGCTACCAGACCGTCTATGCCCTGCACCAAGGCTCCGTGGCCGCCCCCACGGCGGGTCTTCACTTCTCCCCGGAAGTGTTCGAAGCACTTAGTTCCAAGCATATTGCAACCGATTTCATTACCCTTCATGTGGGTGCAGGCACCTTCAAACCCGTCAGCACCGCCACTATCGGCGAACACGAGATGCATGTGGAAAAGATTGAAATAGCGCGTTCTAATGTCGAAACCATTCTCAACCATCTTGGCCATCCCATCATTCCCGTTGGTACAACAACTGTAAGAACCATAGAATCAGTCTACTGGTTTGGCGTAAAGCTTGGCCAGAATCCTCAACTGGACGCAATGCACGTCCTGCAATGGGATCCTTACGAGCTTGAAAGTCTTAATATCAGTACCTTGCAAGCCTATCAGAACGTCCTGCAATGGATGGACAGAAAAGGGATAGAGCATCTGGATGGAGACACACAGTTGATGATTGCTCCAGGCTACAAATATCATGTTATCAGTGGACTGATAACTAATTTCCACCAACCCAAGAGCACCCTTCTGCTCCTTGTTTCTGCCTTGGTGGGCGATGCCTGGAAGGAGTGCTACCGCTACGCCCTCGACCATCAGTTCCGTTTCCTCAGCTACGGCGACAGCTGCCTGTTCCTTCCTTAAAGTCATGGCTCATCTTCGTGTCCGTCCACTCCTTGAGCTCAGGCAGCTCATCTTTCCATCCCTCTGCTGCCATTGTGACGAGCCTTTGGTAGGCGACGAACGCGACCTGTGCACCACTTGCCTCTCCCAACTTTCATGGACGCGCCATGCTGCCTCGCCTGACAACGATGTCGAGACCCGTTTCATCGGTCGTGTCCCTTGTCAGTCGGCAGCCGCTCTCCTCTATTTCCATCAAGGTGGCGTGGCCCGATCCGTCGTTCACCAGATAAAGTATTACGGCAATCTCCGTCTCGCCCGTCAGTTTGGTCATCTGCTGGGCAGCGAGCTGTTGGCTTCCGGCCGTTTTGCTGATGTCGACTGCCTTGTCCCTGTGCCGCTGCACCGCCGTCGCAAATGGCAGCGTGGCTACAACCAAAGCGAGTTGCTCTGCAAGGCCATGTCCGGGGTGCTGCACAAGCCTGTGGTGACAGGGAATCTGATACGCAGGCGCTACACCACCAGCCAGACGCGCAAAAACCGTCAGGACCGTATGGACAACATGAAGGAGGTCTTCGCCGTCAGACATCCCGAGCGACTTGTCGACAGGCACATCCTTCTGGTCGATGACATCATCACAACAGGAGCCACCATTGAGAATTGCTACTTTGCCCTGCGCGACATCCCCGGACTGAGAATCAGCATTGCCGCCCTCGCTGCCACCTCCCTGTAAATCTTCAGCGGGATCGGTGCTGAGTGAAGGTTCCTTTGGACTATCTTCGCTCCTCCTTCCTCAGTTCTCTAACATTTGTTCCTCATTTCTTCCTTTTTCATTGGAAAACTAATCCTACAAGTGGGTGCCATGAGAATAGGAAGGAGCGAACCAACAGCAACCCGGAACTGAGTGAACGGAAAGCCAGTTTGTGGCTATCAGAAAAAAAATTTTGTCGGTTCCAGTTTTTTTGCTACTTTAGTAAATTATTTTGCAATGGGCATATCGTTGTATGTCCATTATTATAAGTAACTTATAAATTGATGTTGTATGAAATATAATCGCATCCTTTTAAAATTGAGCGGCGAATCCCTCATGGGAGAGCAGAGTTACGGCATTTCGCCGGCGATGTTGGAGCAGTATGCTGCCGACATAAAAGAAGTGGTCAACAAGGGCGTCGAGGTAGCCATTGTGATTGGCGGCGGGAACATCTTCCGCGGCCTCAGTGGTGCTTCCAAGGGCATGGACCGCGTGCAAGGCGACTATATGGGCATGCTGGCCACCCTCATCAACAGCATGGCACTGCAAGCCGAGTTGGAGAAACAGGGCTTGAAGACCGAACTGCTGGGCGGCCTGGCCATTGAGCCGATATGTAAGGAGATGTCGCGTCGGAGGGCCATTGAGGCCATGCAGGACGGACGTGTGGTCATCATCGGAGGCGGCACGGGCAATCCCTTCTTCACTACGGATACGGCTTCTACCTTGCGGGCCATTGAAATCAAGGCCGACGTGATATTGAAAGGTACCCGTGTGGACGGTGTCTACACCGCCGACCCGGAGAAGGACCCCACGGCCACCAAGTATCAGACCCTCACTTTCCAAGAGGCTCTGGGCAAGAAACTGAAGATTATGGACCTCACCGCCTTTGCGCTGTGCGAGGAGAACAACCTGCCCATCTATGTCTTCGACATGAACAAGCCGGGCAACCTGCTGAAGGTGGTTACGGGCGAGGCCATCGGCACCGAGGTGCTGAAGGGATGAGAACCCCTTGCCGACAGCGAACAAGAAAAGAATAACAAGTAAAATTATACCAATATGAACGACTTATCAAAAGCCTGTATCGACGAGGCAAAAAACAGCATGCAGTCCGCCATCCACTTCTTGGAGAAGGAATTGGAGAAAATCCGTGCCGGCAAGGCCAACCCCGGTATGCTTGACGGCGTGAAGATTGACTATTACGGCACTCCCACCGAGATCAGCCAGACAGCCAACATCAACACTCCCGACCCCCGCACCATCATCATCCAACCGTGGGAGAAGAACATTGTGGGTGCCATCAACAAGGCCATCCTCGATGCCAATCTGGGCTTCACCCCGCGCCACGAGGGCGACATTCTGCGTATTGTCATCCCTCCGCTGACCGAGGAGCGCCGCAAGGAGCTGACCAAGGCCGCCAAGGCTGAGGTGGAAAACAGCAAGGTGAATGTGCGCAATGCCCGTCGCAATGTGATGGACAAGGTGAAGAAACTGAAGGACAAATCGGTGCCGGAGGACGAGGTGAAGCAGGTGGAAAAGGAGATTCAGGACATCACCGACAAGTTCATAGCCGAGTGCGACAAGATTTTTGCCGCCAAGGAGAAAGAAATCATGACTGTGTAATCCCACACCATCCGACCGACAAAGTGCAGAAGATGGATGTGAGAATGTTCGATTCGCTCGAATCGACCAACAAGTATTGTGAACTCCTCGACCTGTCAAAGGTCGAGGAGTTCACTGTAATATGCGCACGCGAGCAGACGGCTGGCATTGGCCAGCGGGGCAATTGCTGGCACTCGGCAGCCGGGATGAACCTTACTTTCAGCCTTGTGTTGAAGCCGGCGTTCCTTGCCTTTGAACGGCAATATGCGCTCACCAAGGCAGTCTCGCTCGGCATCGCTGATGCGTTGGTGGGGCTACTGCCCGCCGAGGCAGCGGTGAAGATAAAGTGGCCCAACGACATTTATATTGGTAAACGGAAGGTGTGCGGGGTGCTCATTTCTAACCGAGTGGCGGGGCAGATCCTGTCGGCCTCGGTGGTCGGGATAGGACTTAATGTCAATGAGACCGACTTTCCCGATTGGGTGCCCAACCCCGTGTCGCTGAAACAGGCCGCCGGAAAGGCACTGCCCTTGGATATGGTGCTGGAGAGGGTGGTGGCTGGTATTGCCATACGCTATCGTCAGTTAGCGGAAGAGGCCGTCTCGGGCCATTTCCGGCTCGATGGGGACTACCAGTCGCGGCTGCTGAATTTAGGCGTGGAAATGCCTTATTTGTATCGAAACACCGCTATCCGTGCCACGATTCGCGGCGTGAACCGCTTTGGACATTTGGAACTCGTCACGCACGAGGGCGAGAGTATCGTGTGCCAACTGAAGGAGCTGGTGTTCCAAGGCCTGACGGAAAGAGGACGGCACATGTGATATGATAACAGCAGCGGGCGGCTCGGAGAGCCGCCCGCTGCTTGCACAAGAAAGCCCTTGTCGTAGTATGACTTCAGGTATTCCACGGTCGCCCTCTTGCCGGGGGACTGCGATACCCCTTGCTGTGACCATGTGGCGGAGTATCTTATCCGGAATCTGGTTGAATCCGATGCTGTCATAGACACGGCCCAGCAGCTGGGTGCCGTTAAGCAGCACTGGGTCCATATTGTCCACTGCGCGTAGGGTCTCCTCCCTCTCCCGGACACGACCGCCGTCGAAGTCCATTGCAGTTTGCCCGTTGTCTTGAAGCGTCCATTGCCCCGCATCGTCACAACGCCTTATTACGTCCTCCTTAGTGTCTATCTTCACCTCCTTGTACCGAAGTCAGGAAATGACCGTTAAGGGGTGGAGAAAGAGGAGGTACACAACAAAGCAGCCTCCTGCATTGGGCAGAGGATTGCCGGAGCAGTGGCGGAGCGATGGATGGGGGAACGGGAAAGGGCGTTGCCGCAGGGCTGTGGCAGGAGCGGAGGGTCGATAAGCGGATGGGGCTACTCCCCACTCTTCTTTAGCGAACGGCGCATTTTCTCAATCAGATAGTTGACTACAACGTCCGACTGCCGGTCGGTTGTGCAGCAGAAAATGTAGAGCGTCCGTGACAGGTAGGAGACGCCGAGGTAGCAGGACTGGCTGTGGTCTATCTGCTCGTTGGTGATGGGGGCCGGACGGGTGGGGTCCTGCCGGTTGCGCTGGGTGAACATGGCAACGTCCCAGCCTTCGTCCATCTGTTGCTGCTGTTCCTTGCTGGGGGTGGCCAGGTTGAACTCCGAGCACAGCCATTGCCAGCCTTGGTCGTCGATGGCTTCGAGCAGGGTTACATCGGCGGTGATGCCTGTGTCAAGCGTGAAGTTGGTGACGCTTGCCACACGTATGTCGGTACGCGAGGCGTAACGGTTGTAGAGGTCGGTCTGGCCTACAGCCGAAAGGCCAAGCAGCACGAGGCTGAGGAGCGTGAGGAGGCGGAGTCGGTTCATGGCGGTGGGATTAGGCGCGGAGGAAGTTCCAGATGTCGTTAATCACTGAATCGGGCGAGCACTGCGTGTTGCATGCCACAATGGGGTCAGGATCCAGCAGGGGCTCTATCGCGTTGTCCAGCGTTTCTATGGCCTTGGAGGGCTTGGGATGGGAGGTGGAAGCCAGGGCGGCATGGGCGGGTTCGGCCTGTGTGGCAACGGTCTGCGCGGGTTGGGGCAGGGCTGAGGGTTGTGCATTGGTGGCTGCATCGGGTGGCAGGGTTTGGGAGAGATGTTGCGGGCTGGCCTGGGAGCCTGTTTCGGCCTGTGCTATGAGGGGTGCATCGCCAGTGGACAAGCGGTTTTGGGGCAGGATGGTAAAGAGAACCCCAGCCACAATAAGCACTGCAGCCACAGTTGACGCCGTGGCGCGGCGACGGCGACGGATGGTGTGGGCCTCGGCCTCGGCGGCGTGGAAAACCTCGTCGCGACGGGTAAGACGGTTCAGCTCGTCTTGCTCCTCCGGGGTGATGGTTCCTTCGCTGTAGCGTTGAAGGAGGTTATCTATGTTTTTCATGTCGTATTGTTTTTATTGTTGATTTATGGGCGATGGGCAATGGTTCGGGGTTGCCGTCATTGTTGCTCGCCTCAACGGGTTTCTTTATGTTGTTTTTCGTGCTCTTTCATCATTTTCTTCAGCCGTTCGTGCCCTTTGCGGAATAGTTTTTTCAGGGTGGGCATCGGGGTGTTGGTCACTTCGGCTATCTTGTGTCGGGAGTATCCTTGCTCGTAGTAGAGGTCGAAGATTTCGCGTATCCTGTCAGGCAGCGTATTCTTGTAGTCCCAGAGCATGCGCAAGCGCTCTTCGTCCAGATGGTCCTCGGGGGCTGGAATGTCCGGCAGTTGTTCTACGAGCATGTAGCCCTCTTTGCGTAGTAGTTTGCGGCAGTTGTTTCTCACCACCTTCGAGCAGTACTGGTAGGGGTTAGTGACCAGCGGGTTTGACATGGTCTCCACCAGGGCGTCGTGCACTGCATCTTCGACATCGGCCTTGTTGTGCAACAAGGTGTATGCCATTTGGTAGAAATCCAGATAATGGTCTGCCAGCATCTGTTTGTCACTTTCGCGCATATCGAATTTTGCAGTGTTATGTATATAAGAGTGCCAAGGCCCGATTTGGATACCCCCTCAGTCCGAACTTTTAACATCTTTTATGATATTTTGGCAGTTCTGGGATGGAGATGAGCCTTTTTTCGGCAAAATCGACTTGGCAACAGATTTGCTGCGCGCCATTGGTGAGGCATAGGTAAGGCACTTGCAGCACGAGGTTGTAGCGGCAGGCTTGGTCCAGCACTTTTTGGGTCAAGGGGACAGTCTCCTTCTTGCACTCCACAATGATGAAGGGTTTCACATCTTGGTCGTAGACCACAATGTCGCAACGGCGGGTCATGCCGTTGAGGGTGATGGCGCCTTCCACCTGCATCAGCTCGAAGGGGTAGAGCAGCTCGGAGTGCAGATAGTGGATGAAGTGTTGGCGGACCCACTCCTCGGGGGTGAGGGCGACGTAGCGGTTCCGCACGGTGTCAAAGACCTCTCGGTGGCCGTCGATTTCGCGTATTTTAATAGATGTTCTCTGTTCCGCCGTCATCCTCTTCCTCCACTTGCTGGCGCTGTTTGAGGCCGTTGTTGATTTTGTAGGAGAAGCCGATGGTGATGGTGGGCGAGATGCGCCGCGAGTTCACCACGCGGGTCAGTTGGTTGGTGTAGGTGGTGTGGCCCCAGCCGCCGGTGGAGAAGACATCGCCGACACGCAGGTTGATGGTGCCGCGCTTTTGCAAGACGTCTTTCTTCACGGCAAGGTCGAACCAGTAGGAGGGCAGCATGGTGGTCTGGAGGTCGAGCCATGGGGCAAAGTACTGGCCGGAGAACTGGATGGTCCAGTCGGCGGGAAGGTTCATGAACGAGGTGAATTTGCCGCTGGCTTGCCAGGCGGAGTGGCTTTTGTTGTTGAGCAGTGCGGTGCCTTGGATGGTGCTGTGGTACATGTTGATGCTGAGGTTCAGCTTCCACCATTTCATCACTTGCCAGTCGACGATGAATTCGAGGCCGTAGTTGTAGCCTTTGTCGAGGTTCTGCCAGGTGCTGGCCCAGTAGCCTTCGTACTGCGGGTTGTAGGGCATCCAGGGGCTGTAGTGGTCGTGCGACAGGGAGTCCCACACAAAGCCGTAGCGGGTCATCATATTGTTGGTTTGGCGGTAGTAGGCGCAGGTGTAGATGTTCCATTTGTTGAGCCCCAGGTTGTAGGAGAGCTCGAAAGCGTTGGTGAATTCCGGATCAAGGTTGGGGTTGCCGAATGACATTTGCTGCCCTTCGCGCACGTCGAGATAGGGGTTGAGGTCCCACATGTGCGGACGGCGCACGCGGCGGCTGTAGCTCAGCTGCATGCTGTTGCTCTGGTTGATTTCGTAGGAGAGGTGCAGCGTGGGGTAGAGCTGCCAGTAGCTTTTGTGTATAGGCTCTGCGGTTGGGTGGTTGATGTCCACGCCGTTGAGATAGGAGTATTCTATGCGCAGACCGCTCTGGGCGGAGAGTTTGTCGGTGAATTTGCCGCCCACTGTGGCGTAAAGGCCGTGGGTTTGCTGGTTGTAGTCGAAATGGGTCGAGGTGGTTGAGTCGAAGTAATTGTAGAGTTGGTGGGTGGTGGGGTGGTACTCGGTGCGGTAGTATTTGGCATCCTGGTCGGGCCAGTCCATCCGCCCTTCGTAGCCTGTTTCCAGTTTCCAGACTTCGGTGAAGGGGTGCACATAGTTCATCTTCATGTTTAGGGACTGGTGGTGGTTCTCTGTCTTGGTGCGGCGCAAGTAGTAGTTGTCCCACATTGGATTGCCTGTCAGATATGGGGTGTTGACGAGGGTGTCGCGGTAGGTCTGCTCTTGCAGTCCATTGCCTTTCACCTGCCTTGTTGAGAAGGTGACATCGGCTGTCAATTCACGGTCCTTCTCCTCGAACTTCTTGACATAGCTGAGGTTGAACACATGGTTGAAGTTGAGGTTGTTGTTGGTGTCAATCTGGGTATAGTCCATGAGACCGTTGTACATCAGGTCGTTGGTGAATATTTGGCTTGTCCGCATACGTTTGCCCCCCCTCAGTTGGTAGGAAACGAGCAGGCTGTTCTTGTCGTTGAAGTAGTATTCGCCTCCCACCTTCAGGCTACCCATGTAGTTGCGGCGCAGACCGTACTCGTCAATCGTGTCGTGGGACATGGCTATGCTGTCCCTCAGTCGCTTGATCATGGAATGGCCGTGGCTTCCACGGCTTCTCATGCCACCGTCTAAGGTGAAGAAGAGATTATATTTTTCCGTTGTGTAGTTCAGGCTCAGGCTTCCCATTGTGGTGGGGATGACGCTGGGCAGGGGGTCCGGCACCATGAAGGGCAACGGGCCGCCGGCGTTAAGATTGACAACGCCGTTCAGACCCAAGGCTCCCGCGGTTTTTTCTTTCAGCTTGATGTTGATGATGCCGCTCATGCCCTCGGGGTCATACTTGGCTGAGGGATTGGTGATGACCTCCACGCTCTCCACCGTGCTGGCGGGGATTTGCTCCAGGAGGGTTTCGAGGTCGTTGCCCATCATCTCGTAGGGGCGCCCGTTAATCAGCACTTTCACGCTCGACGAGCCTCGCAGCGAAACGGTGCCATCGTTGTCCACTGATACGCTGGGCACTTGTTCCAGTACGTCGGTTGCCGTGCCTCCATTGGAGACCAAGTTCTTGTCAACATTCACCACACGCTTGTCCAACTGGTATTCCACCATGGTACGTTCCGCGCGCACCTGCACTTCTTCCATCATCACCGCACTGGGCGAGATAGTGATTTTGCCCACGTTGGCTGTGCTTTTACCATCGCTCAGGACTACAGCTTGGGGGTGGAAGTAGGTCTGGTAGCCCATAAAGGAGATGCGCAAAAGGTATTTTCCGTATGCCGCATTGACGGAGAAGGAGCCGTTGGACTCGGTGACGGTGCCCGTCACCAGCGACGAGTCCTGCACCTTGAGTACGGCAACAGTGGCGTACTCGACGGGCAGACCGGATTTGGAGTCATACACTTTGCCGCTAATCTTGCCTTGTTGGGCCTGTGCTATATTGACAAGGCTTAATAGTAGAATCAGGATTACTTTCTTCATAAAAATTGAATTGCAAATATTGTAATTGTCGTAATGAGATTAGTTTTACATACCATTATAGTTCTCCCATCGCCATCTAAGGAAATCCCGGTTGATGAATTCAGGAATAATGATACTTGGGGGAATCAGTGCCCCATAATCCATCCTTGCTCGATTGGAGAGGAACACTTCACCTGTAGGAGAAATACGCAGGTGCCCAGTATCAAATAGCATGTGAATATCAAGGCGCATAGCAAACCCATTTGAGGCAGAGTCTTCTCCATGGTATTTGTATGGTTTAATATGAGCAGCCTCCAGGACTTCAGGCATCGTTACATTAGTGATTACGCATCTTTTGCAAGCGGCGAGAACGTCTCTTCGGAATTGTGCTTGATGTGGGCGGTTTCGGATAGTAGTAACACGTTTTCTTTCCACATCAGATATTACATCAGATGCAGATAGGAGTTTTATTGCTTGGTCAATTGTTGGATTTAATGAAATATCGCTTAGAATCAAATCTATTTCGGCGGAAATGGCATTGTTTATTCGGAAGTGGGCTGTATCATTGCTACCATCCTCTTGAATCAGGTATCCATAGTAATATAGAAACAGAAGGAATTCCCGTGCCATACGTTTGTCATTGGATCTCTCACAGCAGTCTGGCCAAAGCCGAGTATCCAAAGCCCCTTCCCTATACCAAAGAATAAAATTAGCATAGTCATCCGTTGTAGCATTAGGAGTACATGAAAGGGGGATGACAATCTTAATAAGTTCTTCTAATGTTAGAAAATCTGTTTTTTGTATGAGAGAAAGAATTAGTTTAAGGGGTTTGATGCTAATTCCGGAATCTTGCCACTTCTGACATACTTCTGGTGGTTGAATTCTTGTGTTAGGAAGTTGGTGAGTCATTATTGTGACAGCAGAAAACTCTGTTTGTGAGATTTCGTGGTCAGCCACTTTCCTACCCCAATCAGTAAGCATAATCTTCCCATGAGTGTCTTTGGGGATTAAATATAGAGATTTCCAATACTGTTGAGAATTTCGCATAACATTCCGCTCTCCCACACGGTCTGCAAGATTTATTCCAACAGAATCTTTCAGGTCGTTAGTAAGATCCCGTAGCTCATTGGAGAACTCTGTGGAACTGAAAGAATATCTGCCTTCTAATTTTGCCATTCTGAAAAGAACTCCAAGGAGAACGACTGGATCGTTGATACTCTCGGTTGGAGCAAAGGATGCCCACTGCCACTTGAATTCTGGGAAAGGTTTTTGAGGGATAAAAGTCTTTGGTATCATAGTGTTATAATGTGAGGTGGTTAAACTGGTTGGCAATAGCTTTTGCCAAAATGGGCGGTACGGCATTTCCAATCTGTCTACATACAGAAGAAATGCCGCCAATAAACTCAAAATCGAGGGGAAAACTTTGAATGGTTGCTAATTCTCGGCAAGTCATGCGTCGTTTCCCATTTGGGTGAGGTAAAATAACGACGCCACCCCTGTCATCTCCTCTCGCAGTTATTGTTGGAGCAGGTTTGTTAGGGTCAGTTGGTCGGTGACCAAGGTAACCATTAAAGATTAATTTATATTTTGAATATACATGATTGGATAAATCGTTGGGGAGGTCTGGGTCTGGTATGTTATTAAGTGCTTCGCCAACACTCACCCATTTTTTATACATAAGGGTTGCGTCCTTGGCGTGGGTTTGTTCTGGGTAGGTGTATGTATACGGAATGTCTTCCCTTGTTCCAATTATTATTACTCTGTACCTTGTTTGTGGGACACCGTAATCAGCGGCATTCATCAGACGATATTGTACCCTGTATCCAAGTGATTGAAAATCGCTGAGGATGGTTTGAAAAACCATTCCATGGTTTAGGCTAAGAATACCCTTAACGTTTTCCGCCATAAAGAAAGGAGGTTTTTTGTCATGAAGTATTCTTATCATTTCTAAATAAAGTTTGTTTCTCTCATCATTTTCATGGCGCCCAGTATTGGCAACAGAGAAACCTTGACAAGGGAATCCTCCAATAATAATATCTGGATTAGGAATTATTTCTGATGGTATCTCGTGAATGTCTTGTAAAGATATATGGTCACCAATGTTGTGTCGATATGTACTGACGGCATCTTTAAATATGTCGTTAGCCCAGATTATATTATGTCCAGCTTGGATGAATCCCAAATCCAAGCCGCCAGCACCACTAAATAGTGAAACAACATTCATTGCCTTATTATTTTTTCTAATCGTATTAGTTCTTCACCAAGGAGACGGCTAAACATTGGAGGGACAGCGTTTCCTATTTGGCGGTACTCGGATGTGTTGCTTCCGCAAAAATAGTAATCATCAGGAAAGGTCTGCACGGCGGCACTTTCTCTAACTGACAGTCTTCTGACACCATTGTAATGAGGAATGGCACAAACACCACCTTTCCCATTACCTCGGGCCAAAATGGTGGGGGATGGCTTATCGGGATCGGTTCTGCGATGGGCAGTGAAATTGCGGTAGACGACTTTGTATTTAGAGTATACGTGGTTAGGGACATTGTTTGGCAAGTCTGGGTCAGGGAAATGGTCGATAGACTCTCGGATACTCACCCACGGAAGCAACCCATTTCCTTTGCCATGGGTGGGTTTTGGGAAAATAAATTGCACATGTTCATAAATGTCAAGCCTTTCCCCAATAATGATAACCCTTTGACGAGTTTGAGGTATACCATAGTCAGCCATATTTACAGAGTGTAATTCTACGTGATACCCAATGCTTTCGAAGTCTTGTATTATGGCTTTGATGACATCCCCACCTCCGAGACTCAGTATGCCTTTTACATTTTCGGCAATGAAATAGAGAGGTTTTTTACATTCAACTATGTCACGAAAAAACAAATAAAGATTGTTTCTTCTGTCGTTAACATCCCGGTGTAAATTTGCCATAGAGAAACCTTGACAAGGAAACCCTCCGATGATGACATCACATTCGGGGATACTTTCTTTGTCGATGTTCCCAATATCTTCTTGGATTATGTGGTTCCCAATATTCAGTCGGTAGGTGTCTACAGCATCGGAATCAATATCATTTGCCCAAATGATATTGTTTCCAGATTGAATCATGCCAAGATCAAGACCTCCAGCGCCGCTAAATAAAGAAACTATTTTCATCTATTAAAACACAACATTAGAATTCTAAAGGGGCTATTCCGTTTTTGGCTGGCGGACGTAGTGGGGCATTTCGAAGGGGATGGGCAGTGAGAACTCTATCAGGCCGCCGAATTCCTCGCCGTCGTACCATGGCACTTGGTAGATGAGTTTCTTTTTGCCGTTCTTCTCGATGGTGTAGGCATTCAGTTTCTCGTTGTCCAGCAGGTCTTTCAGAATAGCTGCTGCACGAGGAGGATGGCAGTTGAAGAGGTTGTTGCCGATTATCTTCTGGCCGTGGCTGTTCACGTCGGCGGAGCACTGGTTCATGTCCAGGATGTTGCCCTCCTTGTCACACACGGTGATTGCCATGCCTTTCAGGCCTTCAAAATATTTTTCCATGGTTTTTGTCGGTTTGCTGATGATGCATTAAAATAATGGTTACAGACATTTTGCCAAGCTCTGGGGAGTGGTGCGATGTCTGTAACCAATATCTGTCAGAATACTTTATTTTGCGTTGATTGCTGCCAGAGCAATGCTGTAGAGCTTGGTCTTGGCGCTGTCGCCGCGGCTGGTGAGGATGCAGGGAACCTTGGCGCCCACAACCATGCAAGCCAACTCGGCACCGCCGAACTTGGTGCAGCACTTATAGAACACGTTGCCGCTCTCAATGTTGGGGAACAAGAGGCAGTCGGCGTCGCCGGCCACTACGCCACCCACTTTCTTGGTCTTGGCGCTCTCGGCATCGATGGCCACATCCAGAGCCAGAGGGCCGTCAAGCACGGCACCTTTTATCTGGCCGCGGTCGCCCATCTTGCTGATGATGGCAGCCTCGACACAGGCGGGCATGCCGGTGGAGACCTGCTCGGTGGCGGCAATCAGAGCCACCTTCGGTTTCTCGATTTCAAGGCTCTTGGCGGTGCTGATCAGGTAGCTCAGAATCTGCTGTTTCTGTTTCATGTCGGGTGCGGGGACGATGGCCACGTCGCTGCACACCAGCAGTTTGTGGTAGCGCGGAATCTCAAACACGGCCATGTGGGTCAGCATGTCGTTCTTCTTGCCGGGCATCAGGCCAGTCTCCTTGTTCAGGATGGCACGCATATACTTGTCAGTGGAGAGCAGGCCCTTCATCAGGATGTCGCCTTTGCCTTCGCGAATTAGGCTCACAGCCTTCACGCCGGCCTTGTTCTCGTCGGCCTCTTGCACCAGCTCGAATTTATCGGGATTGATACCCTCGGCGGCGCAGATTTTCTTGATGGTCTCGATGTCGCCCACCAGGGTGGCGTCCACAATACCTTTG
>ONJQ01000015.1 GCA_900318175.1 uncultured Bacteroidales bacterium | reverse complement strand
CTGCGAGGTGTGGACGTGAAGCGTTCCTTGTGGCGAGGCAATGCCAATTCCGAGTGTGTTAAAGATCTGAGCAAAGGTCGGGACAGAGAGAAATGTCAATGCAAACATTGCCACGAATGCGTTTTTTTAGTTTTTGAATACATGGTTTTTGGTGTTAATTGATTAACAATTAATTTGATAAACAATGTCCCGAGAGATGTTTCTTGTTGTCAAAGATAGGGATAATATTCCAATCGTGCAAACATCTGATAATATTTTTATTTTTTTAACATTATTTGCTCTTGCTAAAAGCAGCAATGGGACGGACGGTAAGCCGTAGCCAATTGTTGTCGCTCCTGTATGCAATAGGGGTGATTGATACCCATGTGTTACAATGAGCCTCTCATCATTTGCGAATGGATTGCGCGGAGGCTGTGCGGAACTCGCCCCCTTTAAGGCGATTTATAGAATTTACATCAGCTTTTGTGCATTGTATAGAAGTTGCAGGAAGGTTTAATGTTTTTTCTGTTTTGGCTGTGCATCGGTCCGTTTCCAGGCGTGAGGAGTCTGGCCGAAGGTGCTTGGAGTAGGTTGGCAGCCAGGAGGATGGCACTGCGGTTGATGGTGCCGAAAAACGGTCGTTCAAATGCCGTTCAACGCTCGTTCAATATTGATTCAATATTGAACGAGCGTTGAACGGGGGTTGTAGTGGTGCACTGCGACTGGTGACAGTCGGGCGCACTGCCACCGGTGATAATTGGGCGCAGCGCAACCGGCGGTAATCGGGCGTAGCGGAGAGTGGTGGTATTTTGTGTTGTTATGTCGCGTTTTTTTTGTATTTTTGCAATTCAGAACTGATGGGTGGCTGCATACACGCAGTCCTGCTAACGTATGATATGCTAATGAGTAACGATGGCGGAACGCTTCCGCCGGCT
The DNA here is from genome assembly GCA_900318175.1 of uncultured Bacteroidales bacterium. Lineage (GTDB taxonomy): Bacteria > Bacteroidota > Bacteroidia > Bacteroidales > P3 > Colimorpha. Next base: position 73,585 of record ONJQ01000015.1, on the reverse strand, counting down.
ATGATTTGTGAATGTGTTAATTTGTAAATGTGTTAATTCGTTAATGTGTGAGCCGTTAAATTTAATTATGAATTTTTAATTTCAAACATGAATATCTATCTGATAGCTATTGCTGTGCTGCCGGTGATTGTGCTGGCGTATGTGGTTTATCGTGGCGACAAGTACGAGAAGGAGCCCTTTGGGATGTTGTTGAAGGCTTTTATCTTCGGTGCCTTGTCTATCCCGGCGGCGGCCTTGATGGAGAGCTGGCTGACGATGTTCACACCCCCTGTGCCGGTGCTCAGCGGGGTGTATACAGGTTTCATGGTGGCAGGCTGCAGCGAGGAGTTGTGGAAACTGCTGTTTCTGCTGCTGGCCATCTGGAAGAGCCGCGAGTTTGACGAGTATTACGACGGCATTGTGTACGCCTGTTTCGTGTCGTTGGGGTTTGCCTGTTTTGAGAATATCACTTACGTCTTCGGACAGGGCACCTTTGCCGGTGCGCTGGTGACGGGGTCGGTGAGGGCGGTGCTCTCGGTGCCGGGCCATTTCCTGTTCGGGGTGATGATGGGCTACTATGTGGCGCTGGCCAAGTTTGCGGACAGCCGCCGCGGCTGGTATCTCCTTATGGCTTTTGTGGTGCCGATGCTGATGCACGGCACGTTCGACTCGCTGCTGATGATTCCTGAAAGCATGGGTGAGGGAGCCGGGCTGGTCTCCTCGGTGCTGTTTATTGTGCTGCTGTGGTTCGACGTGAAGATGTGGAAGTGGGGTGTGCGCCGCATCCAGCATCTGCAGGAGTTGTCAAAGCAGCAGGATGCCGACCGCAACCACCCGTTCCGCGGGTTTACCTGGGACTTTTGAGGCTGCTACCAATCCTGCACGGTGCGGGCACCGCTGTGGACCTTGAGCCGGAGGCCTAAGCTGACGGTCACCATTGCGGGTTGGATGTTGTAGTAGTCGAAGTGGTTGGTGGTGTTGATTTCCTTGACATTGCCGTAGACGTCGTAGCGCACGGTCTCCTCTTCATCCCACACGAGGGGGGCAGCCCCAAGCAGGTTGAAGTCGAAGCCGATGGTGACGAGGTTTGCCACGATGAAACCGCCGCCGAGGCGAAGGGCCGGCGTGTAGGCCGGCGCGTAGGTGGAGAGCTTCATGTTGTTGTATTGCATGTTGTCCTCGCGATAGGCGTAGGGCCAGGAGGCGTCGGCATAGGACAAAGACCACGGGGTGATGAACCGCATGTTGAGCCCGCCAAGGGCTTGGGCATAGAGGTGGATGGTCTTGGTGAGGGGATATTTGTAGCGGACACCGAGCAGGAGGGGGATATGGCGGAAGCGGGGCAGCTGCATGTGGTAGCGGCTGCACTGGCTGAAGCGGTGGGCGTAGCTGATGGCGTAGTAGGACTTCACGTCGCTGCTTGGACTGCTCTGCATGAATTCGCCCACAAAGAGGGCTTCCAGATTGGTATGGAACGGCATGGCGTAGCTGACTTCCAGTCCGGCAGTCCAGCCCAATCCTGCCCCGGCTTTGTGCTGGTGGCCTTGGGTGAACATCCATTCGTTGTCACTCATACGCGAGTCGGCATAGTCGCCGTAAGGCAGGGAGATGCCGCCATGCAGACCGACAAAAATCTGGGCTGAGACCCGCGCCGGTGCCATTGCAGCAAGCAGCAGGAGGGACAAGAGGAGAAGTTTGGTTCTATTCATAATTGGCTGTTATTTTTCAGTGACAATGATTTGTAGGAGTTGCTTGATGTCGATGAGGCGCAAGGGGAGTGCCACAATCAGGCTGGCGACGCCCATGGCCAAAAGGGTGGCCCACCAAGACCATGAGGGGAGCAGTGCCGCCAGGGCAACGACGATAAAGCTGAAGAGGAGCATACGCAGCAGGAAGCCCACCGAGGGGCGGAGCCTTTGTGAGCGCACGGCCACCACAATCTGCGTCACGGCCATGAAGGTCTGGGCTGCCAGTGCCGCCCATGCCGAACCCACAGCACCGTAGCGGGGTATGGCAATAAGATTGACCGCAATATTGATGGCAAGGGAGAGGGCGGCCAGGATGTTGAGCTGGCGCAGCCGTCCCGCAGCCGTGAGGAGAGTGCCGAACACGTAGGTCATGGAGATGGGCACAATGCCCCACACAAGGATGCTGAACACGCTGGCGTATTCCGCTATGTGGTCACGGTAGAGCAGCTGCATGAAGAGATGGCTGTGGAGGGAGAAGAGGGCGGCAGCCGTCAGCGAGAAGACAACCATCAGCCCGGTGACCATGCGGGTGGTGTCGCCAAGGTGGGTGTCACGCTCAGCCGTCATGCGGGAGAAGACGGGCAGCAGTGGGACAGAGACCAGATAGGCCACCATGGTCAGAGCATCCAGTAGACGGAAGGCCCCGGCATAGATGCCCGAATAGTAGGTGCCGTGGGGATGGAGCCAACTGAGCAGGAGGGGGTCGATGCGGTTGTAGGAGGCCATGAGCAGCACCAGCAGGGCGAAGGGAAGGCTCTTGCGAAGCATGACGATGGCAAAGGGGCGCGACAGACGCACGGCCCGGAGGCTGAAGCGGGGATTGTGCTCACGCTTGATGCGGACGGTGAGCACGGCCAGCGCGGTGAGGGCCGTGAGCAGGTAGGCCGCCGTCTGGGCATAGGCAAACCGCTCCACGGTGACGCTCGGTCCCGGCCCCCACAGCATCAGTGAGCAGATGGCTATCATCACCACGCGGTCAAGGATGCTGATAACGCTGTCCCACTTGAAGAGCATCAGCCCTTCGAAGTTGCTCCGCAGGTAGAGAATCATCGAGTTCAGGAACTGGTTGAAGGTGAGCACTGCCAGCAGGTGGAATTGGCGAGAGCCGTAGCCGGAGAGGAGCCCCACGGTGAATGTGACCGCGGCATAGAGTAGCAGCAAGGCCAGTTTGATGCCCAGCACGTCGGGCAGGTGCTTGTCTATCAGCTTGGGGTGGCGCGCAATGTTGCGGGTGTTGAAATTGGTGACCCCCAGGTCCAGCAATATGTTGAAGATGTAGGCGAGGTTGAAGATGGTGAAATAGAAACCATACTCGTCCGGACCCACTGCGTTCTGCACGCCCGTCTCAATGCCCAGAATCCAGAAAGGCTTGATGAGCAGGTTGAGCAGCAGAATCCAGAAAAGGCCGAGGAGGAGTTTCTTTTGCATGGATGGGTAGAATAGATATGATAGATGTGATAGATTTGATAGGAGGTTTTTTAGTTTTTTATTGTCCATTTTTCCTCCATGTCCCAGTTTTCGCGCAGTTCGAGGGTCTTGGGGAAGAGGAGCACCTGCTCCGGCTGGCGGTGTTGCCACCAGTCGCCGGGAGTCCAGACCCCGTTGCCGTCGCTGTCCACAATGGCGCGGACACCGTACTTGCCCCCTTTGAGGTGCAGGAAGGAGTACTTGCCGGCTTTGTCCACCACCTGTTGCTGAATCATGTCGCCTTTCTCGTTGGTGATTTGCACAATGAGGCGGGGGAAAGCCTTGGTGCTTGTGCTGTCTGCCATCAGGGTCAGCGCAATGTTGCCATAGCTTTCGGTTTTGGTGTACTCGGTCTTGATGGAGATGGAGTCGCTGGTGTTATGCCAGATGTCATGGAAGAGGCCTGCGGGCACGGTGAACTGGTACTTCTCGCCCGCCTTGCCGTCAAACAACAGATAGGCTTTCATGCCCACGGCGGGAGCCAATGTGCTGTCCGGCAAAAGCCTGATGCCGCAGTGTGTGGTGGTGCTGTCCTTCAGCGCAAGCACCGTCACGGCACTGTCCAGGGGATTGGCTGAAGAGTCCTTCATCTGCCAGTTGGGGCTGATCCCTGCGATGGGGTTGAGGAAGGCAAGCCATAGGGTGTCGAAGTAAGGATGCTGTGCTGCCACACGGCTTTTCATGATGGAGGGTGTGCTGGTTGCGCCTCGCGGCAAAGAGGACTTGCCAGTTTTGGGTGTTCTGTTTGTTGCAGCGGTCCGTTTCAACTTCAGCGTGTCGTGCAGCCCCGTGGTGTCGTGCAAGAGCAGCTGCAACGAGTCGCACTCTTTGTTTGCCAACCAAACGTGCAGCGTGTCGCCCTTGTCGTTCCTGTGGTGCCACAACTGTTCGGTGGGTGATGCCGTGTCAGCGGGAATATGGTGCAGGGTGTAGTGTTTCGAGAGGGGTACAGCGGTGACAATCTCGATTTTTCCGGCCACGGAAAAGGTGCTCTTGGAGATGCGCTGTGGATCTTTCTTGTTCTGCGACAGAAGGAGCTTCAGCGATGGTGTCAATGTGTCGACGACTGCCGTGCTATCGCTTGTATCCTTGCTCAGGGGTATCTTTCCTTGCGCTACAGCCGAGCTGTCCCCTTTCATGCCCGCTGAGGGTTCCTGCTGGGGCTGAAGGTTCTGGGTCGAATCGACAGCGGTGGAGTCGGCCTTGGTGGTGTCGGGTGGAGGCGGCATCTTAACAGCGGTAACCAGCGTGTCCAAGAAGGCCACGGCCTCATCTTTTCCAAGGCGCATGTTCTTGTCGCCATCCTCTATGGCTATGAGCAGGTAGCGCCCTTCGCGTAAGTGGTTCAGCTCGAAACGGCCCTCCTTGTCGGGACGGGTCATATACATGGGCTGCACCTTTGCCACGATGCTGTCGCCGATGGAGTCGGACATCTGGCTCTCGGCGAAGGCCACGACCGACACATTCTCGCTGCAAGGTTTCTGGCTGAAGGCGTCCAACACCTGTCCGCGGAGGGTCATGCTGTCAATGCTGCTGCCTGTGGAAAAGACATACTCGAAACTGGGCAGGAGATTGCCCTCGTTGAAGTCGGCAATGGCATTCTTGAATTGGAACAGGTAGGTGGTGGAGGGCTGGAGGGTGTCCTTGATTTTCACCACCAACCCGTGGCCGCGGGTGCCGAATTCGGCCTTTTTGTTCATCGTCGGCGACACCAGCACGCCCGACAGGTCCTTCATGGTCACATATTCGTCAAAAAGGATTACAAACTCTTTGGCATCAAAGTGGAGTGTACCGTTTGGGGGTGTGGTGCCTATCACCACGGGAGGGGTCTCGTCCTTAGGCCCGCCCGACGGAAAGCCCTGCTTGGCACACGACAGCATCGTTGTCGTGACGGCTAACAGCGTGAGAGCAATATATAGTTTCTTCATTATCAATCAATTTTTTTGTACTGAACAGTGGAAACCAAAATACAAAAATACAAAAAAAAACCGATTTAGCAGGTTGAATGTGTTAATGTGCCATCGTGCCAGGCGATAGGTGCAGTTGTGCCAGCCAATGTCCCAATCGAATTGACTACCATTCAGAAACTCCTGCAAGTGATTGATTCTTTGTAACGAACACTTAAAAGCATGATGCCCTTCTGCAATGGAGAGGCGTTGACTTGGGGGTGAACAATCTTTTGATGAGGGGGTTCGCTATTCTCCCCGGCAGCCGCCTCGGACGAGGGTTTGAATGCTGTGAGGAGAAGGTATTTTTGTAAAAAAAGTCACTATGTCGGATATATTTCTTATATTTGTAGATTAATTTGACCGTATTATGCAGTTTAAAGATATTGAGGGTCAGCATCTTTTGGCAAACAGGCTGACTGAAATAATTGATTCTGGACGCATCAGCCACGCCCAAATGTTCCTTGGTCCCACGGCCAGTGGAAGTTTGGCGTTGGCGATAGCATACGCCCAGTATCTTGGCTGCGAGAATCGGCAACACTACCCCGAGGGGTCAGTCCTGCGGGCAGACAGTTGCGGTGTTTGTCCCCATTGCCGCAAGTATGCCGAGCTGGTACATCCCGACCTTCATTTGGTATTCCCCACCACGACGACTGCCACGGTGACCAGCAAACCTTGTGCCGATGATTTCCAAGAGGAGTTCCGCGCCTTCATGCAGGAGTCCCGGCAGGTGGGCACGGAGGACGACTGGTACGAGCGGTTAGGCGTGGAGAACAAGCAGGGCATGATACGCGAGAAGGATGCCGACAACATTATCCGCACGCTGGGGCTGAAATCGTATGAGGGAGGCTACAAGGTGCTGGTGGTGTGGTTGGCGGAGCGCATGAATCTGGCAGCAGCCAACACGCTGCTGAAAACTTTGGAGGAGCCGGAAGGGAAGACCCTGCTGATGCTGGTGGTTGAGAGCCGCGACAGGCTGCTGTCTACCATTGTGTCGCGTGTGCAGCAGGTGGTGGTGCCGGATTTGGGCGGCGGCATGTCGGCAGAACGGCGCTCGGAGTTTGCCAAGATGTTCGTGTCGTGGATGCGGCTGCTGTTCAAGCTGAACATGCAACCGTTGTCGGACTGGGTGGACAAGACCGCCGGCATGGGACGCGAGATGCAGAAGTTGTTCCTGCAATATTCCCAGGAGGCCTTGCGGGCCTGTTTCCTGAGGACTGCGGCGGGCATCACTCTGCCAGGCGAACTGGAGTTTGGCGACCCGAAGTTCGACCAGGCCTTCCCCGCCCGGATTGAGCCCCGCAACATCGAGCAAATGAATGAGGCACTGAACGAGACGCTATATGCCATTGAGCGCAATGCCAACGCAAAGATTGCTTTCATGCAGCTGTCGTTCAAGATGAGCCGGTATTTGAAAATTAAATAACAAGAATCTGAATGTGCGATTTGCTGGCGCCACAGCCACTTTCGCATCGAAGGAATTAGCGTAATCGAAAACATATCAACAACATTATCCTATGGAAGAGAAGAAACAGGAGAAGAAATATAATGAAAAGTCGTTAGAGAAAGAGGAACCCCGTCCGGAACAGGTTGCCCCCGTTGTCGAGGACGATGACGACGACGTGGCTACCGCCGAGGATGTGGAGGCGTTTATCCGCGACCGTCGCGAACGGGAGAAGAAGGAGAAAAAGGAACGCAAGGAAGAAGAGGATGTGGACATCTTCGGTGAGTACATGGCTCCCGAAAACTCGATAGACCCCTATCTTGAGCCTGACCCCACGCTGCCGTGGGTGAAGTATGACGAGACGGTGTTCCTGTCCCGCGGATGCAAGAGTTGCCCCGAGTCTTACGTGCCTGTCAGCGAGACGGAAACCCGCAGCTGCAGCAAGGTGACCTCATGCAACTGGATGCGCGGCATCCGACAGCCGGGCAACAAGCCTTTCGACTGTGTCGAGGTGCGTTTCAAGAATAACCGCAAGGAATTTTTCCGTCTGCCTGACGGTCTCGAAGTGACCGAGGGCGACGTGGTGGCTGTGGAGGGCACTCCGGGCCACGACATAGGCATTGTGAGCCTGACGGGCGAGGTGTGCCGCATCCAGATGAAGAAACGGCATGTCGACCCCGCCGACGAGTCTATCCGCAAATTGTTCCGTCGTGCCAAGAGCTCCGACCTGGAGCGCTGGGTCTCCAGCCTGAACAACGAGCAGGCTGCCCTGCTGAAAACACGTCGCATAGCCCAGGAGCTGAATCTGGAAATGAAAGTGAACGACGTGGAGTACCAAGGCGACAATGCCAAGGCAATCTTCTACTACACTGCCGACGACAGGGTCGACTTCCGCACACTGATCAAGGTGCTTGCCGAGGAGTTCCACGTGCGCATCGAGATGAAGCAGATCGGTGTCCGCCAGGAGGCCGGCAAAGTGGGCGGCTTGGGCACCTGCGGACGCGAGCTGTGTTGCAGCACCTGGCTGACCAACTTCAAGTCGGTCACCACCAGTGCCGCCAAGACCCAGCAGATATTGCCCAACCCGCAGAAACTGGCCGGACAGTGCGGCAAGCTGAAATGCTGCCTGAACTTCGAGTGCGATGTTTATGCCGATGCGCTGAAGAAGTTCCCGCCCGCCAATATCGCCATCCGCTTCAAAAAAGGCTTGGCACAGTATAAGAAAACCGATGTCTTCCGAGGCATTATGTGGTATGCCTACGAGGGCGAGAACGACCTCTACGCCATCCCCGCCGAGAGCGTGAAGAAACTGATTGAGATGAACCACAACCAGGAGTATGCCGAGAAATTGGAGGACTACCAGGTTGAACTGATGTCGACGGCAGCCCTGGCCCAGGAGACCGACAACGCCGAGTTTGAGCGTGAGTTGAGACGCATGGCCGACGATATGGGCGAGTCCGACAGTCAGTCCTCCGCCAAGGAGCAGAACAACGACCGTCGCGGACGCGGCGACAGGCAGAATGGCCGTCAACGCCCCGCCAACCGTGGTGACCGCCCGGAGCGCAATGACCGCTCCGAGCGTCCGGACCGTATGGAACGGCAGGAGCGTCGCCCCAATCCCAACCGCGCTGGTCAGGAACAGGGCGAACGTCGCTACAATCCCAACACAGGTGTTGGCCGTCGGGACGAGTACCAGCGTCCGCGCAACAATCCCAACGCGGGCCGTCATGCCGGCCGTCGCGGCACGGGCAGGGACCGCCACGAAGGTAAAGAATAGTCAGTGCTGCGGCGGGGCGGCCTCCCTCCCCGCCGTACATCTGTATGTTACAATATGATTGAAACATTAGCAAACATTGTCGATATGAGAAAGTTGATGCGTGTTACCATACTCGCCTTGCTTTTTGGGGCTGCGGTCTTGACCACGGCTTGCAACAAGAATGTCTATTATACCTCACAGCAGGACGTAGACGAAATGGGCTGGAATATGAACGATAAGCTGGACTTCGATGTGGATGTGCAGGACACGTTGCAGGTGTTCGACTTCTTTATTGATGTGCGCAACAGCGTCCATTACCCCAAGGCCAATGTCTTTTTCTTCATTAATACCACCTTCCCCGACGGCAGTGTGGCCTATGACACCCTTGAGTGCCCCCTTGCCGACGTCGAAGGCCACTGGTATGGCCGCCGCACAGGCCGCTATGTGGACAGCCGCTATGTGTTCCGTCGCCACGTAATCTTTCCACGCACGGGCAACTACCATTTCGAGGTGTTCCATGGCATGCGCGACACCAACGTCGTGGGACTCAAAAGCGTGGGACTGCACATTGAGCGCTTTGGCAATGTAAAGTGACAACGGTCAGCGGGGCGACAATATGCCCCCGCCGGCACCGACCTAATAAATAGCAACTAATTATGGCAAAGAAAGGTAGCAATAACAATCCTAAAACCATCCGCACTGCTTGGAAGATATTCGTCGGTGTGTGGATAGCAATATTCCTGTTTTTCACCCTGCTGTCGTTGGGGTGGCTGGGCTTCATGCCCTCCTTTGAGGAGCTGGAGAACCCGCAGAGCAATCAGGCCACCGAGGTCATCTCCGCCGATGGCGAGATACTGGGCTTCATCGGTATTGAGAACCGCTCCAACGTGACCTACGACGAGCTCTCGCCCAATCTCGTCAACGCACTCATAGCCACGGAGGATGTCCGTTTCTACAACCATTCCGGCATCGACCCGCGCAGCCTGTTCCGTGTGCTCTTCAAGACCCTCATTGGGCGTCACAGCAGCAGCGGCGGCGGCAGCACCATCACCCAGCAGCTGGCCAAGAACCTCTTCCCCCGCGAGCACAAAGGCAAACTGGGCACCGTCTTCTCGAAGTTCAAAGAGTGGGTGGTGGCCGTCAAGTTGGAGCACAACTACTCCAAACAGGAGATCATTGCCATGTATTTCAACACCGTTGACTTTGGCAGCAATTCATTCGGCATCAAGACCGCGTCCAAGACCTTCTTCGACAAGACCCCTGCCGACCTGTCGGTGACCGAGGCTGCCATGCTTGTGGGCTTGCTGAAAGCCCCCACGGCCTACAGCCCCATCCTTCACCCCGAAGCCGCTCTGGGCAGAAGGAACACCGTCCTCTCCCAGATGCTCCACTATGACTACCTCACCCAGGAAGAGTTTGATAAGTACAAAGAGGAGAAAATCGACATTTCGCACTATTCGCCGCAGAGCCACAATGACGGTTTGGCAACCTACCTGCGCGAGTACATCCGCAATTATATGAAGGACTGGTGCAAACACCACCGCAATAGCGAAGGCGAGCACTACGACGTCCACAAAGACGGCCTCCGCATCTACACCACCATCGACTCCCGCATGCAACGCTATGCCGAGGCCGCCGTCCGCGAACACATGAGCAAGGAGGTGCAGCCCCAGTTCAACCGCGAGCTCCGCAACCGTGGCGGGAACCCCTTCTGCGACATCTCGCCGGAGCAGCAGGAGAAGATTCTGGTGCAGGCCATGAAGGGCTCCGACCGCTACTACCAGCTCCACACGGTGCAGGGCAAGAGCGAGAAGGAATGCCGCAAAATTTTCAAGGAGAAGGTCAACATGCGCGTCTTCTCGTGGAAGGGCAACATTGACACTCTCATGTCCCCGTGGGACTCCCTGCTCTACTACAAGAAATTCCTCAACGTCGGCCTCATGTCCGTCGAGCCTGGCACCGGCTACGTCAAGGCTTACGTGGGCGGCATCAACTACCGCTACTTCAAATACGATAACGTCATGAGCCACCGTCAGGTGGGTTCCACCTTCAAACCTTTTGTCTACACCATGGCCCTGCAGGACCTCGGCATGTATCCCTGCACCCAGGTGCCCAACTCCGAAGTCTGCTTCGAGGTCTGGGGACAGCCGGACTGGTGCCCCAAGAACTCCTCGCACGAGCGCGAGAACCAGATGGTCACCCTCAAATGGGCGTTGGCACACTCCATCAACTGGGTCTCCGCCTACCTGATGAAACAGGGTTCGCCGGAGCAGGTCATTGCCATCGCTCGCAAGATGGGCATCACCAGTGAGATAGACGCTGTACCCGCCATCTGTGTCGGCACCCCCGAGATTACCGTCTACGAGATGGCTGGTGCCATGGCCACCTTTGCCAACAAAGGCGAATATGTCGAGCCCATCTTCATCACCCGCATCGAGGACAAGAAGGGCTCCGTGCTCGACCGCTTCACCCCCGAGCGGCACGAAGCCATCAGCGAGCGCACAGCCTACATGATGATCGAGCTCATGAAAGGCGTGGTGCAGAGCGGCACAGGCGTGCGACTCAACTACAAGTACCACCTCAACGACTACAGCAACTACATTGCCGGCAAGACGGGCACCACCCAGAACAACTCCGACTGCTGGTTTGTGGGCATCACACCCAAACTGGCCACCGCCATCTGGACGGGCGGCGAGGTGCGCAGCATCCACTTCCGCAACATGACCTACGGCCAAGGCGCCGCGCAGGCCCTGCCCATCTTCGGCTACTACATGCGCAGCATCTACACCGACCAATCCCTCAAATTCCCGCGTGGCGACTTTGAGCGCCCCAATGTCCCGCTCGACGTTGAGATGGACTGCTCCGTCTTCCAGCAGGAAATCATGGACGAAACTCCCGAATACGACTTCTAACCGCACTATGGACAACCTCACCAACCCCCAACCCGCCGCTGCGCCGACCCTCCAACCCCTGTTAGGCATGAGCCTGGACCAGCTGCAGCAACTCTGCGCTGCCGAAGGTCTGCCGCGCTTTGCCGCAAAACAGATGTGCGACTGGTTGTACAACAAGCACGTCGACACCATCGACGCAATGACCAACCTCTCCCTCAAAGCCCGCAGCCGTCTGGCCGAAATCTGCTGCATCGGGAGGAGTGAGCCGGTGAACTGCCAAGTCTCGCGCGACGGCACCAAGAAGTACCTCTTCCGGAAGTCCGACGACCCGCAGCAGTTCATCGAGTCCGTCTTCATCCCCGATGCCGACCGCGGCACCCTCTGCGTCTCCTGTCAGGCGGGCTGCCGCATGGGCTGCCGCTTCTGCGTCACGGGGCAGCAGGGTTTCCATGGCAGTCTCTCCGCCGCCGACATCCTTAACCAGATATTCTCCATCCCCGAGTTCGACCGCCTCACCAACGTCGTCTTCATGGGCATGGGCGAGCCGATGGACAATCTGGACAATGTGCTGCGCAGCACCGAGGTGCTCACAGCCCCCTACGGGCTGGGCTGGAGCCCCAAACGCATCACCGTCTCCACCGTCGGCATCATCCCCGGGCTGAAGCGGTTCCTCGACAGCAGCAGCTGCCATGTGGCCGTCAGCCTCCACAATCCCTTCGCTGCCGAGCGGGAGGAAATCATGCCCATGCAACGCCCCTATCCCATTGCCGACGTGGTGTCGCTGCTGCGCCAGTACGACTGGAGCGGGCAGCGTCGCATCTCTTTCGAGTATACCATGTTCCGCGACCTCAACGATGACACCCGCCATGCCGCCGAGTTGGTGCGGCTGCTCAAGGGACTATATTGCCGCGTCAACCTCATCCGCTTCCATTCCTCGCCGGACACTCCCTTCCGCACCTCCTCCACCCAAACCATGGAGCGTTTCCGCGACTACCTCAACGCCCATGGCGTCACCTGCACCATCCGTGCCTCGCGTGGCGAGGACATTATGGCCGCCTGCGGTCTCCTGGCCGGGCAAAACAAAGGCTGACAATCATTTGCACCTTTCCACCCCTCCCCATCGCCACCTTGTGGCGACCCTTGTCCCATCCCTTTGCTCGCTCCTCCTTCGCTTCTTCAACCACACTTCTTCCTCATTTCTCTAACATTTGTTCCTCATACGAGGAACAAATGATACAATGAATGACCCACAACAGAACGCCAACGAGCGAAGGAAGGCAGGAGGAACCCAAAGCGGCCATTGGGGGGAAAGAAGAATAGAACAGCGATAAAATTAGTCTCGGTATTATAGCGGTCCCTCCCCTGTCGGGGGTGGTCCCCGTCGGGGGAGGGATTGCGGGAGGACACGCGGCAGGGGTTGTTATTCCTCTTTCAGCAGTTCGTCTATCTCTTCGCTGAGGTAGGAGTAGCGTTTCTTCAGCCGTCGGGCGACCAGGAGGCCGGCAAGCAGGCCGGCAGCGCCTCCGATTAGTTTGGAGGGTAAGAAGTCGGGGTTGTTTTTATAGGCATAGATTAACATGAGTGCTATGACAATACCGCTAACTACATAGATGACGGCTTTGTGGCGTTTGGGCGTTTGGGAACTCCTCCGAACACTTTCGCGCAGGGAAAGCAGTCCGGATTTTGAATTCATGTCGGGTCGCCGCATTCCACGGGTCACAATAAGGCTGTATATGGTCATGGAAATCATCAGCAAATCGACTATTATAATCAGCCACCATGGCCATAAGTTTTCATATAAGAGAAACGGGGTGATGACAATGACGAAAATGATGAGGAAGACGGAGCACGCCAGTTTTAGGCGGTACATGCCTATAACACGTCGGCGCACCGAGCGGCGCCACACCTCGTTGTTGAAAGTGCTGTGATTGGCTATGTCTTGCTGCAGGTCGCGGAGGTCTTGTTGCAGCTCTTGTTTCAGATCGAGATTGTTTTCCATTGTTGCTTGTTTTAGTCGGTTATTGTTTTGAGTTTTTCACGTATGCGCACCAAACGGACACTTACGTTCTTGACGGTGATGCCCAGGATGGCGGCAATTTCGTCGTAGGGCAGGTCCTCAAGCCAGAGGAGGATGAGGGCGCGGTCGAAGGGGTGTAGCTTGCCGATGCGGCGATGCAAGCGTTGAGCAGCGGGATTGCGTTCCTCGCTGCTGTCCCAGGAGGAGGCATCGGCGAAGTAGTCCACGCTCAGCTCTAAGGGAGAGGTGTCCTTGCGCCGGCGGTGTTTGCGGTCCATGTTGATGCATGTGTTCAACGCGATGCGGTACACCCAGGTCTTCTCCGAACTGCGGCCTTCGAAGGTGTCGAAGCCCTGCCATAGCCGTATGAGCGTCTCCTGGAACAGGTCGTCGGCTTGCTGCCGCTCGTCGGCGAAGAGGTAGCAGACCGAATAGATGGTCTGCCGTTGTCGCTCCACCATCTGCTCAAAGTCGCGTTCAATCTGTTGTTTCTTGTTCATAAATGAGTAATCATTTTCTATTTTGCCCGTTAGACAACAGGACTACCGAAAAAACTACACCCCAGCACAAGCTTTTTTCAATGGAAAGAAAAAAAGAGAGTCTCGCCGTGGTGAGACTCTCTTCGTTGATTAGTGATTCCGCTGCGATTCGAACGCAGGACCTACTGCTTAGAAGGCAGTTGCTCTATCCAGCTGAGCTACGGAACCGCTTCTTGAACTCGTTAATTTGTTAATGTGTTATTTCGTACATCTGACCAACAAATCGACGTATTCACACATTAACACGTTCACTTGTCGGGATAGCCTGATTCGAACAGGCGATCTCCTGCTCCCAAAGCAGGCGCGCTAACCGGACTACGCCATATCCCGTTGCCTTTAAGAAAAAAGACGCCTCGTGGACGTCTTTCTCTCTTGCTTGGCGGAGAAGGGGGGATTCGAACCCCCGGTACCCTAATCGAGTACGACAGTTTAGCAAACTGTTGGTTTCAGCCACTCACCCACCTCTCCGTAGCTGTCGATTTCTGTGAAAACCTTTGTTTTCCCTCAGCGAAATCGGGTGCAAAAGTACGAACTTTTTTTTAATTGGACAAAACTTTTTTCGTTTTTTGCACTTTTCAGCACTAAATTATTTCTTTTTTGCCTGATTCTTAACGCCTTCTATTTTGCGTTGAATTTCCTCTTGGTTGCCCAAATAGAAGTCATTTTTGAGGTTCATTTGGTCGTCAAATTCAAAAATGTAGGGTACAGCGGTGGGAATATTGAAGCCTACGATGTCGGCATCGCTTATTCCTTTGAGGGTCTTGACAATACCGCGAAGGCTGTTGCCGTGGGCCACAACCATGACCTCGTCGTGCTGCTGGAAGGCGGGGAGGATGGTGCCTTCGTAGTAGGGCATGAGGCGTGCGATGGTGTCGCAGAGGGCCTCGGTGGCGGGCAGTTCAGCGTCGCTGACGGCGTTGTAGCGGGGGTCTTTGCGGGGATTGCGCTTGTCGTCGATGTCAAGTGCAGGGGGTTGTACGTCGTAGCTGCGACGCCATTGCATCAGTTTCTCTTCGCCGTATTTCTTCAGGGTCTCGGCCTTGTTGGCTCCTTGCAGGGCTCCGTAGCTCTTCTCATTGAGGCGCCAGCTTTTCTCCACGGGCAGGTAGTCCATGTCCATGGCGTCGAGAATCTGGTTGAGGGTTTTGACGGCGCGTTTCAGGTAGGAAGTGTAGCACATGGTGGGACGGTAGCCCTCATCCTTCAGCAGACGGCCAGCCATATAGGCCTCGCACATGCCGTAGGGGGTAAGGTCAACATCGGTCCAACCGGTAAAAAGATTCATTTTATTCCACTCGCTTTCGCCGTGGCGTACTAAGATAAGTTTTTTCATTTGTATTGCGATTATTATTTTTTGTTGGGTTTATAGTCCGTTGTGCGGATGCCTTCTTTCAGAAGGCCTTTGTGCGACAGGATGACCATCGCAACGCCGGCCAGAATCATGGGAATGCTGAGCCACTGCCCCATGTCGAGGGTCATGCCTTTCTCGAAGTCCACCTGTTCCTCCTTCACAAACTCCACCAAGAAACGCACGCCCCACAAGGCTATCATCCACCAGCCGAAGAGGCGGCCATTGTGCAGCTTGCCCTCTTTGCGGAGGTAGGTGATGTAGCATGCGGCAAAGATGATGAGGTAGGAGAGGGACTCGTAGATTTGGGTGGGATGCTTGGGTACGGTCTCGCCGTTGCGCTGATAGATGAAGCCCCAAGGCAGGGAGGTCTCGACGCCGTAGATTTCACTGTTGAAGAGGTTGCCCAAGCGGATAAAGGCACCGCCAAGGGCCACCACAATCACAAGGCGGTCCAGGAGCCACCAGGCGTTGAACTTGTTCTTGCGGCAGTAGAGCCAGATGGTGAGCAGGATGGCTATTGCGGCACCGTGGCTGGCAAGCCCCTCGTAGCCCGTGAAGCGGCCTGTGGACAGGTCAATGGGAAGAAAGATTTCCGGCCAGTGCGAGGCGGTGAGGAAGTAGTCGGGCTGATAGAACAGGCAATGGCCCAGACGGGCTCCCACCAGTGTGGCCACGAACATCCACAGCAGGAGGTTCTCCAAGTATTTGGGGTCTACCTTTTCGCGTTTGAACATGTTGGCGAAAATCAAGTATCCCAGCACAAAGGCAAACAGGAACCCCAGCGAATAGTAACGCACGGCAAAGGAGCCGATGTGGAACATTACGGGGTCGACATTCCAATTGATGAAATTAAGCAGCATCTTGATTAAATTGAAAAATGAAAGTTGAAAATTGAAAATTAGGCTGACGCAGCTGGTAATCTTCAATCTTCAACTTTCCATTCAGTAATGTATTATTTTGCGTAGTTTACGGCGCGGGTTTCGCGGATGACGGTTACCTTGATTTGGCCGGGATAGGTCATCTCGTTCTGAATCTGGCGCGAGAGGTCGAAGCTCAGCTTTGTAGCCTCGGCATCGCTCACCTTCTCGGCACCCACGATGACGCGCAGTTCGCGACCGGCCTGGATGGCGTAGGTCTTCACCACGCCGGGGTAGGTCATGGCCATGTCCTCCAGTTTCTTGAGGCGGTTGATGTAGGCCTCCACCACCTCGCGGCGGGCGCCGGGACGGGCACCACTGATGGCGTCGCACACCTGGATGATGGGCGAGATGAGGTTGGTCATTTCGGTTTCGTCGTGGTGAGCACCGATGGCGTTGCAAACTTCGGGATGCTCCTTGTACTTCTCGGCCAGCTTCATGCCAAAGATTGCATGTGGCAGCTCGGGGTCGGTCTCAGGCACCTTGCCGATGTCGTGCAGCAGTCCGGCGCGTTTGGCCAGTTTGGGGTTGAGGCCCAGCTCCGAGGCCATCGTGGCTGCCAGGTTGGCCACCTCGCGGCTGTGCTGCAGCAGGTTCTGACCGTAGGACGAACGGTATTTCATGCGGCCCACCATGCGCATCAACTCGTGGTTCATGTTGTTGATGCCAAGGTCTATGCAGGTGCGTTTGCCCACCTCGGCAATCTCCTGCTCAATCTGGCGGCGGGTCTTGGCGACCACCTCTTCGATGCGGGCGGGATGGATACGACCGTCGGTCACCAGTTTATGCAGCGACAGACGTGCAATCTCGCGGCGGACGGGGTCGAAGCCGCTGATGATGATGGCGTCGGGCGAGTCGTCGATGATAATCTCTACGCCCGTCAGGCTTTCGAGGGCGCGGATGTTGCGGCCTTCGCGGCCAATAATGCGGCCTTTCACCTCCTCGTTCTCCAGGTTGAACACGCTGACGGTGTTCTCGATGGCGTTCTCGGTGGCGGTGCGCTGGATGGACTGGATGACAATCTTCTTGGCTTGCTCGTTGGCGGTGATTTTGGCTTCCTCCACAATGTCCATGATGTTGCTGGCTGCCTCGGACTTGGCCTCGTCCGTCATCATCTCGATGAGGTGCTGTTTGGCCTCGTCGGCGGTCATGCCGGCGATGTGTTCCAGCTTCTCGATGCTCTCGTTGTATACCTTCTCCACTTCTGCCTGGCGTTTGCGGAGCACTTCTATTTGGCCGTTCAGGTTCTCGCTCACCTGTTTCAGCTCGTTGCTCTTCTTTTGCAGGTCTTCCACCTTCTGGTTCAACGACTGCTCGCGCTGTTTCAGTTTCTGTTCCTGTTCGCGGATGGCGCTGTTCTTCTCGTTCACCTGTTTGTCGTGCTCGCTCTTCAGTTGCAGGAACTTCTCCTTGGCTTGCAGGATTTTGTCCTTCTTAATCATCTCGCCTTTTTCCTCGGCGTCCTTCAGCACCTGCTGGCTCTTGGCCAACAAGCGGTTGCGCAGTGTGTTGGTGGCCAGCCATACTCCGGCGCCGCCGCCAACAATGATTCCGATAATGATTCCTATTACAATCATAGTTAGTTGTTAAGTTGTTTTTGTTTGGGGAACGGCTTCCCGCCTGTGGGTCTTTCAGTTCAATCTTAGTCCTTAAAAAAACCTGCACCGAACCCTCCGGGAGTTATGGTAAACTCTGAAACGTTAGGATTTGAGTGCCGGGTGTCTCAGCTATACAACCTACCCACCCCTGAGCTTACTCGGTTTGTAAATGGTGTTGAGTTTACAAACTGTTTCGGATTCGATGCAGGATTCTTCTCTGAATAGTTCATGTCCGTGGCCTGTGCCCCTTTGCGGGTGCGGGGTTGGTGGGCCTTGGTCATGGCTCAGTCAACGCTGTCGAGCAGTCGGTTTATCTCGGTGAGCCTGTCCTCCAGCCCTGTGTCCTCAAACCGTTGTGTGGTTTGCATCTTCAGGAACTGGGTAATCTGTGTCAGTGCCACCATTGCCAACAAGTCCTGGCGGTCATTATAGGCATACATCTTAGCGTAACTATCGGCCTGCGAGTTAATCAATGCCGCAGCTTGGCGCAGATATTGCTCGTCCTCTGCGTTGATTCTCATGCGGTATGGCCTTTCCATAATCCTTATTGTGGCCGGTAGTTCGCTCATTGTTGTGTCTGTCCTGTTGCTTTGTTGACTATTCAGTTTTGTTGATTAATGCCAAACTTTTATCTATGCTTCGTATCAGTTGGTTGATCTTCAGTTTAATCTCTACAGAATCGCCCTTTTGAGTCAGCGTGTTCCCTAATTTTAAATTATTGTTTTCTTCCTTTAAATTATTAATTACTATATTTTGTTTGTCCACTTGCTCTTGCAGCTGCTGGCACTGCTCGTTTGCCTTCTCCGCCTCCACTCGCAGACGTTGATTCTCTCCAATCAACCTCCGAACCTTACGTTCTATCTCCACTACAGCAGCTTCAAAATCAAACATAACTATGCCAGTTTATACTACAAAAAGCGGTGCAAAGATACACCTTTTTCCGCATTCCAACAAAAAAACTTTGCCAGAACTCTTTGGATAAGACGTTTCATATTCTTTCTGTCAAAGTGCAATTTCCAAGTATACAGTGTATTAATATTAGCACTATTCACATTCGGCGTTTGAAAGAAATGTCCTTGCTATGGTATTTCCTGTGTCTACTCATTTTGCCCGAGGGGCTTCCCTCCCGGCATTTTTCTTTTTTCGCCAATGCCTGTATCTCCACTTTAACATTCAATCCGATTGCTGCCGATACCGCCCACTGTGCAGCCCTTGGCCTTGGCCTAAGGCCCCAGAGATTTTCACGGCTGCAAGTTTGTCCGTCCGATGCTCGTTCGAAAAAAGCCCGTTCAACGCTCGTTCAATATTGAATGAATATTGAACGAGCGTTGAACGGGCATTCACCGATGGTCTTATTTGCGTATGAAATAGCATATTACACGCTATTTCATAACGCCGTTTAACTATTTTCCTCTGTTTTTGGGTACCAGTTGATTTTTTGTGAGGCATACATGGCTGTTGCCAGGATGGCGAAGACGCCCAGGCTGCCGACAAGGAGGGCGTAGCTTTCCAGCTGCATGATGATGTAGATAAAGGCGTAGAGCACCACAAGCAGCGCGCCAATAATGAGGGCGGCGCGAGTGTTGCGGAGAAGGGCACGCACAAAGAGGGTGATGAGGCCGATGGTCATGACGGAGGCAATGAGGTAGGAGAGGAGGAAAGTGAGATGCTCGGAGAAGGAGAGCAACAGCGTGTAGAAGAGCATGAGGGCGATGCCTACAAGGGCATATTGGACAGGGTGGACAGGCGTCTGGCGGCGGATTTCGACAAAGAAGACCACGGCAAAGGTGAGCAGGATGATGAGATAGGCATACTTGATGCTGCGGGTGGTCTGCTGGTACTGCATGACGGGTACTTTGAGGTCGACACCAAAGGGCTGGGCGTTTTTGAGCTCGGAGTGTGTGCTGAGCACTTGTGCAAAGTCGCGGTTCAGAGCCAGCACTTTCCAGTCGGCGGTGAAACCTTGGTCTGTCACTTCGCGTTGGGCGGGGAGGTAGCGGCCTGTGAAGCTGGGTGTGACGCAGTCGGAGGCCAGGTGGACCGAAGTGGTGCGTCCCATGGGCAGGAAGTAGAGGTGGTCGGAACCTTTGAGGGGAACGTGGAGTTGATAGTTGAGGGCACCGCCATAGAGGAGCGAGCTTATGTTCACATCGCACGAAAGGGCATCGCTGTTGCCCAGATGCAGGGCTTCGGCGGAGAGATCGACCGGTTTGCCGTCCAGGGCGAGGGTGGGATTGTCCGTGAATCCGCGGAAGTCGCTGATGGCAAAGAGGAGCTTGGCGCGGTCGGTGCGGAGCCTTTTGAGTCGTTCGGCACTGAGCTCTTTGGGCAGGACGAAATGGCCGGCAAGGTCGATTCCCGATTCGTAGACCGTGAAATCGTAGATGCCGCGCTTCAGGGTGCGCGAGTTGATGTCGCCTTTGATGTTCAGCTCTTCGGGCAGGATGTATACGTTGGCGGCGGCGCTGTCGCCGGGAATGAAGAGCACGGGGCCTGTAAGGGTCTGCCCAGTGCCCCATTTCTCGCATACTTCGATGTCGGCAGTTTGCTCGGTGTTGCTTCGCTCGTTCACCATGTTCATGATGATGGCTTGCGGAATGAGCAGCAGCAGGCTGATGACGACGATGAGGGAAAGTTTGATTCCCAAGCGGAGGTTGTTTCGGTTGCTTGTGCCCAGAAGGGCGTTGGTGCGATTGTTCTCTTGCATGATTGTTGTTTTTTAAGGGTTATTATTTGTTTTATTACTATTCGAAAGAACTTTGAAGTTCAAAGTATGAGGGTCAAAAAAAATCAGGATGAGGCATGTGCCACAAACAGTTCGAGGGCTTTGAGGTGTGCTTTGAAAGCTTGGCTGCCGGCCTGTGTGACGGAGAAGGAGGTGTTGGGTTTGCGGCCAATGAAGCGTTTCTCGCACTGTATGTAGCCCAACTCCTCCAAGGCGCGGGTGTGGCTGGCCAGGTTGCCGTCAGTGAGGGAGAGGAGCTGCTTGAGGGTGGCAAAATCGGCGGACTCGTTGACCATGAGCACGGACATGATGCCAAGGCGTGCTTTGCTTTCGAAGGCCTTGTTGAGGCCGTCGAGCGAGGGGAGCGTGTGGGAGCTGTTGGCGGGCATGGCGTTTAGGATTGACGGCGGTTGCTAAGGGTGAAGAAGATGCCGAAGATGATGTGCCACAGGCCGAACCCCAAGAACCAGAAGAGGATGCCATGGCTGACGACAAAGCAGTCCACTATGCCCAGCAGCAGTTCGACGTAGCCGAGCAGGGCAAGGCGCGAGGTGGTGTGGTGAGCGCAATTGATGAGGGCAAGGCCATAGAAGACCAGCATAAAGGAGGAGGTGATGCCATAATGACCCTGCTGCAGCATGGCAAGGCATAGCAGTCCGCCAGTGGCTGCGGGAACGAAGAAGGCCCACAGGGAGCGGCGCACGGTGTGGTCGAAGACAAAGCGGTGGTTGACCCGCTTGGTCTTGAAGTAGGACATGAGGCAGACGGTCCCGAAGGAGACCACCAGCAGCACAAGAGCACAAAGGATGGCAGTCCAGGTGCGTCCCGGAGTGTTGAGGGCAAAATCCGTGCTCCATGTGGGCAGCCAGCTGTAGGGCTCATGTTCCCCAAGCAACAACCATGCCCCCAGCGATACGATGGAGGCGTAAATCCCGATGATAATGATGGAAAATCCGCTTATGTTCTGGAAGCGGGAGGACTTCTGCATGATGTCCTTTATCTCTCTGAGAGTGTTGATTGCGTCGTTGTTGTTCATCTTGAATTGAGAGTACTTTGAGTTGCAAAGTTACAAAGAATAATCGAATCTGCAAGTTTTTTTGCATTTTTTTTTTGAAGACAGGCTCGCCAAGGGGCTCTGGGGCAGAGTAGGGGAGGGTCAGAACCGGACACAATAAAAGGCAGGAAGGGACGTTATCAGAGGGTGGTAGGAAGAGGACATGCCCCTGCGCCCTACCATAAAAGGATTTGAATAGTTCTTCAATGAATGTGAACCCTAAAACAGACCGTACACTATGATGCGCATAAAAGAAATGGAACAATGCCTTGACCAGGCCACGGAGGCACTTGCCCAGACCGAGGCAGCCCTCAATGCCTTCAAGGCCGCGCAGCCCGCCATAGCCATGTTGGCAGCCTATCTGGGCAGCGACGACTGGCGCAAGGACCTTGCCGCCGACGAGCGCGGCCTCCTGCCCCCGGACCTGAAGCGCGGGGTGCTGAGCGAGGATGGCATCTGGAACCTCTTGGAAAGCAACCGCGAGTTGCTCCAACAGATGCAGGTACTTGCCACCCAAGGGCTGAAGGACACCCCCGAGCCCTGAATCCACTCGACAACAACAACATCATCATGCAATAAACCCTTTCGCAATGAAAACAAAGACCCTTTTACTGCTATTGCTCTCCTTGACGGCCATCCCGGCAGCCCGTGGGCAGGAGCAACCCGTCGCCAGCCGCCAGCTGACCCTTACGGGCTATGGCCTCTACGATTTCCACTACGCCACAGTCGACATCGGCGGTGGTGCCCTCATCCTGGACTGGCAGGCTGCCCCGGCATTCCGCCTCTCTGTGGGGGCAGAATATGCCAGCAGCAACCGCATAGCTGCCAAACTCTGCGGGCAGGCCACGCTCTTCACCTCGTCCGCCGGCGGCAGGCTGGCTTTGGAGAACAGCTACCTCTTCCGCCATTTCCCCTCGCTCAACCTGCAGGAGTTCACCGGTGCCTTGCAAGTGGCATGGTATGCCCGCCACGTAAACCTCCATCTTGGCCTTTGCAACCGCTATATTGCCGAGCTCATCCAGCGCAGCAACGGCGGCAGCGGCACCGTGTTCGAACCCATGAACGTCATGTTTGCCGCCGAGGGCTGGTGGAACAACCAGCTCGGCGCGTCGCCGTGGAACGTGGGTCTGCGATGGAGCAACTACAACGACTTCATCGTCGAGCGTGTGGCCAATTGGTTCTTCAGTGCCAAGGCCACCTACCGGCTGCCTAACCAGACCACTTTCGTTGCCGAAGCGGGCATCCATCCCGTGGGGTCGCTCAACCTCACCGCCTCCTACGACGGCTGGTTTCTCCACCTTGGTGCAACAAAACAACTATAGTCCAAAACCCTCATTAAATCCTTTTCCCCATGAATCACAAACCGATACTCGTCGTTCTTTCCCTCCTGGCATTCACCTCCTGCGACCGCCTCGATGTGGCCGGCATGTTCTTCTCCAGCGGCACACACACCGAGGACCGTGTGGCAGAGTGGCTTGATTGGAACAACAGCCATCCCGCCGTCGTCATCGCCGATGCCCCGGAGGATTACACTTTCTACGTCTGTTCAGACATCCATCTGGAGGGCAACACCGACCGCGTCGAGCGTTTCCTCCGCGCCGAGGGTGCTGACCCGCTGGGCCTTTTCAGCATCGTCAACGGCGACATCGCCAACGAGCGCGGCCCACGCCCCTTCCGTCAGCTGGACAGCCTGATGCGTAGCGACGCGGCTGCTGACACCTGTTTCGTCACCATCGGCAACCACGACATCTATTTCGACTGTCAGCAATACTTCCAGCAGTACTTCCACACCTCCACCTACGCCGTCACCGTGCAGACCGTGGGCGGTGCCAAAGACCTCTTCATCTTCCTCGACAGCGGCAACGCCACCCATGGACGCCGCCAGCTGCAATGGCTTCGCGACCTCTTGCAGCACCGCGACCAGTACCGCCACGTGGTGGTGAACACCCACACATGCCTGTTCCGTACCAGCTACAACTACAGCACCACTCCCGCTGCCAACCTGCCCGAGGAGGAGTACTACGAACTTCTTGACCTGATGAGCGCCCACAACGTCAGCCTCTTCCTCATGGGGCATTTCCACCACAAGGAGGAGCATACCCTTGGCGGAGTCCCCTATGTCATGACCGACAACCTCAACGAGTCTCATGACACGCCCTCCTACCTCGTGGTGCGTTGCGCCGACAAAGTCTCCTACCGCTACGAAGATCTTTTTTAGGAACGTGTTAATTCGTGAATGCGTTAATTCGTTAATCGAACTGCTCACCCACACCCCTCACGTTACCAGGATGTGGGAATCCTTGAGTAAGTTGGCCGGCAGGGCGTCCCGAAGGGACGCGACATATACTTAAGGGGACTTCTATAAATCACCCCGAAGGGGTGAGATATGCTTAACACGGTACAAGCAATGTACGGTGTCGCGACCGAACGGGAGCAACATCGTTCATTGCACAGTGCCGTGACTATAGCACATCAGCCGACAAGGCGTCCCGAAGGGACGCGACATATACTTAAGGGGATTTCTATAAATCACCCCGAAGGTGTGAGATATGCTTAACACGGTACAAGCAATGTACGGTGTCGCGACCGAACGGGAGCAACATCGTTCATTGCACAGTGCCGTGACTGTAACACGTCAGCCGACAAGGCGTCCCGAAGGGACGCGACGACGAGATAATCTGGCAGAGTGTTACCCCAATCTTGGGAACCAGTCGACTATAGAATTAACACATTAGCAAGCTAACGAATTCACCGCCGCCTCATACAGCTGTGGAAACCGCTCCGCCAGCTTCACCGGCTTGCCGTTTTCCATAAAGCAATGCACGCTACGACCCGTGCAGACCACCTTGTCTCCCACGCGCATCGTGTAGCCGAAGGTAATCTTCAGTGCACTCATCTCCGCTACCTTCACCACTATCGCCACCACGTCCTTGAATGTCGTGGGACGCCGGTACACGCACTCCACGCTCACCACAGGCGACACCACCCCCTCGGCCTCCATCCTGTCGAACCCGTAGCCCACCTGGTCCATCCAGTCCACACGCGCCTCTTCCATAAAGCGCACATAATTCGAGTGGTGCGTAATCCCCATCCGGTCGCACTCATAATACTTCACCTCGTGTTGATACTGTCTCATAACAAGTTTCAGATTTCAGTTTTCAATTTATCAATAATGGTACCGTCTCCTGTTGGCCCACAGCAACGACCCCGACATCAGCAGCGACAGGCTTTCCGCCACAACCACCGAAAACCATATACTCCCGGCCCCGAACACCGCAGGCAGCACAAACACCGCCGCCGTCTCGAACACCAATGCCCGCACCGTGGCCAGCAGGGCGGACACCACACCGTTGTTCAGCGCAGTGAAGAAGGCCGACGTGTAGAAGTTGAACCCCACCAACAGATATGATGCTCCGTATATCATGAAAGCCCGCCGCGTGAGCGCAAACAGCGCCTCGTCGTACCCCACAAACACCGCCGTCAACGGCCAAGCCAGCAGTTCCAGCACCGCCGTCAACAGCACCCCCAGCACCGCCATAATCCGAAGGCTGCGGGCGAAGATATTGTGCATCTCGGCATAGTTCTTCGCCCCGTGGCAATAGCTCACTATCGGCGACGACCCTATCGTGTAGCCTAAAAACACCGCAAAGAAGATAAACTGCACATACATAATCACCCCGTAGGCCGACACCCCGTCCTCGCCGATATAGCGCATCAACTGGTAATTGTAGCACATCGAAACCACCGAGCCCGACACGTTTCCGAAAAACTCGCTCAGCCCGTTGGTGCAGGCCTGCAGCAGGGCCCGCCAATCCATCACCGGCCGCACCAGCCGCAGCAGCGACCCGTTGGGGAACAGGAAGTAAACCACCGGTATCAAGCCGCCCGTCACCTGCGAAGCCACCGTCGCCCATGCCGCTCCGCGCAGTCCCATGTGCAGCACAACAATCAGCACAAAGTCCAGCACAATATTCATCACGCCCGCAACCACCGTCACCATCAGCCCCATCCTGGGCCGTTCCGCCGTCACCATCAGCGACTGGAACATATACTGCAGGATGAAGAAAGGCAACGCCAGCAGGAGGATGCGGCCATACTCCACACACAAGTCCAGCATCGCTTGGTCGGCACCCAGAAACAGCGACACCTGTGGCAAGAACACAATCCCTGCGGCACCGAACACGATACCCACCGCCACTGCCGTCGCCACCAGCAGCGAGAACACCCGCTGCGCCCGCTCCTTCTGGCCCTCGCCCAGCATCTTGGCCACCAGCGCGCTGCCGCCCGTCCCCAGCATATACCCCACCACACCCAGCACCATCAGGAACGGGAAAATCAGGTTTACGGCCGCAAAGGCCGTCTTGCCCACAAAATTCGACACAAACAACCCATCCACAATGCTGTAGACGGACGTGAAGACCATCATCACCATCGACGGGACGGTAAACCGCAACAACTTGCGATACCCGAAATGCTCAGAAATACTGGTCGGCTGTGCCATAACCATTCATTAACGCAACAATCAACGCTTTATTGTATCAATGCTGTGCCGGACATCGTCGCGGACCGAGGGCTGTCCCACTCACTGCACTCCCGTCAGCCCGCCGTAGCTCTCCGCCGCGCGGGCCAGTGCCTCCTCGGTGGTGTACTGCTCATAGAGCGTGCAGCGCGTCGCCACCGTCTGGCTTGAGCACCCTTCGCCGCTGATGTGCACCAACGCCCAACCCATCATCGCGTCGAGAAACTCATCCCCCACCAACGCCAGATGGCCGTCCACGCACCGCAGCGCCATCCCGCTGAACCCCGCACCCCCGCAATCGCCATCCAGCAGCAGCTCCTCGGCCGTCACATACACCTTCGGCACATCGTACTCCTCCTTCTGGCACAACCGGTACAGCCGCAGCCTGTCGCCCCGCTGCAGGTCGGCATCCGCACCGCACAGGGCCGCCGCCACATCCGACGCCTCCGCCCCTTCGGGCAACGGCCCCTTCATCCTCACCGACGTCAGCAACGCCGGCTCGCCCGCCACCTCGTCCAGGCGGTAATCCATATCCGGCAGCATGCCGTCGCTCACCGGCATACCCTCCAACAGCAGCGAAGCCATATTCTTATGCTCCGTCTTGGTCAGGAAGACCACAGGCAGCTTGCTCATCAGCGTGCGGAAACGGGCGTAGGCCGTCACGCTGCCCGCAAACATAGGCTCCGCCGCATCGCGCAGCCGCCTCCACAGCGTGTTGTTGTGCGCCAGCCGTTGCCTGGCAACGAACTGCCCACGTGTGCGCCGCAACGGCTGCTCGCTCTTTGCCGACCGCATAATCACCTTACCCCCACGGGTGTAAAACGCCACCCCGTCCTTCCTCAGCGTCCCGCTGAGGGTGACACCTTTGTGCTTCAACCTAGCCATAATCCTGTACTTTTTATATTGTCAAAAACTGAAAAATCATATTGTCAAAAACTGAAATTCCAATCAAGGTTCGTCACATCAACGATACTTCAACGATACATCAACGATATTTCGACGATAGAATATCGTCATACAAACGTAGAAATAACGTTCTTCTATCGTTAAAACATTGGCCCTACTCACACCCCCACAACACCTTACGCCAATCGCTCAAAAACCACCCACCCTGCAAATATACAAAAAATTTTTTTCACCGCCAAAAAAGCCGAAAACCCAGGAAAAATTCTTATCTTTGCAATGCATAATTTGTATACACAGAGAATCAAACAAAATAACAATCATAATGGACGGATTAATCAAAAATACAAAGAGCCGAGTGAATGTCATAATACTAAGCTGTACTAACAACCCTGCTTGATAGAGAATGCTCGGGCAAAGCTGACTGTCATTAACGACATCGTTTCTTACCAATATCCGAAATAATTGCTGCCGTGTAATTGTTGCCGACTGCCAAGATTCAGCAGCATAAAAGAATACGTTCAACAACCGATATTTTTTTCAGGGACTTGCAATAAACCAAACTTTTTTCCGTTTACCATATATTATATGGTAAAAATGGCGAAACCAACGTGTATAGATCTGTTTGCGGGCTGCGGAGGACTATCTCTGGGCTTGTACCTTGCTGGATGGCAAGGGCTTTTCGCCATTGAAAAAAACGCTTTCCCATTTGAGACGCTAAAGCACAACCTTGTCGACAATAAGAAGCATTTTGACTGGCCTGATTGGCTTCCTCAAACCAATCATGACATTAACGAGGTGCTTGAGAAATACCAAGACCAACTGAAAGCCCTGCGTGGCAAGGTGGATTTGGTGGCTGGCGGTCCTCCCTGTCAAGGGTTTTCTATGGCAGGGAAACGAGTCGAAGACGATGTGCGCAACCAGTTGGTCTTCTCTTACATCAAGTTCATCGATTTGGTGCGTCCCCGCATGCTCCTTTTCGAGAATGTAAAGGGTTTTACCTATGCTTTCGACAAAAAGAACACTCGCGATGCAGAGCCATATTCGCACAAGGTGATTCGAGGACTACAAGGATTGGGGTATAACGTCAAGCCGCATGTTTTTGACTTCTCTAACTATGGAGTTCCACAGCGTCGCAAACGCTTCATCCTTGTGGGTATTCAAGAAGGATTGGGGTCTCCCGACAACTTTGAACAACTGCTATTGAACCACCGTGACGCTTTCTTAAAAAGCAAATGGTTAAAGCCTACGGCTACGCTACATGAGGCCATATCTGATTTGCTACGCAGCAATGGAGAGCTACCTACGCCAGACCGGAAAGGATTCAATTCGGGAGTATATGGTAAAGGGAGGATAAGCAATTACGCAAAGGTGATGCGTGGGGATTATCCCAAGACGCATACCATTCCCGACAGTCATAGCTTTGCCCACCACACATCTGAAAAGACTGCATTATTCAAACGCCTCCTGTCCGAATATCAACCCAGAGGCAAGCGTATTGATGGAAAAACCCGCGAGGCTTGGGGCATCAAGCAGCGTGGAATAACAGTATTAGACCCCAATGCTGTTTCGCCAACCATTACCGGGCTGCCAGATGATTACCTGCATTATTCCGAGCCTCGCATTATGACAGTCCGCGAGTGTGCTCGCATCCAGTCGTTCCCCGATTGGTATGAGATAAAAGCAAAATACACCACCGGTGGCAAGATGCGGAAGCTTGAAGTCCCGCGCTACTCCCAAGTGGGAAACGCTATCCCCCCACTGTTTGCGGAACAAGCGGGGAAGGTACTACTAAATATGCTACAACATGGAACAGATGCATTTTAAAATCAGCTCCTTTTTAAAGGATTTAATTGGAAGAGAATTAATCACTGATGAGTTTGTGGCTGTTTTTGAATTGGTGAAAAATTCCTTTGATGCTCATGCTAAAAAGGTAAAAGTCATTTTCGAACATCAATACGACCCCCAAACTGCTAGAATAATCATTTGGGATAATGGAAGAGGCATGGATAAATCAGATCTGCAGAATAAATGGCTGTTTGTTGCACATTCTGACAAAAGAGATGGAACCGAAGATAAAGATTATAGAGATAAGATTCAACACAAACGCACTTTTGCTGGAGCAAAAGGAGTTGGGCGCTTTTCTTGTGATAGGTTAGGTAGATACTTGAATTTGATAACAAAAAAAGATGCACCTAATGCTTTAATAGAAAATCTTAAAATCGATTGGACTTCTTTTGAAGAAGATTCGAACAAGGAATTTATTGACATTAAGGTCGAACGGGATGTTTTATCTGATATTGGCTACGCAAATTTTTCTAAAGGAACTATTCTGGAGATTTCTGGACTTCGTGATATATGGGATAGAGCTCGGATCAAGAAATTGAAAGTTTCGTTAGAAAAACTGATTAATCCTATTCAAGGCAATGATGTTGATGATTTTGCAATCGAAATTATTGCCACAGAAGAACTATTACTAGACAAAAAAGAAATAGACGACAGAGATAAAGTTAATGGGGTTGTTAGAAATATTGTTTTTGAGCGCTTGGGACTGAAGACAACTCAAATTAAAGTTAGTATTACCAACCATGGCGGGACAATTACAACAACATTAACGGATAGAGGCACTGAGATATATACGCTTAAAGAACGCAACCCATACGAAAAGCTATATGATATAGATATTGTATTGTTTGTTTTAAATAGAGCGGGCAAGATTAACTTCAAAAAAATAATGGGCGTTGATTCTGTTAAATATGGATCGGTTTTTATTTATAAAAATGGTTTTCGAATATATCCTTTTGGTGAAGAAGGGGACGACACCTTACAAATAGATCGTCGCAAACAACAAGGTTTCTACCGTTATTTGGGAACGCGTGACATATTAGGGCGTATTGAAATAAACGGAGAACGTTCAGATTTAAGAGAAACGACTAGTCGTGATGGTGGGTTTATTAAGAATGAATCATGGGACCAACTAGTTGAATTCTTCTATGACAAAGCTCTTCGTAGATTAGAATCTTATACTATTGGCATTATTAAATGGGGAGATGAAAAGTTTGACAAAGAAACAGGAGAAATTATTCAACCAGAATTAAAGCCCGAGGACGTAAAAGATAAGATTCTAGACATTATTGCCAATTTAACGAAAGCCAAAGACGTTATCGAAGTTCAATACAATCAAGATTTTTTACAGATATTTGAATCAAAACAAGAGAAAAGTGCCACGCAGTTAGTAAAGAATCTCACCCGCATGGCAGAAGAAACCAATAATCCTCAGTTTGTCAAACAGGCTAAAGCTGTGGAGAAGCAGGTTTCAGAAATGAGACAGTCCATTGGCGAACTCGAACGTGAGAATGCAAGCAAAACCGAGGAAAATAAAAAAATAAGGAAAAACGTATCACAGTTACAAACAGAAAAAATGTTTCTTTTGTCAGATGTTACAGATGACAAAAAAGGATTCAAAAGCTTGCAGCATCATATTACGCACACTTCTGATATGATTTCAGAACACATTTCCAATGCCGTTGAATTATTAGACAAAAGAGAATACGGAAGTGTTAAAGAAGAGTTAAAACATATAGAAATCGAAAACCAAAAGATTTTGACATTGTCTAACTTTGTGAGTAAGGCAAAATTTGACACAAAGACAAAAAAAATAAACGATGATATAATTGGTTTTATCTGTGAGTATATAAACAATATATATTTGATAACGCATAAAAAAATAAAGGTACAAACCAATCGACCTTCATTCAAATACACATTAAGATTCATTCCTATTGAGATAATTATCATACTTGACAACTTATTAAACAACTCAGAGAAAGCTGGGGCAAAAGAGGTTATACTGAATTGGAACCAACAAAATGACAATTTGATATTTTCTTTTTTAGATGATGGAAATGGAATCGAGCCATCTATTCTTCCACATATATTTGAGTATCGTTTTTCCACAACTGATGGGGGCGGATTGGGATTGTATTATATAAAAGAACTAATAAACAAGATGGGGGGAAGAATAGAGGTTGATAACAATAAACAAAAAGGAGTGGAATTTATTATTACTTTCAAAAAATGAGAATAAAATACAAAATTCTTTGGGTGGATGATCATAAAGATGAGTTTGAACAATTGTCATATGACAAACGTATTATTGACTATGTCAGTAGTTTGTTTTTCGAACCACATTTGATTTTTTGCGAAACCATAGCGGAGGCAAAAGAAAAAATCAGTCAAAATCATTTTGATGTAATTTTTTCAGATTATAACATTGACGCTGATTCAGAAGAGCAAGGAGATGCTTTTATATCATATATCCGATCCCACAATGTTAATACAGAAGTGCTTTTTTACTCTGCCATGCAAGATCTGCCGACAGAAAGATTGAATCGGGTGGTGTTTTTTTCGTTGGCAGGCTTGCAAAATGGCTATCGCAAACTAATGGAACAAATGGAAAATCTTATTGACCTCACTACAGAAAAACTGAACGATTTGACTGCTCTTCGTGGTCTCGTCATGTCAGAAACCAGTGAGCTCGATAAGAAAATGGAAGATATCTGCCTTTGCTATTTTGTGGAAAAAAAATCTGACAAATCGGATGCTGCATTCGAAGGGGTGTTGAAGGGACTAGAATCGGATTATCTGAACAACTTAAAAAAATCAGAGAATTGCGACAAGAAGTGTACTCATAAGATTCGAAATAAAAGCGTAAAAGATATCGTTACAGGGTTGGCATTCGATTCGGCACGAAAAGCAAGAGCGATTAAACGGATCATTGAAGAAACTCTTTCCCCCATCGATAAACACGGTTTCCCTGAAGATTTTTATAAATCATATTTGCATGACATCATTTATGTAAGAAATCAACTTGCTCATTCTTATAGTAGAATCAATGAAGGAGGTGTAGAAGTTCTAGTTTCCAAAAAGGACGGACAAGATATTTTCTTTGACGGGGCCAAAATAAAAGAAATCCGGCAACGCATATTACTATATGAAAAAATGCTGGAAGTATTATTCGAAAGCGTTAGACAAGTCGAAGTATAATGTCCAAGAAGAGATACACATTCATCGACTTGTTCGCAGGGTGCGGAGGGCTTTCGGAAGGTTTCTACAGAGAAGGATTCAAAGCTCTTGCTCATGTGGAAATAGACCACTGGGCTTGTGAAACTCTGCGGACAAGAATGAAATACTATGGGTATAAGGACTACGAGAAAGAAGTAATAGAGCACGATATAACCTCAAAAGATATTCTTAAAAGAATTGACAATGCTGTAAACGGAAGGTCTGTTGACATCATTATTGGAGGACCTCCTTGTCAAGCATATTCAACTGCCGGGAGAGTTCGCGACGGAAAGAGAATGGCAACCGACCCCCGCAACTATCTTTTTGAGAGTTATGTAAAGATTTTGAATCATTACAAGCCGATTTTTTTTGTTTTCGAAAACGTAACAGGGCTTCTTTCCGCACAAGTAAACGGAGCTCCCATTTTTCCAAAAGTGCTTAAGGCACTCGGAAAGAAATACAAAGTGATTGGTAATCCGGAAATACTTGTACATAATACTGCTGATTATGGTGTTCCCCAACTTCGCAAACGCGTGATTATTATTGGAGTCCGTAAAGATATCGACAAAGACCCTTTGCAGCTTTATCAAGACATTATAAAGACACATTGGAATCCAGAAACCTCTGAAGAAGAAAGAAAAGGTAGAAAACGCTTTGTTGATGTCAAGAAAGCAATCGGTGATTTACCCCCGGTAGAGCCAGGTTGTGATGAGTCAACTCAAGAGCACTCATATCCATGCGATAATGAGTTCTTAAAAAGAGTCGGAAAGAAGGGGGTGCACCCTCTGATGGATCATGTTGCACGAAGTCATAATGATTTGGACAGAGAAAGGTTTCAAGTAATGATTAATAATCACTGGACTTTTGGTCAGCTTAGACGTTTAATGCCCCAATATGAACATGAACACGCAAGGGTATTTGATAATAGTTATGTGGTCCAATGGTGGGACTTACCATCAAAAACCATCCTAGCTCATATTTATAAGGACGGATTTCAATTTATTCATCCAGATGAAAAACAGAGGCGCACTTTCACAGTAAGAGAAGCTGCCAGAATACAATCATTCCCTGATGATTTTGAATTTAAGGGTTCACGCAGTGAAAAATACAAACAAATTGGTAATGCTGTTCCTCCTCTCTTTGCAGAGGCATTGGCAAAATCAATTCGAAAGAATTTAGATGATGTCGAGTTATGATTTTTGAGAATGTAGGACATATAACCAACAAGGAAGAATTCACAGAAAAGATTCTGGTATATATTCGTTTGGTAGAAGTTTTGGCTGAGCGCGAGAATATCAGTATACCCAAAGTATCCATTCCTTCAGTTGATCTGATTAAAGAAATGAAGGATATGGGTGTAATACATTCTAAAGAAGACCTCACTCTACTAAAGAAAACTACTGCGGGCAATTATGATAGATTCTTGTCAGCAGTATCATTCCACTTGACCCATCAACAGTTGTATGGCAATCAGCTTGATAAATTAAGTAACAAAAAACGCAAAGAACTTCAAAAAAAAGAGGCAAAATCACATAAGCCCAAGATGGTTGATTTCTTTGCTGGAGCAGGAGGACTTAGTTGTGGATTCACCCAAGCTGGCTTCAAAGTTTGTTTTGCTAATGATTTTGAGGAGGTTTGTGTGAGAACGTACCGTTACAATCATCCTGAACTATCTTCTGACAAAGTCTTGAAGGAAGACATTAGAAAGATTGTTTCTAACATAGGGGATTTTGTAAAAGAAAATGTTGACATTGTGGTTGGTGGCCCCCCATGTCAAGGTTTCAGTAGTGCAAACCAACAGCGCATTATTGATGATCCGCGCAACGAACTCTACAAATACTATATTGAAGCGATAAAAAGGATCTGTCCGAAATTCGTAGTGATGGAAAATGTCAGGGGGATGCTTTCGGTCGCGAATCAGGTTGTTGAAGACTACAAAGCCATCCAGATACAAAAAGAAGGTAAAGAGTACACCTATGATGTTGCTTATCGTCTGCTTAACTCAGTAAACTTTGGAGTGGCTCAAAGTAGGGAACGACTAATATATATAGCCATCCGAAACGACATTTCTGAAATCAAGCATATTACCCCCGAAGTCGTATTCCATGAGATAGAGAAGAGCTGTGAAAACAACCAACAATATAACTTAAGAGCAGCGCTGGAATATATAAAGCCATTAGAGGCTCCTCGAATAAAAGGGATGACCGAAACCGATGACGAGAAGACGGGTATGAAAATCGGTATCAACAAATATGATAGTTGCGGAAACACCTATTTGAAGAGCATTAATCAGGGACAAGTAATGCCCTATGTGTTCAATCATAAAGCACGATACTGCAGTGATGTGAATTATGAAATCTTCCAACGGTTGGATCAAGGTGAAGATGCCACAAATCCAAAAATTGCAGATATTATGCCGTATGCACACAGAAACGGCATCTTCAAAGACAAATATTTTAAACTCTATGCTGACAAGCCATGTAGGACTATAACAGCACATATGAAGATGGATTGCTTGTCCCACATCCACCCGTACCAGGTAAGAAGCCTAACTCCACGTGAGGCAGCGAGGGTTCAGTCATTTCCTGATGACTATCTATTTCTGGGCGCATACTTGAAGACTTATATGCAAATAGGTAATGCTGTACCTGTATTGATGGCCAAACAAATTGCAACAATAATAAAGAAATACATATGAGAAAATCTGTTTACTTCTACAAAGAATTGACTCCAGCTGAAGTGGGCAAAACTGGGACACATGAAATCTACATTCGTTTGCCAAACAATTTTGATCATGAAGCATTTTTTGGCAATAGAGCTGTAGAAAATGGTTCTGTGTTAGAAATCAATTTTTCGGCCATTGACACAACAAATTCTGCCAATAATCCCATTAACCTCAGATTTGCGTATTTCAAAAACTCCAATCAAGAGAAAAGGATACCGAGTTTAGGTGAGTTGTTTAAACGTCATAACGTCCAAGAAGGAGACATTGTCTGTATTGAGAGTCGTGAGGATAACTCCCAAACAACTTTCTACATTCACTTTTATAGAAACGGGGAAATAACAATTACTCCGTCTTCCATTTTCTTTATGCGTATTGGTGAAGATAAGGTTGCGGAACCAGAAGAAAGCCATATATCCTTACCACTCCAGCAGATTTTCTATGGTGCTCCCGGTACGGGCAAATCAAAAACCATCAAAGACAAGACCGAAGTAGCCGAAAAAGAGGACCGAGTATTTCGCACTACATTCCATCCCGACAGCGACTACTCCACCTTTGTCGGATGCTACAAGCCATCGATGAAACCCACAGGAGTCACATTGGCTTCTGGTGAGAAGGAGGAGGTTATCACATACAAATTCACACCTCAGGCTTTCACAAAGTCATATACTGCTGCTTGGAACACCACGAATGATGTCTACCTCATCATTGAGGAAATCAATCGTGGCAATTGCGCTCAAATCTTTGGTGACCTATTCCAACTGCTTGACCGCAAAAGTGGATTCTCTGAATACCCCATAGACGCCGACAGCGATTTGGGCGATTATATCTGCGAAGAACTGAAAGGAAGCACACGTACAGACTTCCCCGAAGGCGTGAAAGAGGGAAAGAAACTTGTACTCCCCTCAAACCTCTACATCTGGGCGACGATGAATACCAGCGACCAGAGTCTCTTCCCCATCGACAGCGCTTTCAAACGTCGCTGGGATTGGAAATACATTCCCATCAAAGAACACCCTGACAAAAATTACAAGATAGAGATTGGTGAGAAGACCTACGACTGGTGGGGATTTTTGGAGAGAATCAACAAGGTGATTGGAGATACCACCAGCTCGGAAGACAAGAAATTGGGATATTTCTTTGTCAAAACAGAATCCTCAAAGGTGAGTGACGAGCAATTCGTGGGGAAGGTGTTGTTCTATCTTTGGAATGACGTCTTCAAGAACTACGGGTTCGATCATACTATCTTCAGCAAGGGCGACAAGGACAAGTTTGTGTTTTCTGATTTCTTCAATGCGGACGGTACTCCCAACAAGGACAATGTGCAGCTGTTCTTGAAACGAGTAGAAGATGCCATAAAGATAGACAGGCCCCTTGATATCACCCCTAAAGAAGAGACAACAACCGTTGGCGAAGAAGCAACCGTAGCAGAGGCATGAGAATCCTGATAGAGGAACATCAGTATCGCGTCACCGAAGAGATGATGAAGGTGGTCGGCGACCTGGTCCCTACGGTTAGCGTGGGTGACAAGGTGAGCGTGGGCTATGTCGGCTACTACTACAACAGCACCATCAAGGATTTTGTGTTTGTCCTCCCTAAGGTTATTCTCGACAAAGACGAGAAAGCTTTTGGAAATCACGACCCCGAACAGATTGTGCATCTGGAGAGCAAGGACAATCCATTGCACGAAGACGAACAACGCTTCATATACAATCTCTCGGTATGGATTTATCGTGCTATCTCAGTGTTCCAAGAGCGCCATAAAGACAGTCAGATTGTACTCCACCAGCAGATGGCGCAGATAGGACACGGGCAGCGGAGATTGAGCAACACCTTCTTAGATATCCTATTGAATTTGGAGCAATTCCACAAAGATAATCTGGATTTCTTTTTCTTTGTCATCAAGAACCAGCATAGCGGAAACAATAAAACCAACTGGACAAAAACCATCTCACATTCCCAGGCCTTTATTCAGGATGGCACCCCCGTTTACTTGAACCCCGTGAACAAGCGCAAGCAGGTGAACTTCGACGAAGAGTTGATGGTGATTTACTTCTCGATACTTAATCATCTGCACAAGGAATATGGATTCCCCTTCGATGCCGAATGCCACTATAAATTAATCGACGGTCCTCAGTTTCAAGGCTATCTGAACGGGATGGGGAGAGTGCGGTTGCGCGAAATACGGTATAAGTACTTCTCGGACCGCGCTATCGAATTGTGGGAGTTGTGTGATGCTTTCTTTGAGCGGGCCAAACAAGTGGCAGTAAGTACACATCAGCGTGAACATCTGCTTGTGAAGAGTTTCCAGATAGTTTTTGAAGATATTATTGACGATTTGTTGGGGGGAAGAAACGATGAACTACCCAAAGAGCTTCAGGCACAAGCCGACGGGAAACGGGTTGATCACATGTTCCGTTACAAATCACTTGTCGAATCCGGCCACGACAAGACCTATTATATTGGGGACTCGAAATACTACAAACGAAATACTGACATCGGTAAAAAGGATCTTTACAAACAATTCACCTATGCCCGTAATGTAATCCAGTGGAACCTGAACCTCTTTCTTGATGAGAAGAAAACCAAGGAACAAGCAGAGGAGATGAGGATGGGGACTGGTATGTTGCGAGACCCTGAAACCGAGGGTTACAACATCATTCCCAATTTCTTTATTTCTGCCCAGCAGCAGGATTTGGATAAACACAGCGAAATAACCTGGATTGACCGAGACGAGACGGATTTCACTTCTCGACAATTCCCCAATAGGCTATTCGACCGAGACACTCTGCTGGTGTGCCATTACGATGTGAACTTCTTATACGTAGTGTCGCTTTATGGACGTAAAAACGAAGGCATGAAAGCTACATGGAGAAACGAAGTCAAGGAACAGTTCCGCCGGGAGATACAGACGATGCTCGATAACCACTACCAATTCCATGTAATGACGCCACGAGAACACATGGATGGTCAACAGGCGTTGCAAGAGCATTTCAAAGAGGTGTTGGGTAAGGTTTTCCGGCCGTACCCTAATGGCTTAAATGGTCAAAAGTTCTACTCGTTGGCTCTCCAAAAGCCGAACGACAAAATGAGTGAAAAGGAGCGTAGGGATTTGGAAATGCAGAATGCGCGGGTAAAAGAACTATTAGTACCATATTTTGAGATACTTGAATGTGATTTAGGAGTGGACAAACGCAACGAGCTGCATACGCCACCCCCCGATGGAGTGATTTATGCCAACGAAACAGATTTATCACTTCTCATCTATAGCAACCATATTGAGGATGATATCAAGAAATTGGAAGATACGGGGATGGCTGGTATCGCGCTTAAGATGGATGGTGCCTCCCTGCAACTGGTGGAAGGGTTCACAAAGGCTAAATATCTTGTATTGCACAATAAGGGTGATAAATATAAGGCGTTCCAAATTATAGACAACGGCCCCAAACTAGTGTCAAAAAGTAACATCAAGCCAATGTTGGTGACTAAAAAAGATGAGGAGCTTTATTTGGTATATAAGGTTAATACGGAACAAGAGGTGTTCGTTGGAGAATTGGACCTCTCTATTATTGCGAAGAAAGGCCCAGAAAGTTATAGTCCTTGGTTATTACCATTAGATAGTCTCCGTTCAAATAAAGATGTACGATAGCAAAATAAAAGGATTATGCCACGCAAGACCAAACACGAAATAGCCATCCGCAGCGCGGCTGTGGAGTATCTTACCTTTGTCAGCACCATTGGCGACCAACCTGAGAGCGTGGGACTGCGATACGAGGATGAGAATGTCTGGTTGACTCAACGAATGATGGCGGAGCTGTATGGATTTCAATCAGCTAATATATATCACTTTATTGCTTTTTGCAACTACCATTCTGACATTTTCTATGCAGTGAGTAGAAAATCTGTAATTGTCCCATCGCTGACGGGAGAATCCGAGATTATGAACGAAAGGAGAAACAACTATTTTTCATATAAACAAACCAATAAATTTACCCCATTTTGAAGAAGATATACCCCATTGACTGGAAAGCCATGCACCCTGACGGTATGCCTACCGCCACAGACCAGTATTATGTCGAGGTTGCCAACAAGGTACTGAATATACTCAAGAAATCAGATATTGACGATGTATTTCCGTACGATGAAGCCATCAGAGACGCTGCCTTGCGCTTGACGGCTTGGTTTGAGGACATCTGCACCGGCACAGGTTTCTGGCGCACCGTGAATGAGACATGCCAGAAACGTTATGGCAGACCTCTCCCTTTTTACGATACGTCAGAGTACTACCCAGGCGAACCCAATCCGCAGGATGTAGCGCTTTTGTTATGGGACATCATAGAGTCGTGGAATGACGACCGATTCATCAATCCCGAGAACCCCGGTCTATTAGTGACTGCCACCAAAATATTCGACATCTTTGATAGCGAGTTCGAGTACGCTCCCGACACGGATGAGTTGAGGGACTACCTCACCAATCCTGCCCTCGGCATCGACTACTGGGCTACACGACGCGCTATGGAATGGTTCTCGTTAAGTGGATACCTCTCCCTCCACAGCCACATCATGTTAGAAGATGCCCTTGATTCCATCAGAGATGAACAACAGCGTGATATACTCTCCTATACTACCACTCTTGCAAATGTCCTTATCGACAAACACAACATGTTATCGCTAACGGCAGCTGAATGGCTCTCCGCAGCAATAAATAAACCGTTTACTATCGACCACTCGCGTCTTCTCAACCGATTATATACCGTTGTGAACCGCTATGCCACAACCGTTCAGTTTCGAGACATACTGACTGGCGACAATGTTATCATTGAAGAAGACTCTTTAAATGAAGACTGGCTTGAAAGTTTCAGTAACAAACCGGGTACCACCGTAGGCTTCGGCTTTATACAGTTCAACGACAAATGCTATCAGTGCGGTACCATGATTACCGACCCGGATTCCGATTACATAGAGGAATACAAGGAAAAACAACAAAACGAAGACTACGCAAAATCCCTTGGGAAACAGAACTACGACCATTTCTATGAAGCCAGCGGAGGCAAACACATCATTTTTCTGAAAGGAGAGAAAGAGCTGACAGACTTCTACACAAAGAAAGCGGGAATAACGGTGACACCCGATTTCGAACGACAACTGAAGGACATGGTTGCTGAGCAAGCCGAAGACGGTATGTTGGCTCTCATGGCCACACGCGACCAAGGATTCCTTATCATCAGTCTGTCTATCCCCGCCATCAAAGCCCCCGACAACCCATTCTACAATGAGGACTATGCAAAGAAACATGCTTCCGACCTGATACTCTGTTCCGATGCCATTGATTATTCTGCTGTATGTACTCTGCTCGAAAACAACTATCTGCCCGATGCGGCACTTAACAGCCTTAAAGGTTACCAATATGGTCGCAAAATGCTACAGGACAATGCCCAGTTTATTGTAGACTATATGTTTGCCGAACACAAATAATTCATGACCGACATGATGACAGCTGAGCAGCGGCACCGTTGCATGTCGCACATCCGCAGCCGGGACACCAAGCCTGAGCTGAAGGTGCGCCGCTGGCTGTGGAGCCATGGCTACCGCTACCGGCTTAACGTGAAGAGCGTGCCTGGCAAGCCGGACATCGTGATGCGGCCTTACCGCACGGCAATCTTCGTGAACGGCTGCTTCTGGCATGGCCACAACGTGAGAATGAGCGAGGGGGAGAGGGCATTGATGGGTGAGCGTGTGGAGAACTCCGCATGCTGCAAGATTCCTCAGTCCAACCGGGAGTTCTGGATCTCGAAGATCAAGCGCAACCAGGAGCGCGACGAGCGCAACTACCGCCTGTTGCAGGAGAACGGCTGGCAGGTCATCGTGGTGTGGGAGTGCCAGCTTGTCCCCTCCAAGATTGAGCACACCATGCGGAGCGTCGAGTTGCTGCTCAACGAGAAGATGCTCGCCCGCTACAAGCACACGCCCACCACCTACACCCTTGCCGACGAGCCCCTGCCTCTGGCCGCCGAAGCGGGGGATGAGAATGATTGAATTCTTGAATGGGTGAATTTTTTATTGTCGCGTCCCTGCGGGACGCTTTGCTATAGTTGCTGTTTGCCACGGCAAGGGTTTCCGCAATTTGTGTAGTTATTACCGCAAAATGTGCAAGGGGTGATTGCAGGGTTTTGTGTAATTTTGCAAATTGGAGAAGTGTTCCTTATAATCATTGTAAAGTGTTGAATTTAACGAAATAAACACATGAAAAAGAGTAGAATAACAATACTCCTGACGGCCTTGCTGATGGCTGTGGGGATGAATGTAAAAGCACAAGTTATGAATGTCGATTTCAATGTATGGCCCAAAGGAGTGCCCAACACGGGATATGCTCAGTATTTTGTGGGCGAGAGTTATGTGGCTGGTCTTGACGACCAGAATGGCGGTCCTGTCAATGTGACTTTCGAGCCACGCTGCCGCAACAATTGGCACATCCACCACCGCTCGGTGCAGGTGCTTATCTGCGTGGCCGGCCACGGCTGGTATGTGGAGGAAGGCAAGAAGCCCGTGGAGATGCATCCCGGTTTGGTCATTGCCATCCCCGCCGAGGTGAAGCACTGGCATGGGGCTGCACGCGACTCGTGGTTCCAGCACCTCACCTATATGACGCGTGTGGAGGAGGGTTCGTCGACGGAGTGGCTGGAGCCCGTCAGCGACCAGCTTTACGACCAGTTGCCCGGATTGGCTGCTCAGGCTGGGCAGGAAGGGCAGGAAGGCGGTTTGCAGAAGGGCTACAAGCCTGACCTCAGAAGGACCGACCCGGAGTATATGGAGCGTTTTGCCGCTTTCGCTTTTGGCGAGGTGGCCGCGCAAACCAGCACCCGCTTGGACGACCACACGCGCTATATCTGCTATCTGGCCACGCTGCTGGGTTGCCAGGGCATTGATGAGTACCGCTCGATGCTGCCCATGGCCTTGAATGCTGGCGTGACACCCGTCGAGGTGAAAGAGATTGTCTACCAGGCAACGGCCTATTTAGGTATGGGCCGCGTGGCACCATTCCTGAAGGCTACCAACGAGGTCTTCGAGGGGCGGGGCATTGCGCTGCCGTTGGCATCGCAAGCTCAAACAACCATGGGAAGCCGTCGCGAGGCTGGCACACAGGCGCAGGTGGACTGCTTTGGCGAGCAGATGCGCGACTTCTGGCAGTCGGGCCCTGCCGACAGCCGCCACATCAACCTGTGGTTGGCCGACAATTGTTTTGGCGACTACTACACCCGCACGGGGCTGGACCTGAGGATGCGCGAGCTGATCACCTTCTGCTTCCTCGCCGCGCAGGGCGGTTGCGAGCCGCAGCTGAAAGGCCATATTGCGGGCAACTACCATGTGGGAAACGACAAGGATTTTCTTATTGCCGTCCTTTCCAACAACCTCCCCTTTATCGGCTATCCCCGCACACTGAACGCCCTGAACTGCATCCGCGAGGTCGCAGAGCCCGGCAAGAAGAAATAGTCCCATCAGCCCCGGTGCGGGCATAGACGTTGGGGCAATGGTGCCGCATAGGCATCGCGGCTATCGGGACAGTTCCACTGCGCTGAAGGCGTTCTCGATGTGTACTATTTTGTTGCCAGTGGGAGACATGAGGACGGAGATGATGTCGAACCGCACCTCCTCCTCGCGCTGGTGCTTGATGACGTAGGCGTTGGCCATGCGGATGTAGGCTCGCTGCTTGTTGCGGTCCACAAACTCTTCGGGGTTGCCGTGGTCGGTCTCGCTGCGGGTCTTCACCTCGGCAAACACGATCAGCCCTTCGCGGTAGGCGATGATGTCCACCTCGTGTTTCCCCCTGCGCCAGTTGGTCTCCACGATGGCGAAACCTTGTTCCTCCAAGTGTCGGCGTGCCAGCAGCTCGCCCTCTTTTCCTGTGTTGTTG
This sequence comes from uncultured Bacteroidales bacterium, assembly GCA_900318175.1. Taxonomy (GTDB): domain Bacteria; phylum Bacteroidota; class Bacteroidia; order Bacteroidales; family P3; genus Colimorpha. The sequence goes on along the minus strand of ONJQ01000015.1, from coordinate 31,033 downwards.
TGTTCGGCCATAATCGGTTTGCAAAGTTACATAATTTTTATGACGCGTAGAAGAGAAAAAGTTGCGGTTTCGAAAAAAGTTGTATCTTTGCATTCGAATCCGAGCGGATGGATATCGTTTAGGGGTGCTACAACTCGTTGTGGCTGAGATTACACCCTCGAACCTGATCCGGATAATGCCGGCGGAGGAAACAACTATGAGAAAACAAAACAACAACCGTGGCCGCTATCAATTCAAGGCCACCAGAACCCATGCCAAGCAGATGATAGCCTGCTGCGCATTGACCGCAACTTTATTTGGCGGTAGTCTTGCCGCCCAAACCCCTCAGCGCGACACCACGCGCACCCTCGACGAGGTGATTATACGCGACGTGCGCGCCGACAACAAGACGCCGCTCACCACCACGACCCTCAACCGTCGCACCCTCGACGAGAACAAAATTGCGTCGGCACTGCCCTACATGCTCGAACTTGAGCCCAGTGTGGTCACCTCGTCCGAAAACGGCACCGTGGGCGTCACCAATCTGCGCATCCGTGGTGTCGATGCCACCCGTATCAACGTCAACATCAACGGCATCACCCTTAACGATGCAGAGAGCCAGACGGTCTATTGGTACAACATCCCCAACCTGGGGGGCATGAGCCAGAGCGTGCAATTGCAGCGCGGCGTGGGCGCCAGCAACGGCGGTTCAGCAGCCTTTGGCGGAGCCATGAACCTGCAAACCCTCAACACTGCAGCCAAACCCTACGCCACCGCCGACCTCTCGTGGGGCTCGTGGAACACCCGCCAGTATGGCATTGTTGCCGGTTCGGGCTTGACCGAACACGGCTTCTCGTTCGACGCCGCCTACAATGGCCTTACCTCAGACGGTTTTATCCGCGGTGGACAGACCGACCAGCAGAGCCTCTTCCTCTCTGCCAGTCACTATAGTGACCGCTCCGTGCTCAAACTCATTGCCATCCTCGGCGAACAGCACAGCGGCATCACCTGGGACGGGTCCTCGGCAGAGGACCTCGACGCCGACCCCCGCTTCAACGGTCGCGGCAAAATCAAGGACCAGTTCGGCAATGTGACCTACTACCCCCTCGAGACCGACAACTACAAACAGCAGCACTACCAACTCTACTACTCCTACCTTCTCAGCGACCTCTGGACCCTCAACGCCGCCCTCGACTACACCCACGGCTTCGGCTACACCGAGAGCTACAAACGCGACAGGAAAATTGACAGCTACGGGATGGACACCCTGGCCTTCGGCTTCCGCTACAGCGACCTTATCTATCGCAAGCCCATGTCCAACAACGCCTACACAGCCAACCTCTCAGCCCGCTACAACCAGGGTCCCCTTGCCCTTACTTTCGGCGGCAGTTACCTCTATTACACCGGCGAGCACCACGGTGAGGTTATCTGGCTGCGACGTGAGATTGACCATAACGGTACCACCCTCACCGCTGACAAACCCTTTGCCAACTGGTACCTCAACACTTCCAACAAGCACGATGCCTCCCTCTTTGCCAAACTCAACTACGACATCAACAGCCGCCTGAACCTCTATGCCGACCTGCAGGCCCGTTTCATTAAATACACCATCGCCGGCACCGACGACGACTACGGCAAAATACCCTTCGACACCACCTATCTCTTCTTCAACCCCAAGGTGGGTGCCAACTACCTCATCAGCCCCGAGCAGCGCCTCTATGCTGTGGCCGGCATCTCCAACCGCGAACCCGCACGTGCCGACATCAAAGAGGCCGTGGGCAACCAGCACCCCATCAACCCCGAAACCATGCTCGACATCGAACTGGGCTATCAGTTACAGAAACAGGACTTCCACTTCCACGCCAACCTCTACGCCATGCTCTATAAAGACCAGCTGACCCCCAACGGCTTCATTACCGAGAGCGGCTACGCCCTGATGGAGAACGTGGACAAGAGCTACCGCCTCGGCCTCGAACTTGTGGGCGGCTACCGCTTTGACAGCCATTTCTCGCTTGACGCCAACCTCACCCTCAGCACCAACAAAGTTGTCAACTACGTGGCCGATCTTTGGCTCACCGACTGGTCCGACCACCAGAAAGTGGCTCTCGGCACCACCGACCTCGCCCTCTCGCCCTCCGTGGTGGGTGCAGCCATCTTCACCTATCGTCCCGTCCAGAACGCCAAGGTGCAGCTTATGGGCAAATATGTGGGCAAGCAATATGCCGACAACACCGGCCTTGAAGCCGCCAAGCTTGACCCCTACTTCCTCCTCAATGCCCGCCTCGCCTACACCTTTAACATGCGGCACGGCAATGAACTGGAATGCCAGCTGGCCGTCAACAATATCCTCAACCACAACTACCGCACCAACGCCTGGTGTGGCGCCTACTACAATCCCGAGGGGCAGACTGTGGTCACCGACCGCGGCTACTTCCAGCAGCCCGGACGCAACTTCACGGCAAGGGTAATATACCGTTTTTAGTAAAATCCCGATGCTGTGGGGACTGACCAGTCCTATCAGCTTAATGAAACAAGCATGAATCCCATCGAGATTATCGGAGCAGCCATCGGTCTGGCCTATATCATCAGCGAATATAGGGCAGACCGGTGGTTTTGGCCCCTCAGCATCCTCATGTCGCTATTTTATATCGTCATTGATTTCACCTCTGGCATCTATGCTAACGGAGCCATCTGCTGCTATAACCTCGCCATGTCCATTTACGGTCTTTTGGTGTGGCGCGGGCTGGTGCAGAGCAAGGAGCACACTGAGCGTCCTGTGGGTTCCTGCCCCCTGCGCTATTGGCCCTTCATCGTGGCCGCCGTGGCCCTGCTCACCGTAGTGCTGTGGTGGTTGCTGCGCACCCTTGGCGAGAGCCAGTTCCCCTGGTTGGACGGCCTCTCCTCGGCGCTCTCCATCGTGGCCATGTGGATGCTCTCGCAGAAATATTGGCAACAATGGATACTCTGGCTCCTGGTCGAGCCCCTCATGATACTCCTTTTCTACATCACCGGCAACTACGCCTCGGCACTTCTCTACGTGGTCTTCGAGGTCTTCTGTGTGCTCGGCATTGTCCGTTGGCGCCGCATGGCGAAGGAAAAGTCTGAATGTGTGAATTCTTGAATGCGTTAATCCTTCAATGTGTGAATGCGTATATTCCAAAACGGTCATTGGAAATCTTCGTTGTGGCCTGTTGATTATATGTAACCTCACACTCAGAGGGACTGGAGGTATGGCCCTGCCTCTTTTTCATTTTTCACTTTTTACGACGGCTGCATACCAGTCCGCAGGACTGGAAGATAATAGTCGGGATTGAAAACCCCTGTATAGAACGAAGGTGTGTAGTATTAACCCTGCAAGGGTTGCAGTATGTTACAACGCTGCAACCCTTGCAGGGTTGTGGGGTGCCGATGTGGCTTTACAGGGGCGACGCTCCGCTTGCCCCTGCCTATGGTCTCCTTCCCCTGTGGGGAAAGCAAGTATGCATTATGATGGCTACGTATTCTTTTTGAATGTGTTAATGTGTGAATCAGTTCAAGAATTCAAGGACTCTCGAATTAACACATTCCCACATTCCAGAATTCAACTGGGGGTCAGACCAGCATTTTCAGCAGGTCCTGACCTATGTCGCGGCGGTAATAGCAGCCCTCCCAACTCACATTCTCCAACTCCTGATAGGCCGTCAGCAGAGCCGTGGGCATTGAGTCCGCCAGTGCCGTCAGGCACAGCACGCGGCCTCCTGCTGTCAGCAGTTTCCCGTCTGCACCCAAGGCCGTTCCTGCATGGAACACCTTGCACCCCTTCACCTGCTCCAAACCCTCAATCGTCTTGCCCTTTTCATAGTGCTCCGGGTAACCGCCGGACACCATCATCACGCACGCTGCTGCCCGTGGGTCCACATCCAGCGTCACCTGCTGCAAGGTTCCTTGCCAAGTGTGCTGGAACAGCTCCACCACATCGCTCTTTATGCGGGGGAAGACGCATTCCGTCTCCGGGTCGCCCATGCGGGCGTTATACTCAATCACATACGGGTTCATCACACCGTTCTCGTCCGGCACAGCCATCAAGCCTACAAAGATAAAACCTTTGTAGCGGATGCCCTCGGCGTGCAACCCCTTCACCGTAGGCACCACGATGCGCTCCTCCACCTTCTGCATGAAGGCCTTGTCGGCAAAATGCACCGGGCTCACCGAGCCCATGCCGCCTGTGTTCAGGCCTGTGTCGCCCTCGCCAATGCGCTTGTAGTCCTTTGCTGTGGGCAATATCTTATAGTGCTTGCCGTCGGTCAGCACAAACACGCTCAGCTCCACGCCTTTCAGAAACTCCTCTACCACAACACGTGCCGACGCTTCGCCGAACTTCCCCTCCACCAGCATCTCCCTTAAGTCCTGCTCCGCCTCCTTCAGGTTGTCGACTATCAGCACCCCTTTGCCTGCTGCAAGGCCGTCGGCCTTCAGCACGTAGGGGGGCTTCAATGTGCGCAGGAAGGCGATGCCCTCCTCAACTTCCTTGGCGCCGAAGGTGCGGTAGGCAGCCGTCGGTACCCCATGTCGCAGCATGAAACCCTTGGCAAAATCCTTACTGCCTTCCAACTGGGCGCCCGCTTGGCTGGGACCTATTACCATCACATGGCGCAAGTCGTTCTCCGAAGCGAAAAAGTCAGCCACGCCGCCCACCAGAGGAGCCTCGGGACCCACTACCACCATCCGCACATCGTGCTCCTTTACCAGATGGCGCAAAGCCTCGAAATCCATAGGGTTTACATCTACGTTGCGGCATTTCCGTTCGCGCGCCGTACCCGCGTTGCCCGGAGCAACAAAGAGCGTGGTGCACAGCTCGCTTTCGGCTATCTTACAGGCAATAGCATGTTCGCGACCACCCGATCCAAGAAGAAGAATATTCATATAGCACTAAGTTTAGAATTAAAATGCAAAGATACAACTTTATTTTGAATTGAAAATGTTTTGAATGTGTTAATGTCTTATCGTGTTAATGTGTGAATCATTTCCCGAATTCAGAGACTCCCAAATACAAGGATTCCCGAATTAACGCATTCCCACGTTCCTGAATTCAAGGACTCCCGAATTCAAAAAGACTATAATTCAAAAAAAGTTTGTAACTTTGCAGACTGGACAAACAATATATGGGAATTATAAAAAAGTTGTTTTCGCGCTGTAAATCAGCCGACGACATTGATTATAGCATGAAATATCTAATCGCGGGATTGGGCAATGTGGGTGCCGAATACGAAGGCACCCGCCACAACGTTGGCTTTATGGTGGTCGACGAGATGGCCCGTAAAGCCGAAGTCCGTTGGAGCCTCGAACGCCGTGCCTACCGCACCGAGCTCAAAATCAAAGGGCGCACCCTCATACTCATCAAACCCACCACCTATATGAACCTCAGCGGCGAAGCTGTCCGCTACTGGCTCCAGACCGAGAAAGTGCCGTTGGAGAACCTCCTCGTCGTGGTTGACGACATCGCCCTGCCTATTGGCACCCTCCGCATGCGCAAACAGGGCAGCGGGGGCGGCCACAACGGGCTCCGCAACATCGAAACCCTTCTGGGACGCAACGACTACTGCCGCCTGAGAATTGGGGTAGGCAACAATTTTGGCCGCGGACAGCAAATAGACTATGTCCTTGGTCCCTTCAGCAGCGAAGAACAAGCAGACCTTGCCCCCACACTTGAGAAAGCCTGTGAGGCCGTCAGCTGCTTCGCCACACAGGGCCCCGACCGCGCTATGAACTTCTACAACAAATGAATCTGACTCTCGACATAGGCAATACACGCATTAAGTGGGCACTCTTCGACGGGTCTCGTCTCGCCGACCAAGGAGTCACCGACGCCCCACAGCTTGCAGCCCTTGTCCACCGTCTCACCTGGAGCCGTGCCGCCGTCTGCGCCTCCGGCGAGGCCGACCTCAGCCCCCTCCTCGACACCGGGCGCCCCCTCCACCGCCTCGCTGCGGATTCGCCCCTGCCCATCACCCTCGACTACGCTACACCCCAAACCCTCGGGCCCGACCGCATCGCTGCTGCCTGTGGGGCTTGGGCGCTCTTTCCCGGTACGGACTGCATCATCATCGATGCTGGAACCTGCATCACCATTGACCACCTCGATGCCTCCGGCACCTACCGCGGTGGGGCCATACTGCCCGGCATAGAAATGAAATTCCATGCTCTGCATACTTTTACCGCCCGTTTGCCGTTATTGGAACAGATTGACGGCTCCGCTGCCCCCGTCACAGGTCGCACCACCGCCGAGAGCATCCTTGCCGGTGTCTTCACCGCCACGCGCTTTGCTGTCGAAGGTTTCGTGCAACACTACCGCTCGCGCTGTGCCTCAGCCCGGGTGCTCCTCACTGGGGGCGACGCCGCGCGTCTTTGTGCCGCCGGTGCGCCCGTACTGCAACACGCCGAACAGCTGCCAAGCCTTGTAATGACAGGGTTGAACAGCATACTGAAAGAATTAAACATACAATAAAACAGCATACTGACCTAAATGAAGAATAGACACACACTCATCCTCGCCCTGGCCCTTATAGCCGCGGCAAGCCCTGTGAGCCTCCGGGCACAGAACGGGTTCAACATCCCATTCTCCCAATACGGCATCGGCCTTACCGACCAGCCCTACAACATGCCCACGGCCTTTGGCATTGGAGGCGCCGTCTATACCCGCTCCGCGCGCAACACCATCAACCCCTTCAATCCAGCCTCCTATGCTGCCATCGAGCCGGAGAGTTTCGTCTTCGACATTGGCGTCAACATCCAGAGCTGCGTCCTCCGCAACGATGTCAACCACCTCACCGATGCCGATGGCAGTCTGGCCTACCTGACCATCGCCTTCCCCATTACCGACTGGTGGAAAACATCGGCAGGTCTGCTTCCCTACAGCAGTGTCGACTATGAGTCCATCCAGACCCGCCTCGGCACTGACTTGGGCGACGTCCAGACCATCTATGCCGGTCAGGGCGGCGTCTCCCAGCTCTACTGGGGCAATGGCTTCAACATCGGCTCCCGCCTCTCCCTGGGTTTCAATGTCAACCTTCTTTACGGCAACATCACCCGTGCCATCACCTACAAGTTTCTTGGCAACGACACCACCTACGCCCTCAACTCCCGCAGCCAGAAAAACACCTTTGTCCGCAACCTCCTCTTCGACCTTGGACTCCAGTATCGCCAACCGCTCGGCAGCCGCTACACCCTCCGCTTCGGTGCCACGGTCCGTACGCCCCGCACCATGAATGTCAGTGACCAGTCCCTCTCCTACACCTTCTACGGCAACACTACTAGCGAGTACCTGCTCGACACCATCTTCCCCGCCCGTGGCGAGAGCGACACCTACACCTCCACCCTCCGCCAGCCCATAGCCGTTGGCCTCGGCCTCGCGTTGGAGCGCAACGAGCGATGGGAGATAGACCTCGACGGCTACTACTCTCCCCTCAGCGGACTGGAATATCGTGAAGACCCCCGCTACAACCTCTTTGGAGTTTCGGCTCTGCGCACCGCCCCCAACTACCGCGTCGCCCTCGGCGGCGAATGGAAGGGAAACCCCTCCGCCACCTCCTACTGGGGACGCATCGGCATCACCGCCGGACTCTACCACAACCGCTCTAAGCTCAACCTCCAAATCAATGGCACCGCCGATGCCACAGCCATCAACGAGACCGGTTGCGGCATGGCCTTCAAGCTCCCCATGCGCAAAGGGCGCTCACTCCTCACCCTTGGCATAGCCTACTCCTCCATTGGAACCATCGACCTCCTGCGCCGCGATGTCATCACCTTCGGCATCTCCATCGGCTCATGCGAGCGCTGGTTTGTTAAACGCAAATATGATTAACCCTGCAATAAAACAAGAAAAAACAATACTAATTCACAAACACACCGTATAACATTTACAACAGATGAAAACACTGAAAAATGTCCTTATCGTGGCGGCAGCCCTCAGCCTCAGCCTGGCTGCTGGCGCGCAAAGCAAATGGGGTGAGACCCCCGAAGACAGCGTAGCCTGCATCAGCAACGTCTCCCTCTATCAGGAATTCTACAAGCAGAAGAGCTACACCGACTGCTACGAGCCGTGGCGCCAAATCCTGCTCCACTGCCCCCGTTTCAGCAAGACCGTCTACCAGCGCGGCTCCACCATCATTAAGTCCATGATCAACGTCGCCCAGACCCCCGCCGAGCGCGACGCCTACATCGACGAACTCATGAAGATGTACGACCAGCGCATCCAGTACTTCGGCGAGGAAGCCAAAGTCAAAGCTATGAAGGCTCAGGACCTCAGCGCCCTCCGTCCCAAGGATGTCAAGGCAATCTATGAGAACTATGCCGACGCCATCCGTGTCGGTGCCCACGAACTCGACGAGAACTACGTCACCCTCTTCTTCAAAGCCACCGTCGACTATGTCCAGGCAGGCCATGCCGACCCCACCCTCGTGGTTGACAACTACGACATCGCCTCCGACCTCCTCGACTCTCTCCTCACTCTCAACGTCGAGGCCGACGACAGCGTCAACGCCGCCAAAATCCGCACCTACATCGCCAGCGTCGAGTCTGTCTTCTCGCCCTACGCCTCCTGCGAACAGCTCAACGAGATCTACCAGAAAAAATTCGAAGCCGACCCCGACAACGTCGCCCTCCTCAAAAAAATCACCGGCATCATGATCAAGAAAGGCTGCACCGAGGACAACCAGCTCTTCTTCGACGCCACCGAGCGTCTCTACCAGCTTGAGCCTTCACCCGCCACCGCCATGCGCATGGGCCAGATGAGCTGGAGCAAGAAGCAGTACGGCAAAGCCGTTGAGTACGTTCAGGACGCCCTCAAGAGCCTTACCGACAAGAAGGACCGCTACCGCGCCTACATCATCCTTGGCCTCTCCTACTCTGGCCAAGGCAGCTACAGCGCAGCCCGCACCGCCTTCCTCAACGCCGCCGAGACCGACCGCACCAAAGGCGAGCCCTACCTGCAGCTCTCCCAGGCCTACGCTAAGAGTAGCCGCACCATCGACGACGGCATGGGTGGACGCTCCGCCTACTGGGTAGCCGTCGACGAAGCCCGCCATGCCAAGCAAGTCGAACCCACCGAAGAGATTATCAACTTCGCCGACAAACTCATCGGCACCTACTCCGCCTACTTCCCCAAAAAGAACGATGCCTTCATGCTTGACCTCATCGACGGCCACAGCTACACCGTCCCGGGATGGATAGGGCGTTCCACCATAGTGCGAACCCGCTAACCCACACCCACGGGATGTACAAGGCAAACTATTCCCTATCCCTCCACAAGGCAAGAAGCAGGGCGGCAGCCCTGCTTCTTGCCTGTCTCCTCTCATCCTGTGGCAATGACATTGAGAAGACCCGCATCTTCGAGCCCCGCAACCTGCCTGCCAGCACCATTGTCAATGCCCACATACGGCGCAGCGAGAACGGCAGTCTGCAGCTGCTCATGGAAGCCCCCATCGTGCGCCAATACGGCGACCCTGAATCCAAGACCGTCTATCCCCAGGGCGTGCGAATGCGCTTCTTTGACGGCGAAGACCGCCCCACGGGCATCCTCACAGCCAACTACGCTGTCCAGTACGACAAACGCCAGATAGTCATGGTGCGTGACAGCGTCGTCATCATAGACCTTCAAAACGGCGACACCGTCTATCTTATAGACCTCATCTGGCGACAGGCGGAACACCGTATATTTAGCAACAATCCGCTGCGGTCCAAGAATGGACCCCGCATCACCCTCGGCGACCGCTTTGAAAGCGACGACGCCTTCAAGCAACCCCACATCATTCACCAAAGAGGCACACTGGAATGGAAGGAGGAATGACGCGCCGACGCGGCTACTTGTGGCTGAGCATTGTGCTTCTGGCCGCCACCGCAGGGCTTCTGGCCTTGCAGTTCAGAGGGCGAGGGAACCCCGCTGGCAATGAAGCGGTCAGCCAAGCGCAACAGCAAGCAAGCACTCCGCCTCCCTCCGCTGCTCTGGCAGACATCCAGAACCCGTCATCACAATCACATTTTACACAGCACAGAGGCTCTGCCGACCCTTCGTGGCAGCAGCCCTTACGAAAGAAAAGACCGCTTGTGTTTGAGCTGAACGAGGCAGACAGTATGGACCTCGTTCAGCTCTACAATATTGGGCCCACGATGGCCCGCCGCATATTGCGCTACCGTTCCCTGCTGGGGGGCTATTGCCGGCTGGAACAGCTGAAGGAGGTCTACGGGATGGATTCGGCCCGCTATGCCGACATTACACCCCACCTCACTGTCAATCCGGCCCGTGTGGTCCAGATGGACATCAACACAGCCAGCGTCGACGAGTTAAAGCATCATCCCTATCTTGATTATTATCAGGCCAAGGCCATAGTCCGTCAGCGTGACGAGGCAGGGCACTACACCCAGGTGGCCGACCTACTGAATATTCCCATCATCGACATTGAAACATATAAACTTATAGAACCCTATTTGAAATGCAATTCACAGCCAAACAGATAGCCCAGAAATTGAAGGGCACGGTAGAGGGCGACGAGAACGCCCTGATATGGAAACCTTGCCGCATTGAGGAGGTGGACGAGGGTGGCATTACTTTCCTTGCCAACCCCAAGTATACCCACTATATCTATGAGCGCAAGGCAGCAGCCATCCTTATAGGCCGCGACTTTGTGCTGGAGCATCCCGTGGACGCTACCTTGATTAGGGTGGACAATCCGTACCTGTGTGTGGCCAAAGTGCTGCACATGTTCAATACTGCCGACCGACCTAAGCGTGGCCGCAGCTTGCGCAGCAGCATCGACCGCTCGGCACGGCTGGGCAAGGGCTGCTATGTGGGTCCCTTTGCGGTGATAGGCCGCAATGTGCGCATCGGCAACAATGTGCAGATTTATCCGCAGGTGTATATCGGAGACCACTGCGAGGTGGGCGACAACACGATCCTGTATCCGGGCGTGAAGATTTACCGCGAGTGCCGGGTGGGGCAGAACTGCATACTCCACGCGGGCGTGGTGGTGGGAGCTGACGGCTTCGGATTCGCTCCAAAGGATGACGGCTCATACAGCAAAATTGACCAGATAGGCAATGTGGTGATTGAGGACGACGTGGAGATTGGGGCCAACACCTGCGTGGACCGTGCGACGATGGGCTCCACCATTATCCACCGCGGCGCGAAAATCGACAATCTTTGCCAGATAGCCCACAACGTTTCCTTCGGCAGCAACACCGTGATGGCATCGCAGTCGGGCTGCGCAGGGAGCGGCAAGGTGGGTAACAACTGCATGATTGCGGGCCAGGTGGGCATCGTAGGCCACATCAAGGTGGGTGACAGGGTGACGATAGCAGCCCAGTCCGGCGTAACACGCAATGTGGGCGACGACGCTGTGGTGCTGGGCTCGCCCGCCATGCCAGCCGACAGGCAGAAGAAAATCTTTGTGCTGCAGCGCAAATTGGAGGAGATGTATAACGACATTCAGAAATTGAAAAGTGAGAAGTAAACTTTTGAATTCGTGAATGTGTTAATGTGGGAATTCTTTAATGCGTTGAGATGAAAGCTTGGAGGGTCTTGTTGTTTATGGCTGCTGTGATAGCACTGCTTGCGGGGGTGTGCTATGTGTTCCCGCAGGGGCGTGCCAGCATCGGCTCGCTGAACCTGAAGTTCCCCACGCTCAGCAAGGTGCTGAATCCTCAGCATGAGCTGGATGTGGAGGCGTACCTGCGGGAACAGGATTCGTTGGCTGCGCTGCTCGACTCGCTGCAGGACTCGACTGAGAGCTACAGACAACAGCTGGATAGTAGCGACATCCGTTTCTGGTTTCCGAACGATGACGACTCTTTCTTCGACACGCTTTTTGCTCAGTTGGAGCGGACGTCCACAACGGGCCGCACCATCCGCATAGTCCACTATGGCGACTCGCAGATTGAGATGGACCGTATGTCCGACCGCTTGCGGTCGCGTATGCAGGACCTCTTCGGCGGTGGCGGACCGGGGTTGGTGCCTTTCGCCACACTCATTGCCTCTTATTCGGTCAGCACTTACGGCTCTGGGGCATTGGTAAGGCAATCGCCATTTGGCGACAGCCTTGTGGTGCGGGCAGGGGGCAATTATGGCCCCATGGTGCAGGATTTCCACGTAGCTGGTGCAGCCACAAGCACCATCAAGGCCACGACGCATAAGAACCGCGACAGCCGTCTGCGGCAGTTTGGGCGCATAAGGCTGCTCTTCTGCAACCGCCCTGGTCCCTTGGAGGCTACGCTGACGGCAGGCTCCTACGCCCAGCAGCAGTCGGAAGAGACGGAGGGTGTGCACCTGTTCGACTGGCGACTGGATTCGGCGGCTGCGGAGGTGCGCATCAGCGTGCAAGGTGCGGCGGACCTCTACGGCGTGATGGTGGACAACGGACCTGGCGTGGCGGTGGATAATATCCCCATGCGGGGCTGTTCGGGACACCAGTTCACCCAAATCAACCGCGACCAGCTGGCCCAAGCCTACAGCCTGATGGATGTGGGGCTGATAATTATGCAGTTTGGCGGCAACTCGGTTCCCTACCTGTCCTCCGACCGCGCCATCGAGAATTACTGCAAGAACATGGGTGCTCAGATTAACCGCTTGCACCAGTGCTGTCCCAACGCTTTGATTCTTTTCATCGGACCTTCGGACATGAGCAAACGCACCGAAGAGGGCGACCTCCATTCCTATCCCTGGATTCCCAAGGTGGTGGAGGGGCTGCGCACAGCCGTGTGTGCCCACGGAGCGGCCTACTGGAGCATCTACCACGCAATGGGCGGAGCCAACTCCATGTCGGCCTGGGTGGACCAAGGACTGGGCAGCGGTGATTACATTCATTTCTCACAGCGGGGAGCCGACATCATGGGCGACCGGCTGGCAAATGCTTTTGACAATATGTACAGACTCTATAAAATGCGGCGGCAGACAGCCACCAAGACTGCGGGATTGGAGGTGACGGATGCTGAGTAAGACCATGGCTTTCATCGTGGTGGCTGCAGTCTTGGGGATAGGCAGCTGCCACGCCCAGACAACAACACCCCCCGACACAAAAGAGTATCCCTTTGTGCGCTATGACAGCAACCAGCTACGCTATGACAGCAACTCCGTCGTCATGCAGCGCCTCTTCAGCAAGATGAGGCGAGTGGCCACTACGGGCAAGGGGACAGTGAACATTGTACACATAGGGGGCTCGCATGTACAGGCGGGCGTGTTTCCCAATCAAGTGCGCGTCCGCATCATGCAGCGGTGGCCGCAGGCCGTGGGTGGTCGCGGGATGCTTTTCCCCTACTCGGCTGCAGCCAAATGCAATAACCCGGACGACTACAAGGTGCATTGCAAGGAGAAGGTCGTCCTGACCCGCAACGTCTACAAGGAACCGGAATATCCGTTAGGACTCTGTGGCATCTCCGTCACGGCCAAGGACGTGCCCACACGCATACAGATGCTTCTTACCGACAGGAGTGTTGACTACCTCGTGCAGCACATCGTCTTGTTGGGCTATTCACCACAAGGGGTGCTGCCCACACTGGGTTTTGATGGCCGCGAGGTGGAACCCTCATACGTCGATACGGCAACTCACCGCTACGTGTTCAACCTGCTGCAACCCGTCGACTCGTTCGACATTGTGTTGCCCTGCAGTGAGGGACAGACTTTTACACTGACGGGTGTCTGTTTAGGCAACCGCCATCCGGGCTTCTCCTACCACTCTATCGGAGTGAACGGAGCCGCAGTTCCGGACTACCTCAAGTGCCGCCTCACTGACGACCTGAGACTGCTGAGGCCCGACCTCGTCATCTTCGGCATCGGCATCAACGACGCCCACGAGAAGAACTTTGACACCGTGGCCTTCAAAAACAACTACCTTGCCCTTTGCGATTCCATCCGTAAGGTCAACCCCCAATGTGCCTTCATCTTCGTCACCAACAACGACAGCTATCGGCGGACGGGTCGCCGCCGCTATGCCGTCAACACCAATGGCCCGTTGGCCCGCGACGTTTTTTACCGTCTGGCGGAACTGACAGAGGGTGCCGTGTGGGACCAGTTTGAGATTATGGGTGGCCTTAAGTCCATGGAGAAGTGGCAGAGGGCGGGTCTGGCCCAGAAGGACAAAGTCCACTTCACCCGCGCAGGCTACCGCCTGATGGGCGATCTCCTTTTCAACGCGCTCCACGAGGCGCTCTACAAGGATTTCCACCGTCAGTCGTCTGGGCGGCGAACCGATTAACGAATAAACACATTCCCACATTCAAAAGTGACCGACCTCCTCACATATCTATCTCGCCTCTTCGCCTTCGACATGGAGCATCCACTGCTTTTCACGCAGTTTCATTTCTGGGCTTTCTTCTTCATCGTCTACACGCTGTTCTGCCTCATCGTCTCCGTTGGGCATCGGGGCAGGGGCATGAGCCGTGGCCGCCGACTGTGGCGCAACGGCTACCTCTTTATTGTGAGCCTCTTTTTCTATTACAAAACGTCGGGGCATTTCGTGCTGCTGTTGCTCTTTTCTACGGTGGTGGGGTATCTCCTTGGCGTGGGGTTGGACCGGCTGGCTCACCGCGCCGAGCAAAACGCCGCCGTGGGCCGCGCCAGGCACGCATTGATGGCGGCGGGCGTGACGGCGAACCTCGCCGTGCTGTGCTACTTCAAGTATGCCTATTTCTTTACGGACATCTTCAACACTATCGCCTCGACCCATTTCTCCATTACCAACGCTATCGTCCTGCCAGTGGGCATCAGCTTCTTCACCTTCCAGAACATCAGCTATATTGTGGATGTGTACCGGGGGAGGGTCCGCCATGCGGACAACATTTTGGATTTTGGCTTCTACACCACTTTCTTCCCCCAGCTGGTGGCGGGCCCCATCGTAAGGGCGGATCAGTTCATCCCCCAGCTCTATAGGCCCTTTACCCTCAGCCGTAGGCAGTTCGGCATTGCCGTGTTCTGGATTCTCAACGGCCTCGGCAAGAAGCTTGTGCTCAGCGACTGGTTAGCGGTCTCGTTTGTGGACCGCGTGTTCGAGAATCCGCTGCTTTACACGTCGTTCGAGAACTTCGCCGCTCTGCTGCTCTACTCGTTGCAGGTGTATGCCGATTTTTCGGGCTACACGGATATTGCCATCGGTGTGGCGTTGCTGATGGGCTTCCACTTGCCGCTGAACTTCAACTCGCCCTACAAGGCGACGAATGCCGCGGGCTTCTGGAAACGTTGGCACATCTCGCTTAGCAACTGGCTGAAAGACTACCTCTACATCCCCCTTGGGGGCAACCGAAACGCCACGACGGCCACGTGGGTCATCCCCGCGGTGATGCTGACGGTGGTGCTGCTGATGGCGCGGAGCCTGTGGCTCACGCTGGCGGCGGCTTTTGTGGTGAGCCTGTTGGTGCTCGTCTATGCTGCTTTCCCCGAGGGACGGCGCGATTTTGCCACCAATATGAACAATTTCGACACCATGTTGCTGGGCGGCATGTGGCACGGCGCTTCGTTCAACTTCATCACCTGGGGAGCGCTGAACGGGTTGGGCATATTGGTCTACAAGTGGTGGCGTCGGCGCGGCCCTGCGGCGCGCATGGCGGCGGCGGTGGTGGCCTATCTGGGGGTGAAGTGCGCCTATCACCTCTATCCCGTGCCGGTGCTGAGCATGTTCCATCTGGCTTTCATGGTGGTGGCGGTGGCTACGGTGCTGCTGAACCTTGTGCCGGCGCTGATGGGCGGTCGCTACAGGCCCTCGGCCCTGAAGGGCGGGGTGCTGACGGTGTGGAATACGCTGCTGACCTTCGTCTTCATCAGCTTCACCCGTCTGTTTTTCCGTTCGGGTTCCAATCTGGACCCCGCCGAGGCCAACGAGACAGCCTGGCGCACGGCCACACAGATGGTGGAGCGCATCGGAGGGACGTGGAACTGGGAGCAGGTACCGGCCATACTGTCGGCCTATGCACCCGTCTTTGCGGTCTTCGTGGCGGGCATGATTATCCACTGGCTGCCTGACCGTTTCAAAAGGCGCTACCGCCTTTGGTTTGCCGCCATGCCGCTGTGGCTGATGGCCGTTGTGGCTGTGGCCACGGTGTTTGTGGTCTACCAGTTTATCACCGCCGACCTCCAGCCGTTCATCTATTTCCAGTTCTGATTGATTAAAAACTAAGAACGATGCGCCACCCGGTTCACAAAATCCCGACCTCAAGCATTCCCGAATTCAAGCATTCCCGAATTCAAGCATTCCCAAGTTTCGGAATTCAACAACTTGTTTGGAACCTGCTGTTGGTGTACTGCGGTTCGACACCTCAGCCATCCTTTACTCCAACACGCTCTATGTGCTGCTTGCGCTGCTGCCCCTTCCGCGCAGGGTCAGGGGCTCGCGTCCCTGGCGAAGGGCGCTTAAGGTGCTCTATGTGGTGGTCAACTCGCTCATGCTGACGCTCAATCTGGTGGATACCGTCTACTCCCGCTACACGGGACGGCGCACCACATGGACTTTCTTTTCCGAGTTCAGCAACGAGGGCAACCTCGGCGACATTGTGGGGGTAGAGCTGCTGAACCACTGGTATCTCGTCCTCATAGGGCTTGCGTTCATTGCCGCCCTCATCTTCCTCTATCGCGACGAGGAGCCCCGTCCGCAACCAGAAGAGGAAGACACGGGAGTGCGTGCGGGCTCGGGAAATAATTTCACTTCCCGCCTCTCACATTTCAAAGAGCCCCTCATCCGGAGCCTTTGCCTGCTTCTCTACATCCCCCTGGCCATTATCGGCATGCGCGGGGGAGCCTCCACGGCCATCCGTCCCATCACCATCAGCAATGCCAACCAGTATGTAAACCAGCCCTCCGAGGCTGCCATCGTGCTCAACACCCCCTTCTCGCTGCTGCGCACCATGGGGAAAACCACCTTTGCCGACCCGCGCTACATGCCCGACGCTGAGATGCAAGCCCTCTTCACCCCCCTGCACAGCGGTGAACAGATTCCCGAATTGACACAATCCCATATCCCCCCATTCAATGTGGTGGTCCTAATCCTTGAGAGCTTCGGGCAGGAATACATCGGGGCCTATAATGACTATCCCGGCTACACGCCCTTCCTCGACTCCCTCATTGCCCACAGTCTCACCTTCCGCCACTCCTATGCCAACGGCCGCAAAAGTATCGACGGCATGCCCTCCATCCTCTCAGGCATACCCATGTTTGTCGAACCCTTTTTCGTCACTTCCTACTCCCTCAACAATGTCGGCGGCATAGCTGCCCAGCTGGGTGCCGAGGGCTACACCACCGCTTTCTTCCATGGCGCTGAAAATGGCTCCATGGGCTTTCAGGCCTTTGCTCGCACCACGGGGTTCCAGCACTACTATGGCCGCACGGAGTACGAGGCCGACCCGCGGTTTGGCGGCAGCAGCGATTTCGACGGCACCTGGGCCATCTGGGACGAAGAGTTCTTGCAATTCTTTGCTGCCACCATGGAGCAGATGCCCCAACCCTTCATGACCGCCCTCTTCACCGCCACCTCGCACCATCCCTTCGCTGTCCCTGACCGCTACCGCGACAGCCTCCACGCCGACGGCCATCCGTTGCACACCTGCATCCGCTACACCGACCACGCCCTGCGCCGTTTCTTTGCCGCTGCGCGGCGCATGCCTTGGTACCACAACACCCTCTTCGTCATCACAGCGGACCACACCAACATCAACCAGCAGCCCGCCTACAACACCCCACTCGGCACTTTCAGCGTCCCCATCATCTTCTACTCTCCCTCAGGGGTGCTGCCCGTCGGCATGTCCCGCGCCGTGGCGCAGCAGACCGACATCATGCCGACCCTCCTCGGCCTCACCGGCAGTAGCCGCCCCTATATAGCTTACGGCTGCGACCTGCTCCACACCGCGGACAGTCTCACCTGGGCCATCCACTACAACAGCGGCATCTATCAGTACGTCCAGAACGGCCACCTGCTCCTCTTCGACGGCGAGCATGCCACGGGCTGGTACGACATCGAGGCAGACCCCCTGCTGCGACACAACCTCCTTGGAATCCCCGCTGACGGCTGCCCCGCCTTCGCCCATCACCTCAGCCGCACCAAGGCAATCATCCAGTCCTACATGCAGCGCATGGTCGGCAACCAGTTGGTGCCTTGACGCACTCCTCCCTTTGGCATGGGAATTGAAAACACAGGTGTTAGAAACAGCAACCAACCCCTACACACATGGACAAACAACGAATGACATTCCAGGCGGACCACCGGACCGTGACCGAAGGCGACGTGGTGGAGCTGACATGGGACTGCACAGGCAGTGAACAGACCGAGCTGACCATCGACAACGGCTTTCGTGCCACACAGTTGACCCTGGAAGCTGCGGGCAGCAAGCGTTTCCGCCTCAACCGCTCTAAAGGGCGTACCCACTTCACCATCGCCGCCACAGTGGATGGCAAGACCTACCGCAAAAAAATCGCTGTGCGGGTGAGGCCTATGCCCACCGTTCATGCCGAGACCATCGACCATCGGGGCCGCAAAGTTGGAACTCTGGGCCAGTGGTGGCAGGGCGTAGTGACAAAATGGCATGACTGGCGCGCCAAGACCCGCATGGCCTTGCAATCGCTGCCCGAGCGGAAGCAGATGGCCGTGAAGCTGCTTGCCATCATCGGGGTGGCAATGATGGTGAGCGCCTTCTGGCCAGCGGCCACCACTATCGGGCTGACGCTGGTGATGGTCTATCTGCTTTTTGTGCTGATGCGCCGCAATTGAGAGGCTTCCAGTTTTCAGGATTTGAGACAGTAGTAAGGGTCCGCGGTTGTGCCGCGGTCGAGTGGGCTGTGCCCACTGTCCAAACGCTCCGTGGATGTCGGCTCTCCCCCTGTGTGCATGGCAGTAGGTTCCTGTGGCGCAGCATGCGGGTTGATGAGGGTGAGGTGCATCACGGCTGCCAGCAAAGCCCCACACGCCGCGGGGAGCGCCCACCGCAGACGGCTGTGCAGAAAGAGGGTGAAGAGAGCCAACGCCGCATAGAGCAACAGCAGCATGATGGGGTCGCAATAGAGGTTGTCCAACACCGCGCAGGGAAGGGTGCCCACCCATGCTGTGAGGCTTTCGGCAATACCCAGTTCCGTCTGCAGGAGCCACACCGCTGCCCCGCCCAGATGAGGGACGGCAGCCAGCAGTAGCACCGCCACCACAGTGGTAAGAATCAACCCCGCAAAGGGCACCACAAGCAGGTTGGCGATGATAAACCAGGTGTAGACCTGATGGAAATAGAAAATCTGTAATGGCAGGGTGAACATCTGGGCTGAGATCGTCAGACGGATGAGTTTCCATAAATGGTAAGCACTGCGGTTCCACCATCGATCAGTGTCGATGAGGCCGGCCAGGCTGAGCGGCTCCCGCCACAGCAGGATGCCCGCCACCGCGGTGTAGGAGAGTTGGAAACCCACATCGAACAGCAGATAGGGATTGATGATTAGCAGCAGTAGGGCCGAGGTGCAGAGGCTGTTGAGCGGCATGGGACGCTCCTGCAACATGCCCGCCACAATCAGCAGGGTGAACATCACCGCGGCCCGAAGGGTGGAGGGAGCCAAGCCGGTGATGAAGGCGAAAGCCCAGACGGCCACCAGAGAGACGGAGCCTTTCAAGACCCGCTGCCACCGCAATTTGCCCATAAAGAAGAATAGTAGCCCCGCCATCCAAGCGACTATGCCCACATGCAAGCCCGAGACGCAGAGCAGATGGGCTATGCCAGCCTGTCGGAAGTGGAGGAGCACAAGGTCGTCAAGGTCGTCCCGCCAACCCAACAGCAGGGCGGCGGCGATGCCCTTGTGGCGCGGGGAGAGGGAGGTGGCTTGCAGTCTGGCCAGCAACGCCTGTTGCACCTGTTTGGACCACGCCTTCAGCCCCCCATGACGGGCAGGGCTGTCGGGCAGGTGCTGCCACCCGTCCGCCGGCACGTAGCTCTGCCACGCTATGCCCTTGCGGAGCAGGTAGCGGCGATAGTCGAACTGATGGGGTTGGAGACAGCTGTCTGGGAGTTGGGGACGGGCACGGACAATGAGACGGTCGGCATAGTGCAGGGCGGCAGCCATGCTGTCCTTGTGGAAGTAGAGGAGGATGGGGCAGGAGGCAGGAACCCACTCGTCGTTGTGCCAGATGCCCTCTACGCGGGCGGCAACCTTGTAGGAACGTCGGGACTGGTGCGGCGAGTCGTCGAGGCGCACCTGCAGGATGGCGGGTGAGCCCCCTTGGGTTCCCCATCCCTCGGACGGGAGACCGTCGGCGGGAGTAGTGCGGTGGAGGGTGGCTAACAGGATGCCAAACACCATGAAGAAAGTCCAAAGGGCGGCGAGGAAGGGGAGTCGAGACCACCGGACACGTGTAAAGGCGGTGAGTGCTATCAGCACTACAGCAACGGTCATGAACACCAACAGGAGAGTGGCTTCCAGAGGGGGCAGGATGTCCGCACAGGCTATGCCCAAGGCAAAGGGCAGCACCACCCGCAGCATGGGCGCGCGGGCCATTAGGCGGTGCATAGTGCTGGTGAGTGAAAGGGGCTGATTGGTGCGGTGCATGGATTTGTTTTGACTTCTGCCTAAGAGTGCTTTGTTAAAGGTTTGGACGGTGTTTATGTAACCGTTTTGCATTGCAAATGTACAGAAAAATATTTGTTCAGTGCATTCCCATTATGGTTTGACGGCAGGGGGGTATTCAATAACCGCTGTCCTTCAACAGGTTATTTTCAGTCAGAATTCAGGGCTCTTATTCCTGGTCGGGACAATTGTTTTGCTTATGAGTCCCGAAAAAGTTTTATTTTTACAAATCGAAGAGATGCCCGTTTTGGCTATATGGAGCTCAGCTTGTTTCATGCAGCTGCCGTGTATATTGCGGTGATTAACGTTGTAGCATTTATCGTCTACGCTGTTGACAAATGGAAGGCGCGGAGGATGGCGTGTGGCGTAGAACGCCCTGCTGGGATTGGCGTTCATGGGCGGCCATGCCTCCCTTCCACCACAAGACACTCCATAACAAGTTACGTTTCGAGGTACCCGTCATCTTGATTCTGCAGCTGATCGTTGTTGCATTTGTGCTCAGCAAGGTGGGTTGAAAAATGCGCTTCCAACCCGTTTTTTACCCCAAAAACGAGCAGTGCTAAGATCTTTTTTGAAAAAATATCATGCTGATATATAGTGTAATAAAAATTATTTTTCTTTGAAATCTTGTTTATTTTATAAAGTTGTTTATCTTTGTATCGTGATTCCAAAAATGCTGCGCAGCTTTGTAGGGACATCACCAAATGGTTTTAAACAAATGTAGAACAAATTAAACTTCAAGAAAAAGATGGAACAGAACAAAGAAATGACGGCTCAGGAGAGCCTGAATCTTATCAGTGAGACGCTGAACACCAGTCGGCGAGATATTCTGAAAGACAGTGCCAGGTATATTGTCCTATGGGGACTGTTGCTTGTGGTGTTCTCGTTGGTAATCTATGAATTGTGGCACGTCACGGGCAAGCCCGTATGGAACTGGCTTTGGTTTGCCATGCCTTTTGTGGGCTACCCTCTTGCATCGCTTTTGGGCAAGAAGGGGCCCGCCATTCCTCAAAACGTGATTAGCCGCCAGCTGGGCTGGGTATGGATGGCATACGGTGTGTTTGTATGTTCGGTGTGCCTGTTGTCTCTGTTGGCTGTGCCAATGCCGGCCACACTGACATTGCTCATCGTTTTGCTGCTTGGCTTTGCAGAGTGCCTGACCGGCATCATGCTGAGGAACTGGCCAACCATCGTGGCAGGCTTTGTTCTTGGGGTTGGAGGTGCCTTGGCGGCTGCTGTGCTGAGGGGCGAGGGCCAATTGCTTCTCTTCACCCTGGGCGGTGCAGTGATGGTGATTACGGGTATTATTGTCAAACATCAATACAAATAGTATGTTGCCGAAATTAGATCCACTCCTGCATTCGGAGCTGCGGCTGGCCATCATGTCGATTCTGGCGAGCGTGGAAGAGGCAGACTTCAACTATCTCAAGGAGCAGACCGGTGCTACTTCGGGCAACCTGAGTGTGCAGATAGACAAATTGGCCGAGGCCGGCTACATCGCCGTCGAGAAAGGCTTCAAGGGCAAGTTGCCGCGTACCACCTGTTGCATCACACCCGGGGGGACAGAGGCTTTCCGCAGCTACGTCAAAGCGCTGAAGAAATACATTGCCGCCGGGAAATAACAAAAAGGGGATGCCCCATGCGAGGCATCCCCTTTGTATTCGGCCGAGATGATTGGTCGACATCCGCACGGGCCATGGAGTCTTTGTAGTACGTATGGTTGATGAAGACGTCTTCCTTGTAGGGGTTAATGTGGCGCTTCTGTACCCTAATGTGCACTCAGAAAGCGAATGTGATGCCCACTTGGTGGATGCCTTCCAAGGGGCCGTGAAGGTAGGAGGGCAGGAGGTCGGCGGTGAGGTTGATGCTGGTGAGGAACCCTTTGGGGAGGGTGAGGCCGAGACCCGCGGCGAGTTTCCACGGGTTGAGGCCACGGAGGGTAGTGGTAGAGGAACGGGTGGTGACGGGTGTGAGGGTGTGGCCAGGTGCGAGGGTGAGCTGTATGCCGGCCTTATTGCGCCCTTGGGGGTAGAGGTGGAGGGTGAAAGGAAGGGTGAGGTGGAGTCCAAAGGAGGGGTAGTACCATTCAATTGCTTCATACAGTTCATCGGAAGAGGAGGTGTAGCCGTGGTCGACGAAATTGGGGTGGAATGGTGGGTAGGATTCGGCGTTTTGAGCAGAGGAGGTGTTGATGTATCCGTCGAGGCTCAGGCCGATGTCCACTCCGTAGGTTGGGGTGGCGGTGAGGGCTATGTTCAGCCCTACACCTGCAGTGAGCAGGGGGGCGGCAACCCCATAGGGGCCGAGGGGTGCCAGGGCGCCCACGGTGGCGACGAGGGCGTGCCGTCGGGGCGCCTCGGGGTGCTGATTGCCGGACGGCTGGGCGGCGGGCAAGGGGTTCAGGGCTAAGGATGCCTCAGCGTCGCGGCCGGTGCCTGCCGTGGGGATGGCGAAGGTGTCGACGGTGTTGCTCTGTGTGTTGGGTGTGACAGTTTGTGAGGGCGACAATTGGGAGGTTGTGGCCCGAAGGGTTATTGCCGCCTGTAGGGGTGTAGACTTTGGGGTACGGGGATGGGTGGTGGTTTGGAGGATGGACGAGTTGGCGTGCGTGTGTGTCGTCTGGGCAGCGAGGGGAGCAGTGGTGGGGCGTGTGTATGCCTGTTCACATACCGCTACACTGCCACGAGGGTTGGCAGATGAGGGGAAAGGCGTGTGAGGCTTTAACAGCAGGGACGCTGCACCGCCTGTGATGAGCATCAGCGCCGTGGCAAGGAGGGCGCGGCGGGTGTGGCGTTGGTGCCGGTCGAGTTTGCGCAGCCTGTCGGCTGCGACCTGTTGGGCACGGTGGTCTTCGGCGTACTGCTGAAGCAGGCTCTCGATGTCTTGAGGGGGTTGGTGTGTCATTGCATTTTGTGTTTTATTTGGGCGTAGGTGCGGCTCATGATGGTGTCGATGTTGGAGGGTGTGAGGCCTGTGAGGTCGGCAATTTGTCGGGTGCTGAGCCCTTGGGTGTATTTGAGGTTGATGAGTTGCTGCTGCAGGGGGGTGAGGGTGGCTATGGCACGGTCGAGCTGCTGGTAGCGTTGTTCGGCTTCGTCAGTTTGTGCTACGTCGGCCAGGCTGTCTGCCAGAGTGGCGGGGTCCAAAGTGGGGCGTTGTTTGCGGAGAATGTCGATACAGTGGTTGTGTAGGGTGCGAAGGCTGTATGCCCGTGGGTCGTCGGCCCGGCTCAGTTTGCGCCGTTTGGTCCATAGGCGTGTGAGGGTTTCCTGCACGGCGTCGTCGGCGAGGGCTTTGTCGTGTAGCAGCTGCTGCGCCATGCGCCGCATGGTGGGTTGCAGGGGTATGATGTCGCGTATGAACTGCTCGGTGGTCAAAACTACTTTGGAGTTTGCTTGTGATGTCTAAATGCAAGGAGGGGCTCAATATGCCGAAGGTTGGCGGTCAGGCCTGCCGGTAGGTGCAGCCCGATGCGGTCCCCCACCTGGGGGTGGGGATGTGAGGTGTAGGTGTTTATATCGGTTTGATTGTGCCTGTCGGCAAAGCGACCCACGGAGGCGTTGGCATCAACGAGCCACTGCCCCTGCGCTGCAATGCTTAAGGTGGTGAGGAGGATAAAAAGTATCTTTCTCATGGTGACGTGTGTTGTTTGTATTAATAGGATGACGTGATGGGTGCGAAAATCTTACAGTCTTGTTTGTTAAAAATTCCTAAGCAGTCTCTTCCTTTTGGGCTATAGGTTGAATGTTAGGCAGTTGATGGATGTTCCTGTCGTTCATGCTGTGTTTTGACGATGCAAAGGTACGCTTTTTTTCTCTTTTCCCAGCAAAGGTTCGCTTTTTCCTGTTTTAAGGATGGGAGTGCTTTTTATGTCGCGTCCCTGTCGGGACGAGTCTCGTAGTGTCAATGAGAGGAATGCTTGCATGCGGGATTGTCTAAGTTTTCTTTCTCTTCCCACCTCTCCTCAAGGCAATAAAAGTGGCGGCCAGCCGTTATGGAAAGAAAGATTAATCCCCAAGTAAGATGAAAAGGATAGCCCTTGCAATGATGTTTGTGTTGGCCGCGGGAGCGGCCATGGCGCAGTATACGGTCGACAACCGCAAGGCGGTGGACGAGTTTGAGAAGGGGCAGTCGCTGCTGTCCGCCAATCCCGCCAAGGCTTTTGTGCATTTCGAAAAGGCCCTGAAGGCGGAGCCCTCCTTTGCCGAGGTGCACCTGACAATGGCCGCCTGGCTGCTGGACCACGACAGTCTGGACCGCGCCGAGGAGCACCTGCGCACTTTCCTCCGCACCGACAAGGGCAAGCACAAGCGTTGGGCTGCTGGAGCCGAGCACGACTTGGAGTGCATCGCCTTCCGCCGCGAGGCTGTGGCCCATCCCGTGCCTTTCACCCCTGTGAACCTCGGCCCCTCCGTCAACAGCACCGACGACGAATACCTGCCCACCCTCACCGCCGACGGTCACACGCTCCTCTTCACCCGCTACAACCGCGAGTATATGGAGGAGGATTTCTACTACTGCCGTTGGGTGGATGGCAGGTGGGGACGCGCCGTGCGCATGGCTGAGCCCCTGAACAGCGGCGACAACGAAGGTGCCGGCTGCATATCGCAGGATGGCCGCATACTGTACTTCACCGCCTGTGGCCGCCCCGACGGTGCCGGACGGTGCGACCTCTACATCTCCTACCGCAAGGGGAACGGCTGGAGCCAGCCTCAGAACCTCGGCCCCGCTGTCAACACCGGTGGCTGGGAGTCGCAACCCTGCCTCTCGATTGACGGAAGGACCCTCTTTTTTGTGAGCGACCGCAAGGATGGCTACGGCGGCATGGACATCTGGCGCAGCACTCTGGTGGAGGGCCGTTGGAGCAAACCCGTCAATTTGGGCCCCGGCATCAATACCAAGGGCGACGAGAAAAGCCCCTTCATCTCGTTCGACAACCAGACCCTCTACTTCGCCAGCAACGGCCACGTGGGCATGGGCGGCATGGACCTCTTTGTCTGCCGCCGCACGGGCGACACCTCGTGGAGCGAGCCGCAGAACCTGGGCTACCCCATCAACACAAAGGGCGACGAGAGTTCGCTGATTGTCAGCCCCGACGGGCGCACGGCCTATTTCTCTTCCGACAAGTTCGGCGGCGAGGGGAAGCTGGACCTCTACACCTTCGACCTGCCCGAAACCGTCCGTCCCGAACCAGTGGTCTATAAGGAGGAAATCACCGAGGTGGCCCCCGAACTGAAGGTGGGCGAAACCATCACGCTGAAGAATGTCTTTTTCCAGACGGGCAAATACACGCTGCTCGACATCTCCATCGTCGAGCTGGACAAGGTGGTTGAGATGATGCAGAAGCATCCCTCCATGCGCATCGAGCTGGGCGGCCACACCGACAACGTGGGCAGCGAAGCCTCCAACCAGAAACTCTCCGAGCAGCGCGCCAAGGCAGTGTATGACTATCTGGTGCAGCATGGTGTGCCCTCCGACCGCCTTGCTTACAAGGGCTACGGCCAAAGCCAGCCCGTTGCCGACAACAGCACTCCTGAAGGCCGCCGCCTGAACCGCCGCACAGTGTTCACCATCATAGCGAAATAAGGCCGCTGCGCGTCCCCTCCCGCCGCAGCCTGTCCCCTGCCGGCAAGGGGCATCTTCGCTCCTCCTTGTCCAGCTTTCGCTTATTTATAGGACCATTTGTTCCTCGTATGAGGAACAAATGAGGAACAAATGAGGAACAAATGACCTACAAGGAGTGGACAAGCAGCGGATTGTCGCCCACCGTGCTTTTTTGTGCAGGATTAGGGCTTCTGTGCTTGGCAGGGAGTGTGTCAGTTGACGCTCTCGGTGTGGTACATACCGAAGAGGCCGCGGCGGAGGGTGAGGCTGACGGTGTCGCCGATGCGGAGGGTGCCGTCGCCATGCATGCAGAAGTAGATGGTGCCTTTGACGGGGGCGTTGACGTCGATGTAGTAGTTGTTAGAGCCTTTGTTCTCAATATGCCGAGTGACTACGCCTTGCCCCACGACGGGGTCGGCGGCGGGTATGAGGCGGTTGGTGGAAAAAACGGTGACTATCAGCAGCCCCGTCACAATGGCTGTGGCAATGGTGCTATAGACGAAACATCCCCAGAAGTTCCATTTTTTGAACGTCACATTGAGCAGGGCGAGAATGAGGCCAACGGCGGCGAAGCAGATGAACGGCGCGAGGTCGGGGATGGAGAGGGGGAGCACGGTCTCGGAAAAATCCCAGGCACCCAAGATGGCAACGATGATGAGGGCGAAGAAGGCGACGATGGAAAGGATCGATACGAGGCCCACTATCCACTCGGAGTCACTTTCCCACATCTTCTCGTATAGGCGGCGGAGGCGTTTGAACGGGCGTCGTTCGCCCACGGCGATGTGGCAGAGAGGCTGCAGCTGGAGTTTGGGACGGGGGTGGTAGTCGCCCGTGCCGGCTGGCTCGGCCATCACGAATTCCTCGCCGCTTTCCTCGTCGGTGTAGAGGATGAATTCGTAGCCAGTGCCGTCGGGGTCGGTGATAGTCAGTTCGTCGGGCGAGGGGCGGTCGAAGCCGATGCAGAGCATCTGGTGGGCGGGGAGTCCGTTCATGGTGTCGCCGGGGAGCTGGAGCCACGCCTGCGCGGTGATGCCGCTATGGTCAGCGAGGACGGCCTTGAGGTGGAGGCAGAGGTCGGAAAAATCCCACCCCTCGCACAGGAGGTTGGGACGCACAGCAAAGGTGTCATTACGGCGGGTGGCAAAGAGCTGCAGCGAGGTGATAGAGGCCTCGGGGTCGAGTTGCTGCGCTGCCTGGTGCATCAGTTGTTCTGCCTCAGCGCGGGTAGCGCCCTGTATGACGATTAGTTCCTTCATGTGTTCCCCATAACGCGGGCGAGGATTTATTATTGCTTTGAGAGTGTACAATAATATGGCGTCTGTGGCGTTATGAAGATGATGCTGATATATTATCTTTTGGCTGTAAATGTGCTGACGTTCATTGTCTATGGCGTGGACAAGTGGAAGGCACGGCGTGGCCGTTGGCGGGTGCCAGAGGCCTCGTTGCTGGGGCTTGCGGCGTTGGGAGGCAGCGTGGGCGCGTGGCTGGCGATGCAGCTCTTCCGCCACAAGACCCAGAAGAAGAAGTTCCGCTACGGTGTGCCTGTGCTGTTTGTGCTACAGGTGGCTGCGGTGGTGCTTTTTATAAACATGATTCATCAAGTAGAATAAGCAATGACAATGTTCATATTGCATAATCATAAAGCGACTAAATGGCTGATTGCTATCGCGGCAATCGGTGTTGTGGTTGTGTTGGTTTTGTTGCGGACGGGGGTAGGGGAGAGCGTGAAGCGGGAGAGTGCGCGACTGTTTGAGTATGAGTATATCCCTAACCAGAACGTGGACCTCGACCGGTGCGAGGCAGCGGAGATGGCGGACTCGATTTACAAGGACTTTCGCAAGAAGTACCGCTTCCATTACCAAACCGTCGGGATTGCTTCGTTCTCAGACAGCAGCCGCATGATTCTGCTTAGCGACATCCCTCCCCACTTCGAGACGGATTCCATCGCGCCTATCTTTGCTGAGTTCACGCACAAGACGGAGCAGCGTAAGCATCCCATAGGGTATGACGGCTACGTGACTGATGTGCTCATCCTGCTCGGCAACGCCACTCAGGAGAATTGCGACGGGCTGATACGGCGACTGAATAGGGAACTCTTTTTCAGTGAATACAAGCCCACAGTGATGGCGCTGCCCGCCGAGGAGAAACGACAGTATTTTGCCAAGGAGAATATCGACTACCAGATTACATTGGAAGAGTTTAACACTTGGTTTATGGAGGAGGGCGAGGGCTTTATCCATCTTGACGACACCAGCAATGTGATGACCGTCAGCGACCTCTTTGAAACGAAGGCACGGGGTGTCTATTTCAGCCAGCAGCCGGGCTTTGTGGCTTGGGCGGTGGCGAAGAATGGGGACATTGCCGCGCAGGTGGGCGACATACGGCAGTTCACACTTGATGCCGACTTGATTCTGGGTGCTTTGGCCGACAGCAGCACGCTGGTCATCATCGGCCGTGAGCGGCAGTCGCCACTTAACGAGCTGCCCCCGCTACAGATTGAAACCATCCTGCTGCTGGCCTCTACCACCGAGAAGGAATTGTCGCAGAGTTTGGACATCAACGACCTGATGGCCGGCAAGATGAACAACGGGCGCGACTGGTGCCCCACTTACCTGAGCCGTGAACTGGAGAACACCGAATTTGGCGACTTGATGACTATCACCGATGTGCTGCTGAAGGACTGGTCGGAGCATGGCACCATACAGGAAGGCTACTACCGCTATCCCGAGCCGGGCTTCTATCCGTTCGACAAGCCGCTGTTCAAGAAATTGGGGTTGAATGAGCTGGTGTACAATTGGAACACCGCCGGGGCTATGTATGCCATCGACCGAGAGGGCTACACCATCTACACATTAGGCCGCACGGGTTCGCTGCCAGTGAGCTACTTCAATTCGCAGGAGCGCAGCCAGTCGATAGGTTACCGCTACGAGAGTCAGGCCTACCATTATTTCGCCACCCTCGGTAACACCGACTTGGCGCGGGTGGTGCAATACACTGCATTGTACCAGCTGTTTATCGACAACAACATCAGCTATACGGGTAATACCTACCCCTCGTTCCCGAAAAACAAGCCTTTCTTGCTGTACAAACCTACGACCGAGTTGCTTGACAAAATCCGACAGCTGAGCACCGAAGAGATTGGACGGTTGGCCGACAGCCTGTCGCAACGCAGTTTCAGACACTTTCAGAAAGAACAGATAGACAAGCAACTGAAGGAGAATGAACAGAAGCGCAACATCTCGTACAGCGAGGAAAATATCGACGCCATCTATCGGAATGTACACCGCGACACCAAGGCGGGCATCGGCAAGTGCATACTTGAGGTGAAGAATATGCTGTGCAGCCTCAACGAGGAGCAGTTCAAACAACTGGCGCGATTCCTCTCTTACCCCCGTGGGGTGAAGATACGCGACCGCGAGAGCTACAACACCATGCTGCGTGGCCGAAAGGTGAACCAGCTGATGCGCGGGGTGGGGAAGAACAACCTCGACCTGTTGTCGCGACCGGACGGGAGCAACATCTTCAAAGACGGGATGGATTTGAAGGATGTGAAGAACTGGTATGCTGCCAACTTGAAGGGCAACGCGGGACGATACATGAAGACCTCGTCGCTCATCATCACATACGCCGACCTGCTGACCACCGGCGGACACAACCTCTCGTCGCGTATCAGCCGGGTGAACTCGATGACCAACTACAAGCGCAATCGCGGCAACTACACTCCAACAGACTACAGTAGCCCCACCCAACCAGTTGCAACCGATGGAAAGCCTGTAACCACGGCACCCAGCACCACTGGGAAGCCCTCGGGGAAGCAGGGGAGCAAACCGGCAGTGAGGAAGGCCACCAAAAGCCAGCCAGCCAACACCCCCTCATCGGGCAAACCTGCAGGCAACAGGGCTTCCAACATCCGACCTCGTGGCTCCGTTATCTCCTCTGCGCCCCGCAGGACAAGGGGGCTTTGAAATAGTGACAATTTTTGCAAAATACCACAGTATGAAAAGAACAACATTTATCATTGCATTTCTCATCATGACATTCTCTGGTTTTTCACAAGACGATTGGTTTGGCTTTAACCGCTACAGAGCCGACAATGAGCGTATCGTCAAGAGCGGTGTGTTTCCCGAGGTGGTGTTTATGGGGAACTCCATCACCGAGAACTGGGCCTACTACCATCCCGTTTTTTTCAGCAGCCACAATTATTGCGGCAGGGGCATTGGCGGACAGACCTCGGCACAGATGCTGATGCGTTTTACTGCTGACGTTATCGACCTTCACCCCAAAGCGGTGGTCATCATGGCTGGCACTAACGATGTGGCACACAACACCTATTGGGTGGACCCCGGCAAAGTGGTTGACAACGTCGTGGCGATGTGTCTTCTGGCCCGGGCTAACGGCATTGTGCCTATCATCAGTTCCATCCCGCCCTGTGCCGCCTTCCGGTGGAATCCTGAGATAAAGAATGCAGCCCAGACCATCGTCGATATCAACAAGAAACTGAGAGCCTACGCCGATGCCAACGGCATCGTGTATGTCGACTACTACACCGCCCTCGCCGACAAGCAGAATGGCTTTTTGAAGCAGTTGAGCGACGACGGCTGCCACCCCAACCCCGACACCTATTTCATCATGGAGGAGCTGGTACAGAAAGCGATAAGTGAGGCAGTGAAGTAGAGTCAGCGTTAATTTTGCTGTTTTTTTTCTTCACTCCAGATTATTTTTGTATTTTTGTAAATTCGCGTATAGTATTATACGTGATGTATTGTTGTCGTTATTAGAATATTACACGCACCTCCAATGAAGAGCGAAAATGAAATAACAGCTATTAGGACTTCCGAGGTGGAGGCTATCAAGCATCGCATCTATGAGGTGCGGGGCTTGCGTGTGATGCTCGACCGCGACTTGGCG
>ONJQ01000034.1 GCA_900318175.1 uncultured Bacteroidales bacterium | reverse complement strand
GACAGGAAACAAAGGGGCGGAGACCCTTGTTTCTGCCGCATCATTGAACAGATAACAACATTAAAGGGGAGTTCTACAAATCAAACCATTAAAAGGAAATAAATAGAACCTACCTTAATCATTCATGAATTAACGCATTCAAGAATTACCACATTCAAAATTATTTCGTATCTTTGCAGTATCATTATGAAGAAATACATATATTATATCGTACTGATTCTGATGGTACTTGTACCTGTTTGCAGCAGTGCACAGAATCGTCCTAACGCCAAGCAGAACAAAAACAAGCCCCGTGTCTATGCCAACACCCAGGGCGGGCAGATCAAACACAACAAACTGGTCAAGACCAGCGACCCCGGCGACGAATATTCCGGAGTCCACACCGAGCCCTACGGCCTCAAAAAGCCCAAAAAGAAAGTCGACAACGACACCGTCGATGTTGCCGACGACGTGGCCGCCAAGCCTGCCTACCAGGAGCCCTACATCTTCGATGAGAACCCGCAGGACAAAGACCACGAAGTCATAGACAAGAAGAACCTGCAGAAAGAACGTCCCGGAACCCCCGAAGAGGCTGACGACGATGAAGGCATGGGCATCGTCACCCCGCACTACGCCCTCTCCCAGCAGGACGACCCCGGTACCGACAGTGAGGAAGACATCCTCATGGCCGGTGACTCCTCACTTGTCCATACCCTCAAAATGGACATCTCCGACATGGAGCCCATCGAGGTCAAACTCACCGACCCCGACCATGGCAAATTCTTCGTCTTCCCCACGCCGGACTATGCACGGCCCACCTCCCACTTTGGTCCCCGTCGCCGTCGCTTCCACTACGGCCTCGACCTTGCCATGCCCACCGGCGAACCCATCTATGCCGCCTTTGACGGCGTGGTGCGTTTCTCCAAATACAACTCCTCCTACGGCCACCTTATCGTCATCCGCCACGACAACGGCCTCGAAACCTACTATGCCCACCTCTCCAAGCGCCATGTGGCCCCCGGCACCCGCGTCCGTGCAGGCGAGGAGATAGGCCTTTGCGGCAACACGGGGCGCTCCCGTGGCAGCCATCTCCACTTCGAAATCCGCTACAACGGCAACGCCATGAACCCCGAGGACGTCATCAGCTGCGAGACCCGCACCCTCATCAAGCCCAATCTCCGCCTTACCCGCGACTCCTTCCGAAAGGTGGCCAAGCGTGGCTATTCCAACCAAAGCTCCAAATCGCGCGTGGGCAACTACAGCAATGGCGGCAAGACCTACAAGATACGCACTGGCGACACCCTCAGCCGCATTGCCAAGCGCAACGGCACCACCGTCAGCCGTCTCTGCCAGCTCAACGGCATCAAAGAAAACACCATCCTTAAACCCGGCCGTACCATCCGGCTCCGATAACCCATCCATCCCATCATGCGTCTCGACATCCTCACCCTCTTCCCCAACATGATGTCCATGTTCTTCGAGGAGTCCATCATCAGCCGGGCTCAGAAAAAAGGCCTTGTCGAAGTTGTCTTCCACAACCTTCACGACTATTCCCTCTCCCGCTATGGCAGCGTAGACGACTACCCCTACGGCGGTGGAGCGGGCATGGTCATGGCCGTCGAACCCCTTGCCAACTGCATCGACGGGTTGAAGAACCAGCGCCAGTACGACGAAATCATCTATACTGCCCCTGACGGTGAGATGCTCTCCCAGCCCATGGCCAACACCCTCTCCCTGAAACAGAACCTCATGATTCTCTGCGGACATTACAAGGGCGTCGACGAGCGCATCCGCGAACACTTCATCACCATGGAAATCTCCATCGGCGACTATGTCCTTACCGGTGGCGAACTTGCCGCTGCCGTTATTGCCGACACCGTCATCCGCCTCATTCCCGGTGTTATTGGCGACGAGCAGTCCGCCCTTTCCGACTCCTTCCAGGACGGTCTTGTCGCGCCGCCTGAATACACCCGCCCGCCCGAATTCCGTGGCTGGCGTGTCCCGGACGTGCTCCTCAGCGGCAACCATGCCAAGATTGAACAGTGGCGCATGGAGCAGGCAGTAGAGCGCACCCGCCAACGTCGCCCCGCCCTCCTTGACAAGGCGTGAAATATATAAAGGCCGCTACCGGCGGCCTTTTTTCATGTTGCCGGACTGTCGTCAGCCTGTCGGTTTCCTGCCTATGGTTTTTCAATCTCTTTATCTCCAATCGGTCATGATACATGGGCGACAATAAATACTATTCCATCATTCTGCACACTGGCTGTCCCCGCAAGGGGACAAAGACTTTAGGCAGCGGCAGACGGAGCGACGCCCCCCTGAATAGCCACAGCAGCAACCCACAACCCTGCAAAGGTTGCAGCATTTTAGCACCCTACAAACCTTGAGGGGGTGATACCGCCCCCCATGGTTCTTCAACCCCTGCCCATTCACTGCCAGAACTGCGGACAGGTATGCAGCCATCGTTATATTGAAAAAAAAACTCGCACACACATTCAGACTTTTTCTTTTCGCCTAACCGCCCCGTGAGCGGAAAAGAGAGGAGCAGGACCGCCAGTGTTGGCAAGATGCCAAAAAAAAGAGTGCCTTTTTTGTTAAAAATGCGCCATTGCTCCTGCTGAATTGTTTTTTTGTGTATATTTGCAAAATAGAAGATGTTTTATTTATTCCTTTTTCTCTGTATAAGGAATTGATAATAATGTTATTGTATGATTAAAAACATAGGACATTATGAAAGCAAAGCTACTTTTGACGGTTGCGGTGGTCTCCTTTTTGTCATTTCCATTGCATGTTTATGGACAAACCGCTTTTAATTATGCCTCGGCTTAAGAGGGCACAGGAAAGAAGTATGTTCATTCATTGATATGTTTATTATTTTTAATCAACTTATATATTGGCTTATGAAACAGATTAGATTTGTTGTCCTTATTGTCGTATTGTCCACATTGTCTGTCAGTGCGCAGGACACCATCAATCCCTTTGAGAGGGGTTATATGGACTCCATTAATCACGTTTTCCGTGACTCTACCTCGCGTTTCTTTGTTTTTGCGAACGATTGTCGAAACCCCTGCTACTCTTCGACCATGAATCACTATGTTGCAGCAGTTGCCCACACCCTGCCTCAAACATGGGTCTATGGATTATATATCCCGCTTTGGTTTGACCCTGATGCATTCAATGACTCTATTGAGGTGCGAGGTGCCATGATAGTTGTCGATAATAATAATTACGCGCACCCTACATTCTATTTTACTCGACCAGTTACGGCTGTCAGTCAGCGGCCTTATGATTTTTACATCTCGCTTCAGCATCCTACCGACTGTCAAATACACGATTACGACCCCAATTCCTTTTATGAAGACACAATTATGGGGATATACTCTTTGTATTTTGAGCAACCTGTACCTGTTTCTGGAACCGTTTATATGGGTCTCACAGCCAAAGGCAGAAGAAATGCCGAGCAGAATCGCTGGCAGTATTTTCAACTCTGTGGAGTACGTCATTGTTCGGTGATGGATTGTTCAAACAATGAGATTTTCCCCCGTGTGTGCTGGAGGTTTGAGAAAGATAGTTTGTTGCCAACGCTGAGTCCAGAGAGCCAGCCCCCGTACTGTCCTATGGACGTAAGCTTCATGCCTTTCGTCTTCCCCATATTCACGGCTCCTGACACGGACAGTTTTGGGTGCCCCGATGTGGATGGGTTTGCCTTTGCGGGCGTCTATGCGGGCTATCCCACTTTTGTGTGGGACACGGCAGGGGAGCACACGCTGTACGAGATGGCATACGGCCCGTACGACACGCCGACAGACAGCCTGCATGTAGTGACCACAACCGACCGTTTCTATGAGCTGACGGGCGAGCGGCTGTCGGCGGATGTGTACTATCAGGCACGGCTGCGAGCCAAGTGCCAACACGCCTGCCCGGTGCATGACACGGTGATGTGGACGCCATGGAGCGACCCGATATATTTCTACACGGGCGACAGCATGCCTGACACGTCGCACCACCAGCCGGAGGAGGGCATAGCGGAGGCGCAGGGAGGCATGACCTTCACCCTCACGCCCAACCCCGCCCGCGGCAGTGTGACGCTGACGGTAGAGGGCGGCGAGCCAAGCAATGCGGAGGGGATGCAGATGACCATGCACGATGCCGCGGGGCGCGAGGTGATGCGCTGCACGCTTCACGGGCGGGAGACGCAGCTGCCCCTTGCCGGGCTTCCCGCCGGGCTGTACACAGTCAGCATCGGGCCCGCGCGGTCTGCCGGCGGCGACCAGTTGTCGCGAGCCCGGGTTGCCCGCCTCCGCCTCTTGGTGGAATAGTGTCATAATCTCCCGCCCCGAATAATTGTTCGGGGCGGGAGAGAAAAACGCCCCTCTATCTGCCTTTGTTGATATTCGAAGGAGGAGTGAATGTTGTCTCCATGGGGGCATCCTTTTGCCCAAAAGTGATAGTCCCCCTGTTTTTTTTGTTGCCCGGACAATTTTATTACGGTTTCAGCGTTAGTGTACATCATATTAAAGTAACAAACGCAATCTATGACAGAATTTGAGAAGTACGCCACCATGCATCGTGGCATCAGCAGCACTACATACGCCAAGTACACTTCGGCAATAAACAATTCGTTGACTCCCTATATTGTGGAGGAGCGCCAGTTGAATGTGGCGCAGATGGACGTTTTCAGCCGTCTGATGATGGACCGCATCATCTTCCTCGGCACCGCCATCGACGACTATACGGCCAACGTCATCCAGGCTCAGTTGCTTTTCTTGGAGAGTGTGGACAGCGAGAAGGACATCCAGATTTACCTCAACTCGCCGGGAGGCTCGGTCTATGCCGGTCTTGGCATTTATGACACGATGCAGTACATCCAGCCCAAGATTGCCACTATCTGCACGGGGCTTGCCGCCTCGATGGCCAGCGTGCTGCTTTGCGCCGGCGAGAAGGGGATGCGTTGCGCCCTGCCCCACGCCCGCGTGATGATTCACCAGCCTATGGGCGGTGCCGACGGCCAGGCCACGGACATGGAGATTACCGTCCGCGAAATCCTGAAGCTGAAGAAGGAGCTCTATGAGATTATCGCCAACCACAGCGGACAGCCTTTCGAACAGGTGGAGAAGGACAGCGACCGCGACCACTGGTTCACAGCCGAGGAGGCCAAGGCCTACGGCATGATTGACGAGGTGCTCACAAAGAAATGAGGAATGAACGCTCGAATGTGTTAATCCGTTAATTCGTGAATGTGTGTGAATCCCGTTTCACCTTTCACTTTTCACTTGACTATTATGCAGATTAAGATAAGAAACACGAGCCACCATCCGCTGCCGCGGTATGAGACTGCCCAGTCAGCCGGGATGGACTTGCGGGCATTCCTGCCCGACGGGCCAGTCACACTGCGCCCCATGGAGCGCGGACTGGTGAAGACAGGCCTTTTCATGGAGCTGCCCGCAGGCTATGAGGCGCAGGTACGTCCCCGTAGCGGTCTGGCTTTAAAAAAGGGTATCACTGTCCTCAACTCTCCCGGCACCATCGATGCCGACTATCGGGGCGAGATATGTGTCATACTCATTAACCTCTCGCAGGAAGACTTTGTCATCAACGACGGCGAGCGCATTGCCCAAATGGTCATCGCCCGCCACGAGCAGGCGGAAATAGTGCAGGTAGAGGAATTGTCGGACACCGAGCGCGGCAGCGGTGGCTTCGGACACACGGGGAAGAATTGAAAAATGAAAGTTGAAAATTGAAACGGCTGGCGCATAGGCTGGTTCTGCTTGTTGCGATAATATCGCAATTGTTCTCTTCATGCCATGCACAGCCGGGTTCCCAAGTGGCCGGTTTCGTGCATTATCATCCCGTCGAACCTTTCTATACAGGTTCTGAGATGATGATGGATTGTATTTCCAGATACCGGGATAGTGGAGCGTGTGTTTTTGCCGAAAAGTATTTTTATGCCGGGAATGTCGCTGTGGTGGCCAACCAAACCTCTCTCGTGGGCAACACCCATTTAGTGGACACCCTTCTTTCCC
The DNA here is from genome assembly GCA_900318175.1 of uncultured Bacteroidales bacterium. Lineage (GTDB taxonomy): Bacteria > Bacteroidota > Bacteroidia > Bacteroidales > P3 > Colimorpha. Next base: position 14,066 of record ONJQ01000034.1, on the reverse strand, counting down.
AAGGCGTTCGTGTCACCAAGATATTCTGCCCCGAACACGGCTTCCGCGGCACAGTGGCGGCGGGGGCTAAAGTGTCCGACAGCAAAGACCCGCAGACGGGTCTTCCCATCATCTCTCTCTACGGCAAGAACAAGAAGCCTACGCCCGAACAGATGAAAGACCTTGATGCAGTCGTCTTCGACCTGCAGGATGTGGGCTGTCGGTTCTACACTTACCTTTCCACGCTGCACTATGTGATGGAGGCTTGTGCCGAGAATGAGATTCCCCTTGTGGTGCTTGACAGACCCAACCCCAATGGACACTACGTTGACGGTCCCGTGCTGGACACGGCGCATTACCGCTCCTTTGTGGGCATGCACCCTGTGCCTGTTGTTTACGGCATGACCATCGGCGAATACGCCTGTATGATCAATGGCGAACATTGGCTGTCGGGTGGAAGGGAGTGCAACCTCACGGTTGTCCCCATGCAGGGCTATCGGCGCGACAGCATCGGTTATGTGCTGCCTGTGCCTCCTTCGCCCAATCTGCGCAACGCCCATGCCGTGGCGCTCTATCCCTCGCTCTGTCTGTTTGAGGGGACCCATGTCAGTGTGGGCCGTGGCACGGACTGGCCTTTCGAAGTGATAGGCACCCCCTACGCTACCCGCATAGAAACGAATGCAACCTGCACTGTTGCGGATGGGCAGAAGGTTAGCCCTATCGTCTTCACGCCCAAGGGCGGCAAGGTGTGCCACGGGCTTGACTTGCGTCAGGTTCAGGTACCGTCGAGATTTGACCTCTCGTACCTGATTGCGATGTACAGGATTTCGCGAAAGTCCCTTTTCTTCCAGAAGAGCAACTTTTTTGAGAAACTGGCAGGTACGGGTGAGCTCCGCAAGCAGATGGCCGAAGGGCTCAGCGAGGAGGAGATACGCGCCACTTGGCAACCGGCATTGGAGCATTTTAAAACCCTCCGCAGCAGTTACCTGATCTACCCCGACAGTAGGCCGTAAGGAAGATGAAAGATTTATTTTTTTATCATGTCAAAAAAAATGTGTAATTTAGCACATTAATTTGGTATGTTGTGTTCGAAGTGTTTTTCGGCACAAGGTGCTCATGTTGATGTGATTATAATACGATAAAAAACAAACATTCATATATGAAAACGATTAAAAAAGGTTTCACACTACTGGCAATAGCCCTGTTTTTGTCCGGCATGGCTGTGGCACAAAACAGTGTCGCCTCGTTGGCGGACCAGCAGTTTAAGGATAAGCAGTATATCCTTGCTTTGGAGAGTTACCAAAAGGCTTACGACCGCGTGTCGAGCAACAGGGCAGAGAGAAACCGCATCTATTTCCAGATAGGCGAGTGCTACCGCCTGATGTACAACTACCCCAAGGCGGAACATACCTACCACCGCCTCATCCAGGCGGGCTACTACACTGTGGAGCCTAAGCTGTACTACTACATGGCCGAGATGTGCCGCTTCAACGGCAAGTTTGACGAGGCCGACGGTTACTATGACAAGTACTTGGAGCTGGTGCCCGGCGACAAGCTGTGCCTGACCCGCAAGAAGTCGCTTATTGACGTGACCCGTTGGGCTGCCGAGCGCAGTCGTCACGTCATCACCAAGCTGGCCGACTGGAGCACGGACTACAACGATTGGTCTATGCGTTTCATGGGTGATGATACCAACACGCTGGTCTTCACCTCTTCGCGCTACGGTGCCGATGACCAAGAGGGCAAGGATGTGTGGACTGGTCAGAACTTCTCGTCGCTCTATTCGGTCTACAAGGACCGCAACGGGCAATGGACCGATGTCCCCACGCCCTTTGACAACAGCGGCAAAATCAACACGTCCAGCAATGAGGGTGAGGCCTGTTTCTCGCCCGACGGCAATACCATCTATTTCTCACGATGCAAGATTGTGGAGTATGAGACCCATGGCTGCGCCATCTACACTACCACAAAGGCTGTAGCCGCAGACAAGAAAAAGGCAGCCAAGAAGACTAAGGCCAAAAAGTCTCCCGCCAAGGCCACCAAGAAAAAGGACAAAGGCAAGAAGGGTAAGGACGCCACTGACGAGACCGAGGAGACAAAAGCCCCCGAAGAGGAGGTTGAACCCGGCGAGTGGGCAACTCCCGTGGCCATCAACCTTGGCGACACCAGTTATAACTACCTCTATCCCGCCATCAGCAGCGACGGACTGACGCTCTATTTCTGCTCCGATATGCCGGGTGGCGAAGGCGACTACGACATCTGGAAGGCTTCCCGTGCCTCTTTGGCCGACGATTTCGGCAAGCCCGTCAATATGGGTCCTGTGGTCAACACTCCGGGCCGCGAGGCTTTCCCCGTGTTGCGTGGCGACTCCAACCTCTATTTCTCCTCCAACGGTCTGCCCGGTATCGGTGGCTACGACATTTACAAGACCCGCATCGGCAAGCGCATCTGCTCCAAGCCGGAGAACCTGGGTGTGCCCATCAACTCCTCCTACGACGAGATGTCCATCATCTATTACCCCGAGAGCGATGCCAACCCCATGCTTGAGCGTGGCTATTTCTCTTCCAACCGTCCTTTCGACGACCCCCTGAACAAGAATACCGACAAGAAGGGCAAGAAAATCCCGCTGCCCACCTTGAACCTCTACAAGTTCGAGCTGCCTCCGCTGCTGTACACCATCGAGGGTACCGTCCGCGACGAGAAGTCCATGCAGCTCATCAAAGGCTGTAAGGTCAAGATTGTGGGCTCCGACGGCTCCGAGGCCGAGACCTACACCGACAAGAAGGGTTTCTACAAGTTCAACAACAGCCAGGTGCGTGGTCAGGTGGTTTACAAGATGTACCTCTCCAAGGTCGACTACTTCAGCCTTGAGGGCTCCGAGAGCACCATGGGCTACACCGTCGACAAGGACATCGTGCACGACTTCCGCATGGAGCCTGTCCCCCAGCAGCCTGTCGTCCTGCCCGAAATCCGCTACGACCTCTCCAAGTGGGACCTCAAGGAGGAGTTCATGGACTCCCTCATGGACCTCTATTTGGTGATGGTCAACAACCCCAGCATCGTGGTGGAGATTCGCGCGCATACCGACTGCCGCCCCTTCATCGGGCTGACCAACGACACCCTCTCCCAGCGCCGTGCGCAGAGCGTGGTGGACTACCTTGCCAGCCGCGGCATAGAGCGTGACCGCATGGTTGCCAAAGGCTATGCCGACCGTGTGCCTCGCACCCTCGACCGCGATGTCTATATCGAAGTTGCCGGCAAACCTTTCATCTTCTCCGCTGGCACTACGCTGGATTGCGACTATATTGCCGACCTTCCCACCCCCGAGCATCAGGAGGCTGCCCACCAGCTTAACCGCCGTATCGAGTTCAAGATCCTCCGCTCCGACTACGTCTCCAAGCGCATTGTCAACAACATGGCCTCCGACACCGCTCTTGTCAAGCAAAACGAGGACGGCACCTATATCGACCTCGTCAACGCCCCCGTCGACACCAATTACCGCGATGTGGCTGTCATCATCCACGACGAGGGCACCATCCCCGTCACCATGATCAACACCCAGAAGGGTGAAGTGCAGGCCATCATCAACGGCATGCAGATACCCATGCTTATCGACGAGCGCTTCAAGGAGCCTATTGCTATCTCATGGGAGGAGGCTATGAACATGCTCTACCAGCGTCGCATCAACAAGGAAGATTTCCCCGACCGCGACCATGCCTTCGACCCCGAGGGCAACATCCTCGACCGCGCCAAACTGGTCTTCAAAGAGATTCAGATTGGACAGCACCACCAGTACAATGTCGAGGTCATCGTTGTGAAGGGCATAGATTATAAGTTCATCATCAACCGCGCTGCCTTGGCCGACTTCGGCGAGTACGAGTTCGACAAGCAGCAAGGCAAACTCTATTTCCTCGACGACTAAGCTGCTCACCATAACAGGGCCCACAGCTTGTGGTAAAACAAGTCTCGCCGCCGAACTGGCTTACCAGCTCGGCGGTGAGATTATTAGTGCCGACTCGCGGCAGGTCTTCCGGGGTATGGACATAGGCTCGGGCAAGGACCTTGCCGACTACCATGTCCACGGTACCGACATCCCCTACCACCTCATCGATATCCACGATGCGGGCTACGAGTACAACGTCTATCAGTTCATGAACGACTTTATCCGCGCCTTCGACGATATAGTGCAGCGTGGACGCCAGCCCATCCTCTGCGGGGGTACGGGCATGTATGTCGAATCCGTCGTGAAGGGCTACCAGCTGGCCGACGCCCCGGTGGACCCAGAGTTCCGCCAACGCATGGAGGCCTATACCGACGAGGAACTCACCGCACGCTTGGCGGGGTACATCAAGCTCCACAACCACACCGACACCGAGACGCGCGACCGGCTGCTCCGTGCGCTCGAAATACAGGAATACCGCCAGCAGCATCCCGATGCCTATCCACATATCCCCCCCATGCAACACCTTATCGTCGGGGTTCTCTACCCCCGCCAGATGGTCATCGAGCGCATTGGCCTCCGCCTGCGCGAACGTCTGCAAGGTGGCATGATCGAGGAGGTGAAAGCCCTACTCGACAGTGGCGTGCCAGAGGAGAGGCTGTTGCGCTACGGTTTAGAGTATCGCCACGTCACCCAATACCTCCGTGGGCAATGCAGCTACGACGACATGTACCGCGACCTCTACACCGACATTCGCCGCTTCTCCAAGCGGCAGATGACTTGGTTCCGCCGCATGGAGCGGCAGGGCATCCCCATTCATTGGATTGACGGCACCCTTTCCCTTGACGACAAAGTTGAAACCATCCTCAGCCTATTCCGTCGGCCCGGTGCAGAGCGGGCGCAGTCGTAGCCTTGTCCGCTGTCGCATAAAGCCTTCTCCCTTCCCCTTCTCATCCCTCCAGCTTCCCCTTTCTCGCCCACACCCACCATGTTGGGCCGAGGGTCGCCCGCCTTGGCTCGTTTGTCATAATGTTGAATTGTGTTTGGCTGCAAAGAGTATACCCCTCGACTGTTCATCCGACTTTATAATTTAAGGCAAAATAGTCCAACTATTTTTGTGGAATTGATTTTTTTTTGTATATTTGTAGTGAAAATCATCTTGCCTATACGCACTTTACACATCTTTAAAAAATTGATTTATATAAACATCATAATACAAACAAAACATACTGCCATGAAAAAAACCATTCTTTTTATCATTTGTGTCATCTGCATATTCAGTGCCGGCAAGGCCTCGGCGCAGACTTATTTCAATTATGCATTAGTCTATCTGGACACCTCCCAAAGCGACTCTCATGGCATTATCAGGGCAATCTACGGCTCCTTATCCGGAAATGAGATGTTGCTACCAGGTTCTTGTATCGTTCATTGATATTACAATCTTAAAAACAATTTTTTCACCATAAATAACGCTTGCTATGAAACGATTAGTTTTTTTAATAGTTGCCTTGGTTGGCATAAATGCCCTGCGGGCACAGGATACCATTTACCCCTATGACCCACAATCTCCATTCTTTAAAGATCCAATATTCTCCGAGTTTGGTGGAGATACATGTTGGTGCCAAGGTACAAGTACTATATATATAGGAAGAGCTTACGCAGTAAAACACTCTCTTGGGGAGTCTCAGCATTTGGTTACAGGTATAGCTGTGCCATATAGATTTGCAGACTCTTGTCCTGGGTATCATTCGTTCCACCCTCAAATATATGATTATAATATTTTTGTTCAAGGTATGATTGTTCAGATTATTAATAAAGACACGGCTCATCCGGTAATACATTTTACAAAACCTGTGTGGCGCTATGCTAAAGAAACCCCCCATGTGCGCCCCTACGATTGCCGCATAGCTTTCAATCCACCTGCCTCATGTATCAATATAGATACTGTTATAGATGCCTATTCCCTGTATTTCGACAACCCTGTCTCTGTTAGTGGAGATGTATATATTGGATATTTAAGATCACTGCACATACCTTCTGGTGAAGATCCTAACGCTCGGGACTGTACGAATGAAGGATTAGAGCTTAGGATTCTCATTCCTGAATCGACGAGTGTTTGTATGCCAAGTTATAATCAAGCGTTGATGATTCGGTGGGATACTTCTACATATCTTCGCCCTCATTATGATGGTGAGACTTCTCCTTCGATAGTATATCCTTATCGTTACAACCATGCTTTTACTACGTTCGAGGCAGAATTGGTTTGTCCTATCTTTGCCGTTCCCGATACCGACAGCTTCGGATGCCCCGAGGTGGAGGGGTTTGCCTTTGCGGGCATCAATGCAGGCTTCCCCACCTTTGTATGGGACACTGCCGCCGGGCATACTCTCTACCAGTTTGCCTACGGACCTTACGATGCGCCGTTGGACAGCCTCAATGTGGAGGAAACCCGCAATCGCTATATTGAACTGACCCGTCAGCGGCTGTCGCCCGATGTCTATTATCAGGCGCGGCTGCGTGCCAAGTGCCACCACGCCTGCCCGGTACACGACACAGTGATGTGGACAGCCTGGAGCGACCCCGTCTACTTCTACACCGGCGACAGCATGCCGGACACCGCTCACCACTCCACCGACCCACAAGAAGAGGGCATCGCCGAGCATCCTGCCTCCCTCGCCTTCACCCTTATGCCCAACCCCGCGCGTGGTACGGTCACCCTCACCCTTCGGGAGCTTGCGGGCACAGCCCAAGTGACGCTGCACGACGCTGCCGGGCGCGAAGTGCTGCGCCTTCCGCTCGAGGACACCTCCACCGTGCTGTCTTTGTCGCAGCTCCCCGCCGGGCTATACACCGTCACCGTATCCACCGCTCAAGGCTCCGCCACCCGCCGCCTCTCGGTGGAGTAGAGGCCGGGACATGGTCATGGTGGCAGCGTCATGACAAGGCTGTGGCGCATGGGCTGTCCCGTTGCAGTCAGACGACCTCTTCCAGTGCGCCGGTCTCGGAGTCGATGATGAATCCCCGCACCACGATGTCCCGTGGCACAAGGGGATGCGTGCTGATGGTCTCCACCGTTCGGCGCACCGAGTCGGGCGTGTCGCGGAAGCCTTCGAGCCATTGATTGAGGTCTATGCCACAGCGGCGTATTGTGTCGAGGGTCTCGTCCGTCACCCCGCGGGCAAGCATCTGCTCGTGGAAATGGCTGTAGCTCATGTGGCATGCACCGCAGTGCGAGTGCGCCACCACCATCACCTCGTTTACCCCCAGCTCGTAGATGGCCACGATGAGGCTGCGCATGGCCGAGTCGAAGGCCGAAATGACCAGCCCTCCGGCATTCTTGATAATCTTTGCGTCGCCGTTCCGCAGTCCCAACGCGGCGGGCAGCAACTCGGTGAGCCGCGTGTCCATGCACGACAGAACCGCAAGTTTCTTGTCGGGATACTTGTCCGTCAAGTACTTCTCGTAGCCCTTCGAGGCCACAAACTCTTTGTTGAAAGCTATTATTGAATCTATCATAGTCTGTTTATATGTGTGTTGAAGGTTTGGGGGTCTGTTTCTGACCCTTTGTCTCAGGGGTCCACAACCACCTGTGCCGTGCCGCTCACCAGATATTTCTTCCCATCCTCGCAGCAAAGGCAAATCCAGCGGGTGCGCCGTTTCTCTAAGGCCTCGAAATGGCGTTCAGGCCGTGCGGCGACGTGGAAACGGGTGCCCGGCATAAGGTTGTTGAGGGTGATGTCTGTGGCGGGGTTGTAGTCCTCGTCATAGTGGTGCAGCTGCGCGTCAAGCTCTTTCTCCAAGGTGCGGCTCAGCGGTATGCGTTGGGTGTAGGCCGTCAGCAGGGGGTGCAGCTCGGCAGGAAAGCAGTTGCGGTACTGCACAAGCAGACGTGCGTAGGCCGCCTGCCATTCATGCCCGTGGGGTTGCACGGCGGTGCCGTATTGCAGAAAGGTGTTTAGGTGTCCCATCTCGTGCAGCATGACCTGCAGAAAGTGGTAGCAATTCAGGTTGCCGTTGACGCTGATTTCGTGGTAGCGATGCTGGTGCTGCGGCCAGCGGTAGTCGCCCAGTTTGGAGAACCGCTCACGTGTGATGTGGAGGTGTACCCTGTGCTGCGCCAGAAAGTCGAACAGCGGTTCCACTGCCGACGCGGGAACATACTTGCCGAGCGACCGTTTGAAGTTGTCAATATAGGATTGTTCCATCTTCGGCAGGGGAGGGGAGGAGCGTTGAGGGAGGAGTGGCGAGGGAGAAGGTGGGGCAGTCGCAATGGCGGCGTTTGCGGTGCTTGGGCATGTGAACGCCCTTGTCGCTGCATGAGGCCAACAGCCCTGCCAGCACCAAGGCGGCAAGGAGTGTCCGCAGACGGAGCAGGGCTCCGGGGTTTTGACGTAACGGTTTTTTCATACTGAAAATAACGGCTTGGAGTGTTTTTTATTGTGTCCGGCTGCAAGGTCGCCACAAAGTCGCTCCGCTATATCCCGTTCAACGCTCCTTCTATATTCATTCAATATTGAAGGAGCGTTGAACGGGCTTTTTCGGGGCGGCGAAAGCTACAGGTCGATGCGCGAGGTGAAAAGGCGCTCGCGACTGATGTAGCGGTCATAGAGGAAAATGACTATGGCGACCACCAGCATGGCAAGCATGCCGGCAAGGCCGCAGGCACCGTCGAGGAGGTCGTTGAATCGGTCAAGACCGACAAATAACATCGTTGTGCCCGCCACTGCGTTGCAGGTGCCGTGCATGATTGCTGCCACGATGACGGAGCCGCTCTTGATGCGGAAATACTGGATGATGAAGCTCATGAGGATGCACACCACCACCATCAAGAATACACCCCATTGGGGATGCTGCGGGTAGTTGTGTCCCATGAGGATGAGCGGCGCGTGCCACAAGCCCCAGATGATGCCGATGACAACGGAGGTGCCGAGGAACGACTTCCCTTTGAACTGCTTGAGCAGGTATCCGCGCCAGCCCACCTCCTCGCCGAAGGCAAAGAGGGCATTGATGGTTACCCCTGCCAACATACCCGACAGGAGGGTAAAGGCTACTGCTCCCGCAGGACCGATGGGCATTGACTCACATAGTGCCTGCATGACTTCGGTGTGGGTGTCGATGCCGCTTATCCAATGGGTGAACAGCAGCGTCAGCAGCGCGACGATGGGGAAGGTTAGCCAGCCGAAGAACCACCAGCGATTGATTTTCCAGCTGATGCCGACATTGCGAAGCAAGGGTTCTTTGGATGACTTTTGGCAAATGAGCGTCGCCACCAGAGGGATGAACATGCAGATGGATACCAGCCAGGGGGCAGCACCGGAAAAGGAAGCCACCGTGGTCCCCGACAGATATAAGGCCAAGCCTGCGGCCCAGATGAGACCATAGGCTATGGCGATGTAAAGCTTGAGGTTTTTCATGATATTGTTTCCTTATTTGTTCGGAGTACTCTGAGAATTCGGAGTACTCCGATTTATTACGCTATTATCTTGAGAACATTACCTTCTCGCTGTTGAACATGCGGGTGAGCCCCCAGATGGCTATGCCAGTGTAGACGATGTTGGAGCCGAGGGTGATGAACAGGGCGGTCCAGTTGAGCGAGTGGGCAAAGACATCGGCCATCACCTGGATGGAGTTGTAGAAGGGGATGAAGTAGTTGACCAGGCTGTGTACGGTCTCGGTCTGGAACATGGGCAGCAGTCCGGCCAGCATGATGACGAGCATGAAGGGGGTGATCATGGTGCCGGCGTTCTTCACATCCTTGGCCAGTGCCGAGAGCAGGCTGATGGCTGAGGCCATGACCAGCACCGAAGCGAAGATGACCAGCAGCAGTGCTACATAGTCGCTGGTGGTGTAGTTGAAGGGGATTTCGATGCCGTCGCCGCCGGCCTGTATCATGTTGGGCAGCGAGAGTGCAATGCCGACGAAACTGCTGATGCCGCTGAGCAGGGCGATGCAGCTGAGGGAGACAATCTTGCCGATGGCCAGCTCATTGCGTCGCATGGGGGTGACAAGGAGGGTGGCAATGGTGCCGCGTTCCTTCTCACCGGCGATGCTGCTGGGGGCTATGGCCATCACACCGCTGAAGAGCATCATGATGATGAGCATGGGGAGGAGCTTGGAGAGGATGTCGCCCAGCACTTGGTCGTCGCTGGCTTGGTTGAAGGTCTGCCCTTCCTCGTCGGCACGGTTGATGTCGAAGCGGTTGGCCATGCCGTCCTCATAGGCGTTGAGGGCCGTCTCCATGATGGTGAACACGCGGTTGGAGGCGTTGTTGGTGGAGTTGTAGTATATCTCTACATTGGGAGCCGGCTGTCCGCCTTGGGGGTCGTAGGTGGCAACGAGGTCGTCGAAGTTTGCGGGGAAACGCATCAGTACAGCGTTGATTTCTTTGTCCTGCAGGGCGTCGATGTCGGCTTGGCCGACGGGCTGCTGCACGAGGGCGATGCTGCTGTCCAGCGTGGCGAGGAGCTGAGCCACGCTTGGGGGCATATTCTCCACACGGACAGTCACCACGTCCTGTTCGCCTTGGGTCTCCATATTGCGGATGCCGACGCCCATGAGGCTATAGATAAGATAGATGAGCAGACCGGGCATAATGACGGTGGTGAACACCAGCTGGCGGTCGCCAAAGAAACGGGCAAACTCCTTGCGGATGATTGTCCAGGTGTTGTTGCGCTTTTTCATTCTTCGTCTCCTTTCTGTGCTTTGTAAAGTTCAAAGAAACGGTCTTCGATAGTGAGGCCGTTGCAGACCTCTTCGAGGGTGCCACAGGCCGACAGACGGCCGTCGATGATGATGCCCACGCGGTCGCACAGGCGTTCCACCAAGCTGAAGATATGGGTGGACAGGATGATGGTCTTGCCCTCGGAGCGGAGCTCTTGCAGGTAGTCCGTCACCGTGCGGGCGGTGATGACGTCGAGACCGTTGGTGGGCTCGTCGAAGATGATGATGTCCGGGTCGTGCACCAGCGAGATGACAATGCTCACCTTCTGCTTCATACCGGTGGAGAGGTTGGCCACCTTCACCTCGGCAAACTTGTTGATGCCGAAGCGTTCAAAGAGCGCCCTCTTGCGGGCGGCAGCAGTGGAGGGGTCCACGCCGTGCAGATCGCTGAAAAAGTTGAAGAGATAGTTGGGCGTGAAAAAGTCCTCCAGCTTCAGTTCGCTGGTGAGGAAGGCAATCTTGCCGCGCACAGCCTCGGGCTGGCTGACAATGCTGCTGCCGTCTACCCAGGCGTCGCCGCGGTCGGGCTTGATGAGGGTGGCCAGCATGCGCAGGGTGGTGGTCTTGCCGGCTCCGTTGGGACCCAGAAGGCCGAAAATCTCGCCGCGGTTGGCAGTGAGCGTCAGGTCGTCCACCGCCACCTTGTGCCGGGCGTTGGTGCGCTCCAACCGCTGCTGTTTGCGCGATAGGGTGAAGGTCTTGCTCAGGCCTTCGATTCGTAGGATTTCTGACATGGTATTGTTTGTTTTTATTTATTGCTGATTTGTCGGAGTACTCAGAGTATTCCGAGTACTCTGATTGGATTTGCCTATGCCTAATACTGCCCAGCGGACCAGGGGGATGCGGCGCAGCAGCTCGTAGAGGGCAGGGGAGAGGGTGAAGACTGCCACCAGCAAAATGAGATAGTCGGCCACAGGCGGCAGGGATGTGTAGAGCTTAAGCATATAGCCGAGGGCGGCAATTATGAGGTAGTGGACAATGTAGATGCCATAGCTGCTGCGGGTCATATAGGTGGCAAAAGGCGTGGTGCGGTCGGCCCAGGCCTTGAAGCAGGCCAGCATGGCAAGGATGGCCAGCCAGGCAAAGAGGTTGGTGCTCCAGTGCATCAGGTAGAGCGGTGCGGTGTTGTCCTCGCCCCAAGTGGCAAGGGTTAGTGCCACACCCGCAGCAACCGCCGGCACAAGCAGCCAGTAAGCATAGCGTGACAGGAAACGCTGCACGTTGTCGCGCGAGAAGAGATAATAGCCCATGAGGAAGGGGACGAGGTAGGCAGCCGGGCGGTAGAGGTTCCATAGGCCCTGGGCACTGTGCTCGTCGGGGTGGGGGATGGAGCCCTGTGCCCCTGCCCAAATAAGGAGGAAACCGCCCACCAACAGGAGAGCCAAACGGCAGGGCTTGGACCAGTCTCGCGTGGACTGTAGCAGACGGCCGACAGCATTGTACAAGCGGTCTCGCTCAATGGCGACGAAAATAATCAGCAGCAAGCAGAACACCCACAGCTCCTGAATAAACCACAGCGGGCCGATGCCTGAAAAAGCACATGCCATATAACGGATAGGACCGGCGGGGATGGAGGCAATCTGATTGGGGATGCCCTGCGCCACACCGGCTATCTGGGTGTTGAAATAGCCCGTCATCCATTGGAAGACAAACAGGCCTATCGTGGCGGGGACAAGCAGCTGGCGGGTGCGTTTTTTGAACCATTGGCCTTTTGTGGATTTCTGAAGGGCATAGCGGCTGCTGATGCCCGCCACCAGGAAGAGCAGCATCATAAACCAGGGATAGAGGAGGTACATGATGACATCCTGAGGCTGACCCTTGGGGTCGTCCACCCAGCCCCCGATACCGCCGAAGACTCCCTTATTGTTGTAGAAATAGACCACATGGTAGAGCAATACAAGCAGTACTGTCACCCAGCGGATGTTGTCGAGGAAATGTTTTCTATTCATAATAGTTTACGTAGTTTGTTTTCAACGATATAATAGGTGACACCAAATGGTATCATAAGGATAATGACAGCAATCGTCACCACCGTTTCCGTCACCACATCCGGCCACAGAATGGCTGCGGAGATGGCAGCAAAGAGAAGTGCAATGATGATCGTACTCACTCCTGACGAGATATAACGTAAGCCGTTAGGGTCGGGACCGTAGACAATGCGCACCCATTTCCAGCGGCCGTCGACGCGACGAAGGGTATAGTTGTAATTATGTTGCGGGTTAAGGATAAAGAAGACAAGCATGCCGCAAGTCACCAACTCGATGAGAATGAAAATCAAGGGCAACACGATATGCATCTCCTTTGGGGAGGTCGACCCAGTCAAAGGGGCACCGAACGGCAGGATTGCCAGCATCACCGTCTGCGCCAGCAGTATGCCTGCCGAGGCAAAAAGCAATATACGGAAGATGGATTTGTTTCTCTCTTTCATGATGGGTTAACTGTTGTTTGCACTCCTTTTAGCCATTGCTATTTTCACCGACATCCATATCACCACTGCAACCGTCAAGACACTCAATACAACGATACACCATCCAGCGGGAATCCTGTCGAACAGAGGTACACCAAGTTTATCCATGATGTCAACGGCAACGGCCAATGTTAAGAACAGGCTCATGGCACCCATCATGATGTAGCCGTATCCTTGGGGGTCGATGGCGTGTTGCTCGTCTTTCTTTATTCTCCGCTCGCGGATGTCAAGTTTCAGATTCATTGTTTTTCCTGGCCGGACAAAGGTATACACCGTAGCCAACAATGCAAGCAACACTGGCAGTGTCCTGAATATCAAGTGCGATACCTTCTCACCTCCCATTGGCATCTTGATGATAAACCACACGTTCGATACCAAGCAGATGACGGCAGCCAATGCCAGCAAAATGTATCCTATGGTTCTGCGTTGCTCCATAATGCCTATTTCTGAATACTCTTATACATCGACCAAAACATCACCACTGTCGCGACAATACAGAATGCAAGGATGGCAATAGTGGAAGCCATGCTTCCGAACGGGTCCCACCCTGTGTTTTTGAAAACCTCGATGTTGATTATTAAGACTAAGGTCAGTGCTGCCAAGCCCAGCGTAATGTAGCGATAGCCTGCAGGGTCGATGAGACTCTGCGTGGTTGCCTGATCCTTCCCTTTCAATAGCGACTTGGAGTCGGGATGGGTAAAAGCCCATACCGACGGGACCAATAGTGCCACTTCTGCCAGCATAAAGACTACTATGCGGATTCGGGTATCTGCGCCTTCCGGCATTCTGATGAGATTCCAAACAACCGACATCAAGCAGGCAGCACCTGCCAGTGCCAGCAATACAATTCCTATGATTCTACGACGTTCCATTTTAGTCCTCCTTTTCTTTATTACCAGCGGAAGTTTTCCGCGGGGTGCGTTTGGCACGTTTGAGGGCATCGGACAGAATCCATTCTAT
>ONJQ01000011.1 GCA_900318175.1 uncultured Bacteroidales bacterium | reverse complement strand
GATGATAGGGCACGAGTTTTTCGGCTGGGAGATTGGCACGATGGTGTCGCTGGCAGTGATTCTGGGCATCCTGGTGGCTTCCATAGGATTTTCGCTGCTGTTCCCCAAGAAGAAACAAGTGGAGCCTGCTGCCTGAACGGCGCGGCGGAACAGTCCGTGAATGGGCATAAAGCATCGAGGTTAAAAGGCTTGCCGCCTTCTAACCTCGATTCTTTTTGTATGGTACAAAGGCAGGGGACTTAGAAGTCGAAACCTGCGCTGAGGTAGACACCCCAGTGAGAGGGTTGGTTGTAGCGTGACCAATGGACGTTGAACAAAATGGGACCGATGAATGATTTGTGGCCGTATTGCAGCGCAAAGGCATAGTCGGTAAGGGTGTTTAAACGATACAAGGCGGATTGCTCAGCATCGATATCTCCGGCCAATGTGCTGAATCCGGCAACGGTGAAGGAGATGTAGTCTTTGGGGGCGATTTGCCAGCGGAAATCGATATTTGCCACGACTTCGGCATGGGAGTAGGAGAAGAAATGGGGCATATTGTAGCCGATGTATGGAATCTGGTTTTCGTAGAATCGCCCGGGCGTGATGCCGCCGATATAGCTTTCCATCCATGAAGGGACTATGCCATCGGTGAGATAGTCCTCGTATAGCGTGATGTTGGAGTGGAGCCAGAGCGAGGGCAGGATGGTGAAGGCTTTGGCAACAGGGACTGCGGCCTTGATGTGGGCATTGATGTTGTTGGATTTATTGAAATAATGCAGGACCTTCTGTTCCCATTGGTCATTGTAGGAGTAGTGGTAGATGTAATAGTCGTAGCGGAAGCGGGCGTTGATGCCTTTGGTGGGGAAGTAGCTGTCGTCGGTGTTGTCGTAGGTGGCTTCGAAGTAAGGGGCAACGACGAAGTGGTCCCAGTTGTTCACAGAGTCGGCACGCATGCCGTTCCACGATCTTCTGAGCGTGTCGGCGACATAATAGATGGTGTCTATGATGTAGGTGTCGCCTTGTTGGATGGTGTCGTATCGCTGATGCCATATATAGACGGGGTCGAAAGTGGTTTTCCGCTCGAAGGGTGATACATGGAATTTGACACCCAACCGTATGGCACCGTGGCGCCAGGAGTGGGTGAGGCTATAAAGGTCTACGGTGTTGTACCAAGATGTCAGCGTGTTGAATCCTTCGAAGAGATTGGTCTGGGCCGAGTACTGCTCGATGGTCTGGTAGCGGGTGTGGATGTTGAGGCCTACAGAAGGACCGTTGAGGAATGCGTATAGGACGTTGACGGTGGCGGAGGGGTTGTTGCCGATGACGGCCGAGAAGTCGGCTTTGAAGCCGGAGAGTTTGCGCCGGTTGAGGCCGATGTTGAAGGCGGCGGACAACATGGTTTTGGTGTCGAACCGCAGTCCGAAACCGAACTGGTGGATGGGGCCGCGCTTGCAGTGGAAGGCAAGGGTGAAGGGCTCCTTGTCGCCGTAGAGGCTGTAGGACACCTGGTCGAAGAGTCCGGAGCCGTACATGAGGGCGAGCTCCTCTTCGATGTCGTCGCTGCTGTAGGCATGACCTTTATGAATGCTGCTGTTCTTCTCGAAGTAGGAGACGATGTCGGGTTTAATGCCTTCGTAGACGACGTTGCCGATAACCACTTTGCGGTTGTGGATATTGATGCCGGGGGTGTTGTTGAGCGGACGGGTTTTGGTGGGGCCGACCTTCTGCAGGATGGCTTCAAGCCCCTCGGACTGGCTCTGTGCGGCGACATAGCCGCGGTGGAGGCATTCGGCAATGGAGGTGGAGTCGAAACTCATCATGTTCATGCCCGACATGTCGGGATGGATGTAGACGTCGGCCAAGGGGAGGTTGTTGTCGAAGGCGTCTTTGCCCATCAGCGAGATGCACTGCATGAGGAGGTTGGCCATGCCGCTGATTTCAGAATAGGTGCGGGGCTGGCTAAGGTCGACGCCGATGATGTAGTCGGCCCCCATGGCGCGTGCCATGTCGGTGGGGAAGTTATTGCGGGTGCCGCCGTCGATGTAGATGCGTCCATCCTTGCGGACGGGCATGAAGAAGAAGGGGATGGACATGGTGGAGCGCATGGCGTCGGACAGGTGGCCGTGGGTCCAGTATTTGGCTTTCATGGTGACAAGGTCGGTGGCCACGCAGCAATAGGGGATAGGCAGGTCGCAGAAGTCCATCGAGTCCTGGTAACCCACTGTGAGGCTGTTGATGATGTTGTTGACGTTGTAGCCGTAGATGTAGCCGTCGGGGAGGTTGGCGATGAGGTTGGCGGTGTAGGCCTGTCCCATCTCGGAGGAGGTGAGGGGATTGGCGGTTTCGTTGGCCTTGCGGGTGATATAGTCTTCGCGCTGCCGGCGTTCCCACTCTTCGCTCTCGTAGCGGAAGGGGGAGCGGATGAAGTAGGTCTCGTTGTATTTGCGCCGCATGTACGACATCTTGTTGACGGGCACTTGGTCGCTGAGCATCACGCCCCAGTTGGTGGTGGTGAGGATGGTGTCGATGGCCTTGCTGGAGTAGCCCATGGCCACCAGGCCACCTACAAGACCGCCCATGCTGGTGCCGAGCACCATGTCGATGGGAATGCCCAGTTCTTCGATATACTCGAGGGCTCCCACATGGGCCGCCCCTTTGGCGCCTCCGCCGGCCAGCACAAGGGCCACGGTGGGACGGTGACGGCGGATGGAGTCCATCTTGTGCTTCATGCGGGCGATGGCGGCGACATCGGCTGCGGAGTCGATGCTGGCCGAGGCAAGATGGATCGGAACGGCATTCTTGTCGGCCTTGGTGCGGGCCTTGCCGCTCTGGCTGTTCTGGGCAAAGGCACTGCCGGCAATCAGGGTGGCAAGTGCCAGGAAGAGGATCATTCTTTTATTCATGGCCTGACTAATATCTGAGGGTTGTTATTACGGGATAATGGTCGGAAATAAAAGGCACACCGTAGTCGCCGTTGAGGGTGCGGAAGAGAGGCACCTTCGACCATCCGCGGACAAAGAAGTGGTCGATTTGTTTGCCCTCGGCTTTGCCAAAGGCATTGTAGGTGATGGCGTTGTCGGTGGTGTCGGCAATGTCGCGGGCGGAGATTAGGTTGGCAGCGGTCAGGGGGAGGAAGATGCTGTCCTCCAAAGTGGAGTTCATGTCGCCGCCAAGGATGACGCGGCCGGGGTAGGTTTCGCTTAAGGTGCAGAGCTCGAGGATGGAGTTGCGGCGGGCTGCGGGGCCTACGTGGTCGAGGTGAGTGTTGAGATAGGCGAAATTGCTGTCGGTTGTGAGGTCGTGGAACAGGCCCATGGTGACAGTGCGGCGGCAGGCGGCATCCCAGCCGAAGCTGACGCTGTCGGGGGTCTCGCTCAGCCAGTATGTGTGCTGGTCGAGGAGTTCGAGACGGTCGGTGCGGTAGAAGATGCACATGATTTCGCCTTCACAGGCGGTATCGGTGGCGGGCAGCCCATTGTCGCGGCCCACGCCGAAGCCCTTATACATCCCGGCCAGGGCGCTGTCGAGGTAAAGGAACTGGTGGGGAAGCACCTCCTGCATCCCGATGGCGTCGGGAGCCTCTTTCAGAATCATAGCCACCACGGCCTCCTTGCGCTGCGACCAGGCGTTGGGACCGTCCTCGTTCTCGGCCCATTGGCTGCCGAGGCGGATGTTAAACGACATGAATTTCAAATCGGGATAGGCTTTTGGCGTGTTGGAGCAACCCATGACCAAAGCCGCAAAAAGTGCGATAATACAGAGTCTCTTCATCTTTGTTAGAATTGATTTCACATTGCAAAGATACGCAAAAAAAATGAATTGCACACAGGTGTATGAGAAAAACACGAATTTCCATGAACTATCCATTAATGGTTAATTCAAGGCAATTCGTGTTATTCAATCCGTTAATATAGTATTCAGTTAGTCTGATTAAAGAATTAACACGTTCACATATTAACGCATTCAAACGTTACCGTCGCACGACAACGCGCCGTGCGGGAGCGTCGCCTATCTTGACAAGGTAAGCACCCGAGGCAGGCACATCGAGCAGCACCTCCTGTGCCGCCTCACGTTTGGTGGCCAGCAACCGCCCCACCACGTCGTAGAGATACACGGGATGCCCCTCAGCACCCTCCACCACTATCTGCCCATTGCGCTGATAAATCTTGGCATTGAGTAGCGCGATGTTGTCTATGCCCTCGCCCTCCTGGATGTAGATGGTATCGTGGACATAGATTGTGTCGTGGATATAGCGGTAGAGGTAGATGGTGTCATAGATGTAGTTGTTGATGAAGGTGGTGTCGTGGATGTAGTTGTTCACGTAATTCACGATAGTGTCGTGGATGTACTGGTAGATAAACGCCGTATCGTGGACGTACTGCGTCAGATGAACGGTGTCGTGGATGTAGTTGTTGATATAGGTGGTGTCATGAATGTAGTGGTTGATGTACTGCATGATGGTGTCGTGCAGGTACTCGTAGATGTAGCGGTCGAGGTAGGTGGTGTCGTGTATATAGTTGTTCACGAAAGTGGTGTCATGAACGTATTCTGTCACCGTCCGGATGATGGTGTCGTGGATATACTCATACATCCATTGGGTGAGGTAGAGTGTGTCGTGGATATAGTGATTCACAAAAGCAGTGTCGTGGATGTACTGAGTGAGGAAGGTGGTGTCGTGGACGTGGGTATAGACAAAGATGGTGTCGTAGAGGGTGCGATAGATGTAGAGAGTGTCGTGTACGTAGTTGTTGATATATGTGGTGTCATCTCCTGCGGTGACATAGACCAGCACCGTGTCGTGTATATAGTTGTTGATATAGGTAGTGTCATAGACATAGCGAGTGCGGAACAGTGTGTCGTGAATATAGTTATTCACAAAGGTTGTATCATGGATATAGACAGGGTAGAAGGTGGTATCATGAACGTAATTGGTGATAAACGTCGTGTCATGGATGTAGTTGTTTATATAGTTGAACACTGTGTCGTGAATGTAGTTGTTGATGAAGGTGGTGTCATGAATGTACTGGTTCACGTACTGCATCACGGTGTCGTGTATGTAATTGTTCACAATCGTGGTGTCGTGTATGTAATGATGTACGTGTTCTATCACCGTGTCGTGGATATATTCCCACACAGTCTGCGTCAACCATAAGGTATCATGGATATAGTTATTCACAAAGGCGGTGTCATGGACGTATGCAGTGAGCCAGGCGGTGTCGTGGACGGTGTTATAGACAAACAGGGTGTCGTACTGCGTGCGGTAGATATAGCTGGTGTCGTGGATGTAGTTGGTTATAAAAGTGGTGTCATGTACATACTGGTTCACGTATGCAATCAACGTGTCGTGGACGTAATTGTTCACAAATGTGGTATCATGGACATACTGTGTGATATAGGCAGTGTCGTGGACTGTGTTGTTGATATAGACTGTGTCATAGACATAATTGGTCATCCATACTGTGTCGTGCAGGTAATTGTTGATAAAAGTGGTATCGTGAATGTAATTGTTCACGTAGTTGATCACTGTGTCGTGGATGTAGTTGTTGATAAATGTGGTGTCATGGATGTACTGGTTGACAAATTGCATCACTGTGTCGTGAATATAGCGGTCTACATACTGAGTTAGATAGGTTGTGTCGTGGATATAGTTGTTGATGAAAGTGGTGTCGTGGATATAGTGGTGTACATGCTTTATCACCGTGTCGTGTATATAATCCCACACCGTCTGTGTCAGCCACACGGTATCGTGGATGTAGTTATTGATAAAGGCGGTGTCATGAATGTAGGCGGTGAGCCAAGCGGTATCGTGGACGGTGTTGTAGACAAACAGGGTGTCATACTGCGTGCGGTAGATATAGCTGGTGTCGTGGATGTAGTTGGTGATAAACGTGGTGTCATGCACATACTGGTTCACGTAGGCAATCAGCGTGTCGTGGACGTATGTGGTGACATAGCTTGTATCATAGATATAGTTGTTGATATAAGTTGTATCATGGAAGTAATTGTTAATGAAGGTTGTGTCGTGTATAATGACCGTATCCAGAACAAACACTGTGTCTGCCACGGAGTTGTCTATGGAAAAGTATGCTACTAATGTAGTATCCATGCTTAATGTAAGGGTGCGAGGATTATCTGTGTTATGGTCACTCCAATGGTTGAATCTATATCCGGGGTTGGCCGTAGCCATAATATCTACCACAGGAAATGGGCATGAGCTATCTGATACTGATACAGTACCCATGCTGTTATCTGCCGATATTACAGAGAGAACATAAGGTATATCTACTATGAAATTGGAAAAATAATACCATTCTGATTGATAAGAAGCCAGACTACCACATGGGATAATAATTGGTATAGTTGAACTTACACCATCAAATATATTAATAGAATCATCAACCCATGAATATGGATACAATCTCGGTGCAGAATTATTTAACGAAATAATTTGATGCAATCCAGAGCAACCATTAAATGCATAAGAACGAATAGTATCGATGGAACTACCAAGGGTAATAGAATTCAAGCTACTGCAACCAGAAAAAGCAAACTCATTAATAGTTGTGACCGAGTTGGGAATTGAGATAGAATCCAAAGAACTACATCCTCTGAAAGCCCCCACTCCTATGGTTGTAACTGTGCTAGGAATTGTCACTGAACGAATTCTACTCTCGGAAAACAAACCACCTGGAATGTCAGTAATACCATTTCCGATATTTACAATAGAAAATCTATTACTCCAATAATAATCAGAGAAAAAAATTGAACCTTCTAAATCAAAAGGGTGGTCACCAATCATATCCCTTGGGATAGTATTAAGATTCAAGATCGTTCCATTACATCTTTGAATATTATTCACGGTCTGCACATCATTCCCTATATTTAGTGTGGAGATACTGCTATGAATAATAGCAGTCCCGCCATCTCTAACCGCCCCGACATAATAGTGAAGAGCAGTGGTACCTGGAGTATAATAAGTTGTGCAATTAATAGCATTGTAATACATAGTGGTAATATTACAAAAGCCAAAAGCGTATTCGCCTATTGAGTTAATAGAGTCTGGTATTGTTATAGAGCCTATCGTACAACCAGCAAATAAAAACGGCGGGATTGATGTTACTTCATCCCCCAAAAACACTTCTGATATACTAGTACCATAGAAAGCACTAGCCCAATGCCACATTTCATACCCATCTGTAAAAAAATCTCCCGCATACAAACAATTAGCTGCATTAAAATAAACGGTTGAAGAGTCTCCACAGAACCCAAATGCCAAACGTCCAATGTACGATACGTTACTAGGAATATTAACGGAAGAAAAAGCACATCCATAAAAAATAAAATCAGGAATCCTTGTTACATTATCCCCTATATCAATATGCTGTATATTATTGCACCCACTAAAGGCATTAACGATTGAGTAGTCATCTTCATACAAATCCCGCTCCCACCAATGATAGCTAACACGACCAGCATTAGTACAATTACTGGCATTATAATGTACATTAGCAAGTCCACTACAATTGGAAAAAGATGAATCTCCTATGGCTGTGACAGGTGCAGGTATCGTGACTGATGTAAGTCCATTGCAATTAATGAATGCATAGGAGTCAATAGAGGTGACAGCAAATGAATGACCCCCATGAGATACACTATCGGGGATAATGAGGTTACCTGTCGGCATGGTATATCCAGTCCAGTACCCCCCACTCGAACCCGGGTATGTTACTTGTGCACCATCATTAACAATATTGAAATACAAAGTCTGCCCAGTGGGTGCTAAACCGGAGAAATCGTAAGCAAAAACATTTGGAGAGATTCCCATCAATAAGATGGTGAGAGTTAATAATTTCTGTTTCATATAAAAAGTGCGTTAGATTATTATTTTCTTGCTCCTTATTATCCGTAATGGCTCTGGACTGCCATGTGTATTAATAAGACACGAATAATCCACGCCCAAGGCGTGAACCTTCCGCGAGCCTATTCTCATACACATCGGAATTGTCCAGATTCTTACAGCGAGAATATGGGCGGTTAGCTCAATTATGTGATACTATTTCTTCTGTCTACATAGTTGGTTTTTGTGAGTTATTCTATTTGAACAATATTACATTCGGCTCCTTGCAACAAATTCGGTAGGGGTCATCACCAATATGCCCAAATCGGCAAAGCCTTTCTTGTCGCGAGTAAGGATTACGTCTGGCTGGTATGGCAATGCTGAAAGGTATTGTACGGTGTCTTCAAAGTCGTAAGACTGTTTTTTGACGGCATCCATTATGATTGACTTGTTTATAGCAGATACATCAAACCTTTTACACAATAGTCCAACAACCCGTAATACTTCATTTTTGTCAAATACTTTGCGCATGATATATGCACAATTGATGATGGTGAGAGCAGAAACACTGCATTCAATTTCCCCTCTTTCGTGCATGACAAAAATGTTCTTTGCATCCGTAAAAAATGGCTCTCTTTTACAGATGAAGTCAATAACAACATTTGTGTCGAGAAACACTTTCATTTGGCTCGTTCCTCCCACATTAGTTCAAGTTCTTTGTCAATGTCAAACCCTTCAGGCAGTGGTCCTAACACCATGGATAGAAGGCTTTCGGATGGTACAAAGCCGTCGTCGAAGTGTGGGAATACCAGCTCTTCCTCGGACTTTGCCGCCTGCTGTTCATCTGTCTTCTCAACAAGCCTATCGGCAAGCCATTGGCGGTCACTGGCAGAAAGAGACAATCCTTGAATATAGTTCCAAAGATTGTTCATTGCCGGATTGCTATACGTTGCAGTACTCATTTTCATGTCTCCTTTCAGTTTGCAAAGATACACATTTTTCCCGACATAACAAGAAAAAGAAATCCCCGCCAGCATAGACCAGCAGGGAATAGGGTTGAAGAAATGAGCGGTTAGCTCAAAGTATGTTTATTATGTTCCTTTATGTCATGTTACTCATACTTTTCTGTTTAGTAATCATTCCCTTTCGATTGTTTGTATTAGTTGTCGCAAGTAGGCATCAGACACATTGCTAATTTCGGACTTGTCATAGATGGACATCAGCGTAATAAAAATATCTTCGTTGGCTTGCTGAATATTGTATGTTATCACTCTTGCGCCTCCACTTTTACCTTTTCCCTTTGAGGCAATGGACATTCGATATTTGTATGTGTTGTGCCCGAGCGGCTCTCCACTATAAGGATTTTCTTCTAAAGCATCAAGAAAGGCCAGGTAGTCAGATTTGAAAGATTTGTATTTCTTTTCCAACGATTTTGCCCGCCTTTCGAATTCGGGCAGATAGTCAAATGTTACAGACATTGCCAATGATGATTTATGAAAACAACTGGCGCGCGTTCCTCTTTGCCTGACCCGTATGCAACTCATTGAAGGCCTTCGTCAGACTTTCTTTCACCATCACATGTTGCTCAGACTCGGTATTTTCGATATACTTTTCCAATGCGATAGATACCTGTTCTTGCAACCATTGTTGCAATGCATTCTCATCGGCAAACGCAGGACGTGCCTTTTCAATCAACATGTCGTTCAATGTAATGCTATATGTACACATGGTGTTTTCTCCTTTTTTTATGTATTATCTATATGTCCTGTCGCCCACCTCTCACCCTTGCGGACTATGGGGTGTTTGACGTTGCAAAGATACACATTTTTCCCGACATAACAAGAAAAAGAAATCCCCGCCAGCATAGACCAGCAGGGAATAGATCAAATAGATGGGTGCTTAGCACATCTTATAGGATGTCATAATACTCGTTCACCCTCTTTCTTAATATGCCGAAGTATTCCTCCTCCGTCATCAGTTCTTCTTCTGGCGTTTTAGTCATCTCGACGCGTACATCGCGCGATGGTGAAGGTGTACGAAGAGGTACTTTTGTGGTTGGATTTGTAGTACATTCCATTGTGTCCATAATATACTCCTTTCAGTTTGCAAAGATACACATTTTTCCCGACATAACAAGAAAAAGAAATCCCTGCCAGCCCGAAGGCGGCAGGGGTGGGGTTGAAGTGGGGTGTTATTCATAGCTCACCCCCAAGGGGGTGGTTTATAGAAGACCCCTATAACTGTAATGAAAGGACGAAAAAAGCCCTGCCGAATTCGACAGGGCTTTTTTCGTCTTTATCGGTGGAATGCTGTTTAATTATCCATGGTGAACTCGATAGACGTAATATCGTAGATTGCGCTTGTTGCTCCAGTATATAGACTTACTGAAGCACTCGGAGTGCCAGTCCATATCAACTTATGGTCATCGGAATTCCATGACCACCCAGAGGGCGCGGTAAAATCAATATGATCACAAATGATTTCAACTCTGGAAATAGATCCAACATTAAAAGTGAAGGTCAGTCCGCTACCTCTCCGTAGACTCATATTGATTTTACCATCATAATATGACGCTCCATAAGAAGCACCATTTATGTCAATGCCACCAGATTCGTAGTATTAACACGTCGACACATTCACATCCGTTTACTTGATGTTGTCGATGGCTTCGCGGGTCCAGTTCTGGAAGAAGGCGAGGACCTTTTTGCGGTCGTAGCTCTGCCCGTCTTCAAGGTAGGCGCTGTTTTGGATATGCAGCACTCTGCCTTCCTCGTTGAGCACAACAAGGGCGGGGTAGCCGAAACGGCCAGGGTTGCCGAGGCGTTTCATGGCTTCGTAGTTCTTGTTGGCTTTCGAGGTATTGACGTGGATGTAGACGAAATTGTCAGCCACAAACTGGGAGATTTCCTTGTCCTCGTTGATGAATTTGTTGAACTTGAGGCACCACGGGCACCAGTTGCCGCCCACCTGGCAAATGAGCAGCCGGTGGGTGCCTCGGATTTGCTCCAGGGCTTTGTCAATCTGCTCCATGGCGTTGATTTTCTCGTCGTAGGGCTTTTCCATCTCTTTGGTGTCTTTGCGCTCCTCTTTCTTGGCCTCCTTTTTAGCCTTGGGGGCATTCTTGGTGGTGTTCAAAACGGGAGTCTGTGCCCACAGGGGCAGTGCGATGCAGAGCATTGCAATGGCGATGAGGATTTTTTTCATTGTTCTTTGGGTTTTGTGGGGTAAAAAATAATCTGTCGCTAAATGGCCATGAGCACCAGCAGCTGCGCGGTGAAGATACGCAGGAACATGGTGAGGGGGTAGACGGTGGCATAGCCGGTGTTGGGCAGTTTGCACCCTTCGGGGGCTACATTGTTGGCGAAGGCCAGGGTGGGCGGGTCGGTGTGCGAGCCGCCGATGAAGCCCATAAGGGTGTAGTAGTTGAGGTGCAGCACCAGTCGGCCGAAAAGGGTGACGAGGATGGGGGGCACCATGGTGATGATGACACCGTAGACCACCCACATATAGTGTGTCTGCACGGTGGCCACGAAAGCCTGTCCGGCACCCAGTCCCACGCCTGCCAGAAAGAGGGCAATGCCCACTTCGCGCAGCATGTGCACGCCCTGACCGTCAGTGAAATCGGTGGTGTACCAGCCTTTCTTCACACCAAGCCATCCCGCAATAAGCGCCACTACCAGCGGGCCGCCGGCCAGTCCCAGCTTGACGGGGGCTTTCATTCCCACGGGAATGGGGATGGAGCCGAGCACGATACCGAGGGCGATGATGATGAAGATGGGGATGAGCAGGATACCGCCTTTCTTGGAAGGCTGACCTGTCTGACTTGTCTGACTAGTCTGACTGGTCTGACCTTCTTCGGTGGGCTCTTTCTTCAGGTCGATGCGGCAGAACCAGCGCAGCAGCAGGCAGGAAACAATCATGCCCACCACGGCCAGGGGATAGGCGACGGCATAGCCCGCAGCCAACCGCTCCGAAGCACCCTCGATGCCGAGGTCGCCCACGGCCTGTTGTGCGGCCGAGAGGCCCGGGGTGTTGGTGATGGCTCCAGTGTATACACCGGCCATGTCCGTCAGCTCCTGGTTGGCCATCTTGGCGATAATCACCGTGATGCCCACGCCCAAGGCCACATTCACCAATGCCATGATGTTCATGGCCAGGCCGCCCTTCTTGAATGAGCGGAAGAATCCGGGTCCCACCTGCAGACCCACGGCGGTGACGAAGAGGATAAGACCGAATTCCTTGATGATGTGCAGCATGTCGTGGTTGCAGGCCACACCGACTGCACTCAGGCCAATGCCGACAAAGAGCACCCAGGTGATGCCCAGGGTGATGCCCTTCACCTTAATTTTGCCTAACAGCAGTCCTAAGAAAATGGAGATGGCAAGCATCAGGACAGTAGTACCGACGCCGCCGTTGGTGAGTAAATTAGTAAACCACATAGTTTGAATCGAAATTAATGGTTAAAAAGACATGACCATCCGCATTCTGTCGAAGAGCAAAATCGCGTCTCTCCAAGACACAAAAAGAGCGTTGCTCTCCATCCTCTGACTGCGAAAATCAAAGCTTTTCTTGTCAAGGGTTATTGAGATTAAGCCTCTTTGAGGCTTGTTCGGGACATTGCGGATAACCATTTTAATAATTAATGATGAAGAATTGGGGAGGGGATGTGTGTAAAGAGAAAATTGAAAATTGAAACGGGTCGCCAGTAGGGTCGCCTCATTTCAATTTTCAATTTTCCCTTTTCAATTCATTAGTCGCCCAGAGTGGCAACCATGACGGCCTTGATGGTGTGCATGCGGTTCTCGGCCTCGTCGAAGACGATGCTGTTCTCGCTCTCGAAGACATCCTCGGTCACCTCGATGCCGTCCAGACCGAACTGCTTGTTCACGTCGCGGCCCACCTGGGTCTCCAGGTTGTGGTAAGCGGGCAGGCAGTGCATGAATTTGCACTTGGGGTTGCCGGTGTTCTTCATCATTTCAGCGTTCACCTGGTAGGGCATCAGCATGTCGATGCGCTCTTTCCATACCTCGGCGGGTTCGCCCATGCTCACCCAAACGTCGGTGTAGATGAAGTCGCAGCCCTTCACGCCGGCCACGGGGTCGTCGGTGACGGTCACCTTGGCGCCGGTCTCTTTGGCAATCTCCTGGCATTTCTCAATCAGCCAAGCTTCGGGTTGCAGTTTCTTGGGGGCGATGATGCGCACATCCATGCCCATCTTGGCACCACCAACCATCAGGCTGTTGCCCATGTTGAAGCGGGCATCGCCAACGTAGGCGAAGGTCACCTGATCGAGGGGTTTGCCGGCATGCTCCTGCATGGTGAGGAAGTCGGCGAGAATCTGCGTGGGATGGCTCTCGTTGGTCAGGCCGTTCCACACGGGGACGCCAGCGTATTTGGCCAGCTCCTCAACAGTCTCCTGCTTGAAGCCACGGTACTCGATGCCGTCGAACATGCGACCCAGCACACGGGCGGTGTCCTTCATGCTCTCCTTCACGCCGATCTGGCTGCCGGTGGGGCCCAGATAGGTGACGTGAGCACCCTGGTCTTTTGCACCAACCTCGAAGGCGCAGCGGGTGCGGGTGGAGGTCTTCTCGAAAATCAGGGCGATGTTCTTACCCTTCAAAGTGGGCTGCTCGGTGCCGGTATACTTGGCGCGTTTCAGGTCGCGAGCCAGGTCGAGCAGATAGTTGAGTTCCTTGGGGCTGAAGTCTAAAATCTTCAGAAAATTGCGGTTTCTTAAATTGTAAGCCATGTTATTGTTGTTTAAATAATTAATTGTTGTCTTCTTCAAATGTTTGAATGTCTTTGTTCTTTTTATAGTAGAGTAAATACACCAACCATGCGATTGCACAGACAGCCAAGCAGCCGATGCCGAGAATCATCATCTTATCGCCGCCAGGCCAATGCATAATGATGAACAGCACCCCTATCAGGGCAGCCGCAAGCGAGTATCCGGTGAGTGTCATCGCAAACTTCCAGATGGGTGCTCCGACGCGATTGGTGCCGGGAAACATCTGTCCCAGAAAGAATGCCACAACTGCCAACACTCCGAAGCCTACGGTGAGCAGGGCATCGTTGTAGTGGACACCCGCCAAGGTCAGCACCAAGGCCACCAGCAGCAGTGCGGCGCCCATAAGGGCCAACTTCAGCATGAAAGGTCTGAACTTGGGTGAGTCGGTGATTGGGTTCATGATTATGCAATATTCTGAGTAATCGGAGTATTCTGATTATTCTGAGTAATCCGAAACTGTTAGTGCACTATGCGGGTGCCGCAGTTGGGGTTGTCCAGCTGGCCGGCCTCGGTGATGATGCACTCCTTGCCGCCGTTCTCGACGAACATGATGGCTGCACGGATTTTCGGAGCCATGCTGCCCTCGGCAAAATGGCCAGCCTCCAGATATTCCTTGGCCTGGGCCACCGTAATCACATCAAGGGCCTGCTCATTCTCCTTGCGGAAATTGATGTACACCTTGGGCACATCGGTGAGGATGTAGAACTCGTCGGCACCAATCTGCACGGCGCAGAGGGCACTGGCCAAGTCCTTGTCAATCACGGCTTCGACGCCGCGCACGCAGTCGTTCTCCTCCACCACGGGGATGCCGCCGCCGCCAACCGTCACAACGATGTGACCGGCCTTGGCCAGCTCCTGCACCACCTTGATGTTGTTGATGCGCGTGGGCTTGGGCGAAGCGACCACTTTGCGCCAGCCGCGACCCTTGGGGTCTTCCTTATACACGGCACCCGTTGTCTTGGCCAGCTCCTCGGCCTGTTCCTTGGTGTAGTAGGGGCCCACGGGCTTGGTGGGGTTCTGGAACATGGGGTCGAACTGGTTCACGGCCACCTGAGTCACCAACGTGACCACGTCGCGCTGAATGTCGTGGCGGGCCATCACATTGCGCAGACCCATCTCGATGAGGTAGGCAATGGAGCCCTGGGTCTCTGCCACGCAGAAGTCCATCGGCATCGCCTCAATACCGGCGCGCTTGCCCTCCTCGTGCTGCAGCATCACGTTGCCCACCTGGGGACCGTTGCCGTGCCCGATGACGATGTTATAGTTGCGCTTCAGCAGATTGTACAGCGACTCGCAAGTCTGTTCCACATTCTCTATTTGTTCCTGATAAGTGCCTTTCTGGCCGCTACGAAGCAGGGCATTGCCGCCAAAAGCCACCACAGCAAGTTTTCTCATTTTCTGTATATTGTTAGTTTAGATAATGTTACACTTCGCAACGCAGAGCGTTCGAAAGTGCAAATTTACACTTTTTTTTTGATATATGCATACTCTTTTTTATATTAGTACTTTCTTCGCTGTTTTTTGGCACCTGCTCCCTTGCCCAACTTGTGGTGCAAGGCTCGTAGGCTCCACCTTCGCTCCTTTTAGGTCAGTTCTCTAATTGTTCTTAAACATTTGTTCCTCCTACGAAGGACAAATGAACTAAGGAACATCCCAGAACAAGCCTGCAACGACCGAACCAACCCCTAACGGACATCCAGCAAGGACCCATCTGTGGGATGGCTGGTGGACAACAATCGCCTTCGCTGTTGCCACACAGTGTGTTACCAGTTTCGCTCGGGAGCTCAAGTTTGTCCAAGATAAAAGATTTGCAAATGTGGAAAAATAAAGTTATCTTTGCATTCTGTATTATTCTTGGCAATGACAGAATGATTTTGTTCTATTAAACTGATTCACAAAATGTTGGATACTAAGAACTATTCGCTCGAAAAGCATCTGGAAGCCTTGTGTGCTGCCGATCCCGATTACAATCTGTTGCTCGATGCATGGCGGTTGAACAAAAAGAATCTTCCCAATGCGTTGAGTACAATCGCATCCTATTTCCCGCACTATAGTCGGCATGACGACAGCCATTCCATGACCTTGCTCGATAATATCCAACGGCTGTTGGGGCGCGACAGGGTGGAGCGGCTCGGCCCTACCGACACCTTCCTGATACTTATGGCAGGCTTGACGCATGACCTTGGCATGTATATGTCCTACACCTTTCTGGAGGAAGAGTGGGATAAGCCTGAAATGGCGGATTTGCTGACAACATACGCCTCCAGTGCCGACAAGCAGATTTCAGATGCTGCCAACTTGTTGCTGAATCGAAGACTTCTCCCTGACGACCCGGCAAAGGGTTTCAAATGGGCATTGGAACTGCGCAATGCTGTCACTCTGATTATCGCGCAGCAGATGCGTGGCGGCCATGGCGACAGAAGCAAAGATTACTTGAACAAAAAGGATGATTTGTTTGCCAAGATGGCTCACGATTTCTATTGTGATGCATTCCCGTCACGCTATTTGTCTTTGTTGGCCGATGTGGCACATCTGCATGGCGCCAATTTCGGTGAGTTGATGGAGTTGCCTCATGAGGATGATGGATTGCGGGGTGACAAGGTGCACCCGCGGTTCATTGCTTGCATGATACGTTTGGGCGATTTGCTCGATGTGGACAGCAACCGATTCAACGATTTTACATTATCTACGCTGAAAGAAATGCCGGAATCCTCCAAGGCGCATTTCGATAAGCACCAGGCTGTGAAACACCTGCTCATCTCGCCCGACGGGATTGAGGCGGAGCTGGACTGCCCCACCGATGCCTCTTACCGTGTGACCCGCGAGCTGTTCGACATGTTGGAAAAAGAGGTGGAGAAGCAGAGCCAAAACTGGAACCGCATAGCCCCTGCCGATTTGGGCGGGCTCCCACCCGTACTGCATAATGACAGTATCAAAATCTACTACAAAGGGGCGAAGACGCGCCCGGAGTTGCGGAATCTTCGTTTTGACATATCAAGCAAGCGTACCTTTGAGATGCTGAAAGGGGGTGCTATCTATAAAAATCCTGGAAGGGTGTTTATTCGCGAGATTGTGCAAAACGCCATGGACGCAACCAAGTTGCAGATATGGAAAGATATGGATTACTACTTTCCATACCATCTGACAAACCCGGAACGTGACATCAGGTCGGCTGCCGACATCAAGTTTGCGAGCGACGTTCCCCAGTCTATCTATGAGCGCTATCCGATAAACCTCAAAGTGGAATATGACGAAGAGAAACAGGTGGTGCGAGTGGTTTGCGAGGATTGGGGGACAGGCATTTCAGAGGAGAGTTTGATACGGATGACCAGCCAAGTGGGGGCCAGCCGCAAGGCGGACAGGGACTATGAAGCCATGGTGGAGAAGATGCCGTACTTTCTGCAGCCGACAGCCGCTTTTGGCTTGGGCCTGCAGACGGTCTTTTATGTCGCTAATGAGTTCACCGTCGACACTCATTATCCAGGCGAGCCAACGCGGAGGATTGTTTTCCGCTCCTCGGTGGATGGCAGTTTCTGCTCCATCGAAGAGGAGAATATCGACTTTAAACGTCCTATCCCAGGGACTAAGCAGACAAAGGCTGTTTCCCATGGCACCACAGTTTCAATTGAGATTGATACCAACCATTTAGGAGAGTTGTTCGAGTTGGATAGGGATGATTTGGACGAACTAATGAAAAACATGGATAGCGTCCCCTATTACATTGTGAGTAAAGTCGAAGGATATATAAACCGTACTTTTAATAGTGTGGAAAATATACCCATCCTCTATACGTCAAAGTATCAGACAAAAGTCTTTGGTAAGGAGGAAAAAGGTGATAAGTACGAATTTCTTTCGGAGGAGCAGCACTTCAGAGTTGGCTGGAAATGGGATGACTATGGAAGGCTCCTTTTCCAAATAGAAGAAAAAAAGTTTGGTTCCGAGGTAGTTGTATCTTTTGTTGGACATAAATATAAATATCATAAACAACTATACTTTCGGGATATTCCACTAAGTAGTGGCATCGCCGCATTTGCACGTAAGTGGAACCTTTTTTGTAGGCAGGCAGACAAGTTTGTGACTATCTCTCGTGATAGGTTGCTTCCCCAGGGAAGGGATAGGTTGAAAAAAACATGGGATGTATTATCTCCTGATATTCTCAGATTGGTGTATCCAAAACTGCTGGAAGTGTGTAAAGAAGCCTGTGAAAACAATGATGATAATAAGCATTCTCTCCAAAGGCAATATTATGGGTTTTGTAGTGGAAATTGGATTTTGCCAAATCCAATTAATGTGGATTACCAACCTTTGGATGATTATCTCTTGGATGAAACTTCTTGTATCAAAATGGATGGTAGTACAGTGACAGCTAAAGAATTGTTTGAGGCAAGGAAATTAGTAATCTTTGACTCGCCTGGAGTTGATATTAAAGAGGAGAGAGAAAAACTAAGAAGGAATCTACTGCTATCTGATTTTACATTATTATGTGGTGACATTTCGTTGGAATACCCTGAAAGTTTTGTGTGTAGTAGGATTGTTACTACAGGAGTTCATATCGCATACGCCGTAGAGACAGATGTAGGGACACCTCAATTTGTTGAAATTGATACAAATGATATTAAGGCTTATTATGGCGATTATCCTTATGGATTATTATATGGTCTTAAAGAGTACAAAAAAATAGTGGTAGGGAAGGAGTATGCTCCTCAACTAGGTTATAGTATTTCAGAATATGGGAATTGCTGGATCTATCCAATGCCTGTCCGTAATGCAGACTATGAAGATGCAGATGGGAATGAGATAGAACGAGAGGAGATGAGATTGAAACTGGAAAAGGGTTATATCAAAGAATTGGTTCCTGGATATCTGGTGAAATTGATTCAGAAGTACAATGTATTGAAAAATGACAAACTGACAGAGGATGAGATTTACAAAGAGTATATCCGCCTAATCCTTGATACTCATTATGGCTATTCTTCCCCAGATTAAAGCATGACTAACACATTCTCCAATCTATCACCGCTATTCTCAACGGAGCTGCCAACCCCGTCACCCCTGCACCCAAATGGAAGAAAACAACCGCGTCAGCCCTGCAACCAAATGGAAGAGCCCAACCGCGTCAGCTCTCCCCTTTTGAAAGGGGTCGGGGGTATGAAAAAGATGCCGTCATAGATGCATACCCCCAGCCCCTCTGAAGAGGGGAGTCCGCGGCGGCGGGTCAGTGTCAACAAGAGACTCCACAGCAGTAAATCCAAGTAAAAGAAAACAACCGCGTCAGCCCTGCAACCAAAAGGAAGAGGCCAACCGCGTCAGCCCTGCAACCAAAAGGAAGAGGCCAACCGCGTCAGCCCTCCCCTTTTGAAAGGGGCCGGGGGTATGAACAAAAGGCCGCGTTAAAGAGGCATACCCCCAGCCCCTCTGAAGAGGGGAGTTCGCGGTGGCGAGTCAGTGTCAACAGGAGAGTCTACAGCAGTAGATCCAAATAAAAGAAAGCAACCGCGTCAGCCTTGCATCCTAATGGAGGGGGCCAACCGCGGCAGCCCTGCAACCAAATGGAAGAAAACAACCGCGTCAGCCCTCCCCTTTTGAAAGGGGCCGGGGGTATGAAAGAGATGCCGTAATAGAGGCATACCCCCAGCCCCTCTGAAGAGGGGAGTTCGCGGTGGCGGGTCAGTGTCGACAGGAGATTCCACAGCAGTAAGTCCAAATAAAAGAAAACAACCGCGTCAGCCCTGCAACCAAATGGAAGAAAACAACCGCGGCAGCCCTGCATCCAAATGGAAGAAAACAACCGCGTCAGCCCTGCAACAAAATGGAAGAAAACAACCGCGTCAGTCCTCCCCTTTTGAAAGGGGTCGGGGGTATGAATATCAGGCGGGGTTGGGGGTATGAATATCAGGCTGGGCCGGAGGTGACGGTTATCAAGTCGGTGAGGGTGGTTTGGGCGAGGGTGTGAAGCTGGGCGGGTGTGACGTCGGCGAGGGTTTGCATGAGGTTGGTGGAGAGGCGCTCGTCGACGCCGGTGGCCACCATTTGGCGGTAACGCTCTGAGATTTCGAAGGTGCCGTCGATGCTGCGGATGAAGTCGCCCATCATATAGTTGCGCACGCGGTCCAGCTCGGCCTGGGTGACGGGCTCTTGGCGAAGACGCTCGATTTCGTTGTTGATCTCGGTGACGGCGTCGGCGGTGGCAGCCGCGGCGACATCGGCGGTGATGTAGAGGGCGATGCTGTTGCGGAATATCTGGGTTTGGCTGTAGATGCCGTAGGTGTAGCCTTTGTCCTCGCGCAGGTTGCTCATGAGGCGGGAGCCGAAATAGCCGCCAAGGAGGGTGTTGAGGACCATGAAGCGGGTGTAGTCGGTGCTGTGCCACGGGAAGGGGAGCAGACGGCCTATGCGGATAGTGGATTGCACGGCTCCGGGCAGGGGTGCGTGGGCCACTTGGGCTTTCTGATGGGGGGGCGTGGCGGGGACGATTGCGGCGGGTGCGGGAGTGGAGGCTTGCGGCGCAAGGTGAGCGTCGGCCAGGCGTAGCAGCTCGTCGTCGATGGGGCCGCTGAGGATGAGCTGGGCATGAGCCAGTGAGTAGTGCCGGTGGATGAAGTCCTGCACGTCGCTGAGGGTGAGGTGCTGGAGGTCTTCGGGGTGGGCATAGGTGCCCAATGGGTGGTCGGGGCCGTAGAGCAATTCGTAGTAGAGGTTGCGGGCCAGGTAGTTGGTCTTTTGGAAGTTGGTCTTCAGCTGTGCGGAACGGCGGCTGAGATAGGCATCGAAGAGTTGGGGGGTGACCACCGGGGCTTGGAACATCTGGGCGATGAGGGGGAAGAGCTGGTCGGCAAAACGGCGCATGAAGTAGAAGGAGAGATTGGCGGTGCAGGTGTCCGCCATGCGCTCCACCACGATTCCGCGGAAGTCGAGGAATTCGGCCATCTGTGCGGCGGGGAGCTGCGTGGTGGCTTCGCCAAAGAGCTGGTTGGCTCCGTGGGCTTGGCTTTTGCGGGTCTGGTAGGCGCTGCCGGCTTCGAGGGTGAGGTCGAGCTTGACGATGCCGAGGGAGTCGTTGCGGAAAAGGAAAAGGGTGTTGCCGTTGGGCAGCGGGTGGCTGGTGGGGATGAGCGGGGCGATGGATGGTGCTGAGAGCATATTGTTGTGTGTTCTTTGTTTCTGTTGTCGCGTCCCTTCGGGACGCAGTTTCCTTGTCGGTGGTGTGGTCACCGCACTGGCTTCTTTGGCCTCTGCGGTGTTATTGATGACCTTGCCTCCATTAGAAGGTGGCGCTGAGTTTGACGTTGAGTTGGCGAGCGGTGAGGTAGTTGGGGACGGCCCAGTAGTAGTTGGTGTAGTCGGCCACCCAGATGAAGGAGACGACATTGTGGTAGTTGAAGAGGTTGAAGACCTCCACGGAGACGGAGAGGTCGTCGAACAACTGGCCGATGCGGGAGCGGCGGATGCGCTCGAAGCGGGTGAGCTGGATGGTGTTGCCCCAGTCGGCACGGAAATAGGGGGGCAGGTAGCGCTCAATGGAGCGGTCGGTCTGGTAGGGATAGGTTGTGGGCACGCGGGTGCCGTAGATGAAACTGAGGCTCATCCGCCACCAGGGGAGGGAGGGGATGTAGTCCTGCAAGAATATCTTGAAGCTGAAACGCTGGTCGGTGGGACGGTTGATCCATCCGAGGTTGTCGTTCAGGATGTCCTCCTGGGTTTTCATCACGGAGAGCGAGGCCCAGGATTCAAGGCCCGGGACGAAATCGCCATTGATGCGGAGGGAGGCCCCAGTGGCATAGCCCACGGCGGGTACGCCGGGGTTGTAGCGGAGGCGGAGGTTGTCGATGGTGTAGGGGATGAGGTTGGTGATATATTTATAGTAAAGGTCGGCAGTGAGGCGGAAAGGCTTGTTCCACAGGCGGAAGTTCCAGTCGACGGAGGCGGAGGCGAGGTAGGAGCGCTGGGCGGGTACACCGGCGCAGAGGGTGCCGTCAGGGTTGCGCAGCTCGCGGTAGAGGGTGGGCTGCTGGTAGAGCCCTGCGACAAGGCGGTAGAGGAGGTCGGGACCTGCATGGGGCTTGTAGCTGGCGGAGAGGCGCGGCGAGAGGAGGAACTGGCTGTTGAGGTGGAGCGAATCGGAGCGGGTGGTGTAGTACTGGCAGCGGAGGCCGGCGGTGATTTTGAAAAGGTCGTCGTGGCGGGTGAAAAGGTTGATGTCGCGCTGCACATAGCCACTGCCACGGAGGGTCTGCACGCTTCCGGCAGCATTGCAGAAGAACTGTAGGGCGGGGTTGAAAACGGCTGTATCGTCCACGCCGGGCAGGTGGTGGTCGGTGGGGTAGGAATAGTCGGCACTGTCCACCCATTTCCATTCGCGCAAGCTCCCCGTGGTGTGCTCCAGCTGGGCTTTGAGCCCAAAAGCCCAGGAACCGAGCAGGGCGTAGCGCACCATCTTGAGTTCGGAGGCATAGATGGCCATATTCTGGCGGTTGCGGGCGTGTTCGAGGAACGTGCCCACCCCTTGGTCAAACTGGTTCGTGTCGCCCGCGTTCTCGCCCACGCCGATGGCATAGAGCCAATACTGACTTTGGATGTCGAAGTTCTCCTGCTCGCGGTTGGCAAGGGCGGAGTTGATCCATAGCAGCTGGAAGTCGTCGTTGGGGTGGTAGTTGAGCGTGAAGGCGCCGAGCAGCGTGCGGTAGCGGTCATCCTCAAGGCCGTCGAAATAGACGTTCAGTTTGAGCGACTGGTTGAAGGTGCCGAAGGTGGTGGTGCGGGAATAGGGCACAAGACCGTATACGTTGTTGGTCCACACCGTCAGGAGGCTGAGGTCGAGGCTGTCGTTCACGCGGTAGCGGAGTATGGCTTGGAGGTCGGTGTAGGAGGTGGAATAGTTGCCCTCAGTGTCCATGCTCTTGAAAAGATAGCGGTTGCTGTGGTGGCGCACCCCTACGCCGTAGGAGAAGTGGTTGCCCAGCGTGCCGACAGCAGTGGCCGACCCGCCAAGCAGCGAGAGCGACGCCTTGAACCGCCGCTCCACGGGGCGGCTGTAGATGATGTCCAGCACCGACGACATGCGGTCGCCGTAGGTGGCGTCGAAACCGCCCGGCGAGAAGACCAGATGGTCCACAAGGTCGGGATTGATGATGCTCAGGCCCTCCTGCTGCCCGCTGCGCACCAGCTGCGGGCGGTAAATCTCTATGCCGTTGATGTAGACAAGGTTCTCGTCAAAGGAGCCGCCGCGCACAGAGTATTGCGAAGAAAGTTCGTTGTTGGAATTCACGTCGGGGAGCGTCTTGATGACGGCCTCCACGCTGCCCGAAGGACCCACGTTGTTCTCAATCCGCTGAATGTCGATTTGCGTGAAGGAGCTGTTGCGTATCCGGTCGTCGCTCACCGTCACGGTGCTGAGCTGCTTAGCCGACGGGTTAAGCACCACGTCCACCTGAAGCGTCTCCCCTTTGGCCACCAGTAGGCGCCGTTCCACGCTCTCGAAACCCGTGCACGAGACGCGCAGCGTCACCGAGTCCTCCACTGCAACCGTCAGGCTGAAGCGACCGCGGCTGTCCGTGGTCGTCCCCTGCGGTTTGGGGGTATTCAGCAACCCCACGGTTGCGTAGGGGATGGGGTCTCCCTCGGTGGTGTGGACGTTGCCCTGCAGCGTCCCCTGCGCCCTCAGTGTGGGCGAAAGCAATGGCAATAAGGCCAATAGAGTTATGAAGAGTATCCTGTTCATTAAAAAAGCACCCAATAAACGAACTATTTGAAAAAAAATTGTATTTTTGCAAATTATTTTGGGTCGGTGAACCCCTGCCGGTAGCAGCTAACACCGCTGCATTTACCCGCGCATGCTCCCTGCCCGCAACCGATTAACACATTAAACAACAAAGATGAAACACCAAGCAATCCTACTCATCATGCTCCTCGCCGGCATCGTCTGCCAGGCGCAGAACAAGATTGACAATCAAGGTCGTCGCCAAGGCCACTGGCTCAAAACCGACCTCAAAGGGGCCAAAGTCTACGAAGGCACCTTCGTCGACGGCATGGAGACTGGCACCTTTACTTACTATTACCCCGACGGCACCGTGCGCATTACCAACGTCTATACCGTGCCCGGCAAAGTCTGCACCCACTCCGTCTACGACCCCGCCGGCCACCTCTTGGCCACCGGCACCTTCAATCAGAAAAACCGCGACGGCCTGTGGCAGTTCTACTCCAAGCAGGGCAAGATCGTCAAGTTGACTAACTACAAGATGGGTGTCCGCCATGGGCTGCAAGTCATCTTCAACTCCAATGGCGACACCGCCGAAGTCACCAATTGGTCCGACAACCGCCGACATGGTCGCTGGTGGAAACGCCTTGGCACCAAAGGCTACATCACCGCTACCTACGTGCGTGGAGGAATAGAGGGCAAGCTGGTGGAATACGATGATGAAGGCCAGCTGGTCCGCCAGGGCAACTACATCAACGGCGAACGTCACGGGCAGTACCGCTACTACGAGAAAAGCATCCTTGTGGTGGACGAGACCTGGAACAACGGCACCCTGCGCGACCGCAAAGTTCGCCTCGCCATCCCCGAAGAGCGTTACCTCTCCATCTACGATATTAACTATATGCTGCCCCATGGCAAGAACCAGACCATTGTTTATCTGCCTGACGGAACCACCCTCGTCGACAACGAAGAACCCGAACGGCTCTACTCCCATGTCGGCGACGGGCGTTTTACCCTTGCCAACAAAGAGGCCCGCATCATGGTGGCCACTGATTTGATAGTCGGCACTACCCGCGACTCCGAAGGCCGCGAAATCCTCAGCCTCGATCCCGCTCCGGACTTCATCGTGTACCCGGACAAAGACTGTCTGCAGATGCTTCACAGTCTCCAGCTGCAGAAACAGACACAAGAGGCAGGTGGTGAGTTCGACTTTGAATAGAGAGTTGAATAAAAAAACGGGGCGCCTCACGGCGTCCCGTTTCCCATTAAACACTATTACAAAATCCTTTTTAGGTAAAACAAAAAAACCTAAGCATCTGATTGATAAAAAGAAATACTGTATTTCTCTCTCAAATGCGGTTGCAAAATTACTAACATTTTCTAACATAGCAAAAGTTTATTCGCTGGTTTAATTCTTTTTAACTCTTATGAAAGTCGCTACCCACACCCTAGGTTGCAAATTAAACTTTGCTGAAACCAGTTATTTGCAACGCGTGTTCTCGGATGCTGGTTTTAACATCGTTACGTATAAGGAAAAAGCAGATTTATATGTCATAAACACCTGTACAGTTACGGCTGTTGCCGAAAAAAAGTGCCGCAATGCTATCCGTCAAGCTTTGTCGCAAAACCCCTCGGCCACTATAGCTGTGATAGGTTGTTTTGCCCAGAACGATTCCCAGCAGATAGCGGCTATCCCTGGTGTGAATATCATACTGGGGAATGACTGCAAGCACAGACTGCTTGAGGTTGTGCAGGACTACTGGCGACAACAGGATAAGACTCCGGGAGATGGCGATAAGCCTTGTGTCATCAACCCCGAACCGCGCAGTTTTGTGCCTTGCTATTCGGGTGGAGATCGCACCCGCACTTTCTTTAAGATTCAGGACGGCTGCGACTATTTCTGTACCTATTGTGCTATTCCTATGGCCCGTGGTAGGAGCCGTTCGGCAACGATTGCCGAGACGGTTGCTGTGGCAAATGAGATTGCGGCTACGGGAGCGCGTGAGGTTGTATTGACGGGTGTCAACACGGGAACATTTGGCAAGGCTCATGGCGAGACTTTTGTGGATTTGCTGCGCCAGCTGGACAAGATTGAAGGCATTGTGCGGTACCGCATTTCAAGCATCGAGCCCAACCTGATTACCGAGGAGATTGTTGATTTCGTGGCTTCGTCGAGAGCTTTCCTGCCACACTTTCACATCCCACTGCAGGCTGGCTCGGACAAGGTGCTGAAGATGATGCACCGCAGATACGATACGGCTCTTTACGCCAACAGGATGGAATACATCAAGAAGGCCATGCCCGATGCCTGTATCGCCGCAGATGTCATCACTGGGTTCAACGGCGAGGACGACACCGAGTTTGAACGCAGTAAGCAATTTATTGCCAGTCTGCCCATTTCTTATTTGCATGTCTTCCCCTATTCCGACCGGCCCAACACGGCAGCTCTGCGTATGGGGGAGAAGGTGCCCGTAGAGGTGCGTAAAGCACGTGGGGCAGAACTGCACGCTCTTTCAGACACCATGCGTCATGCCTTTATTGAGAGCCAGATGAACAAGGAACATACAGTGCTATGGGAACATACTCACCATGGTGGGGATGAGGCACCGATGATGCAGGGCTGGACAGAGAATTATATCCGTCTTCAACGCCCCTATGATGTAGCGTTGGCGGGCGTAGTGACCCCGATGCTTGTGTCCAATTCTACAATTGTTGAAAACTTCGCTTGTGACGATTGAAAAAAAAGTGTAATTTTGCTCTTGTGTTTGTGACATCATGTTCTTTGTAACTTGCTGCCACACATAATTTTATTTTTGTTTTAATATATATATTTTGTAATCATTTTTCATCATGAGCGGACTTTTTGGAGTGATTTCCCGCAAATCATGCGCCGTTGACCTTTTTTACGGCACCGATTATCATTCACATCTTGGCACCCGTCGTGCCGGCCTGAGCACAATCGACAACGGTGTGATGCACCTCAACATCCACAACATCGAGAACACGCAGTTCAAGTCCAAGTTCTCGACCGACATCCACGAGATGACCGGCAACAAAGGTATTGGAGTAATCAGCGACACGGATGCCCAGCCTATAGTGTGCAATTCACACCTGGGACGTTTTGCTGTATGCACTGTGTCGCGCATTAACAACATTCCCGAGTTGGAGAAAATCTGCCTTTCGAAGAATCAGCAGTTCACCGAGCTCAGCATGGGTAAGACCAATCCCTCTGAATTGATAGCCTTGCTCCTCACTCAGGGCAAGACCTTTGCCGACGGCATCAACAACGTGTACAACAGTGTGCGCGGCAGTGTCTCCTTCCTCATCTTGACCAATGACGGCATCATTGCCGCTCGCGACCGCTATGGCCGCACACCCCTTGTGGTGGGTCGTCGCGATAGCGACTATGCCGTCGCTTCCGAGACATCCAGCTATGTTAATCTTGGCTATCAGACTGAATATTTTGTCAAGCCCGGCGAGGCTGTCATGATCTCGTCCGAGGGAATCAAGCAACTTATTCCCCCCAGCGAGAAGATGCAGATATGCTCTTTCCTCTGGATTTACTATGGCTTCCCCGCTGTGGAGTATGAGGACATCAACGCTGAGGAGGTTCGCTTCCGTTTGGGACAGGAAATGGGCAAGCAGGACGATGTGCAGGCCGACTTCGTCTCAGGTATTCCCGATTCGGGTGTAGGCATGGCTCTGGGCTATGCTGTCGGTAAGGGAATCCCCTACAAGCGTGGTATCCTGAAATACACTCCCACCTGGTCCCGCAGTTTCATGCCTGTCAATCAGGAGGCACGCAGCCTTGTGGCTAAGATGAAACTCATCCCCTCGCACCGTGTTTTGGAAGGCAAAGAAGTGGTATTCTGCGACGACAGCATTGTCCGCGGCACCCAGCTGAAGGACCAAGTAAGAATGCTCTATGCCAATGGAGTCAAGCGTATCCATGTCCGCATCAGTTGCCCGCCACTGCTTTATGGCTGCAATTACCTCAACTTCTCAACGTCCAAAAACGACAACGAACTTATCACCCGCCGTGTTATTGCCGAGCTTGAGGGAGGTGAGGTCCGCAACCTTGAATCCTATCGTGACGAGACCTCACAGCAGTATCGCAATCTTGTTGAGACTATCCGTAAAACTGTAGGTGTCGACACCCTCAAATTCAACAGTCTCGACACTGTCTGCAAGGCCATTGGGCTGTCCAAGTGCGACCTTTGCACCCATTGTTTTGACGGAAGTTCCTACGGCGAATAACCAATATTATTTTTGCCCATAATGAAGAAACCACTCATCCTGCTATTTATTCTCAGTCTTTTGCTGCCCGCATTGCATGCACAGGACACAATCTTCCTATCTGTAAAGGATATTGCACCCACATTTGGAGTGCCCTCCCGCTTCATGGACGATACCGCTGTGGCAGTCCGTTATCTCGACAGTCTGCAAGGCGGCAACCAAGTGCTTACGGATACTTGTGTTTCCTTGAATGCCCGAGTGTTGGCATTCCAGAATGTCATGCTCTATGACTACCGCCATCAGGGCGACACGGTATGGGTCGACGCAAAGACATGCCTAAAGGACTACAATTTCTATAGGCAGAAACTCAATGACCTCTCCGCCTTTTTCCTTCGCAAGGCCCACACCTACATTGAACGGGAACATTACCATCAGGACTATGTCCAGCAGACCGTTTTCAACCAAAAGAAGGATACTATTTCCCGTCTGCATCGCACCATCGTCAATGCTTGCGAGGGGTTCGGTATCAGCGATGTCGACCGCAAGAAAGAACTGAAAGACATCTACTATGCCTATCTTTCGGTCTACAATCGTTATGACCTCTCAAAGAATAATGTCAACGATGCCTACATTGAGCAACTTGACCGTTTTGTCCAGTTCCAGAACCACCTTATCAACAACTTGCTGGGTACAGGTAGTTACCGTAACCGCATCAAGAACTTCTACAACACTCTGAGGATTCGTTGTGGCCATGCCCATAGCGATGTGCTGCGCTCCTACCAGCGCGTTGCCGCACGTCCCTCGGCTCACCCCAATTTCTCCACTATCGACGGCTACTATGACTATATTGATAGCCTTCAGCGCGTGGTCCACGTGCAGGAGTGCTATCTCACGGTGGTGGATCTACGCGAAAAAATAGCCGCCAATTCGGAGCGTATCAGCCTCCTCTATGGTTCCCGTTTCCGCCAGGTGGTGAAGACCTACCAGGAGGTGGCTGCCAGCGTCAACACGCTCCCCACCTTCTCAACGCAGCCCCATGCCGATGCCTTCATCGGAAATATGAGGGAGTTTGTCGAGGTGCAGGAGAGCTATCTGCGCGACTATAACCGTCTCTCTCTTATCCGCGAGCATGGCGATAGCATCAACGCCCGTTGCGCCATCCGCTATGCCGACGTGTCGAAGGCTTACAGCAGGATGGTGGACGACCTTTACCCTAAATCTGAAACGCCCAAGCCCGCCTACCGCTCTGTGGACGATGCGGTGCGCTTCAGCGTGGAGTTGGACAATTTCGAGATGCTCCAGCGCCAGTACGACACCATCATTGAGATTCGCAAGGAGATAGACCGCCTCAAGGACACCATCGGCAAGGGTTGGATGACCCACATCCTGGTGTACAACGGCTATCAAACCATCCGCAAGCAGATGGTTCTTACCCCCTCCTTCATCAGCACGGTTGATGGAAGCCGTTTTATAGCTGAGCTGCGCGATTTCAATGAGACTTCTGAGAAATGCGTCTACTCCATCCGTCTGGCCAACGAGTACCGCCGTTTGGACAATCTGCTGGTCCCCGCCATCTCGCCCTACCGCAACATCCGCAAGGCATACCAACGCTTAGAGAGGGCATACATGACCATCAAAGCCATCAACCACACGTCGGAGGTGTATGTCTACTGCCGCCAGTTGGAGTCTTTCATCTCTATACAGAACGAGTTGATGGAGAAAGCTAACAGCAACGAGGTGCAGAACATGGACACCCGTCTCTACAACATCACTGACGTTGACAAGATTGAGGCCATCATTGGCCTATGATGGAGCATGTCATACAGTTAATAATGATAACCCTTTAACACTTTCAACAAAAAATGAAGATTGCAATTATTCTTTCTGGCTGTGGCAACCGCGACGGCAGCGAACTGCAGGAGACACTCTCGCTGTTGCTGGCCATCGATCGCCGTGGCTGGGGCTACCAGTTTTTTGCCCCTGAGGGTTCTTTCCGCGTGGTGAGCCATCTCGACGG
This sequence comes from uncultured Bacteroidales bacterium, assembly GCA_900318175.1. Lineage (GTDB taxonomy): Bacteria > Bacteroidota > Bacteroidia > Bacteroidales > P3 > Colimorpha. The sequence continues at coordinate 42,681 of ONJQ01000011.1, read as the reverse complement.
CTCGGAGTCGGAGACGCGTGACCTGCTGACGGAGTCCGCACGCGTGGCCCGCGGCGACATCAAAAAGCTCTCGTTGTTCCGCCCGTCGGATTTCGACGCTCTGGCTCTGCCAGGCGGTATGGGCGCTGCTCGCAATTTGTCGACGTATGCTGCGGAGGGCGCAGCAATGACGGTCCGTCCCGATGTGGAGAAGGCTATCCTCGACATGTACAAACTCCACAAGCCCGTGTTGGCGATGTGCATCGCCCCGATGGTGCTCGCAAAGGTGCTTGGCGGCGAGGGCGTAGCCCTCACGCTTGGTGGCGAGAATGCGGCTGCAGCTGTAGCTGCGCAGTTGGGCGCAAAGGTGCAGCACTGCGGTGTTACGGAGGTGTGTGTGGACCGTCAGCATCGCGTCTACACTACACCGGCCTATATGGTGGGGACCCGCATTAGCGAGATTTTTGCTGGTGCAGAGAATATGGTTGCCGCCCTCGCTAAGGATTTAGGCTAAGGGACCCTTGCTCTTCACACTTCAATTAACGAAAAGAAGAAGGCCGTACGTCATGGGATGTACGGCCTTTTTCTTTAGTTGTGGTGGTCAAATAACGCTTTGGGGTTAGCTCCCCATTCGTGTGGGTATCGGCCATTAATAGTTTTCTGCCAGCACTTGGAAGTAAGCTTGCGGATGGTCGCAGACAGGGCAAACTTCAGGGGCTTGTTTGCCCACCACGATGTGGCCGCAGTTGGCACACTGCCAGATGGCGTCTCCGTCCTTGGAGAAGACCTTCTTGTCGTTGATGTTCTGCAGCAGTTTGCGGTAACGCTCCTCGTGGTGTTTCTCAATGGCACCGACCATCTCGAACTTTTCGGCAATCTGGTCAAAGCCTTCCTCGCGGGCTTCGCGAGCCATGCGGGCGTACATGTCCGTCCACTCGAAGTTCTCGCCGTCGGCGGCATCCTTCAGGTTCTGCGTGGTGGTTCCCACCTCGCCGCCATGCAGGTATTTGAACCACAGTTTGGCGTGTTCGCGCTCGTTGACGGCAGTTTCCTCAAACAGGGCTGCTATCTGCACGTATCCCTCTTTCTTGGCCTTTGAGGCGAAGTAGGTGTACTTGTTGCGTGCCATGGACTCTCCGGCAAAGGCCTCTTGGAGGTTCTTTTCGGTATTAGAGCCTTTCAGTTCGCGCTTGCCACCTTCGGGAGTGATTTCAACAAACTTGCTGGCGGGCACTTTGCATTTGGGGCACTGCTCAGGAGCTTGGTCGCCGGTGTGGATGTATCCGCACACTGTGCATTTGAATTGTTTGCTCATTGGGTGTCTTGTTTTTTGATTATTGGAATATTTGTTTAGGCTTTCAGCAGGAAGTTGAGGTTGTCCTCAAGGGCATACTCCTTGGTGTTCTCCATCTTTGTTTTGAACACTTTCATCTTGTTGGGCTTGCCGATGAGTTTCAGGTCGCCGTTTTCAAGGAGCAGTGCCGTGGCCTCGCGTATGGCGGCAACGGTGGCTTTGGGGTTGACCATGATGTACTCCTTCAGTCGGTCGTCGCGTGTCTCACCGCCGTGTTTGGGGTCAAAGAAGTCGGTGTAGTGAGGGTTCATTTGGAAGGGGACAAGACCCATGCAGTCGAACGAGTCAGGCATCACGATGGGCATGTCGTTGGTGGTGCACAGGGTGGGACCGGCCACATTGCTGCCCGCGCTCCATCCCATGTAGGGCATGCCGTCGAAGGCGCGCTGGCGGATGGCTTGCATCAGGCCGGTGCGCTGCAGTTGGCGTACCAGATGGAAGGTGTTGCCACCGCCCACTGCCACGCAGTCAGTCTCATACACTGCGTTGATAGGGAGCGCCTTGTGGTGTACGGAAGTCAACTTCACGCCAAACTCGGCGTAGACCTTGGCCACCTTGGCCTCGTAAGCGTCGTAGCTCTTCGTCAAGCCGCCTTCAGCCAGGCTCACCCCGGCGTAGGGGACAAAGAGTACTTTTTTCACATTGTGCCGACGGCAGAAGTCGGCAATCATATCCTTGCACCAGCCGAGATAAGCCTCGCCGCGCATGGTGCTGTTGCTGATAAGAAGAAGGTTACGTTTATCCATGATGTGTTTGATTAATTGTCGAACAATGAACTTTGTTGTGGTGTATTATATTTTTTTCTTACTTCATTGATGAATGGCTGGACTTTATCGGGATGATTGTGAAGGAACCATTCTATGTGGTTGGCGATGTATTGTCTACGTGTTGCAATGTCATTTAAATCATTGGGTACACGGTACATCCGTTCGTCTATACTGTCAAATCCAAGGAATGGAGAGGCCAACCTGTCGTTAATCATGTTTATATACTCTGGATTGATTTCCATCCCGATGCAATTCCTTTCTGTCTGCTGGCAGACCCGTGCCGTAGTGCCGCTACCGCAAAAGGGGTCGACCACTAAGTCGTCAGTATCCGTCGAGGCCAATATCATTCTTTCCACAATGGCCTCTGGCTTTTGTGTGGGGTGCTGCTGACGGTTTTGTTGGCAGTAGTGTATGTGCGATATTTCCCATACGTCTCCTGGATTGGCTCCACGCATGTTGTTTGCCGAGCGGTAATATTTTTGTGGAACACGGATATTGTCAATGTTGAATTTGTATTTGTCGGTTTTTGCGAACAACAGAATGTCGTCATGCCGGGGTGAGAATCCTCGTGTTTTCCCAATGCCTTGGGTATAATGCCAACAAATCCAATTGACAAACTTCATTTCATACTGCTGTTCCAGCAGCTCATAGATGTAGGATATATAGCGGAAACCAGCAAAGACATATAGGCTTCCAGTATTTTTGAGAATGCGTTTGCATTCCGACAACCATTGTTGTGAGAACTGTATATATTCTTCATGGGTAAAAGTGTCTTTCCCCTCTCCATATTCTTTGCCCAGATTATATGGTGGGTCGGCAATCACCAAGTCGACAGAGCCTGAAGCTATGTCTTTCAGTAGTTTCAAACTGTCGCCTTGTCGTATGTCTATTTTACCCATTCGTTTTTTTTAGCTAATTCCAACCAGTCTTCAACCGTATGCTTGCTCGATGAAATATACATTCTGTCAATCATCTGGCAGAACTCCCAAGTGTTGCGATGGGTGGTTGAAACATAATGTATGTCTTTTATCTGAAGCTGACCTGTACCCAGTGCAGGATTGTAGCTGATGTCGTTCTCAGATATGTATTTTAAATCGTAAGCACTATACCTGACTATTTCCATTACCCCGTTGAACAATCCCGTTCTGTTGTCACGTTCCCCATACACTGTGTGTTTTAGGGATAGGATGATGAAGATGTAATCGGGATCTTCGATGTATGCGTTTCGTATCCGCTCAAAGGAGGTGATGTTTGGTGATTTGCCAGAATTGTTGAAGTCTTCGGCAGTGGCTTTCACATCCACATTGGCCGATACCATCTCACCCATAGAGGAACTATGCCTGAATTGCAATATCACGTCCGCCATGTCGAGACGTCTGCATGACTCTACGTGTATCAGGTCCCAACCGTTGTTAGGAGTGTCTGCTATATGTTCAAACAACTCTCCAGCCCATGCTTCTACAAATGGTCCTGCAATCTTGTTCACATTCTCCATAGGGATACCTCTGCGGAGATTAGTGTTGATAATGATTCTGTTCTGGCGGCTGTCTATGGCCTCTTGCAAGATTGCTTCAATCCGTGAAATGACATACTCTGATGCATTCGGATAGTCCGCCGCCTCCGTCGGAATCTTAAAGGTCTGGGATGAGTATATATCTTGCATCTTGAATCATTCACAATTGAAAAACCGTCCGATAGTCTTACTTTTTAAGTATGGCCTTCAGCTTGTTTACGCGTCGATTGTCGCGTACGTTGCGTTGCGTTCGATGAACTCGCGGCGGGGTGGCACGTCGTCGCCCATCAGCATGCTGAAGACGCGGTCCGCGCTGGCGGCGTTCTCGATGGTCACCTGTCGCAGCTGGCGGTTCTCGGGGTCCATGGTCGTCTCCCACAGCTGCTCGGGGTTCATCTCGCCCAGACCTTTGTAGCGCTGCACGTGCACGCCCTTGTCGCCCACGGCAATCATGGCTTGCTCGCGCTCCTCCTCGGTCCAGCAGTAGTAACTCTTGTTGCCCTTCTTCACCAGGTACAGCGGCGGGGTGGCCAGATAGACGTAACCGTTCTCAATCAGCTCAGGCATATAGCGGAAGAAGAAGGTCAGCATCAGTGTGTCGATATGTGCGCCGTCCACATCGGCATCGGTCATGATGATCACCTTGTGGTAACGCAGTTTCGACAAGTTCAAGGCCTGGCTGTCCTCGGGAGTGCCGACGGTGACGCCCAGGGCGGTGTAGATGTTGCGAATCTCCTCGCTCTCAAAAGCACGGTGGCGCATGGCCTTCTCCACATTCAGAATCTTACCTCTCAACGGGAGAATGGCCTGATAGCGGCGGTCGCGGCCCTGCTTGGCGCTTCCGCCTGCCGAGTCACCCTCGACAAAGTATATCTCGCACATGGAGGGGTCGCCGTCTTGGCAGTCTGCCAGCTTGCCGGGCAGTCCGGCACTGCTGAACACGTTGCCGCGTTGCACCATCTCGCGTGCCTTGCGGGCAGCCTGACGGGCGCGGGCGGCGAGGATGACCTTCTCCACGATGGTCTTGGCCTCGTTCGGGTGCTCCTCAAGATAGTTCTCCAGCATCTCGCTCACGGCGCTGTCCACAGCTCCGCGCACCTCGTTGTTGCCCAGTTTGGTCTTGGTCTGGCCCTCAAACTGCGGTTCGGCGACCTTCACGCTGATGATGGCCGTCAGCCCTTCGCGGAAGTCGTCGCCGCTAATCTCCACCTTCGCTTTGGCCAGCATGCCGCTCTTGTCGGCATAGGCTTTCAGCGTGCGCGTCAGTCCACTGCGGAAACCAGCCAAGTGGGTGCCGCCCTCGTGGGTGTTGATATTGTTCACATAACTGTGGATATTCTCGTTGTAGGTGTTGTTGTACTGCATGGCAATCTCAATCGGGATGCCGTTGCGTTCGCCCTCGATGTAGATGGCTTCGGGCATCAGCTTCTCGCGGTTCTCGTCTAAATATGCGATAAAGTCGCGCAGGCCGTTCTGGCTGAAGAAGTGGTCGCTCCGCGAAGGGCCTTCAGTGCCCTCCTTGCCCTCTTCCGGGCGGAAGTCCTCAATCGTGATGTCGATGCCCTTGTTCAGGTATGCCAGCTCGCGCATGCGCTCTAACAGGGTATTATAGTCGTATGTCGTCGTTGTGAAAATGGTCGGGTCGGGATGGAAGGTGATGCGGGTGCCCGTCTTCTCCGTGTCGCCCACGGTTTTGACAGCGTACAGCGGTTTGCCCTTGCTGTACTCCTGCTGCCACACCTTGCCGCCGCGGTAGACGTTCACAATCATGTGCTCGCTCAGTGCGTTCACGCAGCTCACGCCCACGCCGTGCAGACCGCCGCTCACTTTGTAGCTGCCCTTGTCGAATTTGCCGCCGGCGTGCAGCACCGTCATTACCACCTCCAATGCCGAGCGGTGTTCCTTCTCGTGCATGTCCACCGGTATGCCGCGCCCGTTATCCTCTACGGTGATGCTATTGTCAGGATTGATACTCACATAAATGCGGGAGCAGAAGCCCGCCAAAGCTTCGTCGATGCTGTTGTCCACCACCTCATACACCAGATGGTGCAAGCCGCGGAAATTCACATCGCCAATATACATAGCCGGGCGGACGCGCACAGCCTCCAGACCCTCCAAAACAGTAATGTTACTTGCACTATATTCGTTAGTGCCACCTTTTGTTTCGCTCATAATCAGTTACTATCATATTTTTTCCTCCCTACGGGAGGATTACAAATCAAAATGCAAAGATACGATTTTTTTCCGACATTTTGGGACTTAAAAATACGAAAAAATGCATGTAAAATACGATTACGGAAGTGTGGGTACGTAAACGGGTTGAAGATGTTTTCTTTTCACAAAAATGTCCATCGACGGCATGCTATATCGTAGCGGCTTCATCCATCGGCTCTTCCATGCTCCTTCAACGCTCCTTCAACGCTCCTTCAATATTGATTGAATATTGAACGAGCGTTGAACGGGCGTTTTGGAAACGTGTAACGTGTTGACAAAGAGCGTTGAGCAGGATTGCGGGCTATCTCTCAATGACCGCGGAGCTTGTGGCTGCGTGCACACGGGGGTCGTTCAAGTCCTTGGGGCAGACGGCTATGCATTCCACTATGGCCGGGGGGAGCAGGAAGCGGCCGCTGCGGTCTGCGCCCACGGAGTACTCTATCAGGTAGGTGCCGGCGGGGAGGCGGTTCAGGTAGATGTCCACGCAGTTGGCGGGCTCCGCGGGGTGGAGGTCGACGGTGGAGAGGTTGGCGTCAAAGGTTTTCGGCACGTCGCGGTCGGCATGGCCCCCGGCGGTGACGATGAGGACTGGGTCGTCGTGGTGCGCAAAGCATGCCGCCGAGGGCGAGCGCAGCAGCAGGTGGTCCATCGGGCGGCTGAGGGTGAGTGTGAGGCGGACGGCGAATTGGCCAACGGTGGCGGAGGCGGTTGCGTCGGTCATGTCCACTATTTCGCGGCTGAGGGTGATGAGGGGTTGGGCTTGCTGCCCGCCTACTGCGGCTGTTGGCGGGAGCGAGTTGAGGGGTGTTAGCCCGGGGGGCAGCAGGTGGTGGCTCACCAGTGTAGCGCGGTCCATGTCGGGCCAATAGGTGGTGGGGGCAAGGTAGTTGATGCGCTGCCGCACTTGGTTGGCGCTGAGGGTGTCGTGCAGCACCTCTTCGAGGATGGCGATGTAGTTGACCAGCTGGGGGCCATTGTGGTCGGCGGTCCCCCAGTAGCGGCCCAGTTCGGGATGGTCGGGGTCGTAGTGGGAGCTTTGCAGGAGGTTGAGGGCCATCCGGCGCGCCAGTGCGGTGTCGCCACAGCGGTGCAGCAGCAGGATGTCCCACATGTCATGCCCTTTGGCCAAGAGGTTGGCATAAAGGCTGTCGCGCATGGGGTGGTAGGCGGCGCTGAGCGGATATTGGGCAAAGTGGCGGTGAAGGGTGAGCCAGCGGGCGGCTTCGTGTGCGGAATGGGGGTATTGCCGCCAGAACTTGAACATCAGGCTGTCGGCCAATTGCAGGGTGCGCTCTATGTTGAAGGCGGCGGGGAGGCGGAAGTCGGGACACTCTTGTTGCAGCTTCATGATGACGCTGAGATGATGGTGTGTGGCGTTCTCGTTGAAGATGGTCTTCTGGCCTTTGATGCAGGGCCAGCCCCCGGAGGGCAGTTGGGCGTCGGCCAGCACTTGCAGCAGCGAGTCGACATTGGGCCGGTGGAACACGACGGCACAGTAAAGGGAGTCGAATAGGTCGTCCACGTTATTGGGTCTGTGGTTGTTGTAGGGGTAGAACAGGCTGCGGAAACGGTCGGAGAGGGTGCGGTAGTCCTGGCGCGAAAGGGGGTAGAGCCCTCGGCTGAGGCGCGGGACGGGGAGGACGGGGACGGTGGCGGACAGGGCATCGAGCAGGGCGGAGGTGTCGTGCTGCTGGTTGACGGCGGCAAAGGTGTAGTGCAGCGGCTGCGGACGGGAGGTGAACAGGGGGCGCGGAGCCTTGATGGGGAAGAGGGCTGTGCGGTCAGTGGGCGAAGGGGCGGCCTCGGTGCAGCGGCCTTGGGGCTTGGCTCCACGGCAGAGGCGTATGCGGTCTTCGCTGCCTGGTGCGGCGGGGGTGGCGCGGTCCAGACGGACGGCAATGTCGGTCCTGTCGCCCGGATAGAGGAATGGCGGCATGTTGGGGTGCAGCATCACGTCGCGGTAGGTGATGAAGCGGTTTCCGAACTGGCAGGTGTGCCCAGCGCTGTCGATGGCCACGCCCTGTAGGATCCAGCTGGAGAGCCGTTGCGGAGCTGGGAAGGTGAAGGCGGCAGTGCCTTGGCTGTCGGTACTTATCCTTCCGAACCAAGGCCCGATGGGCGTCAGATTGGTGCGCACCAAAGGAGTGGACTCGGGCAGGTCAGCTACCATCTTAATTGATTGAGAAGCAGACAGGCAGTGGAGAACGGTAACCCCGGGGGTGCCGACGGAGAGGAAGGCCCCTACCTGTGGCAGATCGACAAAGGTGAGGCCGAAGGAATGCCACTTTCTGCCTGTGGTGGGATGGAAGTCGAAGTAGGGCGTTTGTGCTATCGGGGTCTCGGAGGGGGAGAAAAGAGCTACCTTCTTTGACTGATTATCGTAGTATGAAAAAGAGATGCTGGGCTGATACTGTTGCAGATTGAGGGAGGTGGTGAAAAGGCCTGAGAGGTAGTGATTGTCGGCCAATGTGTAGATGGCGTCGTCGAAAGCGGTGAGGGCCAGATTGGCCTGAACAGGGCGGCCAAGGGTGTCGGTGACGCGCAGCTGCCAGCGCTGAGAGGCTCCGGCATAGAGACGCTGTGCGGCGAAGCCCTCGTCGGGGGGCGTCAAGTTGAACCCTTCGGGGTTGGTCCAGTGGATTTGCAGCCGGGGATTGGGTTGGGTGACAGTCACCGAGGCATGCCCCTGGAAGGGATGGCCGTTGCGCAGCATGACGAGTGAGACGGCCAGTTGGCCAGCCATGGCATTGGAGAGCGGTAGGGCAAGGCGTTGAAAACCCCTGTTCAGACGCAGGTGCCGGAGCGTGACGATGCTGTCGCCACTGGCAATGAGGAGCATGGCGGAACAACGGTGGGGACTGCCCACACGAAGGTGGAGCGTGTCGCCCACTCGGTAATGGTTGTGCTGGATGGAGGCGAAGAGGTCGAGGGAGTCCGGCGGCAGGGGCGCGTCGAATTTGAGATGGGTGACGACGAGGGTGTCAGGGTGGAATCGTCTTTTGAGGTCGGAAACGGTGATGGTGAGGCAGCCGTTGGGTAGCGGGAAGTCCGGCAGCAGCTCAGCGAGGGCAACGGGATGGTCAGGAATGGCGATGATAGTATCCATTACATTGTCACAGAGGGGCGTGAGGCCAACGGTGACTCTTGTTTTGACGGCCATATTAGTGCGGCCGAATGATTCCGCACTGACGAAAATGTCGTCGAGGCTGTTGATGAAATTGGAATTATATCCTCCCACCAAGTCGTACCAGCTGTCATGGTAGGAGAGGATGCTGATGGAACCCGCCAGGTCGGACACGGCAAGGGTTATGCTTTCGCTGATGGAGAGGCCGGAGGGGTCGGTGACGGTGACCTCGAAGTCGTATTGCGTATACTCGCCATTGCGGAATGGGAGGTCGGGATGTTTGGCGGGGGTGAAGGGGATGGTGAAAGTGCCGTCGGGGCGGATGGCAACTGTGTCCGCGAGGAGCAGGAAAGAGCCGCCGGAGTGGTCAGAACCCACGCCCTTGACCCAAGGGGCGTAGCCGAAGGATTGGCGGACGGTGTAGGCAGCGCAGGTGGCGGCCACGGCGGAGCCGTTGCGGGAGGCGATGCTGCCCTCGATGGTGAGGGGACGGGCATAGCGCGGGGTGTCGCAGGAGGCTTGGAGGGTGAGCGAGAGGGTGGGAAGGGAGTAGTCGGCAATGTTGAGTTTGCATAGGTGGGAGATGAAATGGCCGTCGATATAGGCATCGAGGATGGGATTCCCGTTGTCGAGGACGCGGCTGTCGAGATGTGAGATGACAAACAGGCCTTCGGCCCAACCGAGGGGGTCGGTGGTGAGGGAGGTGGAGCCGAGCACCTCTTCAGGGTAGAGGGAAACGACTTTGATTTGAAGGCCGTGGTTGGCGAGGGGACGGGCGTTGCCATCGGGGCCGACAAGGTGAACCATGGCGGAGAAACGGACGGTGTCGGAGGGACGATAGATGTGGGAGTTGAGGAAGAGGGAGACCACGGTGTCGATGTCGTCGGCAGCCTAAGCCGCACTGAGGGAGCGCGGAAGGTGGTAGGTGTGGTGGCCGTCGTACGGCTGAGTGCAGGTCTGGCCCCGGTACGTAGTGGTGTAGCTGACTGCTTTGTTGGTCCCTTCAGGGAGGAGAGGATGGAAGTCGTAGAGGCCTAAGGAGTCCGTTGCGGTAGTGAGGGAGAGCGTGTCCTCGCTGTCGGCGTCCCGCGGGGTATTGGCGAAGCGGAGCTTGACAGGGTGGTAGGCAAGGGGATGGCCGTCGGCGGCATCGAGCAGGAGGCCGCGCAGGGAGGTGATAGGCTGGATGTAGGCGGAGTTGCAGACGAAGTGATGGGCAGTGGTCCTGAAGTCTGGGTCGGGTTCGCTTTTGGGGCTTGGAAAGGGTGTCTCCGAGCTGAGAAGCGTGTATTCGCCGTAAGGCAGGGAGGGGAAGAAGTAGCGATGGCTGCCTTTGGCAACGGGGATGGCAAGGCTGTGCAGCACGGGTTGGGCGAGGGCGTAGGCCAAACGCTTGTCGTTGGGCAGGTTGTCGAGAACCATGTCAATGGAAGGCGTGATGCGGAGATAGAGGGTGTCGGGCTGTGGCGCGGAGACGGTGAAGAAGCAGCCGCTGTCGGGGGTGACAAGTCGGTCAATAGTTACTGTTAGGGACTGGTGTATGGTCAGGGTGCCTTGCGGCAAGAATGGGCCGAAAGGGTCGCGCCGATAGCCTTCGGAGAAGTGGGCAAGGAAGGTCATGAGGTTGGAGCGGAACAGTCGCCAGGAGGCATGTGCAGTGTCGGGGCACTCATGTTGAAGCCAACGGGCAGCCTGTTGGAAAAGGCGGAGCTTGCCGTGCGGGGTGCCGCCAGCGGGGAGGCGGACGGAGACAAGTGTGGCAGGATTGGCAAGGGAGTCGAAAAGGGCGTCGGTGTAGGTGAAGCCGTCGGAGGAGGAGTAAAGAATGCGATCGTTGACAAGGTTTTTTACGGCAGCGTAAAGTACAATCTCGTATAGCGTGATGTCGGAGTAGTCGGTGACGGTATCGTGGCTGACAAAGAAGTCGTAGCTGAAAGGCGCGGAGGGGGAGGCGATGGGTATGCGGCGCAGCGTCAGGCTGTCGGCAAGGGCGGCACGGGTGTGGGCACGAATGCTGTCCGCCAGCCGAGGCGTGGACCAGTGGGAATAGAGGGTGTCGGCAGGGTTGTCGAAATAAGGCTCTTTTTGGCTTCCAAAGCGGTTGTTGCGACTGAGGAGCTTTTGGGCATAAACGTGTGCCAGATAGGTGTGGCAGAGTGCCCCCTCGGGGTAGGCATCGAGTTTTGGGAGTGTGCGACGCATAAGGGATTCCGCATCGACAGGGTTGGGAAGTTTGGCGCTGACCTTGACAAGACTCACCGCGGAACGGAACAGATTGTAGGCATGGACGCCTTGCATGGCCGGGGAATGGGCGGCAGCGGGTGAGGCAAGCGCCTGCAACGACTGCTCATAGCACTGGCGCGTGAGGGTATAGGCATCGGCGTAGGCGCGAGCGCGATAAAGAGAGTCCACAGTGCGCCATGTGCCTTGGGAATGGACTGAATAGATATATAAAAGACAGCCAATGAGAACGAAGAATTTCTTCATGACAAAACTTGTTTTGTGTTTTCGGATTGCAAATGTACAACTTTTTTTTGTGGATTGAAAAATAATTCGTAAATTTGCAAGGTCATTATGCGCAAGTGTGTATCTTTCATACTGCTGATTGCTATGTGCTTGGGCGCAGCGCGCGCCCAGGAAATGCATTGTGCTGTTTCCGTCAATAGTCAGAAGCTGCTCTCTTCGACCCAGGGCTACCAGACAACGGACAAGCGCGTGTTCGAAAGCATGAAACAGGCTTTGGAGGATTTTGTCAACGGGCGACGCTGGACCACCCTCGAACTGCAGGAAGGGGAACGGCTGGAGTGCTCGCTGAGCCTTATTCTGAGTGAGCGGTCGACGCTGACCGATTTCAAAGGGCAGCTCTCCTTGCAGCTCCGCCGTCCGGTCTACGGCTCAACCTATACCACGGGTCTGTTCAACTATGTCGAGTCGGCAGATTTCTTGTTCACCTACAATGAAAACCAGCCTTTGGATTTTGACCCCAATACCTTCTACGGCAACCTCTCCTCGGCTGTGGCCTACTATGTGTACATAATGCTGGGCATGTATTTTGACAGCTTCGGCCCCAATGGGGGAGAGCCATTCTACGAGATGGCGCGGACGGTGTGCCAGACTGCCGACGCACAGCAGCAGTATAAAGGTTGGAGCGGACGCGAAAGCCAGCGGGCACGCTACTGGTTCATGGAGAATCACACTAACTCGGCCTACACCGCCTTGCACTCGGTCTACTACTCATACCACCGCATGGGGTTGGACCTCATGACCAAGGACCAGCCTCAAGCCCGACGCAACATCATCGATGCCCTCCAGCAGCTACAGCAAGTCCACAAGACCCGCAGCGGTCTGCTCTCTGTGCAACAGTTTGTGGATGTTAAGATTTCGGAGCTGGTGAGCATCTTCACTCCCGCACCCGCCGACGAACAGAAACAGGTTTACGACATTATCAGGGACATAAGCCCCGTCAACGCTGCCAAGCTGAAGGGCTTCGCCCAGAAATAGTAAGTGAATTATAAACGTTAATAAAAAAATTTAATTGTTATGACACAAATTCCCATACCACAAGAGACTATCGACCGCATAGCCCAACAGAACAAAATAGCCAACCCCGGCAAAGCCTCCATCCGCGAGATGAGGAAGATGATTCAGGATGTGGAAAAAGAAACCGACATCCGTTTCGTCAAGATGGAGATGGGCATCCCCGGCCTGCCCGCACCCCAGGTGGGCGTACAGGCACAGATTGAAGCCCTCAAGAGAGGTGTCGCCTCCATCTACCCCGAAATCTACGGTACCGCCGACTTCAAGAAAGAGGCTGCCCGCTTTGTCAAGAACTTCCTCGATGTCGATGTCACTCCCGACTGCTGCGTCCCCACCGTGGGCTCCATGCAGGCCGGTTTCGCCAGCTTCCTCACCCTCACTCGCTACGATGCCAAGAAGACCAAGGTGCTCTTCATCGACCCCGGTTTCCCAGTGCAGAAACAGCAGTGCCGCGTGCTCGGCATTCCCATGAAGACCTTCGACGTCTACGAATACCGCGGTGACAAACTCCGTGAGAAACTCGAAGAGGAACTGCGCGACGGCGACGTGGCCTGCCTCATCTACAGCAGCCCCAACAACCCCGCCTGGTTCTGCTTCACCGAATATGAACTGCAAATCATCGGCGAGATGGCCAACAAGTACGGCGTCGTCGTCCTGGAGGACGATGCTTACTTCCTCATGGACTTCCGCAAGGACTACAGCGTCCCCGGCAAGGCTCCGTTCCAGCCCACCGTGGCCAAGTATACGGACAATTACGTCCTCATGATTTCCGGCTCCAAGTCCTTCAGCTATGCCGGCGAGCGTATTGCCATGATGATTTGCAGCCCCAAGCTCTTCAACATGGAGTGCCCGGACCTCGCCCGCTTCTACAGCCAGACCCAGCTGGGACGCGCCCTCATCTTCGGCACCCTCTACTGCCTCAGCTCCGGCACCGCCCACTCCGTCCAGTATGCCATGGCCGCCATGCTCAAGGGCGCCAACGACGGCACCTTCAACTTCGTCAAGGACATCAGGGAATACGGCGAGAAAGCCAAAATCATGAAAAAGATGTTCACTGACAACGGCTTCTACATTGTCTACGACAAGGACATGGGCGAAGACGTCGGTGACGGCTTCTACTTCACCTTCTGCTATCCCGGCATGGCAGGTATCGACCTCCTCAACGAGCTTATCCGCTACGGCATCAGCGCCATCTCGCTGGACATCACCGGCAGCCACAAGCAAGGCATCCGCGCCTGCGTCGCCCTCGTGCAGCGCGACCAGTTCCCCGACCTCAAAGAGCGCTTGGAGAAGTTCCACGCCGACCATCCCGTGAAATAACCCCTGAGGGATACACTCATTATAAGAGACGACCGCCATTGCCGGCCGTCTCTTCCTTTTTTGCAGAACAACCCGCGGGGATCCCTCTATCGGTCAGTGATGGCTGCCATAGGGGTGCTTGTGGCCTCCTGCAAGCAAAAAAAAAGTGAAATGGACTTTGTGGGTCCATTTCACTTTTCTTTTTCCACCTCTCCTTTCCCCTTTAGCGGGTGTAAGTGCCTATTTGGTGGTCTGTGGTGATGTAAGCCTTCTGGATTTCGAGGTAGTCTTCAGTGTTTTTGTTCCAATCCGTGAAGTTGCCTATGCGGCTGCGGATGGTGACCGTGTAGGTGCGGCCGTCGTGCTCGGAGACGATGTCGAAGATGGGAGCCACAAGGATGTCGCCACCCCGTTTTTGGAGGCTCTTGTTCGCTGCGGCAATACGGAGACGGTTGGAGAGCTCCTCCATGTTGATGCCAGGCGTGAGGATGGATTTGAGGTCGCGACCTTCGAACACCCAAACATCCACAAAGGCCTCGGGGTTCACATCCACGCGGGCAGTGGGCGGGATGACGAAGACATCGGTATTGGCCTCAGCAATACGGGTCTCGGAATAGTGGTATTTGAGGGTGGAGCAGGAACTCAGCAGGGCCACACAGAGGGCGGCCAGGAGGGTCAGTCTTGTTTTCATCGGTATTATTTTTTGATTAATTTAGATGTGCGATTATCGGTCTTCAGGAAGTAAACACCCTGGGGCAGACGGCTGATGTCGACGGTGCAAGAGCTGCCCGTTGCGGTAAGGTGGAGCATGCAGCGGCCGGTCATGTCGAAGATCTCCACGTCACTCCCCCTCAGTCCGGTGATGGTGATGGAGGAAGTGGCAGGGTTGGGGCTGAGGGTGAAGGTGTTGCTCTCGACGTCGGAGATGGAGACCGGGTAGTTGCTCTCATAGCAGCCCAAGTCAATCACGCCGTTGCGGCAGCGGATGCTCCCGTCCATATCGCCGTCGCGGATGCTCTCGGCGGTGCGCAGACCGGCGTCGATGCAGCGCGAGCCGCGAGCCAGATGCCAGTCAGCAGCGGTGTTGTCAGTGAGGCCGCGCGTCGTGTTGGGAAGGATGAATCCGGGGCCGAGGGGTGCATCGTTTTGGCTGTCGAGGTAAAGGCAGGTGCTGTCGGCAATGGCACTGTCGCTAATGGCATTGTCTTGGTCGAAGGCACAATAGCGGATGGCAGTGTCGGCCAATTTGTAGTCAATGCGCAGGGAACTGTCGGTGTTCCAGATGATGGTGTTGAGGAGGCTGGAGGAGCGCCCCATGGCAACGCCCAGGCCGGAATGGCAGACGATGTTGCTGTTCACTATGCGGCCATAGTTCAGTTTGGCGGCGATGCCCTCGTTGTTGTTGATGAGGCTTTGGCGGAGTATGGTGCTGTTGAGGGAGCAGACGACGGGGGCGCTGTTGCCAGTGACGACAAAACTGCGGGCGAGACCGTCGTTCATGTAGAGGACGGTGCCGCTGTCGCTCTGGCAGTTGCGAACGGTGATGTTGCGGGCTGAGTAGTAGCCCCCGAATTCGCAAATGTTGCCTGTGAGGGAGTAGCCGTTTTGGAGTATGATGCCGTTGATGTTGAGTGTTTTCGAGCTGGTGCTGCCTCCGGTAACCTTTATCAGTCCGTGCCGCCCCATACCGTCTATGATGGTGAGGTGGCGTGAGGCGTCACGTTGGTTGAAGTCGGTTTCGGTGCCTTCAAAGCCGCCGTAGATGTTCACTTTGCCCCCAAGGGTGTAGGCAAAGGGAGCGGCGGTGTCGCCGTAGTAGGTGCCTTGCATCAACCAGATGTCGCGATCCACCATGGTTGCAAGGACTGCAGCGGCCTCGATGTTGCTGTTGGTTTGATTCCATGAGGTGCCGTCGCCCTGGCCTTCGGCCGAAGCGTAGAAGCGGGTTAGCGAGCCTTCCCAGCCAGAGGGCTTGATGTTGATGACCATCTCGTGGCCGGAGGTGAAACCGCGCATGGTATTGAGGGAATAGAAGCCGTCACCGTAGCCTCCCCATCCCCAGTTGAAGTGGAAACGGTTCTGGCTGGAGTAGCCGTCCAGCACAAAGGCATGGCCACCCTGCTCTTCGTCCACACCGGCATATTCGATGGGACGGCGGGCGTCAATTTCGGCACGGATGATTCTGCGCCACTCGGAATCGTCGGGGTAGTTGCCCCGGTTGAGGTACCGTGCACCCACGTAGCCGAAATATTGCAGTCCTTCAGGAACAAGGTTGGTGTATGAACCACTGCCGTCGGGATGGGAGGCGTCCTGGTAGCGCATCTTCACCACGATGCCGCAGTGATAGCAGAGGCGCGACACCATGTCGCACTCGGCGGCTGAAGTGCTGCGGCGTATATGGTCGGGCATGAGGGAGTAGTCGTAGTTGGTGGTGTCGAAGTTGACGGCAAGGGTGCCGTAGGTGGAGTGAATGTAGGACTTCGAGCCAAAGCCTCTGTGGGGGTAGCCGTAATAGCGAATGATTTGAGCCATGGCGGTGGCCACGCAGCCCACCACCACGTGTTGCCCGTGCATGACGGGGCAATAGTTGTTGTAGCCGCTGCCCTGCTCCCAGGTGGAATTCAGCAGGAATTCCTCGTCCTTGGGGTCGTCGGGCGTGCCGTCTGCTGACATCAGTTCCGCCCAGGCTTTCAGCTGTTCGGGGTCCTCGGGGGCTTGCGCCTTGATGCCCGCGGTAATGTCGCGTGCGCAGTTGTCCAGCCATACCCTCATATTTGTGGGGCAGCGGTCGAAGCTGAAGCTACCGTTCGAGGAGTAGCCCAAGATGGGTGTGCAGCGGTCGTCGGCACTGACAATGACAAAGGCCTCGCTCCCGCTGTTGAAGATATAGAAACAGGCGGGGGAGTTTTGGCTTGAGGGGGTATTGGTACCATAGAGGCTGAGGGTGTCGGCAGCCTTGATAAGCCCCTTTTGGATGAGGAGGTTGGTGGCTGCGCGTTTGGCCGTCTCAACTTTTACAGGGGTCGCCCAGACGGTGGCAGAGGTGAATAAAACTACAGCCAGCACGGCGGCTAACCGCGCGGCGTGATGGAAAAGAGCATTCATCTTTTGTTGCATGTTTTGGGGTAATGTGACTCAAATTTCAAACTGCAAAAATACGATTTATTTTGCATATAGTAGAAAAATATTTGTCCCATTACTCCAAAAAACATCCCACAAACAATGTCGAGTCAGAAAAAAGTCGTATCTTTGCAGCGGTAAACCTCTGCTGGTAATGGAGATTGTAGTAGTATTAGGGAAACTGATGCCTTGACCAGTTGGTTGTTTGACTGATTGACACATTGACTATTTAACGTATTCATTTTCTAATTATTGATAGCAAAGATGAAGGCTGATTTTAAGACAAATGTGATGCGGATTCTCGACAAGGAGAAGATTGAATATACCGCCCATGAATACCCCCACGGCAATGAGGCTGTGGACGGACTGACGGTTGCAACCCTGCTGGGCGAGGACCCCAACTGTGTTTTCAAAACGCTCGTCACGCAGGGCGACAGCAGAAATTACTTTGTGTTTGTGGTGCCGGTGGGCTGTGAACTTGATTTGAAGAAGTGCGCCAAGAGCGTAGGCGAGAAGAATGTGGAAATGATTCACGTGAAGGATATTACGAAGGTGACGGGCTATGTGCGCGGTGGCTGCTCGCCTGTGGGTATGAAGAAGTTGTTTGTGACCACCTTCCACATCACGGCTCAGGAAATTGAGCACATCATTGTCAGTGCCGGCAAGATAGGCTACCAGATAGAGCTGCGCCCTGCCGACCTCGTCGCCCTGACCAAGGGACAGTATGCCGACATAGTCAGATGAAGGGTGTGGTTTCTCTGTAACTTCGCTCCTTCTTGTGCATTATTGCATCATTTGTACCTCAATTTCTCTCTGTTAGCTTGGAAAAAAGAGGAACAAATACCAGACGGATGAACGAGAAGGAGTGAACTTAGAGCGGGTGAACAGGGCTATTGGGCTGCAGTCGGGATTTGCGTACAAAGCGTTAAAGGCTGTTGAGGAGTGGCCTCCCTCAACCTTTACGAACCCAATAAACCTAATTTCTAATCTTTCGTTTCTGTTACTTCAGCAAGGTGATGGTGCCTTTGCGGATGTGTTTGAGTTTCCGGCTGTCGGTGTATTGAATCACGTAGACGTAGGCTCCTTGGGGCAATTCGCGGCCCTTGAAGGTGCCGTCCCAGGACTGGTCGATGTTGTGGGAGATGTAGACTTGCTGGCCGCTACGGCTGAAGATAATGATTCGATAGTCGGAGATGGACTCGCCAGGCTGGTTCATCTTTACGCGGAAGGTGCTAATGTCCGCGTTGGGGGAGCCGGGAGCAAAGACGTTGGGTATCCAAAGGATAGTGTCTTCGTTGGGGTTGCTCGTGGGCGACTTGGCTGTTGTCGGTACCTGCTGGGGCTCTTCGGCAGCTGCAATGATGTCTGTGGTTGAGGCCTCTGCGGTGATGGCGGGAGCGATGGGGGCAGGAGCCGCGGCGGCAATGCTTGGAGTCATGGGGGCGGGAGCGGTGACACTCTGCGGTGCGGCGGGTTGAGAAGGTTGCGCGGTGTGAGGTTCGGAATAGTTCTCGGGCTTGGCAGTGGCAGTCTGCTCGGCAGGCAGGGACTTGGAGGTCTGTGCAACAGTCTTGGTAGCGGGCGTGGCAGGGGAGAGCCTTTCCTGTCTGGCCACGGCTATTTCCTCGGGGGTCATGGGGTTGGCATCGCGGGTGAGGCTCTGTCGCTCTGCTGTTTCAAGTTTGATTTCGGCTATGGCGGGAGCGTCGGCGGCAGAGGGACGCAGGATGGCCACCCCGGCCACGAAGATGGCTGCCACAGCGGCCACGGCACCAGCAAAAGTGGCGATACGCCTGCGCAGGGCACGGCGATGCAAGGTCTTCTGTATCCGGTCCCATACTTCGGGGTCGGGCTGGGTGCTGTAGTTTTTCAAATCGTTGTTCATATCGTCTTTATTCTATTGTTCAGTTTTTTTCGCAGTTGGTCTTTGGCTCGTTTCAGCTGTTGGCGGATGTTGCTCTCGGTGAGGCCAAGCATTTGTGCTGCTTGCCTGGACTTGATTTCCTCCACTTCGCAGAGGTTGAAGACTGCCCGCTGTTGGGCTGGGAGGCTCTGGATGGCACTGACTATCTGTTCCATGGTGAAGTTTGGGTAGGGACTGGCAGTCTCATTGTCATCCTCGTCGGCGATGAGAAGGTATTTCTCTTCGGTGTCGAGGTCGGAGTATTGGATCTGGCAGTTTTGTCTGATGTAGTCGATGCAGGTGTTGGTCATTATCTGGTGTAACCAGTGTTCGAGGGTATTGGCATTGCCAAGTGTGCCGATGCTTTCAAAGATCTTTATGAAGCCGTCATGGAGAAGGTCTTGTGCTTCGTCGCGGCAGGTGGTGTACCTCATGCAGAGTCCTAAGAGTTTGGGTGCGAAAACCTCGTACAAACGCTTTTGGGCCTTGGGGTCTTTCCGCTGGCATCCCGCAACAATTTGTTCCAATTCGATCTTCATACGCCTATAAGACGAAAAAAAACGGTTTTGTGACACTTTTTTAACATCATTTATAATTTTTCTCGTCTTTGGAGCGAGCTCTGGTGGGCAGGAAAAGGGGGATGAGGGAGTGTTTGCGGGTGTGAACTGTCACTGATATGGGCGTTTTCGCGCTTGATGGGCTCACGGATTGATGATTTCGTCGAGTTCGAGCCAACGGAGTTCTTTTTCGTCGAGGGCGGCGATGATTTCACCTATGTGTTGGGAGGCTTGGGTGAGGCGCGCGAGGTCGGTTTCGGTTCCGCTGCTGAGGAGGTTTTCCAGCTCGGCTTTCTCGGCGGTGAGGGCCTCGATTTCGGCGGTGAGGGTTTCGTATTCCCGCTGCTGTTTGTAGGTGGCGCGGGGTTTGTCGGAGTGGGTGCGCTCGTATTTAGGCTTTTCGTCGCGCGCTTTCAGGGTCTCGTCGCGGCGCGCGGCGTTCTGGGCTGTGCGGTACTGGGTGTAGTTGCCGGCATAGTCGCGGATGTGGCCGCCGCCTTCGAAGACCATGAGGTGGTCGACGATGTTGTCCATGAAGCTGCGATCGTGGCTGACGATGATGAGGCATCCCTTATAGTCGCGGAGGAAGCGTTCGAGGATTTCGAGCGTGTAGATGTCGAGGTCGTTGGTGGGCTCGTCGAGAATCAGGAAGTTGGGGTTGGCCATGAGCACTGTGAGCAGGTAGAGCCGTCGGCGCTCGCCGCCACTGAGGTTGCCGAAGTAGTTGTATTGCGTCATGTCGTCGAAGCCGAAGTAGGTGAGGAACTGGTGGGCGGACATCTGTTTGCCGCCGTCCAGCTCTATCTGCTCCGCCACGTTCTTGACAATCTCAATGACGCGGCGGTCGGCGGGGGCTGTCATGCCGGCCTGGGTGTAGAAGCCGAAGCGGATGGTCTGCCCCACGACGATGCGTCCGCTGTCGGGGCGCAGCTGCTCGGTGATGAGGTTGAGGAAGGTGGATTTCCCGATGCCGTTGGGCCCTACGATGCCAATCTTCTCGCCTTTTTTGAAGGTGTAGCTGTAGTCGTCGACAAGTTTGGCGCCGTCGTAGCTTTTGGTGACGTTGTACATCTCCAATATTTTGCCGCCAATGCGTTCGGTCTTCACTGTCAGTTGCGGACGACTCTCGTCGAATCGGGTATGGGCTTTGGCTTCCAACTCATAGAAGGCGTCGATACGGGCCTGGGCTTTGGTGCCACGCGCCTGTGGCATGCGGCGCATCCATTCCAGCTCGGTGCGATAGAGGCTTTTGGCCTTCTCGACCTCCACGCGCTCGTTGTGCTGGCGTTCGGCTTTCTTTTGCAGGTAGTAGTCGTAGTGGCCGCGATAGTGGTAGAGACGGCTGTTGTCAATCTCCAGTATGTCCTGGCAGACATGGTCGAGGAAGTAGCGGTCGTGCGTGACCATGAGGATGGCGAGCCGCTGGCGCGACAGGAATTCCTCCAACCATTCAATCATTTCGATGTCTAAATGGTTGGTGGGCTCGTCCAGCAGCAGCAGGTTTGTGTGGTCGATGAGTATGCGGCTGAGGGCTGCTTTCTTTTGCTCGCCTCCGCTGAGGGTATCCATTGTTTGGTCCATCTTGCTGTCGAGGTGCAGCCGACTGAGGATTTCCTCAATGCGTTGCTCAAAGGTCCATTCGTCCTCATGCTCGGGCCGCTCCACTGAATAGACGAAGCTGCGCAGCGTTTGGTGGGGCAGCATTTCGGGCTGCTGGGGCAGATAGGCCATCTTCACTTCGCTGCTGAACGTTACCTTGCCCTCGTCCTGAAGGGTCTTGCCGGTGAGGATGTTGAGCAGTGTCGACTTGCCGTAGCCGTTGCGGGCTATGAGGGCGGTCTTTTGTCCGGCATTGATGCCAAAGGAGATGTTGTCGAAAAGCAGTTTGTCGCCATACGATTTAGTCAGGTTCTCGACGGTGAGCAGTGCGTCAGCCATAGTGTGATATCAATTCGTTGTTGTGTTAATGTGATAGTTTGATTGTGAGTGGGCCAAACCTATATGGTTGTTCAAGACAGCTTTCCGAATACGCCTTGCTCCCTTGCACCCTTCTCGGCCACGATGCGGGCAGGCACTCCGCCCAGCGTCACGTTGCTGCCGAACGACCGGTTCACCAAGGCGTTGGCCCCAACGGCCACATTGTCGCCCAGCGTCACGGGGCCGTAGATTTTGGCTCCAGGGCCTATGTAAACGTCGTCGCCCAACTGTGGCACACCGTTGTAGTCGCCGATGCTTGTGGAAGGGTGCAGCCGGCAGTTCTTGCCCACCCGCACGTCGGGGTGCACAACGATGGTGCCGTAGTGCACAATGTGCAGCCCTGGGCCGAAGACGTTCTTCGGTATGGTGAATCCCAGCCGTGCGGCCAGCCGGTGGTTCACCACCTCCAGAGCAAAGCATCTGAGCCGTTTCAGCGGGTTGTGGCCGGCGGTGTTGTGCAGGTATTCTATTTTTCGCAGCCTCAACTGGAACCGCAGGCAATCCATCCACAAGTAATTGTATAGGCTCACGCGCGGCAAGCCGTAGGCCTTCAAATCCTCCTCCACATATTTGCGGTATGTCTGCCTGTCGGTTATCATGGATGACGGGAATCAGTAGTTGTACTTCTCCTTCCAGTGAGCGCGCAGCTGGCGGCGTGTCTCCTCCTCGCGGGGATTCTGGCCGGGCTCGTAGAACTTGACACCTCGCAGGGCGTCCGGCAGGAATTCCTGCTCCACGAAGTTGCCCGCGTAGTCGTGTGCGTACTTGTAGCCCTCGCTGTAGCCCAGCTGTTTCATCAGCTTGGTGGGGGCGTTGCGGATGTGCAGCGGCACGGGCAGGTCGCCCGTTTGGCGCACCATCTGCTGGGCATTGGCCAAGGCCATATAGGTGCTGTTGCTTTTTACCGATGAGGCAAGGTACACCGCACACTGCGACAGTGTGATGCGGCACTCGGGATAGCCAATCTTTGTCACCGCCTCGAAACAGGCGTTGGCCAGCAGCAGCGCGTTGGGATTGCTGTTGCCGATGTCCTCTGAGGCAAAGATGAGCATGCGCCGGGCAATAAACACGGGGTCTTCGCCGCCCTCAATCATGCGGGCCAGCCAATAGACAGCCGCGTTGGGGTCGCTCCCTCGCATGGACTTGATAAAGGCGCTGATAATGTCATAGTGCATCTCGCCCTGCTTGTCGTAGAAGGCAAGGTTCTGCTGCACTACGCTCGTGGTGCGCTCGTTGTCAATCACTACGGGGCCTTCGGGGCTGTTGTTCACAACCAGCTCTATGGCGTTGAGCAGTTTCCGCGCGTCGCCGCCCGATATGCGGAACAGGGCTTCCACCTCCTTCACCTCCACCTGTCGCCCCTGCGAGGCGTAGTAGCTCACCGCGCTGTCCGTCAGTTGCCGCATCTCGGCCTCGCCGAACTCCTTCAGCACATAGACCTGACAACGGGACAGCAAGGCGGAAATGACTTCGAACGAGGGGTTCTCCGTCGTGGCACCGATGAGGGTGACGATGCCCTTTTCCACCGCTCCCAGCAGCGAGTCCTGCTGGCTCTTCGAGAAACGGTGTATCTCGTCGATAAACAGGATGGCATTCTCCTCGCTCTTGGCCTTGTCAATCACCTCGCGCACCTCCTTCACGCCGCTGCTTATGGCACTCAGCGTGTAGAAGGGGCGATGCAGCATGTTGCTGATGACCATGGCCAAGGTGGTCTTTCCGATGCCCGGAGGGCCCCAGAAAATCATGGACGGGATGCGGCCACTCTCCACCAGTGTGCGCAGCACGGCTCCCGGCCCCACAAGGTGCTGCTGCCCGATGTAGTTGTCCAGGTTGGTGGGCCTCAGTATTTCGGCTAAGGGTTTCACAGCCAGCGTCCGTTTAGAGTATTACCATGGCGTCGCCGTAGGTCGAGAATTTGTATTTCTCGCGGATGGCCAGTTCGTAGGCTTGGCGTACAAACTCCGTGCCGCCGAAGGTGCTTGCCATGATGTATTGCGACGATTTGGGATGGTGGAAGTTGGTCACCATCATGTCGGCAATGGTGAAATTGTAGGGCGGGAAAATGAACTTGTTCGTCCATCCGTCGTAGGCGCTCACCTTGCCGGCAATGGTCACTGCGCTCTCAATGGCGCGCATGGTAGTGGTACCCACCACGCAGATTTTGTTTCCGTTGTGCTTGGCGTTCATGATGGTGTCGCACGTCTCCTGCGACAGGTGCATCTCCTCGGCATCCATGCGGTGCTTTGAGAGGTCCTCCACCTCGATGTCCTTGAAGTTCCCGATGCCGCAATGCAGGGTCAGCTCCTCCCATTTGATGTCGTTGATTTCAAACCGCTTCAGCATTTCGCGGCTGAAATGTAGGCCTGCTATGGGGGCTGCCACGGCGCCTTCCACCTTTGCGTAGATGGTTTGGTAGCGCTCGGCGTCGTAGTTCTCAATGTTTCTCAGTCTCTGCAGCTCTTCGGGCAGCGGGGTGTGGCCCAGGCTGCGTATGTGCTTGTTAAACTCCTCGTCGGTGCCGTCGAAGAGGAAACGCACCGTGCGTCCGCGCGATGTGGTGTTGTCAATCACCTCTGCCACCAACGACTCGTTGGGTCCGAAGTATAGTTTGTTGCCGATACGTATCTTGCGGGCGGGGTCCACAATGACGTCCCACAGGCGCATGTCCTTGTTCAGCTCGCGTTGCAGAAACACAGTGATTTTTGCTCCCGTCTTCTCCTTCTCGCCGTAGAGCAGGGCTGGGAACACCTTGGTGTTGTTTGCCACCACAACGTCGCCCTCGTGCAGATAGTCGAGCAAGTCCTTGAACAGGCGGTGCTCCACCGACTGTGTGTCTCTATGCAGCACCATCAGGCGTGCTTCGTCGCGTTGTTTTGTGGGTTTCTCTGCTATCAGCTCCTTCGGGAGGACGAAATTGAAATAAGAAAGTTTCATAGTTTTATTATAATAAAAGCGTGCAAAAATACGAAATTACAAACCCGTTGTCAAGTTTTTTAACTCTTTTAACTATTTGGATGTATTTAATGACCTGTATGATATTCTTTTAGCTGGTTTCTGTTATTTAACAATAGAGCCCCTTTTTCATCGTTTTCAGGGGGCTGATGAAACCGTTTTTCCCCACCTTTCGTCCACTCCTTGTCACACTCTTCTCCCATTCTTGTTTTTTCATTTGTCCAATGAAAAAGGAAGAAATGAGGAACAAATGTTAGAGAACTGACCTCGAAGGAGCGAACCTACAGCGGAGATACTCTTGTTCTGGTGGGCGGTTGCGGGCGGCAAAGCCGCCCGCAACTTTTATTGTTGTGAGGGGCAATAATTGAGCCCGATTGGCGTTTTGAATGAAAAAGTAAAATGATATG
This sequence comes from uncultured Bacteroidales bacterium, assembly GCA_900318175.1. GTDB lineage: Bacteria > Bacteroidota > Bacteroidia > Bacteroidales > P3 > Colimorpha. The sequence goes on along the minus strand of ONJQ01000011.1, from coordinate 17,978 downwards.
AAGAAATTACTATTTTCTGTCGTTTGCCTGGCGGTGGCCCTGGGGGCTGCTGCGCAGGGCGAGGCCACGAAGGATGGCCAGAACTTGGATGCCAAGCCGAAGAAGGTGAAAGTGACCCCCTATGGCTTTGTGAGGAACTATTTCACTTACGACTCCCGTGAGACCTACACGGTGGTGGGCGACGAGTACAACATGATTCCCTTCGACGAGAAGTGGAACGGAACCCCCGAGGCGTGTCGGCAGGCGGGTGTGGAAAGGATGGATATGAACGCCGTACCGCACACCACTTTCCAGGCCTTGACCACGCGCTTTGGCTTGAAGCTCGAAGGCCCCGACGTGCTGGGAGCCTCCACTTCGGGAAAGGTGGAGGCGGACTTTGGCGGCTTCGGCACCACCAACACGGTGCTGCGTCTGCGCCTGGCCTTTGTCAAGTTGACGTGGAGCAACAACCAGGGACTGCGGCAGGAACTGCTGGCGGGTCAGTATTGGCATCCGCTCAGTGGCGACATAATGCCCGAGGTGCTTGGCATGGCCAGCGGGGCCCCCTTCCGCCCGCACAGCCGCACGCCGCAACTCTCCTACACCCTCACAACGGGCAACTGGGGCATGACCGCCGCCGCGCTCTATCAGTTGCAGTACATGTACAACGGCCCGCAATACAACAACGGTGTGTGGTCCAGCACGGCCAGTACCGACTATGCAAAGCAAGGGCTGGTGCCGGAAGTGTTTTTGGGAGTGCAGTACCAAGGCGACCATCTGTATGCGCAGTTGGGCAGCACCTGCCAATCGTTGAAGCCCCGCACCGTGGGTTACAAAACGGTGACCATTGACGGGGTGCAGTCCACCATGGCCGTACCGGTAAAGGAGCGGCTGACCAGCTTCACCCCGACACTCTATGTCCAGTATACCGACGGCCTGTTTGCAGCCAAGTGCCGCGCACTGCTGGCACAGAATACCAGCCATGTGAACCAGCTGAACGGCTATGGCGTGACGGACGTGCTGGCTGACGGCAGTTGGCAGTATGCGCCTCTCAAGGCGGCCATCGGCTACCTGAACCTGGCCTATGGCCACACTTACCGCGTCAATCTGTTTTTGGGCTACATGAAGAACCTTGGCGCCGACAGGGACCTGTACAATTTCGGAACCAAGACGGCTGTGCGCCACCTCATTTTCATGAAGGGCGGCGAGAACTTCACGGGATTGAACAGCGTTTGGCGTGTGGCTCCCTCACTGAGCTACAACGTAAAACATTTCAATATGGGGCTGGAGTATGAGTGGACGGCCTGCACGTTTGGCGACCAAGCCGCCAACGGCAGCATTGCGCTCAACGACAATCTGCACATGGTGGATAACCACCGTGTGTGCGCACTGATTAAATACAACTTCTAAGAGAGAAGGAAACGTTCCACCTCGTCGAGGCTTACGGCATCGGCGAGGTGGTATTGGCCTACCTGTTCGCGACAGAGCGCGGAGAGGAAAGCACCGCTGTTGAGGGCGAGGCCAAGGTCGCGGGCTATGGAGCGGATGTAGGTGCCTTTGCCGCAACGTATGCGGAAGTCGGCCTGTGGCAGGTGCTGCGGCACGGTGCCGAGTGGATTGTCGTAGAGACGGCGGGCATCGGCCAGGTCGGTTTGCACCAAGGGCGGCGGGGTGGCCGCGGGGTCGCCGGGCCGGAAGGCTGTGATTTCGAAATCGTATATCTGCACCGGTTTGGGTGTCGGCATGGGGGCCGGCTCGTCAGCAGATGTTTGCCGCGCATACTGGTAGGCCCGCTGGCCGTCGATTTTCACGGCGCTGAAGATGGGCGGCACCTGCTGAACGGTGCCGAGGAACTGGGGCAAGGCCGATTGGAGCAGGGCAGGGGAGATGTGGGCAAAAGGATAGTAGGCATCAATGGGACGCTCCAGGTCATAGCAGGGTGTGGTGGCTCCGAAGACAAAGGTGCCGGAGTAGACTTTGGTGCCGGACTGCAGCTCGTCGATGCGTTTGGTGGCTTTGCCCACACAGACCAGCAGCAACCCCGAGGCAAGGGGGTCCAGCGTGCCGGCGTGGCCAATCTTGAATTTCTTCAAGTCGAAGGTGCGACGAATGGCCGCCTTGATTTTGTTGACGGCCTGAAAAGAGGTCCATTGGCGGGGCTTGTCGACGGGAATGACAACGCCCTGGAGCAATTCGTCCTGAGTCATTAGAACAAGGGGAGCACAATGGCCAGCAGACCCACGATGGCGCAATAGAGGGCGAACCAAATGAGTTTGCCTTTCTTGACAATATCAATCATCCACTTGCAGGCCAGGCAGCCGCTGACAAAGGCAGCGAGGAAACCGATGACAAGGGATGACGTGGGCAGACCGGCCATGGCGGTGCTGACACCTACCTCGGCCATGTCTTTGACGTCGAGCAGAGCCTCGCCCAGGATGGGAGGAATGACCATGAGGAATGAGAACTGGGCCAGTTTCTCTTTCTTGTTGCCCAGCAGGAGGCCGGTGGCAATGGTGCTGCCGGAGCGGGAGAGGCCGGGAAGGACGGCAATGGCCTGTGCGATACCGATTACAAAGGCGTGCCACGGGGAGATGTTCTCACGCTGGCGGGGCTTGGCCCAATAGGAGAAGGCCAGCAGTGTGGCGGTGACAAGCAGGCAGATGCCCACAACAAGGAGTCCGCTGCCGAAGATGGCTTCGACTTTGTCCTTGAAAAAGAATCCCACGATGGCAACAGGAATCATGGAAATGAGGATGTTGAAGGCATATTTGGTGCCGTCGTTCCATTTCCACTTAAAGAGGTCTTGGAAAATCCATACGATTTCGCGCCAAAGGATGACGATGGTGCTGAGAACGGTGGCCACATGGACGGCCACGGTGAAAGCAAGATTCTCGGCACCGTTGAGACCGAAGAGGTGGGCTCCGATGGTGAGGTGACCGCTGCTGCTGACAGGCAGGTATTCAGTAAGGCCTTGCAGAAGGCCTAACACTAAGGCTTCGAACCATTCCATGATTATGAGTTTTTAGGGTTATTGTTTGGGTTTGAACATGATGGCTACAATCTCGGCAATGAGTCCCAGGATGATGAGGATGGGGGAGACATAGAGCCGGCGGGCATTGAACATATCGGTGTTGAAGACGTTGGGGTCGTCGCTGCCGCCACCGGCAAGGAGGATGTAGCCCAAGACCAGCAGGACAAGGCCTACAATCATGATAATATAGTTGGATTTGCCAAATACGAAGGAAAATCCAGTCTTGGAGTCTTCGGTGTTTTTGATTTCTTTTGCCATAATATTTAAGGTGATAGTATTGAATGAATGAAATGATTATCAACAGTTGTTGCGCAGGTAGCGTGCCACCGCAAAGAGGGTGGAGAGGTAGGAGAGCACCACGCCCAGGATGATGACGACGACAGCGATGCCCGCATACCAAAGCATGTGAGTGTCCGCCAAGAGGTTGAGACCGCCGATGGACTGGTTGAAGATGCCCGTGGCAATAGCCAAGACGATGATGGCGATGACGGCACCCAGAAGGCCGTACCAGAAACTGCGGGAGAGGAAGGGACGGGCGATGAAGCCGCTCTTGGCCCCGACCAGTTGCATGGTGCGGATGGTGTCGCGCTGTGCATACAGGGCGATGCGGATGGTGCTGCTAATCATCAGGATGCTGATGAGCATGAGCAGGGCCATGAAGATGATGAGGAACCAGGTGGCTCTGAAGAAGAAATCGTTCAACTCGTTGACGATGTTCTCCTGATAGGCTACGCCGACGACGTTGTCCAGATTGCTGACATCGGCTGAGAAGCGGGCAATGCTCTCGGCACGAGCATCCTGCCGGGTCTCGGGCAGGTATTCTGCGTAAAGGTTGACCATCATGGAGGGGTAGAGCGGATTGTAGCCGATGAAGCCTACAAAGTCGTCGTCCAGGTCCTCGGAAAAGATTTCAGCCGCCTGTTCACGGGAGATGTAGTCGACATGCTTGACGTAGGGGATGGCCTCAATCTGCCCTTTGAGGAGGGCTGCATCCTCGTCGCTGATGTCGGCGTTGAGGTCCACTTTGAAGGTGATGCGCTCCTGCATGTCGCGGGTGGCGCGGTAGATGTGGTACTCCACCAGCAGACACAGCCCCAAGAGGAACATGACGAGGGTGATGCTGAGGATGGTGGAGGTGTGTGTCTCCCACAGGTTTACCTTGCTTTTGCTCATACCTTATAGTTTCGTTAATCCGTTATTCCGAATGACGTGGAACGTCCCGACCATTAACGCATTAACACATTAATACATTATAGGATTAGTTGGCCAGCATGACAGGCATGACGAGCATGAGGATGTCCTCGGGGTTCTCCTTGCCGTCGCCCACGGGGAAGATGATGCCGGCACGGGAGGGATGGGACATCTCGATGAGGATTTGCTCGCTGTCGACGTTGGAGACCATCTCGGTGAGGAACTTGGCATTGAAACCGATCTCCATGGGGTCGCCCTCGTACTGGCAGGGCAGCTTCTCGTTGGCGTCGTTGGAGAATTCGAGGTCCTCGGCACTGACTACGAGCTCGTGCTCAGAGATGGAGAGGCGTACCTGATGGGAGGCCTGGTTGGCAAAGAGGCCCACGCGGCGCAGGGTGTTGAGGAACGAATTGCGGTCCACGGTGAGGCGGTTGGGGTTCTCCTTGGGGATGGCGGCGTCGTAGTTGGGGTAGCGGCCTTCGACAAGACGGCAGATGATAAAGAAGTTGTCGAAAGTGAAGAAGGCGTTGGTATTGTTGTACTCCACAGTGACGTCGAGTTCCTCCTTGTGGGTGGCCAGAATGTTGCGCATCATGGTGATGGGCTTGCGCGGGAGGATGAAGGAGACGGGATTGTCGCACTGGACATCAGTGCGGCGGTAGCGCACCAGCTTGTGGGCGTCGGTGGCCACAAAGGTGATGTTCTCCGTGTTGATTTCGCAAAGGATGCCGCTCATCTGCTGGCGCATCTCGTCGTTGGAGGCTGCGAAAGCCGTCTTGCTGATGGCGTTGACCAGAAGGCTGCCGGGGAGGGAGATGCTGGAGGTGTCGTGCGGCTCGGGCATGGTGGGGAAGGTCTCGGGGTTCTTGCCCGCCAGGCGATAGCGTCCTTCGCCCGAGGTGATGCTGATATTGTAGTTGTTATCGTCAACGCTGAACGTCAGGGGTACGTCGTCGAGGCTCTTCAGGATGTCGATAAGCAGCTTGGAGGGGACAGCCACGTCCTTGAGCCCGTCGACCGTGCCGGTCTCTACCTCCACTTTCGAGACAAGCGTGGTCTCAAGGTCGGTGGCACGAATGGTGAGGACACCTTCGTCGAGGTGGAAGTGGAAACAATTGATGATGGGCACGGTGTTATTGTTGGTAAGGACACCGCTGAGTGACTGAATCTGCTTAGAGAAGAGCAGGCTGTTGATGATGAATTTCATGACTTTAAAGGCAATAATTATAAACTTTGGCCCAAGGCCGATTCAAAATGCAAAGATAAGATATATTTTCCACATAACGGGAAAACAAAATATTTTTTTTTCAACAACCCTGTGGGCAACAGGGTTGGGAGGTGCGGCAAGCCGCTTGGCAGGGAGCAGAAAGGCGACTTAGTCCAACGAGGTGCAGACCCCCTCGGGGATGCCGAAGTCCTGATGGAAATTGCAGTAGGCTGCGGAGTAGTCGTTGTCCAGATACATGCGTCCCGAGATGATGTCGCCGTTCTGGAAACGGGACCGTGTGTGGAAGAGAACCACACAGTTGTGGTGCTTGGTGTTGTCGGGAAGGGTAAAGTCTGCCCCAACCGAATCGGGGATGGTGAGGGCAAGGACGTAGCCCATGTCGAACTCCGAGATGCTGGTGACCATGCCCGTGCACTGCATGTAGCCTATCACTGTGCCTTTGAAGGCGAATTCGTCGACGCGTTTCTTGCAGCCGCAAAGCAGCAGCGGGATGAGGAGGAGAATGAGATATTTCTTCATGATGAATGTCGGTTATAGAGGGTTAAACACTTACGCCATACTCGCGGAGGGCGTCGTTGAGGGAGGTCTTCTTGTCGGTAGACTCATTTCGATGCCCGATGATCAAGGCGCAATTGACCTGATAGTCGCCCGCAGGGAAATGGCGCGTATAGCTGCCGGGGATGACGATGCTGCGTGCAGGGACGCGACCTTTCAGGGTGACAGGCTCAGGCCCGGTGACGTCTACAATGTGGGTGCTGGCGGTGATGACGGTATTGGCACCCAGCACAGACTCCTCTTCAATCAGCACCCCTTCCACCACAATGCTTCGGCTGCCGATGAAGCAGTGGTCCTCGATGATGACAGGGGATGCCTGGACGGGCTCCAGCACGCCACCAATGCCCACACCGCCACTGAGGTGCACGTTCTTGCCTATCTGGGCACAGCTGCCTACCGTGGCCCATGTGTCGACCATCGTGCCGCTGTCCACGTAGGCACCGATGTTCACGTAGGAGGGCATCAGCACCACACCGGGGGCCAAGTAGGCCCCGTGGCGTGCCACGGCATGGGGCACCACACGCACCTGCTGGGCGGCATAGTCGTGCTTCAGAGCCACCTTGTCGTGGAATTCGAAGGGGCTGCACGCTATGGTCTCCATCGGATTGATGGGGAAATAGAGTATGACGGCCTTTTTCAGCCATTCGTTCACATGCCATCCCTCGGGTCCTTTTTCGGCAATGCGCAGCTGACCACAGTCAAGAAGGTCTACCACCTGGCGGATGGTATCCTGTACGGTTTTGTCTTTCAGCAGGTCGCGGTTCTCCCAGGCCTGCTCGATGAGTTGTTTCTGCTGTTCGTTCATGAGTGCAAAAATACAAAAAATAATTCATTCTGCACCTTTTTTTCGTCGTCGCAAAATAAAAAAATCATTCCTGCGTTTAAAAGGACAATGAAAAAGATGAAACATGTCGTACTTCTCTGCTGCCTCATGTGGGTAGCAGCCCTTCCGGCCTTGCGTGCGCAGGACAAGGAGATGATGGCGCATTACCAGTCTGAGTTGTCCGAGCTTTTCACTCAAGCATTCACCGCTCCCACCGATAATGAGCGTTACCATGCCAACGAGTCCGCCATGCAACTGCTTGCCGAAGCACTCACTGCCGACAATTCATTCCGCTGGCAATGGGATTTCGGCAACGGTGTCTCCGTGCTCACCGCGTCGGACAAGAAGTTTCGCATCTTCACCTGGCCCATCGTCAACGACGCTGGCGAGTACGAGTGCTTCGGCTTCGTACAGGCACTCAACGAACGCACCAAGCAGTATGACGTCACCCAGCTCAACGACCGCTCACTGGACATCATCAACCGACAGGAGGAGGTGCTGGGTCCCGACCGCTGGTATGGCGCGGTCTACCAAGACCTCATCGTCACCACTCACCAGGGGAGAACTTTCTACACCCTGTTGGGGTGGAACGGCGTGGACAAACTCACACAACGCAAGATTATCGAACCCATCTGCTTCAAATCAGGCGGAAGCACTCCCCAGTTTGGGCAGAATATATTCAGGAAAGAGCCCAATCTGCGCCGCATCGTCTTGGAGTACAAGCACGACGCCATGGTCAACCTCAGCTACGAGGAGCAGTACCTGCATCTTACTGAGCGGGTCCGTCCGCGCCGTTCATCCGGCTTCTCACTCGGCTCCTTTTTCTCCAACCTCTTCTCCAGTCCTTCCCGTTCGCGTCGGCGTGGACGCGGCCGGGGTCGTGCCAGCCGTCCCGTTGCCACAGCCGCCCGCACCTCAGCTGCCGTGAAGAGCAACAACAAAAACCGTCCCACCTACAAGACCACCGACAAGAAGCAACTTATGATTATCTTCGACCAAGTGGCGCCCCAAGTGCCCGGCATGGAAGGCCTTTATCAATACTATGTCCCCTCGGGGGTCGAGATGGCCTACCTTTTCAACGACGGCAAGTGGGAACTCTACGACACCGCCCAGGGACGCGACCCGAACAAGAAACTCAACAAGGAGTTTGAACCCATGGAGAAACCAGCTCCCGCCTATCAAGTTGAGCAAACCCATTAATAATACTGAACTTCCACCGCAAATCAATCTCAAACACCATCATCACCCATTATGCATACCCCCATTGCCAACCATGCTCCTGCCTTTCCCTCCACCGGTGTGATACTTGACAACATCAACTCCATGGAGGACCTTCGTCGCCTCTCGGTTGAGGACCTTGGGCAGTTGAGCGTCGAGTTGCGCAACTACATCATCCACACCCTTGCCACCCATCCCGGACATCTGGCCTCCAGCCTTGGCACCGTCGAGCTGACCCTGGCCCTGCACTACGTCTTCAACACCCCCGACGATAAACTCATCTGGGACGTGGGCCACCAAGCCTATACCCACAAAATCATTACCGGTCGTCGCGACCAGTTCCCCACCATACGCACCTACGGCGGCCTGAGCGGCTTCCCCCGCATGGACGAGTCCCCTTTCGATGCCTTCGGCACAGGTCATAGCTCTACCTCCATCAGCGCCGCTCTCGGCATGGCCACCGCCTCCACCCTTCAGGGCAACACCCGCAGGCAGCACATCGCCGTCATTGGCGACGGCTCCATGACTGGCGGACAAGCCTTCGAAGCCCTCAACAACGCGGGCGTTTCCCGCGCCAACATCCTCGTGGTGCTCAACGACAACGGCATCAGCATCGACAAAGCCGTAGGCGGACTGAGCCGACACCTCACCCGCATCACCGCTTCGCCCCGATACAACAGGCTCAAAGAGAAAGTGTGGCGCAGCTTGGGGGGCGACAAAACGGAGCGCGACGCCCGTCGCGACCAGTCCCTCAACCTCCTCCAGCGCACCACCCGCATGCTCAAGACCGCCGCTCTTGGAGCCCCCAACCTCTTCGAATCGCTGGGATTCCGCTACTTCGGCCCCATCGACGGCCACAACGTCGCCGAGCTTGTCGAGGTTCTCGCCCAGCTCAAAGCCATCAAAGGGCCCAAACTGCTCCATGTCGTCACCAAAAAGGGCAAAGGCCTCCGCCCTGCCGAGCGGCACCCCGTCGCCTACCATGCCCCTGGCCGCTTCAATGCCGAGACCGGTGCCCAGATTAAGAGCAACACCGACGGGCTGCCCCTCAAATACCAAGACGTTTTCGGCCACACCATAGTCGAGCTGGCCAAACGCAACCCCGCCATTGTCGGCATCACTCCCGCCATGCCCACAGGCTGCTCCCTCAACATCATGATGGAGCAGATGCCCTCGCGGGCTTTCGATGTGGGAATTGCCGAACAGCACGCCGTCACCTTTGCCGCCGGCCTTGCAGCGCAGGGCATGCTGCCTTTCTGCAACATCTACTCCTCCTTTATGCAGCGTGCCTACGACCAGATTATCCACGACGTGGCCCTGCAGCAACTGCCCGTTGTCCTCTGTCTGGACCGTGCCGGCCTTGTGGGCGACGACGGTCCGACGCATCATGGCGCTTTCGACCTTGCCTACCTGCGTCCCGTTCCCAACCTTACCATCTGTGCCCCGATGGATGAACATGAGCTCCGCAACATGATGTACACAGCCCAGTTGCCACGCCAAGGAGCCGTAGCCATCCGCTACCCCCGTGGCCTCAGCGTCCATCCCGATTGGCGCAACCCCTTTGAGGCCCTCCCTGTCGGCAAAGGGCGCTGTCTGCATCCAGGCACCGATGTGGCACTGGTCTCCATCGGCCATATAGGCAATGTAGCACTTGCCGCTGCCCAAAAACTCGAAGCCGAGGGGCTCTCCGTTGCCATGTACGACATGCGCTATCTCAAGCCTATTGACACTGACCTCCTTGACGACATCCTTTCGCGCCGATTCCGCCGCATTGTAACCATCGAGGACGGTGTGAAGAAAGGCGGTCTGGGCAGTGCGGTGCTTGAATATTTTGCCTCCGTGAAATCCGCTTCGAGACCCTCCGGTGATTCTCATTCGGCAGTGGAAGTACCTCCTGTTACCGTGTTGGGTCTGCCAGACCAGTTTGTGACCCACGGTCCAGTGCCCCAGTTGCATAAAGATTGCGGCATCGACCTTGAAACCATCCTTGCCGCTGCACGCGGGTGATACCCGTACTTTATACCCCCGTTCAACGCTCCTTCATTATTGATCCAATATAGAAGGAGCGTTGAACGGCATTTTAAGTACCCTTTATAGCCTTTGCAAAAGAGGGTGGGGCAGGGGGTTGGATTGTTAATTAACATATTGGTAGAAAAGAATTATTTGCCATTTAAAATAAAATATGTATCTTTGCATTTTACACATTGTAAGGTTTGCTGCTGGAAATGTGTGAATTAAACATGTTTTGTGGAAAAAATAAATATAATAAATAAAAAAATAAAGATTATGACCCCTTCGCACATTGAACACATCGGCATTGCCGTGACCAATCTTGACGAGGCTATCCGCTATTGGGAAGACGTCATGGGTCTGAAGTGCTATGCTATTGAAGAAGTGACCGATCAGAAAGTGAAAACCGCTTTCTTCAAGATTGGTGAAGTGAAAATCGAGCTTTTGGAGCCGACATGCCCCGAGAGCACTATCGCTGCCTTCATTGAGAAGAATGGCGGCAAGGGCGGCATGCACCATATCGCCTTCTGTGTTGACGACACCGACAAGGCCCTGAACGATGCCAAGGAAAAGGGTGTCCGCCTTATCGACCAGCAGAGCCGCGGCGGCGCCGAAGGCCTCCACATCGGCTTCCTGCACCCCAAGAGCACGCTGGGTGTCCTCACCGAGTTCTGCTGCAAATAATCCCTTCAATGAGTTTTCCGGACGTAGCGGACAATCGCTAAGGTTGCGAGCGGCGTCCATGTTCAATAACCAACAAAACAATTCAAATAATGGCATTTGAAGAAAAGATAAAAGAACTTCTCGACAAGAGAAGCCAAGCCAAAATGGGCGGCGGCCAAAAACGCATCGACAAACAGCATGAGCAAGGCAAACTGACCGCCCGCGAGCGTATCGCACTCCTGCTGGACGAAGGTTCGTTTGAGGAATTCGACATGTTTGTCGCCCACCGCTGTGTTAATTTCGACATGCAGAAGCAGTCTTTCCTTGGCGACGGCGTGGTGACGGGCTACGGCACCATCGATGGTCGTCCGGTTTATGTGTTCGCTCAGGACTTCACGGTTTTTGCCGGCAGTCTGAGTGAGACCATGTCCCTGAAGATTTGCAAGATTATGGACCAGGCCATGAAGACGGGTGCTCCCGTCATCGGTCTGAACGATTCGGGTGGAGCCCGTATCCAGGAGGGCAGCAACTCGTTGGCCGGTTATGCCGAAATCTTTGAGCGCAACATTCTTGCCAGCGGTGTCATTCCCCAGATTAGTGCTATCTTCGGCCCCTGCGCCGGTGGTGCTGTCTATAGCCCCGCTTTGACCGACTTCATCCTGATGACCAAGGAGAACAGCTACATGTTCCTGACGGGTCCCAAGGTGGTGAAGACCGTGACCGGCGAGGATGTGTCGGTTGACAAGCTCGGCGGCGCCATGGTGCATGCTACCAAGAGCGGTGTTGCCCACTTTGTCGGCGATACGGAAGAGGAAACCATCAAGCTTATCCGTGACCTGATGAGCTATCTTCCCTCCAACAACTTCGAGGAACCCCCATACGTCCACACCGAAGATCCCATTGACCGTCTGGAGGACAGCCTGAACAGCATTATCCCCGAAAACCCCAACGAGCCTTACGATATGAAGGGCGTTATCGAAGCCATCGTCGACGACGGTAAGTTCCTTCAGGTGCATGAGAAATTTGCTCCCAACCTGTTGGTTGGTTTTGCCCGTTTCGGCGGTCAGTCTGTGGGTATTGTGGCCAACCAGCCCAAGGCTATGGCAGGTGTTCTGGACAGCAACGCTTCCCGTAAGGGCGGCCGTTTTGTCCGTTTCTGCGATGCTTTCAATATTCCCATCGTCACTCTGGTCGACGTTCCCGGCTTCCTGCCCGGCACGGGTCAGGAGTACAATGGCGTCATTGTCCACGGTGCCAAGATGCTGTTTGCCTATGGCGAGGCCACGGTGCCTAAGGTGACTGTCACCCTGCGCAAGAGCTATGGCGGTGCCCACATCGTGATGAGCTGCAAACAGCTGCGTGGCGACTTCAACTATGCTTGGCCCACGGCACAGATTGCCGTCATGGGTGCCAGCGGTGCCACTGAGGTGCTGTATGGCCGCCAGATTAAGGAAATCGAGGACCCCGAAGAGCGCGCCAAGTTCATCGCTCAGAAGGAAGTCGAGTACAATGATCAGTTTGCTAATCCCTACTGCGCTGCCCGTTTCGGCTACATCGATGATATCATCGAGCCCCGCAACTCACGCTTCCGCATTACACGAGCCCTGCAGGTTCTCTCCTCCAAGAAGGAGTCACTGCCCCTCAAGAAGCACAACAACATCCCGCTGTAATAAAGTAATAAAGTAGATTGATATATTGTATCAATAATATTTTTATTTATTAACCAGGGGTTCTTCACCCCATAAAACAACAACACAACAAAATGAAGAAAGTTTTCTTAACTGCTTTTGTGGCTGCCGCTTTTGCATTTGGCGTTTCCTCCTGCAACAACAATCAGCCCGCTGATGAGACCGTCGACAGCGCCGCTCAGACCGAGATGTGCGAGCACGAATGCTCCCATCATCACGACTGCACCTGCGCCGACACCACTTGCGCCGCCAACCACTGTGCAAACTGCACTGACACCAACTGCTGCAAGCCTTGTGACCACAAGTGCTGCGCCAAGGAAGGTCAGGACAGCTGCTGCGCTCAGAAAAAAGAGTGCTGCAAGAACCAGCAAGGTTGCGAAGGCAAGAAAGAGTGCTGCAAAAAGGCCAACTAAGCTTTAAGATTGAGTCGTGCCGTGGGAAGGGTGCTTCCTTCCCATGGCATAACCTCAATTGCGAAAACGAACATTTTGATTGTTATTTCTTTAAATGAAATGAAAGAGATTTTTAAACCAATAGTTGCAATTCTGGTCGGTCTGCTCCTCACCATAGGCACCACCATGGCGCAGCCTCGTCGCGGAGCCAATCCTCCCGCAGGCCCTGCTCCCGTGGTGGCCGACATGCAGGAGGTACCCCAGGCCCCCGAGGCTCCCGCTTTCGGCCATGGCCCCATGGACTTTGCCTCCAACCAGGTTTGCTATATCCCAGAAATGAAAGCCTTTGTGCTTATCGACAGCATCGACTGTGCTGTTGACCTCCTCATACGTCAAGGTGATGGCCTTCAGCGTGTGGGTCGTTTCACCACCGATGTCTATACCGGTCGCCACGACCTTGTCAACATCCTCAGACCGAAGTCTGTCTCCGTCCTTGGCGACAAGATTCTTGTCTTGGCCAGTTCCAAAAAGGATACTTCTTTCCTCGCCTTGGTGAGCATGGAGCCCGTCAAATGCAACGATGCGAATGGGTTTGACACCCTTAAAGCTGTCTCTTGTGTCAGCTTCAGCTGCAACTCTTCCGCTTTCCGCATTGACCCCTGTGCCAGCGAGATTATCGTGGTGGGCAAAAACCCCGTGGGCTATGACCTTAACTTTGTCAACTACGACAAGGACATTCAGTCCATCACAGCCACAGGCACCTACCACTACCACGTGCCCAAGCAGGCAGAGCGTATCAAGGCCTCCGACCCCTTTGGTGCCGGTCTTGCCGTTGTTGCCATCTCGGTGGTCTTCTTTGCCTTGGTATGCGTCATGTTCCTGATGGGCGGTTACGGCAAGCTCATCCAGAAGTTCCAGAACCGCAAGTCCGGTGCTGGTGCCAAGTCTGCTCCCGTCAGAGCAACGGGTTCCTCGGCTGAAGACGAGGTGTACGCCGCCATCGCTGCTGCCATCTTTGCCTATAGCCAAGACCTGCACGATGTGGAGGACACCGTCATCACCATCCAGAAAGCCGAGCGCGCATGGACTCCGTGGAATGCCAAGTTCTACAACATGAACCGCTATTTCTCTGTCCGTAAATAACAACCTCGACAGCAATCAATAGTTAAACCCGCGGAGACTCTCCGCCCAGCCCGGGGCTCCGGGCAACGAACAAGAAAAAATGAAGAATTACAAACTTAAAATAAACGGCAACGACTACTCCGTCGACATCAACGAAGTGGAAGGCCAGGAAATTAAACTTGAAGTGAACGGCAAACCTTACACCGTCACCATTGATCAGGAACTGCAGGCTCACCAGCACCGCACCACCGTCATCAGCGACCATCTCGCACCGCGCGTCTCGGCTGCCCACGGTGATGTGCAGCGTGCCTCTGCCCCCAAACCGGGTGCTGCTGCTGGCGGCACCAAAGTCACCACGCCTCTGCCCGGCACCATCCTCGACGTTTTCGTCAATGTGGGTGACCAGGTGAAGAGCGGCCAGACCGTGGTTCTGCTTGAAGCCATGAAGATGGAGAACAACATCGAGGCCGATACCGACGGCACCGTCACCTCCATCAACGTTCGCAAGGGCGACAGTGTGCTTGAAGGCGACACCCTCATCGTGATTAGTTAAAACAAAAACTTACCACCGCCGGAGGGCTGCACCGCTGCCCTCCGCCAAAAAACAACTTATAGACAATGTTTAATTTATTAGCATCAGGTGGTTTCATGGACTTTCTGTCGACACAGATGGTACAGTTCCTTATGTACACTGGTTTCGCCAACGTCACGTGGGGCCACATCATTATGATTCTTATCGGACTGGTCTTCATCTTCCTCGGTATCCGGTTCGAATTTGAGCCGCTGCTGCTTGTCCCTATCGGATTTGGCATGCTGGTGGGTAATATTCCTTTCTATCCCGGGTTGAAGATAGGCATTTATGAGTCTGGCTCGGTGTTGAACATCTTGTATCACGGCGTGCAGAACGGTTGGTATCCGCCATTGATATTCCTCGGCATCGGGGCCATGACGGATTTCTCAGCGCTTTTGTCCAACCCGAAACTCTTCCTTATCGGTGCCGCTGCGCAGACGGGTATCTTTGCCGCCTATGCGGGTGCTTTGGCGCTCGGTTTTGCCCCCAATGAGGCTGGCGCTATCGGCATCATCGGCGGTGCCGACGGTCCCACGGCCATCTTCCTCTCCTCTCAGTTGGCTCCTGACCTGATGGGTGCCATTGCTGTCTCGGCCTATTCCTACATGGCTCTTGTCCCCGTCATCCAGCCGCCCATCATGCGACTGATGACCACCCCCAAGGAACGTACCATCCGCATGAAGCCTCCGCGCCAGGTCTCTAAGCTGGAGAAGATTTCCTTCCCCATTGTCGGTTTCCTGTTCTGCGCCTTCATCGTGCCGAGCGGTTTGCCCCTGCTGGGTATGCTCTTCTTTGGCAACCTGCTGAAGGAATGCGGTGTCACCAAGCGCCTCAGCGAGGTGGCCAGCAACGCCATCGTCAACATCTGCACCCTCCTTATCGGCATCACCGTCGGTGCCTCCACCCAGGCCACCTCGTTCCTCACAGGACGTTCCATCCTCATCTTCTGCCTGGGCGCCTTCTCCTTCATCGTGGCCACCTTCTTCGGTGTCCTGTTCGTTAAGATTTTCAACCTCTTCCTGAAAGATGGTAACAAAATCAACCCCCTCATCGGCAACTCCGGTGTCAGCGCTGTGCCCGACGCCGCCCGTGTGTCGAACAACGTAGGCCTTGAGTACGACCGCACCAACTACCTGCTTCAGCACGCCATGGGCCCCAATGTGGCCGGTGTGGTGGGTTCGGCTGTTGCCGCTGGTATCCTCCTTGCCTTCCTCCACTAAGACTAAAAAAGTCTTATAATATGTCCGGCAGTCCCTTTATCGGGACTGCTTTTTTTGTTGGTGTCCCGACAATTGTTTTGTACCGTGGTGTAAATACTTATGGAGGGTTCTATTTATCCAGAATCGGTCATTAGGGTTTATGACAGATTAGTGGTGGTCGTTTCCACTGTCGCGTCCCTTCGGGACGCTTTACAATAGTTGTTGATTGTCACGGCACTGCGCCTAACGGCTTGTACCGTGTTATTAAAGGTCTCACCTCTTCGAGGTGATTTATAGAAGACCCCTATAAAAGTCGGCCTAATGACCTATTTGGGTTTATCCTGAATCGGTCATTGGACTTTTTTATGTGTGCATCATACCAGTCAGCAGGACTTGTAGAGAATAGGCAAGTGTTTAAACCCCTGTTTAGAACGATGGAGTGCGGTATACCCCCCCAGGGGTTGCAGGATGATACATCGTTGCAACCCCTGGGGGCTGTGGGGTGCTGGTGTGGCTATACTGGGGCGACGCTCCGCTTGAGACTGCCTATATTCTTTTTCCCCTGCGGTGACAGCCAATGTGAAGAAAGATGGCTACGTATTCATTATCGCCGATGTAATGGTTCTTTCTAATGAATGATTTGGGGAAAAAGAAACTCCTTGCCATCCGTTAAGAAGGCAAGGAGTTTCTTGATGTCTGGGTGTAATGGTATTATTTGCTTGTGGAGTTATTGACAACTTTGACCAGTCTAATCAAAGCAGAGGTGCCGTCATAGTCACCCGTGTTGCTTCCGGCATATAGGGTTAGAGTTCCCCCATGATGCAAGTTCCGTCCTAATGACCGATTTGGGATAAACGTTATTATTGACGGGAGGCTTTCCTCCGCCCTGCCCATCCCTAAAAAAGCAGCCGGTCTCTCAAAGGATATCCTTGAGAGACCGGCTGAAGCGGAGTATTCCTATTTAAGAGTAATGATGGTTATTCGTCTACTATATTTCCCCTTACTTTGTTTAGGTCGATGCCAGTATACGAATCTTCATCAGTCAATTTGGTCCAAACAGCCCGTTTACAATCAATAGTGCAGTGCTTCCATGCTTGAGCTGTAGCAATGTTTGTGCACATATTAGTTAGACTAACGACATTGGAGAGATCAAAGTTATCATTATTTAAATTCTGCAGATATAAATTCTCCAGAGAAGTACAATCTCTAAACATCTCGCTCATATCGGTTACTCGTTCGGTGTTGAACATCTCTAAATGAAGAGACACTAAACTACGGCAATCTTTAAACATAGCAGACATGTTTTCCACGTTATGAGTATTGAAATTAGTGAGGTTAAAACTCCAACCATTCATATTACATCCCTCAAACATGTGTGCCATATTCGTCACGTTAGTAGTATTGAAGTATTCGATACCCGAAAAGGTTTGTAAGTTCCTACATCCTGCAAACATGTATGACATATCAGTCACATCTTCGGTTTGAAGGCCACCTTCACCTTCTGTGGAGTTGGGGTCATTATTCCAATCAACAGACAGGAGAGATAATCAGTGTAGTTGGAGTAGTTGGACTAATATAGGCATATATTTTATAGGGTGAAGTGGCATCCTGTACTTCTACCCAATCACTTGGTATTGTGGCTGGAATGCCACCTGTCTCTCGATTGAACTTGATAGTATTGATGGCGCCTGTGGTTCCGACAAGATCATCCATTAGGTCATGCATATGATCGTTAAAGGCCGGGCCGGGTTCAAGATATGCATAAGAAGGTTGGAGGAGATTAGTACTTTTGATTTCTAAGTTGATGGGTATAATCTTATTACGCACCAGATGTACTGTCGGCTCAGTTGAAGCCGGATTACCGATCACATGAGAGGAGTAACCAAGAATGCTACCATCAGAAGGATTATACACCTCCACCTCGAGGATGAGATGAGTGGCGTCGAATGGTGGCACGACAATGTCAAAAGACTTGTCAGCGTTAGAATTTAAGCGTGCCATGCTCGCATATCCAGGAGCGTAAAATGATAAAACGTTGTTGTGTTCGTGGTCAAGCTCATCCATAGTTACAGTAGGGACACCATTTTCGGAAAGGGTAACATCGGCTTTTCCAGCAAGGTATGCTCCATATGAATTTAAGGTGATTCTCCTCACTTCTAAAGTATTGTTAGGCAACAAATTCTTTACATTCACCCTAAGGATGGAACAAAGGTTTTTGAATAAGAGTGTGGTGGTACCTGTTGAGGTAGGCGTTGCGACGGCTCCCATAGGCATCTCTAACCGTTGATGGTCTCCATCCAAAATATAC
>ONJQ01000047.1 GCA_900318175.1 uncultured Bacteroidales bacterium | reverse complement strand
TAATTCAATATTGAGGGGCTTTTGCGGTGGCATGATACCTTTTTGAGCGGGGGCACTATAAAACAGGAGGGCGTGGGTTATAGCAAATACGACAGGAAATAATCCCACGCCACAGTGGCAAATACCCCAAAGCGGTGTCCCCCTCGGATACCGCTTTTTTGATACCCACTATCAAAAGGGGAGGGCCTGCAGCGGTTGTTTCCTTTCTTAGGATGCAATTGTTGCAGACCACAGCCCGCCACCGCGCCCTCCTCTCGTCAGAGGGGCTTGGGGTATGATGAAAAAGGGCAGTGCTGTCTCTGTGTGAAAATAGGGTATCCAATTACCCCCGGCAGCTAATAGAAAAGGACGCTGCAAGTCATGGCTTGCAGCGTCCTTTATCTATGCGGTAAAGCGAATATCCGCCACCTTACTCGGATGTAGGTCTCACCCAAGTGAAGGTGACTCCACTTGTGGGGAGTCCTGAATAATAGTAATTCCAATGATCGCTATCTGATGGGTTGTAATATGGGTCAGTTTCTTTAATGGCATTTTCTACTGACAATGGGCATGTTATGGTGCAATGTCGGGAAGCGTGGGATAGCCCACGGCACATATCATATTTATCAGTCACCCTGCTCATATTAAAATGGGAGAGGTCAAGGCTTTCCAGCCAGTAACAATATGTGAACATAGAGTTCATATTCGTCACATTCTTGGTGTTGAAATTAGAGAGGTCAAGACTTGTAAGGAAGTTACAGCCAGAAAACATCCCGTACATATTCTTCACATTCTCGGTGTTGAAGTTGGGGGCAGCGAAGCGTCTCAAACTGCTACAGCAAGCAAACATTTTGCTCATGTCAATCACTTTCTCAGTGTTAAAGTTAGAGATGAAGAGGCTTCTCAGTTCATCACAGTAAAAAAACATTCTGTTCATATCTACCACATTCTCAGTGTTGAAGTTGGAGACATCAAGACTTTGCAGGTGTCTACATCCATAAAACATGCTGCCCATATTCGCTGGAGACATCAAGACTACGCAGGGATTCACAGTAATAAAACATATAGCTCATATCCCTCACATTCTCTGTATTGAGCCTTTTGCCAAAGTCAATCTCATATAATTCTGGTTCTATATACTCAGAGCTATGGAATTCACGATGATAGGTGGCCGAGAACATCCCACAGCAATCAGGATTGGCATTTATAACGCTGGCACCTGTGGTGACTCTCCAGGTCGTGCCGTCCAGATTGCCGTAAATCGGGACAGGAGAATCGGGTGTGGAAAGCAGCGTGCCGGAAGAAACAGAGCTATGGTATTCAAACACCACTGCTTTGGCATTCTTGGGGATGGAGGCATTGAAGGTTTCGCCATCCACCAATTCGGCGGCGAGGAAGAATTTTTGGCAGCCCGAGGCCAATAGCAATGAGGCGATGACTGTTGCAAGGAGATATTTTCTTTTCATGATGATATGGGTTTTGCGTGTTAATATTGTGTTGTGTCTTTAGTTTTGGTCTGAGTCATGGCAGAATGTCGCATGCCTTTTTTAGTAGTGTTTCTCCGAGCAGCTTTCAAGGGGCTATTGAGATCATGCCACTCTGAAGCATCCTAATGTTGTATTAAGCGATTGCAAAATTACACATATTTTTGGACATAAAACAAAATGTTACAAAAAAAACTCAATATTGCGAAAAATCATTTGCCAGCAATTATTTCTTTTGGATTCAGTTTTTTGTATTCCTGCCAATCGCTTCAGTGCCCACCCCCGTGGAGCGGTGGCCGCAAGGCTGGGGTGAGTTACACCCGCTCTAACAGATTCCCCTCATGCCGCCGCAACCTCACCTCTCAAATATATTTTTTCTCAAAAAATCCACCAATTCAAAAAATATTCGTATTTTTGCCTATTGAATATTTGGTTAAAATTTAATGTAACAACAGTAAAATGAAACGTTTTCTGATAGCACTACTCGCTTGTACACTGATATTTGGCTATTGCGATGTCCAAGCCCAGAGCAAAACGAAAAGCAGTGCGAAAACTTCGAAATCTGCCAAAGATAAGAAGTCCAAAAAGAATAAAAAAGGCAAAAAGGGAGCCAAGGAAGAGCCAACACTCAATCTCGTACAGCTTCCCTATAACAGCAATGATTGCCTGTTTGCCATCCCGCTGAGTGTGGACCAGACTTTCGGCCCCACCACAGCACCCCAGGGCGCTGGACGCGTCATGGAGGTTATGGCCGACAAACGCCATCCCAATCTTCCCGAGTTTGAACACAACTCGGTGTGGTACAAATTCACCGTGCCTTATAACGGCAAGCTTGACATTGCCGTCACTCAGCTGAATTTGGCCGACGACTACGACATGGTGGTCTACAAGTACACCGACGCTTATTTCAGCAACCACATCCAGTGCAACAAGGTCCTTCCCGTGGCCGTCAACCTTTCCTCCGTGGACAGCTCTCTCTTAGCCAAACCCAAGAAAGCCAAGACCGATGCCGCCGACGAGCCCAAGATGGATGCCAAAGCCAAGGCCCTGCGCCAAGCCCGTTTGGCACAGGAGAAAGAGGCCGCCAAGGGCACCATCGGCATGTATCATGATGCCAAAGACATCCTCCTCACCAAGGCCTCTACGGGCCGACACATCCGCTCTATCGACGTCCGCAAAGGCGAGGTCTACTACATCATGCTGGACAATGTGACTCCCAAAGGCTCCGGCCACAGCATCAAGGTCTCCATCTTTGTCGAAGCCTTCGAAGTGCCCGTCTCCTTCTACGATCCCAAAATCCGCAAGAATATCGACGTGAACCTCACCATCCTTGAGAAGAACACCAACAACCGTGTCATCGTCCACAACGAGAACTTCCGTGGTGGTCGTGTCAAATTCGTCCCTGGATTCAACTACACCCTCTACGCTAAGCGCAATGGCTACTTCTCCATCTTCTATGATTTCAATGCCGACCGTTTCAAAGAGGACACCCTCCTCCGCATGAAACTCTATCGTGCCGAGCGTGGTACCGTCTATCCCATCAGCGACATCTATTTCGGCAACGAGTACGAACTCCTGCCGGCCTCTGATTCCAACCTGATGAACTACGTGCAGATGTTCAAGAACCACCCCGATGTGGCCTTCACCATCAAGGGCTGGGTGCAGACTTATGGTGTCGACCCCGAGCACGACCAACTCGTCTCCTTGGAGCGTGCCAAAGCTGTCAAGGAATTCTTTGTCAAAAACGGTGTGCCCGAGGGCAATATCAAGACCTCCGGCATGACCCCCACCGACATCAAGCGTGCCGCTACTGCTGCCTTCGACACCAAGAAGAAGAACGACAATGAGTTTGTCAAAGTCCAGCTCATTATCACTGGTATCAACCCCAAAGAGAATCCCTGATCCCTTCCGGCATAGGGATAGCATAACACTTCAAGAGCTCCTGTTCAACAGGGGCTCTTTTTTTACCTGTCAGCCGTCCCCTCATTTCTCATACCCCCCGGCTTCGCCGTACCCCTCTGAAGAGGGGACTCGCGGTGGCGGCGTAGTGCTTACCCCAATCTATCCTCAGTAATTTGCATCTCAATGTTGCTATGCTGTAGACAATGATCACTACAGCCGTCCCCACTTTTTTCATACCCCCCGGCTTCGCCGTACCCCTCTGAAGAGGGGACTCGCGGTGGCGGCGTAGTGCTTCACCCAATCTATCCTCAGTAATTTGCATCTCAATGTTGCTATGCTGTAGACAATGATCACTTCAGCCGTCCCCACTTTTTTCATACCCCCCGGCTTCGCCGTACCCCTCTGAAGAGGGGACTCGCGGTGGCGGCGTAGTGCTTGCCACGATCTGTCCTCACCAATGTTCAACTCAGTGTTGCCATGCTGTAGACAATGATCACTTCAGCCGTCCCCTCTTGAGAGGGGTGGCACGGAGTGCCGGGGTATGAGTATGAGCAAGAGGTATGATAAATGATTTTTTGTGGTTCATGATAAAAAAGAAGATTTGGTTTTCAAGTTTGTGAATCGGGATTAACGTCCGTCCTGTCAGGGAGGAAAGAGATGTGTGTGCAGCCCCGTTGTCCGGCAGGGGAAGGAGGCAAGAAGATGGGTTTTGCCCATAGGACAACAAGGGAAGACTGATGTGATATGCTGAAGATAATGGTATAGTTTACATTATGTTAGAATGACTAAGGTAGGGAAGAAGTTTGTTAAATTTTGTATTTTCGTATGAATTATTGCACGAAATAAAAATATTTTTGTATTTTTGCATTTTCATTTTCGAATAATTTAAATATAATCAGATATGACGAAATTTGTTTACACGTTTGGCGGCAAGACTGCCGAGGGAAAAGCCGACATGAAGAATCTGCTCGGCGGTAAAGGTGCCAACTTGGCAGAAATGTGCTTGCTGGGTCTTCCGGTCCCTGCTGGTTTGACAATCACCACAGAGTGCTGTACAGCTTACTATGATAACAACTGCCAGCTGCCCGCCGGCCTCATGGACGAGGTGTGGAAGGGTATGGCCAACGTGGAGAAACTGATGGGCATGAAGTATGACGATGCTGAGAACCCCCTGCTGGTCAGCTGCCGTTCGGGTGCAAGAAGTTCCATGCCCGGCATGATGGACACGGTGCTGAACATCGGCCTCTCTTCCAAGACCATCCCCGGTATGTTGAAGAGAACCAACAACCCCCGTTTCGTTTACGACTCCTATCGTCGCCTCATTATGATGTATGCCGATGTGGTGATGGAGAAGAGCGAAGGCATTGAGCCCGCTGACGGCAAGGGCATCCGCAAACAGCTGGATGACATGCTGGACGAGTACAAGGCTCAGCACAACTATAAGAGCGACACCGACCTGACCGCCGACGACCTGCAGAAGCTGGCCGAAGCCTTCAAACTGAAGGTGAAAGAGGTGTTGGGTGTCGAATTCCCCGACGATGCCAAAGCCCAGATGGAAGGCGGTATCAAGGCCGTGTTCAAGAGCTGGAATGGCAAGAAGGCCGTTAGCTACCGCAAGATTGAGGGTATCCCCGACGATTGGGGCACCGCCGTCAATGTGCAGGCCATGGTCTTCGGCAACATGGGCGACAACAGCGCCACAGGTGTTGCCTTCACCCGCAATCCTGCCACCGGCGACAACCAGTTCTACGGCGAGTGGCTCATCAATGCCCAAGGCGAGGACGTGGTGGCCGGTATCCGTACCCCCAACCCCCTCAACGATGACACCAAGAACGAGCAGAACAAGCACATGCATTCCATGCAGGAGCTCATGCCCGAGACCTATAAAGAGCTCTGCGACATCCGCAGCATCCTCGAAAACAATTTCCACGACATGCTCGACATCGAGTTCACCATCCAGGACGGCAAGCTGTACATGTTGCAGTGCCGCGTGGGCAAGCGTACCGGCGTGGCCGCTCTGACCATGGCCATGGACATGCTCAAGGAGGGTCTGATCGACGAGAGCGAGGTGGTGATGCGCATCAGCCCCGCTCAGTTGGATGAGCTGCTGCACCCCATTCTGGACAGCACCGACGAGAAGAAACACACCGTCATTGCCAAGGGTCTGCCCGCAGGCCCCGGAGGCGCCGTGGGCCGTATTGCCCTCTCCAGCGAGAAGGCCAAAGAGTTCCAGGCTGCCGGCATCAAGAATATTCTGGTGCGCGAAGAGACCAACCCCGAGGACGTTGAGGGCATGCGTGCCGCCGACGGCATCCTTACTGCCCGCGGTGGCATGACCTCCCACGCTGCTCTGGTTGCCCGCGGTTGGGGCAAGTGCTGCATCGTGGGTTGCGACGCCGTGGAGATCGGCAAGGACCAGACCATCGTGACCACCGACGTGTATGGCAAAAAGCGTGTCAATGTGGTTGAGAGCAACACCGTCACCATCAACGGCAAGGTGTACCAGGAAGGCGACCTGCTGAGCCTGAACGGTTCCAAGGGCTGGGTGTATGACGAGGAGGTGAAGATGATTAACGCCACCGAGAACCCCCTGTTCCAGGAACTGATGAAGATTGTTGACAAGTACCGTAAGATGGGAGTCCGCACCAATGCCGACAACCCCATTGATGCCCAGAAGGCTATCGATTTCGGTGCCGAGGGTATCGGCCTGTTCCGCATTGAGCACATGTTCTATGGCGAGAACAGTGAAGTTCCCTTAGAGAAACTGCGCAACATGATTCTGGCTGACAATCTCGAAGCCCGTGTCGCCGCTTTGGACGAGCTGGAGCCTTACATCAAGGAGAGTGCCAAGGGTACCCTGAAGGTGATGGATGGCAAGCCACTTACCTTCCGCCTGATGGACCCCCCGCTGCACGAGTTCGTTCCCCAAAGTGAGGAGAAACAGCGCGAGGTGGCCAATGCCCGCGGTATCAGCTTCGAGACCTTGCATGCCCGCATTGAGAACATGCACGAGGTGAACCCGATGATGGGTCTGCGCGGTGTGCGTCTGGGTATTATCTATCCCGAAATCACTGCCACCCAGTTCCGTGCCCTGTTCAGCGCCACCGTTGAGCTGATGAAGGAAGGCCTCCATCCCATGCTCGAAATCATGGTGCCTCTGACCATCAACGCCGCCGAGCTCCACAACCAGAAACGCATAGCCGACAACGTGAAGAAAGAGGTCGAGGAGAAATATGGCATCGAGTTTACCTATAAGTTCGGTACCATGATCGAGATTCCGCGTGCCGCTCTGGTTGCCAACCAGATTGCCGAGGTGGCCGAGTTCTTCAGCTTCGGTACCAACGACCTGACCCAGATGACCTTCGGTTTCAGCCGCGACGACGTCAACGCCATCGTCAAGACCTATGTGGACGAGAAGATTATCCCCGCCGACCCGTTCAACAACTTCGACCGCGAGTGCGTCGGTGAGTTGGTGAAGATTGGTATTGAGCGTGGCCGCAGCACCCGTCCCAACCTGAAGTGCGGTGTGTGTGGCGAGCATGGTGGCGACCCGACTGCTGCAGAGTTCTTCTACAAGAACGGCATGAACTACGTCAGCTGCAGTCCCTTCCGCGTACCTGTGGCACGTCTGGCCGCAGCACAGGCTGCTATCAAGGAATCCCGCGAGAAATAAAGCATTTTAACATAAGGTCCCTGGCGTTCAGCGCGTCAGGGACTTTTAATAAAAAACTCTTAGTAATATGATTGACAAAATCAGACAAGATCTCGAACGCCTTGGCATTACAGGCGTCAATACTATTCATTACAATCCCTCTTACGAGGAGCTGTATAAAATGGAGATGGATCCCTCACTGACTGGCTATGACAAAGGCCAGCTGACCGAACTGGATGCCATCAACGTGATGACCGGTATCTATACCGGCCGCTCGCCCAAAGACAAATACATCGTGATGGACGAGAATTCCAAGAATACCGTTTGGTGGACGACACCCGAGTATAAGAACGACAACCACCCGATGAGCGAAGAGGTGTGGGGCCAGATGAAAGACCTGGCCAAGAAGGAGCTGTGCAACAAAGAGCTCTATGTGGTCGACGCTTTCTGCGGTGCCAACAAGGACACCCGCATGGCCGTGCGCTTCATCATGGAGGTGGCTTGGCAGGCACATTTTGTCCGCAACATGTTCATCAAACCCACCGAGGAGGAGCTGAAGAGCTTCCAGCCCAATTTCACCGTCTACACCGCCAGCAAGGCCAAAGTGGATAACTACAAGGAGTTGGGTCTCAACAGCGAGACCTGCGTGGCCTTCAACATCACCAGCCGTGAGCAGGTAATCCTCAACACTTGGTACGGTGGCGAGATGAAGAAGGGCATGTTCAGCATGATGAACTACTACCTGCCCCTGCAAGGCATTGCCGCCATGCACTGCTCCGCCAACACCGACATGGAAGGCAAGAACACTGCCATCTTCTTCGGCCTCAGCGGCACGGGCAAGACCACCCTCTCCACCGACCCCAAACGTCTGCTTATCGGCGACGACGAACACGGCTGGGACGACGAAGGTGTCTTCAACTTCGAGGGTGGCTGCTACGCCAAGGTCATCAATCTGGACAAGGACAGCGAGCCCGACATCTACAATGCCATCCGTCGCAATGCCCTGTTGGAGAATGTGACCGTGGACGCCAACGGCAAGATTGACTTTGCCGACAAGAGCGTCACCGAGAACACCCGCGTCAGCTACCCCATCGACCACATTGAGAAGATTGTCCGTCCCATCTCCGCAGCCCCTGCTGCCAAGAACGTCATCTTCCTCAGCGCCGACGCTTTCGGCGTGCTGCCCCCTGTCAGCATCCTCACCCCCGAGCAGTGCAAGTACTACTTCCTGAGCGGTTTCACCGCCAAACTGGCAGGCACCGAGCGCGGCATCACCGAGCCCACTCCCACCTTCAGTGCTTGCTTCGGCCAGGCTTTCCTTGAGCTGCACCCCACCAAGTATGCCGAAGAGTTAGTGAAACGCATGGAGAAGAGCGGCGCCAAGGCCTACCTCGTCAACACCGGCTGGAACGGCACCGGCAAGCGTATCTCCATCAAGGACACCCGCGGCATTATCGATGCCATCCTCGACGGCTCCATCGAGAAGGCCCCCACCAAGAAGATTCCCTACTTCGACTTTGAGGTGCCCACAGAGCTGCCCGGCGTCGACACCAAGATTCTCGACCCCCGCGACACCTACGGCTGCGCCTGTGAGTGGGAGACCAAGGCCAAAGACCTTGCTTCGCGCTTCATCAACAACTTCGAGAAGTTTACCTACAACGAGGCTGGCAAGGCCCTGGTAGCCGCCGGTCCCAAGCTGTAATATATTGTATCTGCGAATTGTGAATTGCAGTGTGGGACGTGCTCGCCTCGCAGTCGGCAATTCACAATTCGCTTGTATTGTACCACCCTTTTAGATTCCCCTTTTGGCATGAAGAAATTACTTGCTGTTATGTTGACCCTTGCAACGTTGTGTGGCGTTGCCTCCGCCCAGACAAAGAAAATCACACTTGACGACATCTGGTCCCGTTCCACCTTCCGCCCCAGCGGCATCTCCTCCATCCGCTCCATGCAGGACGGCGAGCACTACTGTGTGCTGACACGTTCGGGCATTGAAAAGTACAGCTACAAGACTGGTGAGAGAGTTGGCGTAGTGTGCGCCTTCAACGACCCGATGCGCAAAAAGGTGCGTCCGCTCCCGCCCATCGAATCCTACGAGTTCTCGGCTGACGAAGAAAAGATTCTGCTCAGTGCCGAGTTCGAACCCATCTATCGCCACAGTGGTGTCAGCACCTACTATATCTACTCCGTCGCCGACGGCACCATGGAGTGCATCACCCACGACGGCAAACAGCGCCTCACCACCTTCTCGCCCGACGGCAAGATGGTTGCCTATGTGCGCGACAACAACCTCTACGTCATGTCGCTGACCTCCAAAAAAGAGACCGCCGTCACCACCGATGGCAAGTTCAACGAGGTCATCAACGGCACCACCGACTGGGTCTACGAGGAGGAATTTGCCATCACCAGAGGCTTCTATTGGTCGCCGGACAGCAAGAAGATTGCCTTCTACCGTTTTGACGAGAGCCGTGTGAAGCAATACACCATGCAGATGTGGGGTGAACTCTATCCCGAAAACTACACCTACAAATACCCCAAGGCTGGCGAGGACAACTCCGTCGTGGACGTCATGGTTTACGACCTTGAGTCGCAGAAGACCCTCAAGCTGAACATTGGCAGCCAGAACGACCAGTACATGCCCCGTCTTCAGTGGACACGCGACCCCAACACCCTGGCCATGATGCGCATGAACCGTCTGCAGGACAAGATGGAACTCCTCCTTGCCGATGCCACCACTGGTGCCATCCGCACCCTCTATGTCGAAGAAGATGACGCCTATGTCGAAGTCCCCGAAACCTGGATGTTTCTCAATGACGGCAAGCACATGCTCCTCACCTCCGAGCGCAATGGTTACAACCACATCTACCTCTACGACCTCAACGGCAAGTTGGTCAGGCAAATCACCGACGGCTTCTACGACGTCGTCTCCATCTGCTCCGTCGACGAGAAGGCCGGCCTCATCTACTATCTTTCCCACGAGTCCTCGCCCATCAACCGCGAACTCTACTGCATCGACTTCAAGGGCAAGAAGAAAAAGAAGCTCAGCGACCGTCCAGGCTGGTACAGCGCCAGTTTCAGCACCACCAGCAAGTACTACATCAGCACCTTCACTGACGCCAATACACCTCCCATCTACACCCTGCACACCAGCAACGGCAAACTCCTCAAAACCCTTCAGGACAATGCCGACCTCCAGCAGCGCATGAAGGAATACGGCGTAGGCAACAAGACCTTCGGCACCCTGACCACCTCCCTGGGTTCCGAACTGAACTACTACATCATCCTCCCGCCCGATTTCGATTCCACCAAGCAGTACCCCCTCTTCTTCTACGTCTATGGTGGCCCCGGCAACCAGCAAGTGACCAACAGCTACGGCTACAGCGACTACTATTGGTTCCACATGCTGGCGCAGCACGGCTACGTGGTGGCCTGCTTCGACGGCCGCGGCACTGGCGGTCGCGGTGCCCGCTTCAAGAAGATGACCTACAAGAACCTCGGCAAGATGGAATGCGAAGACGCTGTCGAGGCTGCCCGCTGGTTTGGCAAAAAACAGTGGATTGACGCCTCCCGCATTGGCATCTTCGGCTGGAGTTTTGGCGGCTACCTCTCCACCCTCTCCATCCTCAAAGGACACGACGTCTTCAAGACTGCCATCGCTGTGGCCCCCGTCATCACTTGGCGCTACTACGACAACATCTACACCGAGCGCTTCCTCCAGCGTCCGCAGGACAACGCTCGCGGCTATGACGAGAATTCGCCCCTCAACTTTGCCCATCTGCTCAAAGGCAACTACCTCCTTGTCCACGGCACCGGCGACGACAACGTCCATTTCCAGAATGCCGTCGACATGGTCACCGCCCTTGAGGCTGCCGGCAAACAGTTCGAGTTCCGCATCTACCCCAACAAGAACCACAGCATTTACGGCGGCAACACCCGTCTGAACCTCTATGAATTAATGACCGATTTCATCTATCGCAAACTCTAAATTCAGAAAAAACTCATTAATTCAAAAAAAAGTCGTATTTTTGCACGATTTTATTACAAGCAATTATGAAGAGATTTTTGATAGTACTGACCTTCCTCACCGCCTTCGCAACCACGGCGCAGGCTCAGTTTCTCAACTTTGGAGTGCGTGCCGGCGTCGGTTTGGCCACGCACGTCGACGACTTGGCTAACAATTCGCCCATCCTTGCTGCCAACGTTGGCGGCTTTGTCACCTACGGCTTCACCCAGTCGGCCTCGCTCTTGGCCGATGTCTTCCGTCTGCAAACGGGAGTCAACTTCATCCGCCGTGGGTGCAACTTCAAAGAAGTCCTCGAAATGACAATGTCCATCCGCGAAGGCTCTTATGACGCCTGGTATGTTCAGATTCCGCTTTTGGCCTCCTTCCGCTACGAGTTGCCCATCCGCGAGCCTGGCCATTTCGGCCTCCTCTCTGTGGGTCCTGCTCTGAGCGTTGGCATGTTTGGAACCGTCAAAGACCGTAAGTTCACTCGCGGTCTGCCGCAAGGCGATTGGAACTACCGCATCTCGGAGTCCGCCTTCAACATCATGAACCGTTTCGATGCCGACCTCCTTTTGGGGGTAGGCTATGAATATCAGGATCTCTCCGTCATGTTGCAACTGGATTATGGCTTCCTTGCCGTTACTTCAACTCCCGATGCGCTCGAAGCCCTCAGCGGAACCGACAAAAACGCCACGGTGCCTATGGGCAACAACGTTGCTTTGCTGTTGACCGTGGGCTACCAAATCCCCTTCAGATAAGCCGCACACCACACTGTGTGCCCTCAACCCTTTATGGGAGGCCGATTGCCATTGTGGCAGCGGCCTCCCCTTTTTTTGCCCCTTTGCGCTGCCGTCCCCTTGCCGCCTGGCCTTTCATCCTCCTGGTCGCTCCCTTTTCGGCCCCTGATACTCTTTCTTTTATTTCTTAGTTAGAAATGAAATAGAAAAGAAATAGAAAGGAAATAGAAAGAAAATAGAAATGATTGAGAGTGTCCGGTAAACCCAAATCGGTCATTAGGAAGAAACGTTACATCAGGCGACAATGAATACTCTGCCATCACACTGCATACTGGCACTCCCCGCAGGGGACAAGGACTTTAGGCATGGGCAAGCGGAGCGTCGTCCCTGTATAGCCATACCAGCCCCCCTCAACCCTGCAAGGGTTGCAACGTCGTAGCCTCCTGCAACCCCTGCGGACTTGATACCTCACTCCATTGTTCCTCACAGGGTTTTTTCAACCACTGCCCAAGGTCTGCCAGTCCTGCGGACTGGTATGCCGCCCTCATCAAGTGTGTCAAGTATTAAATTAAGGGGAATTCTATCAATCACCTCGTAGAGGTGAGACGATGGATAACACCGCACAAGCCGAAGGCGCAGTGCGGTGACTTTGAGCAACAAGAACGCTGCGTCCCGTTAGGGACGCGACAATGAAGCAAGAGATAGTATTACTGGGTGCGAATCCCATGCTGCATGTAACCCTTGTCCCGGAAAAAGATTTAAAAGCCTTTTTATGGGGAAATAAACGAATAAAAAATTTGATATATTAATAATTATTGTTATATTTGCAAAAAATGATATTAGTTATATTGACTATAATATACACTATAATAAAATGTGTAACAGATAAATATATTATTATTATGAAAAAGGCGTCATCATCCATTTTATTGATAGTAACATTTTGTTGCATTGTATCCTTGCGGGCGCAAGCGCCGATGAGGACGCTGCCAGGCAATTATCTCGCTACGCCATTAACGAGAATAAGCATAGAGGATTCTGAAAAATATAGTTGTCCGGCGGATTGGGGTTCATACAGAGACTGGTACTATTTTTGTGGATGGGATTCCCTAACTCAGGCTGGTTTTCAGAATAATGGGAATTTCATCATCGGCAATCAGATGGATACCGACCACCCCATCAAGATTGTGGGGATTGCGGCATGCGCCTATATGCAGGGTGTGGGGGATACGACCATTGAATTTTTTATGCCGCATTGGAGTACCAATGCCGGG
>ONJQ01000048.1 GCA_900318175.1 uncultured Bacteroidales bacterium | reverse complement strand
TTCATTTGTCAACACAAAAGTAGTCATTTTACCTGAGAGTACCAAATTTTGGTACTCTTTTTTTCTACTTAGTGTTGCACTTGTAACTGGAATTTAGGGCTATACCTTACTAATAATAAATCCCACCAGGGCAAAGGCAAGAATCAGTGACGGTGCACAAAACCGCCTCGTCACCAAGGCCACCTGAAAAGGATGGCGCCATTCGTTCACCAGCACCGGTGAGACGACGGTCCACTCTTCCTTCGGTCGTTCGAGGTCATTTATCTAACATTTCTCTAATATTTGTTCCTCCTACATTGGATAAATAGAACACGAAATGAGGGAAAGGAATACAGCAAGGAGCGAAGATGCAGCGAAGGGAAGGAGAATTGGGGAAAAAAGAAAAAAGAATGCCCCATACCAGTGAGGTGCAGGGCAAAACGGATCGGGGCGCAACCTGTGCGTCGTTCCAAAGGCCGGGGTGCGCCCACTTGGCATCCTATCGCTCAGATTCCTTCTGGGTGTAGCTTTCGCGGTCGGAAAGGATGTCGTGCAGATTGTTGTAGGCCCAGTCCATCAGCTGCCGCATCACGGGCATGAAGCTCTGGCCCCGCGGCGTGAGTGCATATTCCACTCTTGGGGGCATCTCTGGGTACACCGTGCGACTGACAAGGCCGTCCGCCTCCAGCCCGCGCAGCGTGGAGGTGAGCATCTTCTGCGAGATGTCAGGGTTGGCCTTTTCGATATCCTTGAAACGCATGGGGCCGCCATTGCCGTTCAGCGTGTAGAGCACGGCCAAGGCCCATTTGCTGCTGATACGTGCAAGGACGTTGCGTATGGGGCATTCAGGAAAAACAGGGTCTTTAATGAAACTTGCATTCATAGGTACTAATCTTTTTCAGTGAATTGATGGTGAGCGGTCTGCACATCAGAGAGGATGTCGCCGATAGTCTCCGTAAAGGAGATGAAGCGGCTGAGACCTTGAACTGACGGGTCGGGATAGTCGCGGTTGAAACGCACCAGTGTCGTGTCGGGGAAAAGGGAGGCCATCTGCTCAAAGGGCAGGCGGATGATGCCGGGAGTGTTGAACCCGATGCCGAACTCCAAGAGGAGCAGTTTGCCGCCGGAAACACGTTTCACAAAGTCGGTGTAGCGTTTAGATTGGCGGTGCCAGCGGTAGTCCTCCACAAAGGTGTCGTCGACACGCAAGTTCATGGCCGCGGGCTGACCGTCGGGCATGCGGGGGATGAGTCCGGTAGGGATGCGGCAGTCCTGAATATGCTGCAGGGCCTCCATCACCCACTCACGATTGCTGACCAGCGTCTTTGGGCTGCCTGTGGCGGGCTGGAAGAGCCCGTAATCCCCCTGCGTGGCGAAGATGCGGTCCGTGTTGTAACCGGAGAGCTCGAATTGCGCATCCGTGTTGGTGGTGACGACGAAGAAGTCCTTGCCCTCCAACAGCCCCAACAATTGCCTATAGAGCGGAGTACCCCCTGTGCGGTAGCGGCAGAACCAGATGTGCTTTGCCCAGTAGGCCCATCGCTCCTCCTCGCTCTCAAAGGGGTAGAAGGCCGAAGTGTAAAGGTCAGTGAAACCGTAGCGACGAATCCAAGCTGCGAACATACTCTGAAAATCCTCCCCGGCATAATCCAGTCCTGCGGCGGTGGAGAGACCGGAACCTGCGCCCACAATCACAGCGTCCGCCGAGCGAAGAGCGTTGCCAAGGGCTTCAATCCTTTCCCAATAGGAATCTGTACTCTTCATAATCTATTTGTTTAAAGACATCGAACACCACCGTATTAAGTCGATGGTGCGACCCGCCACTGACGAAAAACTGTCGCACCGAACGGACGGCAATCTCGGCAGCGCGGCGGTTGGGGAAACCGTATTCGCCCGTGGAGATGCAGTTGAACACGATATTCTCCAACCCACACTGGTCGGCCAGCGCGAGACAGGAGGTGTAGCACGAGGCCAGTTGCTGTTCCTGCTCGGGCGTGGGAATACCCTCGGGAATGATAGGGCCGACCGTGTGGATGACGAACTTGGAGGGCAGATTGTAGCCTTTGGTGATGCGGGCCGAGCCTGTGGGCTCCTCGCCCTGGACTATCGTCGCACATTCCAATCGCAACTGGATGCCCGCTGCCGAATGGATGGCGTTGTCGATACAACGGTGCATCGGCACAAAACAGCCCAACATCTGGCTGTTGGCGGCATTGACAATGGCGTCGGCACGTAGGCGGGTAATGTCGCCTTGCCACAGACGGAGGGAGTAACGCTTGGTCTGTTCGACCAGCTCGGTTTCCGGGAGCCCAACCACGCCTTTGTCGGCCAATTGGAGCTGCAACTCCTGGTCTTGTCGGGCCAGAAGCTGGTCCGACGCCGACCATGGCGGCCTGATATTCATCAGACTGCGCAGTAGGTGCTGCTTCTCCTCCAAGGTCGGGGGCAACGGGTAATGGAGCCCTTGCTCTTGCAACAGCTCCATTATCAGGCAGTCTATATTCTGCAACCTGTCCATAAAAGTAATTCAGGATTGGTGATCCGTTACCAAGTCAACAGGTCGGAGAGAATGTTGCCGTCGGTCATAGGACTGTCGGCCTCATTGAAGACGTTGGCTTTATACTGAATGCAGAGCATGGTGAGGTTCTTGCTGCCGGTGTTTTTGAGAGCGCGACGGCCGTCGGGGCTGACACGGACGATGGAACCTTCGCTGACCGGGAATTGCTCGCCGTCGACCTGGTAGGTGCCTTCACCTCTCAGTATGAAATAGAGTTCTTCGTGGGTTTTGTGGGTGTGGAGGAAACCACTGTCCTGGCCCGGAACAAGCGTCTGGAAGGAGAGTTCGCTGCCGGTTGTGCCCAATGCTTGGCCGACAAACACTTTGCCCTGAATGACGTTGGGTCCCATGGGCAACTCGTGCTCAATAATCTGATCGATGGTTCCGACATTGACTGCGGCGTAGTTCTTGCCGCTCTTGATTGTTTCGATTGTTCTCATTGTGTTTGTTGTTTAAATTTCATTGCAAAAGTACGAATTATTTTTCAAACAACAAGCAGCATACAACCAGGTACGTTACTTACCTTTTGGTATGTAACGGCAAAAAGGTTAGCATGGTCCTTGAATGGATTTAACAATATTTAACGGAAGACGATGCACCGTGCAACCACAAATACATTGCGAGGGGGCGTTGGAAAAGGCTCTTTTTCAGGTTTGGGAAACTGTTTTTTTATCATGTGGGAATTTCTTTGTATCTTTGCAGCCGGTTTGGTCGCCATACGGGCGTGAAAAGGGAATGCCGTGAAAGTCGGCAACAGTCCCGCTGCTGTAAGTCCTCCATGGCGGTGTTTCAACCACAAAGCCACTGTGTTGCGCCATTGCAACATGGGAAGGCCGGAACACCGCAGGACAAGTCAGAAGACCTGCCAAACCGATATTTAACCGGCTTCGAGGAAAGGCACGTAAATACAAATGAAAAAACAGAAATATCTCATACCACTTATGATACTATTGTGCGGCACGGGCAACTCTCTGTCCGCACAAGACACCACCCGACGGGCGGTCACGCTTCCGGCTGTAAGCATCATACAGACCAACACACGCCCTGAAACCATCAAGGCTCAAACACCTACACAGGTGACACCGGCTGAAAAAATGGAACAACTGGGCGACGCCCAACTCAGCGACGTACTCCGACGCATGGTTGGCGTAACCCTCAAAGACTATGGTGGCATTGGGGGAATAAAAACGGTCTCGGCTCGTGGGCTTGGCAGCCAATTCAGCACCCTCACTATAGACGGTGTGGCCGTGACCGACTGCCAGAATGGACAGGTGGACCTCGGGCGTTACATGCTTGGAAACAGCAGCTACATCTCACTTTCGAACGGCCAGGTGGACAACTCGCTCAATTCCGCCCGCGCCTACTCTGCGGGCAGCATCATTAATATGGAGACCCATGAGCCCGAGTTTGGCACACGTCCTTTCAATCTGCGGCTTGGACTGGAGGGCGGCTCCTTCGGATTAATCTCCCCCACCCTGTCCTACGAGCAACAGCTGGGACGACGGCTCTCCCTCTCTCTCTGGGGCAATTATCTTAGCTCTGAGGGAAACTATCCTTTCACATTATATTATACACCCGGACGCACAGACAGCTGTTCACGCGAGACAAGGAAAAACACCCAAATAAGAATAGGCACTGCCGACGCGAACATCTTCTACCGATTCAACAGCAGCGACAGGCTTCACATCAAAGCCCACTACATGAAGGGGTTTCACGCCCTTCCAGGACCCGCAATCTTCTATTCCGTCAAGGGATCGGAACATACCGAGGAGCAGCTTTTCTTCTCTCAAGCACGCTTTCGCCACAAAGGCAGAAAACTCGATTTCCAACTATTGGCAAAATATCAGCAAAGTGAGGATGCCTATATCGACACTGCGGCCTTTGGCATCGGAACCGTGCGCAACGACTATCAGCAACAGGAGGCGTACCTCTCCCAGTCCTTCCGTTACCACACCGGTGATGCTTACCGCGACTATTTCAGCCTTAGCTTCTCAGCCGACGAGGCTGCGAACCACCTCCTCAGCAACCTCAGCAAACACAACGACGTGCTACGCTTCTCCGCCTTGGGGGTGCTTTCGGCCGAATATATAGCCCATTTGGTTCCCGCCCTCGACGGTCTGCGTGCCACGGCCAATGTCCTGGGCACATGGATTCAAGATTATGAGCAGGGAATCACCCCCGTACCCTATTCACGCCTTTCTCCCTATGTGGGTCTTAACTGGAACCTGAAGCGGTTCACCTTCCGCTATTTCTTTAAGGAGAACTATAGGGTACCCAACTTCAACGAGCTGTACTACTACACAGTTGGCCACTCACTCCGCCCAGAGAAGGCACTCCAGCACAACGTAGGGGTAACCTATCGCAGTGCCCCTATTCCGCTCAAAGAGGCTGTGGCCGCCTACACCTCTACCGCTGACGTATACTACAACCGTGTTGCCGACAAGATTGTCGCCATTCCCATGCAGAACATGTATCTTTGGTCCATGATAAATATGGGCAAGGTAGAAATCCTCGGCTTTGACCTTACCGCCAATGCAACCCTCCAAACCCATTCCGCTCCCCACACCCGCTTAGACCTCAGTTTGGGCTACTCCTACCAATATGCAGTAGACCGCACCGACTCAACCAGCAAAACCTATGGACACCAAATCCCATACACTCCCCGTCACAGCGGCAATGCCACTCTCACCGCCTCAACGCCATGGGTTGACGTTGGTCTCTCCCTCATGCTTGTCGGAGAACGGTTCGCCAAACAGCAGAACACCCCTGCATCACGGGTGCCCGGCTATGTTGACCAAGGGGTCACGCTCAGCCGTTCCTTCGACATCGGTAGCACACAACTCAGAGCAAAAATCCAAGTGCTCAATCTCTTCAATGTACAATACGAAGTGGTGAAAAACTATCCCATGATGGGACGCAACTACCGCTTTGGCCTCACCTGGATAATCTAATATATTGAAACTTAAATAATAACAACATGAAACAACACATCATCCCCCTTCTGTTGCTTTCCGTCATCCTTGTCACGGGATGCAAAAAGGAGCCGAAACCCGACACTCCTGTCACACCCGACACAACCTCCACTCCAGCCTATCTCCTCAGCGAAGGCTCATGGGGTGGCAATGATGCCGGAATCAGCCTTGTAGACCTTAACACTGGCAGCATCGTCCTCGACTGGTTCGAAGCAGCCAATGGCCGTGGCATTGGTGACCTCGCACAAGACCTCGTCCACTACGGGAACCGTCTTTATGCCACCGTTTTCACCTCCAACACCCTCGAAGTTATCGACCCTTCAACAGGCCGAAGCATCAAACAGATAGACATGGGCAACCGTGGCCCGCGCTACATTGCCCCTAAGGACGGCAAGATATACGTCTCCTGCTATGACAAAACCATTGTCCGCATCGACACGCTCTCCCTGGCCATCGAGGCCACTTGTCCCCTCAGTGGCATGCAGCCCGAACAGCTCTGCGTCATTGGCAACAACCTCTACGTCTGCAACAGCTGGCAATACGACGCCAACGGCAGCTCCGTCTACGACAGCACCATCTCCGTTGTCAACCTTGCTTCTTTCTCTGAGACTTCTCTCATCTCCGTCGGCAGAAACCCTGGCAGAATTAAAGCCATCGACGACCACCGCTTCATTGTCTCCTGCACTGGCGACTACGGCCAACACCCAGCACAGACGCTCATTGTGGACATCAACAGCAACACTCAAACCCCTCTTCCCGTCGCCGCTACCAACTTCGACCTCTATGGAAACACCCTTTACTACTACCGCACTTCCTACGATGCTCAGTACCTCCCCACCGCATCCATTTACAAGTTAGACCTCAACACCCTTCAGCCCGAGCCAATCCTGCAGGATTTCTGGTCCTCACTGCCTTACGCCTACAGCATCAACGTTCAACCCTCCACTGGCAATCTCTTTGTCTGCAACAGCCCCTACACCTCCAACGCCGACCTCTACATCTTCTCGACCGAAGGCACTCTTCTCCATAAAGTGGAAGGCGGAATCCTCTCCTCAAAAGTTGTCTTCTGACAAAGTTTTTTTGTAATTAAAAAAAAAGTTGTATCTTTGCATGTTCAAAACTATGTCCAAAAACATAGTTAGAACATGCAAAGCTCATTCATTCAGAAACAATAAAAGGTTATAAATGAAAAGGATATTTCTCACCCTCGCCTTGGCAGTCTTCGCTTTCTCAGCCAATGCACAGTTCATTATTAGTGCCAACATCGGCGGTAGCAAATTCTCCGGCGATACCACCATCCACACACAGGTCTCCGTTGCCACCAATTCCGAAACCGACACCACCATCTACCCCGTTGCCAAAACCAACCTGACTGCCGGTCTCAAACTTGGCTACAAATTCGGCAAAGCACAAGTCGGTGTCTCTGGCTCTTATTCCATGTACAACCTCGAAAACCAACCCCTTGACCCAACTGTCATCCCCATGATTAGTTCCCAGTTCCCCACGCGGTGGGCCACCACGGGCTTCATGTCTTCTAAATATGCAACCTTTACAGTTGCCCCCTATTTCCGTTACGACATTCTCACCGCTGGCGATATAGCTCTCTTTGTGGAACTCAACCTTTTCTACACCTCCACCCTCAATCCCGTCATTGAGCAGGCTCATGTTTACAACTACCTCATCGTCAACCCGACTCTTAATGTTCCCTTAGACACAAACAATGTCCCGATTCCACGCACCACCACTCAATTCGGTGCCCGCATCATCCCTGGCATCACATGGCAACTCGCCAAGAACTGCGGCTTTGAACTCTACATGGACTTCCTCTCCCTTGCCTACACCTACACCAAATCCCAGCGCATAGACCTCGCCTGGCAGTTCAACATCAGCGGCGCGGGCGAACTGGAGGGCTACACCTACACTGCCACCACCACCAATTCCAAATCTACCGAAATCAGTGGCGGTCTCACCGGCACCCCGCTCCTCACCGAACAAGGTGTAAACAACTGGGTCCGGGCAGGTTTTTATTTCTCCTTCTAAGCCTTTCTGAATCATGAAAAAAATACTTCTCACCCTTGCCCTTCTCCTCTCTGTCCAGCTGGTTCATGCCCAGTTTGTGGTCAGTGCTCAGTTGGGTGGCGCCTTTTCACAAGGCCATTCCACATTCGAATCCCGCTATGACGGGCCCAGTCCCCTCACTGGTCAGGACACCTCAATCATTGATACTGGCAGTTACTCGCCCAACAAACCCATCTCCTTCTCCATTGGGGCAAAGATTGGCTACCAGATGGGCAAACTCCAATTCGGTATAGCCGGCATGTTCGGCTACTCCCGCACCTCTGGCACCTTCACCATCGAAGAGTTCAACCTCCGCCACCCCACCTTCGATTTCGCCTACCAGCGCCTCAACCCTCCCTACGACAGCCTTACAGGTAATTTCTCGCAATACCGCACCCATTTCTCTATCACCCCCTACCTGCGCTACGAGCTCATCCAGATGGGCGACCTTGCCTTCTTTGCCGAAGTCGACGGCTATTTCAGCAAGGTAAACACCGCCAACCGCCATGAGCGCCTCGACTGGTACCACCGCGAACTCCACCACACCATCGACACCTCATACAACATCCCCGAATCCTCCGTTTCCATTGGTTTCAAGATTCTCCCTGGCCTCAGTTGGCAGCTGTCGCCTAAGTGCTATATTGACCTCTACCTCGACATTCTTGCATTCACTGTCGACCACACCACCCTCTCCAAGACCACCGTCATTGAGGAATACGACTACACCACCACCCCCCGCGTTCTTTCCCGAGTCACGACCTACGAAATGACTGCCCACTCCAACGAGATTGGATTCGCTGTCAACGGGTCTCCCCTCCAATCCAATCGCAACTGGGTGCGTGTAGGCTTCAATTACACGTTCTAACACCCTGCGCCCTATCAAGCCCTCTTCACCCCTCGCAGTGGTTCTCCTGCTGCTCTTTCCTTTCATAGCCACAGCCCAGCAGCCCGTGGTCAAGCGGCTTGCTGACTGGACGTCCCACGCCGTACAACTTTCCGGCAGTGCACAAGGGCTTGCCCTCTATCGCAATCACGCCGTCATGCTCCGCCACGGTGGCCAGTGTGTCATTCTCGACCTCTCCCGCCACCGTGCCACCGCTGTCTTCCAACTGGAGGGCAACAGCACCCACTGCAACAACGCCTCCTTTGCCCGGCTCAGACCCTATGGTGACCCCTTCCCACTTCTCTACATCTCCAGCTGCTTTGCTGACAAAGCCTGTCTCGTCACCCGCATCAC
The DNA here is from genome assembly GCA_900318175.1 of uncultured Bacteroidales bacterium. Classification (GTDB taxonomy): domain Bacteria; phylum Bacteroidota; class Bacteroidia; order Bacteroidales; family P3; genus Colimorpha. Next base: position 2,523 of record ONJQ01000048.1, on the reverse strand, counting down.
CCCCACCGGCTCCTCCATCGTCCAGCGCATACTCTATCGCAGCGATGCCTTCCCCGTTGCCCAGGATTGGTGCCTCGACTCCGACAGCAACTACCTCTACGCCTTCGGCGGGCGCAAAGGCGGCCCCATGGCTCTCAAAAAATTCCACCTGCCGGGTCTCCACACCCCCGAGGTCATACTCACGGACAGCGATGTCCTGCAAACCATCCCCATCAACTGCGTCCGCGTGGCCCAGGGCAGCAAAATCCATCACGGCTATGCCTATCTCCCCGACGGCGACAGCCCCGGCAACTACTGGCTCCACATCGTCCACCTTGCCTCTGGTCGCGAGGTGCACACCATCGACCTCAACCCCATAGGGCTCGAACCCGAAGGCATCGACATCCAAGGCCCCTGGATCTACGTCAGTTTCCACTCGCCCAATCCCGCCGACAACTGCATCTACCGTTTCCGCAATCCTTTTTAATCCCTCCCACCCTCCCTGCTCATCCTTACATCAGCAACGTCTGTGCTGCTGCCGAGGTGCCATACCCTGCCAGCAGCAGCCCTATCAGATAGGCCAGCGTCTTCAACACTATGACCCACCAAGGCGATGCCTCCTTCGAAGCTGCCGTCAGCCCGTCAATAATGCTTTGGGCCTCCGCTCCCGTCACGTGCTGCTCCCGCAACACCCTCTGGGCTTCACTTACTGCAATTTTGATACTCTCTTTCATTTCATTGTTCTCCTATTTATTATGAGGGAGACAGACAGCCTCTGCCTCCCTCCGATTCAACAACAACGCCTTACGGCTCAGTAGTGGGCGACACAAGGTCGTCAATATTCGGAGTCAGAAACTCCTCCTGCTTCAGACCGCCATAGCTCTGCACTGCGGCCTCAATGGCCTCGGCACTCTGATAGCGGCTCAGCAACGCATTGTTCACCACGAAGAACTGCGTGGACACCTTCGTCCCATCCTTGGTCAGACGGCTGTGAACCACGGCTATGCCACCGTTCACCGAGCCACCAACGGCCAGCTTGCCATTCTCAACGCCGAAGAAGTTCGCCTCCACCAAGTCGCCCAGCAACGTCAGCTCGTCGTTCACATCCAGCGTCAGCTCAATGGCCTCAATGGTCACACGCGGCAGTCCTGTGGACGCATCCTGGAGTTGATGGGCAACAAACACCGTCAGCTGGTCTCCGTTCTCCCAAGCAGGGTTGTGGTCAACAATTGCCTGACTGAAGGTCTTCATCGTGGTGCTGGCCCCGATGGTCATGCCGCCCATGCTCAGATCGGTCACTGCCACATTATTCTCACCAAGCTGCACGTCGACACCGGGCAGCGAGCCACGGGTCACCTGATAGCTGGAAACCACGCAACCTCCTTGGCGTGCCTCCTCGGCAGTCAGTGCGACCGAGTTGGCACCGAGGTTGACACTCATAAACTCGTTGAAGTCGCTACGTCCACGCGCCTTGCTCTCAAAACTGGGGTGGAGTGTGTCTGAAAAGGCACGGTAGAGGTTCACCAGATTAGCCCAAATCACCCTGCGGCGCATCTGACGGCGTGTGCGGGTAGGCACAGCCTGCTTCTCTACCTTCTCTCTGACCACGGTCTTGCCACCCACGCGGGCAAAAGTCAACTGTCCGATACTCCCTCTCAAACGGGAGATAATACCTGAAAAAATAGCCATAACTACTCTTCTTCCGGAGCCCGCCCGGTCCTTAGTCGGGTTGTTTAGTGGGCTCCGCATCCCTTGGAAGGCACTCCGCCACCTCTCGGCTTCGCGCGCCAGCCGTCAGCAGCCTCCGTCCCTCCCTCGAAGACGTTGCAAAAGTAGCACCATCCCCCGACCACCAACCCGCTCCCTACCGCACCCTACCCCATCTTTCCTCTCCCGCCCCATGTCGTCCCACTCCGTCCCCTCATGTCTCCACCCACAGCCATAAGAATCACCCAAAAGTCATCCAATACCATTGCTAAAGTCCAAAATATGGCCAATGCCCCCACCCTGAACAGTGGCCGAGAAACAAGGTGCGTCAGCCTTCCCCTCTTGAGAGGGGCCAGGGGTATGAAAAAGCAAGAGCCGCATACCCCCCGCTTGCAAGTTGATTACAAGTGGTGCGCCAGCCTTCCCCTCTTGAGAGGGGCCAGGGGTATGAATAAAGCAGGAGCCGCATACCCCCGCTTGCAAGTTGATTACAAGTGGTGCGCCAGCCTTCCCCTCTTGAGAGGGACCAGGGGTATGAAAAAAGCAGAAGCCACATACCCCTGCTTGCAAGTTGATTACAAGTGGTGCGTCAGCCTTCCCCTCTTGAGAGGGGCCAGGGGTATGAAAAAAAACAGAAGCAACATACCCCCGGCCCCTTTGAAAAGGGGAGGGCGCGGCGGCGGGTCAGTGCTTACCCAATGGGGACCACCCCACTTGCACGTGGAATACAAGTGGTGCGCCAGCCTTCCCCTCTTGAGAGGGGCCAGGGGTATGAATAAAGCAGGAGCCGCATACCCCCGACCCCTTTGAAAAGGGGAGGGCGCGGCGGCGGGTCAG
>ONJQ01000051.1:1698-10057 GCA_900318175.1 uncultured Bacteroidales bacterium | reverse complement strand
GAACGGCTTCCACCTCGACTCGAAGGAGCCCGACTGGAGCAAGTTCCGCGACTTCATTATGGGCGAGGTGCGCTACAACTCGCTGATGAAGACCTTCCCGCAGGAAGCCGAAGAACTCTTCGTCGCCACCCAGAAGAACGCCCAGTGGCGCTACGAGGGCTACAAAGCCCTGGCCGAGATGAAATAAAACAACGTAATGCTCGTAAAGCAAGCGGCGGGTCGGGATGACTGACCCGCCGTTTTGTTTTCTTTTCGGCGGCTGAAGCCGCCGGCACAGAACGCATGTGGACATTGTTTTCGGGAAAACATTATCGTTTGAGGCGGTGGAGAAGGAGTTTGATTGTGGGAATCAGGAGGAGGCCGAGGAGGAAGGTGAGGAGGTGATGTTTGAATGGGTGGTAGGTTTCGGAGGGGGCGATGGAACGGAGGGGGTTGGCGGGGAGCAGTGGGGCGGTGGTAATAGTGGATTCTTTGCCGGTGGTCTCGGAGGTGGAGAGGCGGTTTTCGGTGGTGGCGGCGGAGCGGTCGCGGTCGGTGACGGACTGGCGGTCGCGGAGGGTGGTGAGGCGCGTGGTGTCGCCGTCGGCATTGGTCTGGACGGTGATGACGGTGGTCTCGCGCAGGGTGTCGCGGACAATGAGGGTGACGGTCTGGCGGAGGGTGTCAGCCGAGGTGCCGGTCTGTGTGCTCTGCATGACGGATCTGCTGCTTCTGCAACTCGTCAAGGACAGGGCAGCCACCGCTATGAGGGCAGTCGTTAATCTTTTGTATGGCATTGCGCAAATGTTTTATTTCGTCTTTCAGTTCCCTGACTTCATGTCGCAGGGGATCAGCTATATTTTCCCTGAACTCGTCGACATACATCTTGGAGAGATTCATGTCTTTCTGCCGGTTGTCGGCACGAAGGCTCTCGACCTCCTGCCGGTGGCGGCGTCGGTCGAAGAGCCAGCCGCCACCGGCGACGAGAGTGAGCAGGGAGGGAATGAGGTTCCAAAGGTTGTTCATGATGGGGTGTGTTTACAGGTTGTTATCTTTGAGCCACTGACGGACATCGAAGCATGGGCAGGCTTTGTTGGCGTACTCGTTGTGGCCGTGGTTTTCGGTGACGGCATACTCTTCCATCAGGTCACGGACAAGTTGGAGCAGGACAATCCGCTGGGCTTCGGTGCGGGTGTCGGCAGGACGGCCGTCGTCGTCGAGGCCGCCGACATAGGCGATGCCGATGCTGCGGGCGTTGTGTCCGGGGCAGTGGGCGCCCGCCTGCTCGACGGGGCGGCCGGAGTGGACGCTGCCGTCGGGGTAGATGACATAATGATAGCCGATGTCGTGCCAGCCGAGGCTGCGATGGTATCTTCTTATGCTCTCCACGGTACATTCGGCATCGGGGCGTGTGGCGGTGCAATGGATGATGATTTCGGTGATTTTTCGCATGGGGTTTCCTTTTTGTTTTTGCAAGGCACGAATGCCTTGGCACGGGACGGATAATTTTTCTTTCGGCGATACAATCGCCTTGCAATGGACACAGGGGCGAGGCTTCTTTGCAAGACCTGAAGGCCTTGCCACGGGACGCATTCTTTCGGGGGAGGACGGGTTGGGGGCATGGCTTGGAAGGGGTTAGGCGGTGAGGTAGAGGACGTTGACGGTGTCGCCCTTGGCATAACGCTCAGGGTCTTTAAAGGTGAGCTTGTTGTCGGCAAGGGTGTAGTCGGCGGGCGGCTGCATCAGGCCGTTGACGAACACGGCGACGGCACTCTCGGCAAAGGGCGGTTTGGTGAGGGTGATCTCGGCGGTGTAGTCCATGCTGTCGAGGGTGAGGACGGGAGGATTGGGAAAGGCGATGGTTTTCTCGGTGGCCACGACCTTGCCATTGGAAAGGGCGAGGCTGACGACAGCCTTGGTGGTGGTGCCGCTGCCAGCGGTGTTGGTGGTGTTGACACCCGTAACTGGGAGGGCGGTCTTGGCTACCTTGACAGCGGTGCCTTCCTTGGTGACGGCAGAGACATACTTGCCACTCTCAGCATTGCCGCCGGTGACGGACTGGAGGGCTCCGTCCATGGCGCCGCTGACGGCATTGTCTATCTTTGCGCTTGTTGAGGCAGCGGTGGCAAGTTGTTCGGTCAATGCAGACCAATCGTCAGATATTGCGGGCGATACTACGCCGTCGATTTGTTTAATTTTTAACTTTTGCATGATTCTTAGTTTTTCTTTTTATTTTTTTGCAAAACCTTAAGGCTTTGCCACTGGACGTATTTTCTTTTTGCGTCCTAATTGATGACAGGGATGGCTTTGAGGATTATCTCATCGCTGCTTTCTATTCCAGGTAGTTCGAAGCCGTCGGCGGTATCGTCGCCCGCCAGTTCCTTGTAGTCCCTGACTGGTAAGTATCGTAGTCCGTTGACAAAGACCTCGGAGGTGCCAGGTACGAAAGGCTGGCGGGCGATGAAGATGCCGTTAATGAAGTCGATGCTGGCGGCAGGTATCTGTTGCGGCAACAAGTCGGACATGCGGACTTGTGCGGCGTTGCCGTCGGAGTCGTAGCCCATAGTACGAAGCTTTGGAATGTCGCGACAGTCGGCGACTGGCAGGGTGGTAATCTCTAAGTCTTCCACGGGACAAGTTAATTTTGAATTTTGAACATTGAATTTTGAAATTCTTTTTGCGGCGGCTGAAGCCGCCTACACGGAACACATCTTTATCGGATGCCGGTGAGTGTCAGCCGATGGCCACGGAGGACGATTGAGCGGCCTCCGTGGAGCAGACGGCTAATTACGGACAGTCAGGGCGTAACTTCGAGTGCGGCGACCTCGGGCTTGAGGTAGACGGCAGCGGAGTTGATGCCGCCATAGCTGTTGACCGAAGCCGTGAAGGCAGTGCGTCCCTGATAGGAGGCGAGGGCGGCGTTCTCAACAAAGAAGAGCTGTGTGCTGACGCGGAGCGTGCCGTCGCCTTCCTCGCGGCTGTGCACCCATGCCGCCGCCCCGTTGGTGATGGCTACGGAGGTGGCGAGACAGTTGTCGGCCACGGAGAATCCGATTTTGTCCACCACGTCCCAAAGCTTGGCATCGGCGGCGGTGTCGAGGACGACCTTGTAGCCCTTGATGGTGGCGCGAGGGGTACGGGTTACGCTGTCGATGGTTTGCCTGCCGTGGAAGAAGGTGAGCTGGTCGCCCTCGTCGAAAGCGTCGTTGTTGTCGATGATGGCCTGCGAGAACTGTCCAATGGTGGTGTTGGCATCGATAGCAAGGGTGCCGAGACGGATGCTGCTCACAAGGATGTTGGAGGCGTTCTTGGCCATGCTGATGCTGGGGAGACTGCCACGCGTAATCTGATAGGGTGCGAGGATAGCACCGCCGTTGAGCCGGATGGTCTTGGTGATATAGACCTTGACGACGTCGATGTTGGCCTGGATGAAGGCGTTGAAGACGGACATCTGGGGCGGCAAGTTCTCGTAGCCACGGCGCAGCATGCTGTCGAACTGCTTGTAGATTGCGGCGAGGTTGCCCCACTGGGTGCGACGGTCCATCTGCCGTGCGCTGCGTCGCGGGATAGCAGGCTTGACGGGCAGCTCGCTGATGACGGTACCCGTGCGGGTCTGGCGGTAGAGGAGCTGGCCTACCTTGCCGCTGATTTTGGTGTTTGCTCCAAAGATTTTTCCCATTGTGTTTTTCCTTTCTTTTTTGAGGTTTTACAATTTGTTTACTTTGACTTTCGAAAGACGGTGCGAAAATAGAATAAACCTCAAAAGTGGGGTATGGCATTGTTCTCTTTCTATACTGATAATGGACCCAATCTATACTGATACTATCCTCTTGGAGAAGCTGGGGGAAAGCGTGTTTTATGGTGGTAAAGAGGCCGATTTGAGAAAAATTGGCAATAAAAATAGCGAAGCCCCTCCGTGTTAGGGAGAGGCTTCGGGTAAAGCAGTGTAAAAGAGTGGGTTATTTCACCACAACCACCTTTTGCGTTGGCATGGTGCCTATTTTGACGAGGTATACACCAGATGCTGGAACATCGAAGCGAGTCTTATGACAGCCATCCATGCAGTGAGTCCAATTATTCTTTCTGTTCCCGTGGTTCTTTTTTTTAATACATGAGCAAGATGTCGATGGGAAATGACGGTATTGAATCTATATCAAGATGCGGCAAAGATTCAAAGCTGCGCTCTTCTTGCACAGCCACTTCGGCACCGACCGTGTCGTTATTAAAGATTGTAAAGCTCCTCGGATTCCCTTCTGCGTATTCCTCGTGGGTCAGATACTCCACGAACGCGCCCCTCTCCAGGCGGATATAGCGGTCATAGTAATGGCCCATGCTGCCGTCATTGTTGCGTATCAATCCTTTCCTCGGGGCAAAATCCACCCCATTGCGCCAACTATTCCATTGGTTCACTCGTCCATTATATTGCGTCAGTATGGTCTTCCCGCATGCCTCGCAGTTGTCCATGAGAACCAATTCAGGAACCTGGTCATCGTTAATGTATGCCAATCCCCATTGGCGATAACTCACCAAATCACATGGAAGGCTATCTGATTTGAGGTAATCCAAATATGCCTCCATCCATGGAGTGGTAAAAATGGAGTCAACATTATCTGTGACGACATACTCAATGGTATCTTCGTCTAGAGACCCTACCGTTTTGCTGTTGCAACTCACCATAAATAGGGCGATGAAAACAAGTAGTATTATTGTTGGTTTCATGTGATTTCTTTCTATTTCGTTTTTTTGTATTCCCGAAGCCATTCTTCCGGCAGCGGTAACATGATATGCTTCATGTTTATCTCTTGTCCACCAGCGGTGTATGACAATTCCAACACCTTGTCGCCTGGTATTAGGGCATCGATCACATCTTCTAACGGCCAAGACACACGAACCATAGAATTATCGGTACTGTCAAGAACATATCTTGCCCTGTGTGCATCTAGCGTTAACGTCATGTCCTCACCAACAATCTTTACAGAAGGGTTGTTCACGTCGCCCAAATTGTCTTGGATGAGAAGAGAGAACAGGTCATAGTACTCTTCGTCTTCTTCGTTGAAGAGCATCACATTGACCATTCGGTCGTAGTCGTTGCCACTTGTAAGCGCGGTGGTGCTGCACACAAAATTATTCGCAGAAGGTGGCATATTCCAGTAATACCCACATATAGACATCTTGAATATCAATTCCATGACACTATCGTTCTCCATGAATGGCAGATTGCTCCGTACTAAATCACCCGATAGGCCTCGCGCGTATCCCCTGCATGTCCTTGTGAGCTCAAAACTCTCATCATGCTGTATCACATTGGACAGGGTGTCGTAGAATGCACCCAAAGCAGCGATAAACTCCGACTGCTTCGTATTGGTGGACTCAATCATATCTTTCACCGCCTGTCCTTGCTTTCCAATTGACTCAATGCGATGGTTGACCTGTTCTTCGACAGAAATGCTGTCTTCTTTTGATTGCGACGAACTGCACCCGATGATAGTCAATGCAGCAAGCAGGCATAAAACTGTCTTTTTCATGAGCATATAAATATAATATAAATAATAGACACAAATGCTTTACTTATAATAATCCTACCTGTGGATAATGTTTTGCGTCATTTGCCACACTCGATAAAATACACGAATCTCTCCACTTTCTTTATCTTCTCTTGTTTAGACAGAGACGAAATAGTATTGTTGCTGGGTAACGCGACATTTAATCCAGCGCTTTCTATTAAAATCTTAAGATAGGAAATCTTGATGGCATAGCCAACGTTCTCCGCAATCTCTTTGTCGGTAATACCGCTGTTGACAATACCTATTACATTCCCTTTGCTATCGAACATAGGGCCACCGCTATTGCCGTGTGTCACGGGAGCGGATATTTGATAGGTGGCGACATCGCCCTGGAAACCAGTGAGAGAATTTATCTCTCCAGCTGTATACTTAACCTCGTTACCCAACACCTGTGTCATTGGATATCCCAAGACAAAAATCCCCTCTCCTTTTTCAGCTATTCGGCTGGAAATCGCGTAAGGTATTGTGCCAAAGCCATAAAACCGAGAATCTTTTATTTTGAGTACTGCAATATCATTCGTTTTGTCTGTCGCTACAACTTCTGCCGAGTATCCCGTGTTTAAATCACCATCAATTCCTTTTATTGTGATTGTACGAGCTCCTTCGACCACGTGATTATTTGTGACAACATAGCCGTTACTGAGCGCCCATCCTGTGCCAGACCAACTTTGTGGTTCTTTTGTCGATGTATTTGACGAGGATTGTTGTGGATACATTTTAATAAATGTCATTTTATCCGAAGGGAGAGACACAACCATTGTCACACCATCGAACATCACTATACAATCATTAGTTGCAGAAAAGTCTGGCCGATACCACGTGGCTTTGAACAATCCGTTGGTTGCACTTGGACGTAGTTCCGCCATCACGTGCCCAAACTCCCAGCATTTACTACGCTGACCTGACATATAAATAATCCGATAAGAATTACCGTGTTTTATTACCCCTAATTTGTATCCACCGGAATAAAAGTCTTCATAAATACCTACAATACCATCATTCTCATCGTTTATACGTTCTTTTAATGAGCTTTCATTGTACACCTCTGCTTTCTTATGACTTGTGCATGGCGAACTTACAGGTGTTGTGGTGACACGTTGCGGGGAATAGTTCAATCGGTATCTTTCTGTTTCTTCTCTTTCTTTTTCTTCGCGATAAGTCCAATATTTTTTAGAACGGAAGTTGTAGCCGACGCCCATGTTTGCAGGTATGTCTACCCCTCCTTCATAGCTCATAATGAAATCCCAATTTTTGTATGACACGACGGCGGAAGCATAAAAATAACCAAAAGTTTTATATTCGGTAACACGTTCTGGTTCATAAAAAACTGCAACTTTATCAGCCATTCCTCCACCAAGGGCTATTCCCCATCCCCACTTTGTCCCGATAGGTCCTCCAAATCTCATTCCTAAAGAAACTCTTCTATCATTATCAAACCCAGTAAATATGCCAACCATTCCAATTCCTGCATTAAGAAAAACCTGCGTAGTTCCGCCATAGCCTATTGACAATGACGGTACGAATCCTAATTCTGTTCGCAAAAAAAGCATTCCTTGTTTCTTTACAGCATACTTTGTATATTGAGTATTGGAATACTGTAGACCAAATGAGTTCTCTGATGCAATAATCTGACCCACACTATTCTCCAATAGTTGTAAGCTATCACTAATGTTTTTATTAGCAGCAAATACATTTGTGCAAATAAGGGATACAAATAATAGAATGAACTTTTTCATGAGTTTTTTTCAAGGGAGAGGAGCACTATGGATATCTATTGGTGATTTTTCTCCACCAGTTCTCTTATTTCGTCGAGTAATGTTTTATACGCTTTGATTTGAATGTCTTTCTGGAGGTTTTTATATTTCTCCTGGTCCAACTTCCTGCTTAAATCGATAATCTTATTGTCTCTCTTTACAATGTTGCAGAGCATTTCCATCTCGTGGACATTGGTGCATTCATTTTTCAACTTTAGGTACAAATTCCAAATATCAGGCAGTATTTTCCCCCAGTTTCTCCAATTACCACCACTGAAATCATATTCTGTATAGAATAATCGTTCCTCTTTATAATCAATAAACATTCCTGGACGGTAGTAATTACTAGCTTGGTCGCTAATGCCAATCTGAAAACCGTCGTCCAAATCAGCATTTGGAGGCACTACGCCGTTACAATTTAAAACCTGTACACTGCACCTGTCATCTCCTTTATTTGACTTTATAATGTGAATTATGATACATTTCTTGGCACCTTTAAGAATGTGTGGTGTTTCCGATACAGTCATACTATCATCAGCAGAAATTGCAGCATATAAAGTTCCACGATATTCACTTCCAAAGCCATCCCGTTTTTTCTCCTCACAGTATTTTGCCAGTTCAATAAAATCGACTCCGTTCTCCATCTTTCAACTCTGATATGTGTCGAGCACAACCTTTGGTCCCGCCCCTCCAACGGAATGATTAACATATTACCAAAAGAAAAGGCATGAGGGTATGTACTCATGTCCGTTAGTATTAGGTATCGCCAAACACCTTGCAGGAACGGGGTCTTAGGGAACATATCTCACGCCTGAAGATATGCTACAGATATATAGCATACACACTCAAGCGAAAGCATATATGCTCACCTCCTCCTGCTTAAAATTGGCGATTTTAATACTAGGACAGTATCGCAATGCTTTTCTTGCTTACAGCATTCTCTCTCGAATGCGACTGCAAAAGTACGCATTTTTTCTCATTCAGCCAAAAAAACTTTGTGAAACGGCTCCGCAAGAGTGGCTTTCACTTGCGGAGCCGCATCGGATTGAGGGCGCGGACTAA
>ONJQ01000051.1:0-1662 GCA_900318175.1 uncultured Bacteroidales bacterium | reverse complement strand
CATAAGCTCGGCGTTGCCGTGGATTTCACGGGCTAACAGTCTGCGAGCGACCTCTTGGTCGTAACCTTCGAAATAGACCTGTGCAAGGTCCTGTTTGAATTTGTACTGATTCATTTTGCTTGAATTTTAGATTGATAATTGACTTACCTAATACTATATCAGGCAAGCGAAAAACTAATTCGAATTAAAAATTCAAGCATAAAGGCGTTGAGACGTCCAGAAACGCCGGTTTGACAAAAAAGGAATCGAAAAAGAGATGATTACCGCTTTCTGTGAAAAGAAACTATCGCTGAAAATGAGCAAAATAAAATATTTTTACAACTTTTAGTTGTAGTATTAAAAAATATTTGTATCTTTGCATCAAAGACTAAATACTATGACATTCGACAAAATACTGAAAAACAAAACACTGTGGGCTGTAAGGTACGAAGGAGAGGAGGACAATTCACTCCGAATGGTCTTCAGTCAATGGAACGACCCCGAATGGCTGTGGGATTTCTTCACAGAGAACATGTCCGACTTGGAGTCATATTTCAAGGTTACAGACCTGGAACAGGCCATCTATGACACGATAGACGACAGTGACAAACTGGAGTGCTTGATACTCGACATCTCACCTAATGCCAACCTAGACAAGTTGTTCAGACCGTTAGAGAACAGCCGCACTGCGGAGATGAGGCTCGGCAAGGAGAAGGCAAAACTACAGAACCAAGCGGGACACTCCTCATGGCTGCGACTGTATGCCATCAAGCTAGAGCCGGGTTGTTACCTCATCACGGGCGGTGCCATCAAACTGACACGCACGATGCAAGAGAGGGAACACACGCTAAAAGAATTGCAAAAAATGGAGCAGGTGAGGGATCTGCTGATGGATAAGGGTGTTGTGGACGCAGATGGTTTTGAGGATTATGTAAACGAATCAAGATAAGGAGGAAACGCCATGAGACAAAAGACGCTGGAATACCTGGAGAGCCACCAGAGCGCAACCCCTTCGAAATGGAGGGAGGAGGCCGAATGGCGGCGCAACAACAGGGCATGGCTGCGACACTCGCAGCATATCGCCGTGAAGGTGTTGCGATATATGAAAAGTGAAAGCCTGACGCAGAGCGCGATGGCTGAGCGGATGGACTGCACACAGCAGTATGTGTCGAAGATACTGAAAGGCACGGAAAACCTGTCGCTGGAAACGCTGACGAAGCTGGAGCTGGCGATGGGGGAACGGCTGATTGCTGAATAAGGACGCAGAAATTACAAAGCGATAAAGGCAGCGACCTCTTGTGCGATATGTAATCGCGCGAGGGGTCGCTGGTGTTTAGGGAAGGATAAGGAGAATGGGTCTAATGGGCGGGATATGTTATTTTGGGTAAGTTATTGGATTTCAGTTGGTTTGGTATAAAATAGTTAAAAAGCTGGTTTTTAGGGTAGTATGGGGATTTCATCGAAGGACCGCCGAAGGATCACCGAAGGGGCGACGAGAGGGAATTTTGGCGGACATAAATGCCCGCCCACCGGACGAAAGAGAACTAGGGAATTGTCGCGACAGAATCGCGACACACAGTGGAAGGGATGGTCGGTCAGTGCGGTGTACGTCACCTCATCACCCTTGCAGGCAGCTATGGCGTCTGCATAGTTGTTTTCTTCTGTCAGCAGTTGCGGATAAAA
>ONJQ01000053.1 GCA_900318175.1 uncultured Bacteroidales bacterium | reverse complement strand
GAGAAGTTCAGTGGCCACGTCGCCGAAGAGGTGGACCATGTGTGCGCCGTCGACGAGATTGCCGCCGTAGTGGGCGTCTTTTGCGCTCATGCGAACGCGAAGCATAGATGTAACAGCCATGTTATCTTGAGTTTTTAAAGATTATTTCTTGATGATGAAGTCGACGAAGATACCGGGGGTCTTGACGTTTTCGGGGGCGATGGAACCGGTCTTGACAATCTCCTGGGGCTCGACGATGACGGTGTCGGCAGCGGTGGCCATCATGGGGCAGAAGTTCTGAGAGGTGCCTTTGTAGACCAGGTTGCCGCTTTCGTCGCAGATGTTGGCTCCGATGATTGCCACGTCGGCACGGATGGGCTTTTCAAGGAGATATTCCTTACCGTCGACGGTGACTTTCTGCTTGCCGTTCTCGACAACGGTGCCAAGGCCGGTGGTGGTGAGGACACCGCCAAGACCAGCACCAGCGGCGCGAATCTGCTCGGCCAGGGTGCCCTGGGGCTGCAGGGTGACGTTGAGCTCGCCGGCATTCATTTGGTCGATGGTGTTGTTGTTGGTGCCGATATGGGTAGCGATGAGGTTCTTCACCTGATGGTTGGTGATGAGTTTGCCTACGCCCACTTCGGGATAAGCGGTATCGTTGCAGATGATGGTGAGGTCTTTGACACCTTTTTCGACAAGGGCGTCAATGAGTGCGATGGGATTGCCTACGCCGAGGAATCCGCCAACCATTACAGTCATGCCGTCGTGAATCTTGTCGGCAGCTTCTTTTACTGTTACGAATTTATTCATGATTCTATAGAATTAGTTTTTTATTTTTGTATTATCATTTGTTTCGGAGACCGCAATGGAACGAGGGCTGCAAACACATTTTTGGGTTGGCGGCCTCTCTTTTTGCCCTTGTTATTGCCTGTTTATTAACCTGTTCTAACGCAAAAAAGAGTTTCGTATCCCATTCGGTATCAAATTGCAAATATAAGAATTTTTTCTGATACCGAAAAAAATTTTGTCTATTTTGTAAAATCTGTGTACTTTTGCAACGATTTTTGAGTTATTGTAAGGCAAGAAAAAAAGGATTTGTCCAGCTTAAAAACTATCGTAGAGATATGAAAAAAACAGCAATGATATTGGCAATGGTCATGGCGGTGTGCGGTATGGCCAAGGCTCAGGATTATGTGGTCCCGGTGGAGACTTGGGACTATGAAGAGATTAACGGCAGCAATTACCACGGCTATAATTTCCATGAGAGCTGGGATGTGGACTTCACCGTCGAGAACCAGGATGGCCGCTACACTCCCACCGAGGAGGACATTGCCGAGGCCGAACGGCTGATACAGAAACGTATAGCATACGTAAACCGCTACCATATCAACCAGGAGGGCGACTGCCCCGTGGTGGATGAGCACATGCGCAGGTATGAGCGTCAGTATGTAGGGTTCACAGACCTCAACGGCTGCCACATCGTATGGGTGAATTTTGTGTGGGACGAGAGCGCCGCCGAGCGCCTCACCAAGGACATTGTGCTGACCGAAGGCGGCTGCGGCCACTATTGGCACATCAAGGTGAACCTCACCACGGGCAAAGTCTCTGCCCCCGAGGTGAACAGCGCCGGCGATGTGAAGTACCTGCCCCGCCAGAAGAAACCTGCCCACCGCATCAGCCGTCCCAAACGTCCGCAACCTGCTGGCAAGATCCGCAAAACCGGTATCCCTCACGACCCCAACGAGGCCCGTTTCTAACCAACACGAATACTGGCTGAATGACTGACGAAACCCTCAGTTTGCGTTTGCGGGAACTGGTGATGAAGTTCCTGAAGTTCGGTGTGGTGGGTGCCAGCGGTATGGCTATCCATGGGGGCTTGCTCTATCTGTTGAGGGAGTTGGTGGGGATGAACTCCTTTGTCGCCAACACCATCGGTTTCATTGCCGCTGCATCGAGCAATTACTTCCTCAACCGCATCTGGACATTCCGCAGCAAGGAGAAACAGGTAGGTGTGGAGTATGTGAAGTTTATCACGGTCTCCACCATAGGGCTTGGCATCAACAACGGGAGCCTGTGGCTGATGCAAACGCTGCTGCCCCAGTGGGCTGCCGATTGGCGGTTCTATGTGCTGTGGGTTGTTGCCGTGGGCATCACCACCCTGTGGAACTTCTTCGGCAACCTGCTCTTCACCTTCAGGAATAAGAAAACTGCTCAACAATAAGATGAAAAAGACTGTCATCCTCCTTTGCCTGTGCCTTGTCACCCTGACGGCACGGGCGCAGGTGCTCCGTCCCGATGCTTTCCCGCCGCAGGATGAGACCCTTGACGCCAAATCGCTCACCATGGCCAACACCTTGGAAGAGATGTACCAATGGAACCGTTACCCCACATACGATGTGTATGTCGAGATGATGAACCATTTTGCCGAAACCTATCCTGCGCTTTGCCACTTGGACACTATCGGCACTTCTGTAGAGGGGCGTCTGATACTCTCATTGGTCATGACCGGAACCGAGGAGAATGACCTTTCCCGCCCTAAGTTCTTCTACACTTCCACCATGCACGGCGACGAGATTACCGGATTCTATTTCATGCTGCGCCTTTGCGACACCCTGCTGAGCAGTTACGGCACCTCTGCCGAAATCACCAACCTGCTGAACCGTGTGGTGGTTTACATCAACCCCCTCTCCAACCCTGACGGCACTTACCGTGGCGGCAACCATACCGTGGCCAACTCGGTGCGCTACAATGCCAACTGGATTGACCTGAACCGCAACTACCCCAACCCCTTTGGCGAAGAACCTTTGGACAGCATACAACCTGAAAACCTCGCCATGATGGACTACGCCGCAAGGCATCATTTCGCGATGAGTGCCAACCTGCATGGAGGCAGCGAAGTGATGAACTACCCCTGGGACAGTTTCACCTCCTACGAGCGTCCCCACCCGCAAGCCGAATGGTGGAAAGCCGTCAGCAAGCGCTACGTCGACACCTGCCGCCGCTACAACTCGCGCATCTTCACCAACGTCAACAGCCAGGGCTTCATAGCCGGTGGCGACTGGTACGTCATTTACAATGGCCGTCAGGATTACTTCAACTACTACCACCACACCTACGAGCTGACCATGGAAGTTTCCACCTCCAAGAAACTGCCCACCGAGCAACTGCAACGCTACTGGAACATCCAGTCTCACTCGCTCATCAACTACATCAAGGAGGTGTTCAACGCTCCTGCCGACCAGCCCGAAGGCATAGCGCCACACGTCGAGGCCGACTGCCGCGTCTATCCCAATCCCACGCGGGGCTGGGTGACCGTCGAGACCCCTCAGGGTTCTCGCAACATCAACCTCTCCAACCGCCCTGCTGGGGTCTACATCATCCCCGTTGAGGGTCATCCCGTCAAAATCACCAAACTCTGATAGGCCCTCATGCCTCCCTACCGCCATATCTCGGTGGCCGTGCCCCTTTTGGCCGAAAGGGACAACCTGCCCCTGCTGCTCTCCCGCCTCCGTGCCCAGACATTTCGCGACTTTTCCCTCTACCTTTGCGTAAACAATGAGGAGCATGGCTTTGGTTTCGACGAAAACCAAGAGTGCCTCCGTCTGCTGCAGCAGGTGACGGACCTTCCCTTAGTGGTGATAGACCGCAGCTCGCCCGGCCAAGGCTGGACAGGCAAGAAAAAAGGGGTGGGATGGGCCCGGAAGCTCCTTTTTGAGCGCATCATGGCCGAGCACGATGACGGCGAACTGGTGGTGAGCCTTGACGCCGACACCGATTTCGACCCCGACTACCTCGGCGCCGTCCTCCATACCATGAATGCCCATCCCGCCAGCAGTGCCTTTGCCGTCCCTTACTACCATCCCCTTTGCGGTGAGGAAAGCCTGGACCGACCGCTGCTGCGCTACGAGTGCTACATGCGCCACTACCTCATCAACCTCCTGCTCATCTCAAGCCCTTATGCTTTCACAGCCCTCGGCAGTGCCATCGTCTTCCCCCTTTGGGCCTATCGCCGTGTGGGGGGCATCACCCCTTTGCAGGGAGGCGAAGACTTCTACCTGCTGCAGAAATTCGCCAAGACCGGGATTGTCGAGCTCACTTTCGCCTTGGCCTCACATTCCCATCTCACGGTCCGCCCCCAGGGACGCCCCTCGCAGCGTGTCCCCTTTGGCACGGGTCCTGCCGTCGCCGCTGGGCTCGATGTCATGGCCACGCGCTACCCCTTCTACTCCCCTGACGGATTTGCCGCCGTCAAAGCCACCTACGACGCCTTCCCCACCCTCTACGACCATGATGTCGAAACCCCCATGTCCGCCTTCCTGCGTCAGCAGCTCGCCACCGATGACCTTTGGCAACCCCTGCGCCGCAACTTCCATACCCCTCAACACTTCACCCACGCGTGTGCCGAACGGGTAGACGGTCTCCGCATTCTGCAATATCTGAAAAGCGACCCCGCTTTCCGCCTCCCCGACCAGGCCTTGCCCGTCAACTTCCGCACCGACCCCGTCACCGAACTCGACGCTTTCCGCAACCGGCTTTTCGAACAGGAGATGTCCCTTCGCCAAAAATGCGCTTCCTCCGCCCACGCATAAAATAAAAAGCCGCTTTCGCCGTTATGCTGGCATGGAAGAAAAGAACGTCATAGAAATCAAGAACAAACGAGCCGAGTACGAATACTTCCTTCTCGACGACTACACTGCCGGCATTGTGCTGACAGGCACCGAGATTAAGTCCATCCGCGACGGCAAAGCCAACCTCACCGATGCCTACTGCACCTTTATCGGCACCGAACTCTTTGTCCGCCAAATGCACATCTCCGAGTACCGTTTTGGCTCCTACCTGAACCACGCTGCCAAGCGCGACCGCAAGCTGCTCCTCAACAAGCGCGAACTCCACAAACTGCAAAACAAAATCAAAGAGCGCGGTTTCACCATCATCCCTGTCAAGCTCTTCATCAACCCCCAGGGGCGGGCCAAGCTGCTCATCTCCCTGGCACGGGGTAAGAAGTTCTATGACAAACGCGAAAGCATCAAAGAAAAAGACACCCGCCGCGACATGCAACGCCAGTTGCGCTAATTCCTATTGCACCGATGAAAGTATTCAAATTCGGCGGAGCCTCCGTCAATAGTGCCGCAGCCGTGCGCAACATGGCCACCATCGTCAGTCAACGCCTCGACGGTGCCCTCACCGTCGTGGTCTCCGCCATGGGCAAGACCACCAATATGCTCGAACAGCTTGTGCCTGGTGTCCACCCCGCCAGCGAGCACGAGCCCTTGCTTGCCCAAGTGCGCGACTACCACTACACCATTGTCCGCGACCTTTTCCCCCAGCCCTCCCATCCCGTCTACAACGCCTTGGCCGTCCTCTTTGCGCAGCTCGAAGAGCAAACCTCCCGACCCCCCACAGCCTATAACTTCGACTACAGCCAGACCGTCTGTTTCGGCGAACTCATCTCCACCACCATCATCAGCCACTATCTCAACACCCTCGGCATCCAAAACCAGTGGGTAGACGTCCGCACCGTCATCCGCACCGACAACCAGTACCGCGAAGGCATCGTCGACTTTGCCGCCACCCAGCGCAACGTCGACCGTCTGGTCGCGCCCATTCTGGAACACAATATCGTCATCACCCAGGGCTTCATTGCCGGCAGTGCCGACGGCCACACCTCCACCTTGGGGCGCGAAGGCAGCGACTACAGTGCCGCCATCCTCTCCTACTGCCTTGGAGCCGAAAGCATGACCATCTGGAAAGACGTTCCCGGATTCCTCAATGCCGACCCCAAATACTTCCCCGACACCGTCAAGATTGAGCAAATCCCCTACAACGAAGCCATCGAGCTGGCCTACTACGGCGCCAGTGTCATCCACCCCAAGACCGTCAAGCCCATCCAGAACAAGAACATCCAGCTCCACATCAAATCCTTTCTCAACCCCGACGCTCCGGGCTCCATTGTCGGCCCCTTCCCCACCATCCGTCCCCTCACGCCCCTCTACATCTTCAAGCGCAACCAAACCCTCCTCTCCATCCTGCCCAAGGACTTCAGCTTCATTGCCGAGGACAATATGAAAACCATCTTTGCCGCCTTGGCCACGCTGAATATACGTGTCAACCTCATGCAGAACACTGCCCTCAGCTTCTCCCTCTGCATCGACGACAACCCGCTGCTCCTTGCCCAGCTCCGCGACCAGCTGCAAGGCCAGTTCCTGCTCCGCTACAACCAAGGGCTGCAGCTCATCACCATCCGCTACTACACCCAGGACATCATCGACCGCATTGTCGGCTCCCGCACCATCCTCCTCCAGCAGCGCACCCGCACCACCACCCAACTCATCATACAATGAAACGCCTGTTCCTCATCCTGTTCCTGTTGCTTCCCCTGCTTTCGTGGGGCCAAAAAGAATACTCCCTCAAAGGAACCGACTTCTGGGTCACCGTTCCCAATGGCATAGGCATCGACAGCATCCTCATTCAAGTCTGCTCACACACCACATGCACGGCCATATTCACCATCGGCCAGAACATCCTTTCCCTTCCCCTCGAACGCCATCTCATCGACTCCGTTGAAATCAACTCCTACTACTCCAATTACTATATAAACGGCCGAAACTACTACGGTACCGACACGCTCCACTACCCCATTGCATCCCTCATGCTACCTGCCCACTACGTTCATACCACGCTTACAGACACCATCCTCAGTAAAAGCATCCACATCCAAACTACCGACAGTGCCTACGTCCACCTCTACGCCTTCGGCACCAACGGAGGA
>ONJQ01000055.1 GCA_900318175.1 uncultured Bacteroidales bacterium | reverse complement strand
ACGTCCCGTATTGATTTCCATGCCGCTGTGGCCGCCCTTCAGGCCGCCGATAGTCAGGCGCATGGCGCAATAGTCCTTGGGAGCGGCTTCGGTGGCGTAAGGGATGGTGATGGTGGCGTCGATACCGCCGGCGCAACCCACATACAGCTCACCCTCGGTCTCGCTGTCAAGGTTCAGCAGGTATTTGCCTTTCAGCTCGCCGCGTTTCAGACCGAAAGCACCTGTCATGCCGGTCTCCTCGTCGGTGGTGATAAGGGCCTCGATGGGGCCGTGCTTGATGGTTTTGCTCTCCAGCACAGCCATGGCTGCTGCCACGCCCAGGCCGTCGTCGGCACCCAGGGTAGTGTCGCATGCGTACACCCAGCCGTCAACAATCTTGGTCTCGATGGGGTCCTTCAGGAAGTCGTGCACCTTGCCGGCGCGGGCCTGAGGCACCATGTCCATGTGGGCCTGCAGCACCACGGGGCACAAATTCTCCATGCCCGGAGTGGCGGGTTTACTCATGATGATATTGCCCACCTTGTCAACGCGGCATTCGATATTACGTTCTTTTGCCCACTTCACAAGATAATCGCGGACAGCCTCCTCATGCTTGGAGGGACGGGGGCAACGGGTGAGGTTGTAGAAATTACCCCACAGTTCTTTTGGCTCTAAATCTTTAATAGTCATAATATTGGTGTTTAATTTATTATCCAAAGGTATCTGCGAAGATACGAAATATTTTTGAATTAGTTGTTAAAAGTGAGAAATAATGTTCAATGTTTAACGTTTAAGGGTCATAATATATAGCCAAATAACAATGCAATACATAGGTGAATACAGCACTAATGTTCATCGAAAAAAAAGACCGATTGGGAATCATGAAAGAAACAAAAGTCCCCGCCTTTGCGGCAGGGACTTTTGGCAGGCGGGAATCTCCCGTCATCGTAGTGTGTGGGATGCAGTGTTACTCAACTTATTCTGCACTATCATCGTAGTACAGTCGCATGTCGTTACGGATGTTTCGAGCAGAGCTCGTCGAGCCTGAAGCAGTAGCAGGGTTATAGGCTGATGCATCAGAATAAGCCAAACGAGAAAGCCCTGAAGCGGTATGAACACGGAAGTTACAGCCAGAAGAATAGCTACCAGTATGGTCATTCATAACTATCACTACGTTATTAATGCCGTCATACGTGAAGGTGGGTTCAAAATCGATGTGAGTCCAGCCGGTATGGAACGTTTTCGATCCAGAGTATACCAGTTGGAAAGAGTTGTCAAAGGGTACAAATCCACTGTTCAGCGAAGAATATGCAGTGTTTGCTATGTATAAATCAATATTCCTGGTCACCGTTCCATTGCTCATGTAATAAAAATCTATACCGGTTATAACTGCTTCACCCGCCATCTCGCTATTCAGAATCAACTGCTGGGAATAGGTGTTGTTGTAGTAGCAGTAAGTGGGGAGCAGCATACTGTTAGTCGGGACAGGGCCGGAAATACCTCTGACGAATTCCATGTCGTTCTCGCCGAATGTCACTGTAGTTATTGCACTACGTTGTACGGAGACCTGTACTGTGGACTTGACAATCTTTTCGCAGAATCTACCGTCATCGGTGTTCAGCGTGATGCTCCTCACCGAGTCGAAGGTGGCGGGAAGTGCAATGTAGAACACTTTGCCATTGGTGATGGATTGAGGCGTGGAGCAGATGAGGGTGACAACGTTCAGGCCATTGTCGACATAGCTCAAGTTGGGAGTGCCGGAGGCATTGTCCACTGTGAAATCACCAGTAATAGGTGCATTGGCAGTAATGGAGATGGTGGAGATGTTGATGTTGGTCTTGGTAAGGTCAAGTTTCAGCACACCGCAGAGGTTCTTGAATACAAGTTGGTTGTCGTTGCTCTCGGCATACATGGGGAACTCGTTGATAGAGCCCTCGACATAGGTCTGAGTGACAGGCAGGGTGATGTTCACGCCGTCGGTGGTCAGCGTGGAGGGGTAGAAGGCGCGGAAGGGGCCATCGCCGGTCTCGCCGCTCACATTGTCGAGGGTGGCGATGGTGGCGGGGTTCTGCGGGGTGGCGGAATAGATGCCGCAACCCGCGGTGCCATAGACTGCCACCTGGTCGCCAGCAACCCAGTTGAGAGAAAAGCCGTTAAGAACGGTCTTGCCGTCGCGGTCCGTGCAATTCTCCATGGCAGCGCGGAACTGGCTGCCGTTGCCGGTTGCCTCCTTTTTGCAGGAGGTCAGGGTGAATAAACTTGATAGAGCCAAAATACTCAATAAACTTACTAATGTTTTTTTCATTTTGTTTTTGTTGTTTGTAGTTTGTTGTTTGTGTTTGTTGATGTGCGGCTGTCGCCATTTAATTTCCCGTAGCGGTTAGCTGTTAGTCGAAGTCGCTGCCGCCGTGCACTTCGCCGCTGCTGACGAGATCCTCGTTGCGGCCGGTGGGAAGCATCTCGCCACTGGCTTGGAATCCGCGCTCGACGTGTGCAGACAATACTTCAACCATAGGAGCAAGATACTCCCTTGAACTTTGTTTTTGTTTCTTCATGTTGTTGATGTTGTTTAAAACCGTGGCGGGTACCAACGCCGAATAAAAAAAAATAAACCAAGGAAGCATATAAAAAAGAGCGCGGGTACCATGTTCATCGCTTATCCCGCATGTAAGGCTCTGGTACGCCCATCTTCCGAAGATAAGCAATGCCGAGCCCACGCTGTGCCTATATACATAGGACATGTATATTACACACCAATAGGCGTTGGCCTTGCTTTACCGTGCGGAAGATTGCGAATTTACCAGATTCTACATGCCGCAGATAAAACGTTTCGCTCAACGTCTTTTTTGCTATGTCCTGTTTCCCACCCGCTTACCCTTCAAAGGCCCGGATGGAAAACAATGCAAAAATACATTTTTTTTCTGAAACAATGATTTTTTCCGCGAAAAAAGTGTATTTTTGCATCATGAATTGCAACAATTGTCCACGCCGATGTGCCACAGACCGTGTCACCTCCCTCGGTTTCTGCCACGCCACTGCAGAGCCCGAAGCTGCCGCCATCTGCATCCACCGCGGCGAAGAGCCTCCCATAAGCGGCCAACGCGGCATCTGCAACATCTTTTTCGCCCACTGCAACCTGCAATGCATCTATTGTCAAAACCGTGACATCAGCCGCGCGCTCCCCTCTCCTACCCTGGCAAGCGCCTGCGTCGGTGTCCAAGCCATTGTGGACCGCGTCCAGCAGCTACTGCCCGAGACGGAGAACATCGTGGGTTTCGTCAGTCCCACCCACTACGCCCACGCCATTCCCGCCATCGTCGACGAGCTGCACCGCCGCGGCCTCTTCCCCACCACCGTCTACAACACCGGCGGCTACGACAGCGTGGAGACCCTCCGCTCCTTGGCCCCATACATCGACATCTACCTGCCCGACTTCAAATACTCCGACCCCGCCCTCGCCCTGCGCTACAGCCATGCCGCCGACTATCCGCAGGTGGCCCTCGCGGCCCTCCGCGAGATGTACAACCAGAAAGGCTCCGCCCTCCCCACCGACGAGCGCGGACTGGCCTTCCGCGGCATCATTGTCCGCCACCTCGTCCTCCCCGGCCAGGTGGGCAACAGCCTCGGCGTCCTCGACACCCTTGCCGACCTCTCCACCAACCTCCACATAGCACTCATGGCTCAGTACTTCCCGCCCTCCGACGGCCTGCCGGACCAGCTGAACCGCACCCTCACCCAAGCCGAATACGACCGCGTCACCGCCCACCTACGCCACCTTGGCCTTTATCGCGGATGGGTGCAGGAGCTCGATTCTCAAGCCCATTACCGACCCGATTTCTCGCGTCCCAACCCGTTCGAAACCGACAATCGCTGAACCGCCGCCTCCCATCGGCAACAATCCAAACACCCACATCATCCCATGCAGAAAACACCCCTCAATGTCAAAGCCCAAACCTCGCCCCTGCGCTATTTCGAGGACTCCCTCTTCGAACCCCACAACTGCGCCCTGATCATGCTCAACACCACTTTCCTCAACTTCGAGCTTGCCATGGCCCTCAACAACGCCTACCAGCTCCAGCTGCTGCGCATCGACGACTGCCCCGTGGCGGGCGGCCAATACCCCTGCTTCATCCACCACGACCGCTCCACGCTCCTCTCCTTCGTCATGCTGGACCGTCCCGCAGCCCAGACTGCCGACCCCGTGTTCGACATCTACGACAAGATGCTCATTGTCCGCGGTCGCGACTCACGCCCTTTCATCAACCAGCTCTACGACGACGTCACCACGCGCCTCGTCGAGCCCCCTGCCGACGAGCTCTTGCAGCACAACCACTGGCAAGCCCTCTGCCAGCTGGGCAGCGGCATCATCGACGCCGCCACCTTCACCCCGCAGCCCCACGGGCAACTCTGCGCCACCTCCCTGCACCCCGACGCCTCCCAGCCCATGCCCCGCCGCCTCAGCACCTACCTGAGCCGCATGCAGCAGTTCCTCACCCTCGCCTTCCAAACCTTTGAGTGGCACCTCAGCAACCCCGACGAACTCGAATAGCCCCTTCCCCGCCACAAAAGGGCCGGCCCACCGTTCCTCCACTCCTTTTAGGTCAGTTCTCTAACATTTGTTCCTCATTTCTTCCTTTTTCATTGGACAAATGATGTTGGCACAATCGGACAAATGGCCGACAAAAAGCGAAGATGCAGCAAGGGTCCGAAAAACGAACGGCACAATGGCAAAGAGCGCCGGCACAGTTTGCTGCCGGACGGAACCTTGCATCCCACCCCCTTCCGCCCCCCCTGCGGAGCCGCCACCGACGCCAAACCGACTGCAAAAGAGGTTCCAACACCAGCCCGTCCCGCGGACTGGTTACCGAAAAGACATACCTTCCTGTGGCAAAAAGAGAATAGGTCCCTTCAGCTTGACGACAGGTAGTAACAAAAAACAAAACAGGCAGATGAACCCCAAAACCACATAAAGGCACGCATTCCATAAAACAGATATTTAGGTGCAGACAAAAAAATTTGGTGGATTTAAAAAAATTCTGTATTTTTGCAAAAATTTTAAAGTTATGAAACATACATTTTTTTTATTCCTTTGTCTTTGCTGCACCATTGTCTACGGTCAAGACAAAATAGCACATCTGGCTAACATGGAAGACGTATTGGCAGACACGTCAATAATACGGTACAGCAGCCCTAATGTGGTGGTGATGTATACATCAAACGGAATTTATAACAACTACTTCCATATTATCAATACTGAAACCAATATGAGATGGTATTTCCATGTGGAGGAGATTGTGAAAGATGTGGAAATCCTTGACGACACAGTGTATTATTGCGGAGACGAAGGCTATCCGGAAGTGGGTATCTTTGCCATCAGTGATGTGTACACTGGGAATGTCCTTATAAAAAATTTTTGGGTCAGCACAACAAGAGCCATCCCGAAACGGCTTGAGGTGTTCAGGGCTTCCGGGGGTGTACATGTGGTCATAGTTGGCGATTGGCTAACTGCCACCCCAACAAACTCATTTATCGCGGATGTTTGGTCTGAATATTCATCTTCGCTGAATACCTGGAGCCTGGCCGCACTACGCACCGTTGGAAAAGAACTCTACGATGACATTGCAGTGACAGACAATTATGTAGTGGCCTCCGCCAATTTGTACGGAACGAAAGATATTGTACTTAAAGTGCTCCCTCGTCCCACATATACATCTTTTACTAATGGTTATAATACTAACAATAATCTATTTTATAGCGATTATCCTTCAATAGGTCTATCCAGTGGCAACTTTTACTTTTACAATGGAGACTACTATAGAGCATCAGGATATGGAAAATACCCCATCCGCATAACGCATACCACGGGAGACTCTATCGCTCTTGCTTGCATGGCAGACAAAAACTCCACACAATATGGTGTTACCGTAAAGGATATCGAAATCATAGCTGGTGTGCCAATCGTGCAAAGGAACATGTTTTCCTCATGGGGAACAGGTCTAAAATACTTTTGGGAGATGAGAGACATTCGGTATAATCCCGAAAGGGATTCTGTGCTCCTTTTGGTCGACAGGGAATGGCCATTAGCCTCGTCAAACATTCGCTCAGAAATCATTCGAGCAGATTATAGCACATTGTCGCCATTTACCATGACGGCTCCAATTTTAGAGGTCGAGAAGTTGCACTCTATGGATTGGTTTGTTGCTGAGCTGAACAACGCTGGGTCTACAATAAAGAAGTTTGGAGCTGTGGGTAGCGGTTCCCATATAGAATGGCCCAACACGTACCCTTTGTTCTGGAGCAATACGCTGTTGACAGGCAATTGCGAGTCGTCTGTAAACATGGCCGTGGACAGAGGCAAAGCATCCTTTAATATGGATGTTCTGCCCGGAGATATTTATTTCCAGAAAGTGCTAACGCTATATATCAGACATCAAAATGAAAAAGGTGTTTTTAGCATTGATAGTGGTTGCAGTGGGGTTGGTGGCGACGGCGCAGCATGTGCCCCCGTTAGACACCCTGCGGGGGCCGGATCCGACCTATTTTTATCCTGCCCACTTTTGGAGTCACACTATTAATAGAGATGGACCTTTCTTCTATTGGAGTGTTGATGGAGGTGGTCATACAGCCATCGCCAATGGTAGCTACAGCGACACTACGATACGGGTTGTGGGGCTTGCGGTGGCGGCAAGACAGGACCCGGATTCGGACCCCAAATACACGCACCGCGTTCTGACCTTGTATGGATATGGAGTGGATGCTCCCGTGCCGCTCGCTTCGAGGGAGGTGGACATAACCTCGGTGTCCCGCTGGATGGAGTTCGAAAACCGCGATGGTTATTTTGGATCCATGCAACGCTTCACCATCCCTATCCAGGAAGTGTACTTTGACGA
>ONJQ01000056.1 GCA_900318175.1 uncultured Bacteroidales bacterium | reverse complement strand
TTGATTTACTGACATCTATCAATTTTGCGATTGCCGACAGCGACATTCTTTTTCTCAGACACACAGAAATTGTGTATCTTTGCTCTTTGGTAAGGTGATAATATTTTTTCATTTGTCAACACAAAAGTAGTCATTTTACCTGAGAGTACCAAATTTTGGTACTCTTTTTTTTACTTAGTGTTGCACTTGTAACTGGAATTTAGGATTCCACAATTAGTCCCTAGGACTTTTCGTTTAATAGTAAACGATTGTCCCCGACATCAAATACCCCGTAAGGGTTTTCGATCAAATTAATAGCCCCCTTAGAGTAACAACAAGACAATTCCAAAAGAAAATTAAGAAAACATTAGTAAGTTTATTGACAACGTGAGCGGTGAGATGGGCGACGGTCCCTTCCGCGCCTTCTATCCCTCCACGATGACCACCGACGGCGTAAACATCACCCTTCCAGCCACGCAAACCTTCGTGGATGGTTCTATCAACGAGTTCCCCATGTATGTCGAGAGTAGCGACAACCAGCTTGCCTTCAAGAACCTTTGCGGCGTGCTGAAACTCCATCTCACCAAGGCCAATACCAACATCAGCTCAATTACTGTCACAGCAAATGCGGCCGTCAGTGGAACATTCTCTATCAATTATAACAACGGTAATCCGATAATGAATTATGTCACTGGAGGTTCAAGCACTCTTACATTGGTTTGCTCTACGCCTCAGAGTATTGACAATGGCAAGGACTTCTTTATTTATCTACCAAGCACGATAGACTCCATCAAGAGTATAACGTTTGTTGCAGACGGTGGAACAGTTTGCACTAAACGAACTAAGGAGACTGTTCAAGTTGGTATAAACCGTAGCCAATACACCTCTGTTTCCTTTGGCGAAGAGGATCTCCTGTTCCTTCCAACAGGATCAAGAGGTGGTCTGTTTTCTGTGGGTGTGGTAAATGGAGACACTGTAAAAGTCTGGTTCTCTCAGGGCAATCTACAATATCGCGCAAGCGATGATACCTGGCGTTTTGCTGAACATCAGTATGACTTTATAGGTTCAGCCAATAGCCACCTCGGCAGTACATACAATGGCTGGATAGATGTCTACAGTTTTGGTACAGGAAACAATCCCATATATATTTCTGCCAATAATAGTGATTACTCCGCTACAGTTGATTGGGGAGTAAATGCTATCAGCAATGGTGGTAATGTTCCAAACCAGTGGCGAACACTTTCTCATTCAGAATGGGGATATATTTTTTCCGGGCGTCCGTATGCCACTCTGAAATATGGAACAGGAAGTGTGAATGGGGTGCATGGACTGATAGTGCTGCCCGATAGATGGATAACCCCTGACGGATGCTCTTTCCATTCTGGTATGAATGGATGGACAAACAATAATTATAATCTTTTACAATGGGATAGCATGGAGGCAGCCGGTGCTGTATTTCTTCCTGCGGCTGGTCGCCGTCATAACTCATCAGGTAACGGGGTGGACGGTATCAATAATAGTGGCTGCTACTGGACATCTTCACGAATAGATTTAGGAGGTGCATTTGCCATAATGTTTTCTGCTAATAGCCTTAATAGATCATTTGGCCACCATAGCAGTTATGGTCTTTCTGTTCGCCTTGTTCACAACAGCAATTAAAACGCAACCCCCATAACCCTATGCGAGCAGAGTCATCTACCCCCTACAATTAAGAGAAGTCCCTGCAATAAGCAGGGACTTCTCTTTTTCCGCAGGTTGCAGGGATCTCCCTGTATACCTTATATCTGTCTTGTACTCCCATTATTGCCAAACTGCCGAACGAAATACTGCCAAACTGCCGAACGAAAAATCGCCAAACTGCCGAACGAAAAATCGCCAAACTGCCGAATGGAAATAATATTTTTATTTGTATATCAGAAAAATATTGTATTTTTGCAATGGGTAAAAAAACAGGTTAAATATGGAAAGGATTGAGGACTACAGAAATAGGATTTCCGACCGTCTGCTGAAAGAGCAATTAGAGGCCGCAGGCGTGGTGCTGGTGCAAGGCCCTAAGTGGTGCGGCAAGACCACGACGGCTGTCCATGCAGCAGAAAGCGTATTGTATCTGGATGACCCACGCCAAATAAAAAACAACCTCTCTATGGCAGAAAACGACCCTGTTGCACTCTTTGAGGGAGAGAAACCGAGAGTAATTGACGAGTGGCAGCTGGCTCCTCAGCTATGGGATGCCGCACGCTTTGAGGTGAGCCGACTTGGGGCGGTAGGGATGCTTATCTTCACAGGCTCGGCCGTTCCTCCCGACATGAGCCGCATCACCCACACCGGCACGGGACGCTTTGCATGGCTCACCATGAGGCCCATGACCTTATGGGAGTCGGGCGAGTCCAATGGCCGGATGTCGCTTCTTTCCCTCTTTGCCGGCACAGCCCAAAGTGCTGTCAGCAACGACATGTCGCTGGAACGGATGGCATTCCTCGTCTGCAGGGGCGGATGGCCCGGCTCGCTGCATCTGAGTGAAAGCGCAGCCATACGACAGGCCAGGAACTATGTGGACACGGTATGTCAAAGCGACATTACACGTGTAGACAATGTTGAACGCAACCCCGAACTGGCCAGACTTGTTATGAGGTCCTACGCTCGCCATCAAGGTGCGCAAGTGCCGTTAAGCACCATTGTAGCGGACATTGATGCCAACCGTGGCTACAGCGTCAGCACCGACACCGTGGCCTCCTACATCGCTGCATTGCGCAAGATATTTGTCATTGAGGACATGTCCGCGTGGAACCCCAACCTGCGCTCCAAGACGGCTATCCGTACAAGCGACACGCGCTATTATGTCGACCCATCCATTGCCGCAGCAGCCTTGTCCGTCAGTCCCAAAGACCTGATGGGCGACCTTAACACCCTCGGCTTGCTCTTCGAGACACTCGCAGTACGCGACTTGCGCGTCTTTGCCGAGGCCATAGACGGCAGTGTGAGCCACTACCGCGACCGGAACGGGCTGGAATGCGATGCTGTAATCCATCTTCGCAACGGAGCCTACGGTTTGGTGGAGGTGAAAATTGGCGGAGACACCCTCATTGAAGAAGGCGCCAAGAACCTGAAAAAATTGGCCTCAAAAATCAACACCGACAACATGGGCAAACCATCATTCCTCATGATACTCACAGCACTTGGCACGTATGCCTTCAAACGTTCCGACGACATCTGGATTGTACCGATAGGAAGCCTGAAAGATTAGCGACCCCTGCCAACCGTTCTCCTCTGACAACAATTGCGCCTCAACCTTTATAGGGGATGGCGTTCCCCCCTACATCCCGTTAGTCCCTAATCACCGCGATTGTGCCGTCGGGGTTCACCTTCAGTATGCGGCTGGAGCCTGTGGCGGGGTGGCGGAATTCCGGCAGGTCGGGCAGGCAGCAGTCCACCCGCTGCTTCAACTCCTCGGAGATGTCGTCATAGCACTGCGGCGAGGGGTGACCGGAGAGGTTGGCCGATGTGCTTACGATGGGGTGACCAAACGCGTGCAGCAATTCCTGGCAGAAAGCCATCCGCGGCACCCGCACACCCACCGTGCCGTCCGCGGCCAGCAGGTTCTGCGGCAAGGCACAGCCCACATAGCGGGCCGGCACCACCACCGTAGTGGGCCGCTCGCTCGCCAGCAGCAGCTCCCGCACCTCCTGCGGCATCTCTTTCTCCAGCATCCCCTCAGCCACCAGTACCAGCATCGACTTGGTGTGGTCGCGCTCCTTGATGGCATAAATCCGTTCCACGGCATCGGCACAGGTGGCATCGCAGCCAATGCCCCATATCGTATCGGTCGGGTAAAGGAGTGTCTTCCCCTCGCTCAGGGCCTTCCTGGCCTGTTCAAGCAATCTGTTTGTCATGACATCTTAACGATAAAAATCTTTGCAAAGATACGATTTATTAAGATTTTTTTGTATCTTTGCAAGACAAAAAATTTACACAAAGAGCAATTGTTCATTATTAAAATATTAATCATTAAAACGTTACACTTATGAAAGGACATCCAAAAGGTCTAATCGCAGCGGCGTTGAGTAATATGGGCGAACGCTTCGGCTACTATATTATGAACGCTGTGCTCGTGCTGTTCCTGTGCTCCAAATTCGGCCTCGCCGAGGAGAAGGCAACATTAATCTATTCCATATTCTATATGGGCATCTACATCCTCAGTCTGGTGGGCGGCATCATTGCTGACCGCACCCAGAACTACAAAGGGACCATCCAGACCGGTCTGCTCATCATGGCTTCCGGCTATGTCATCCTAGCCATCCCCATCCTGGCCACCTCCTCCAACATCGGCTGGCTCCTGCCCCTCACCTGCGCAGCCCTGTTCCTCATTGCCTTCGGCAACGGCCTTTTCAAAGGCAACCTGCAAGCCATCGTAGGCCAAATGTATGACGACTACGAAATCGAAGCCGCCAAGCAGGGCGAAGAAGCCCTCCGCATTGCCAAGAACAAACGCGACAGCGGTTTCCAGATTTTCTACATGTTCATCAACGTAGGCGGCCTCATCGCCCCCTTCGTGGCCCCGTTGCTCCGCAGCTGGTGGTTAGGCCAGAACGGCTTTGAGTACAACGCCGACCTGCCCGCACTCTGCCATCAGTTCATCGCCACCGGCAGCGCCATGGGTACCGAAGCCCTCACCAAGATGACCGAACTCTTTGCCGCCATGCACGTCAACCTGCCCGCCGACACCGTGGCCGCCCAGGAGCTCTGCCAGAACTACCTCAACGTCTTCAACACCGGTGTCCACTACAGCTTCATCGCCTCCGTGGCCGCCATGCTCATCTCCCTCACCATCTTCCTCTGCACCAAGAAGAAATTCCCCACTCCCGCCAAGAAGGCCGCTCAAGAGAGCGTACAATATACTACCGAAGAGAAGCTCGCCATGGCCAAAGAGCTCAAACAGCGTCTCTATGCCATGTTTGCCGTGCTTATCATAGCCGTCTTCTTCTGGTGGTCGTTCCACCAGAACGGTACCTCCATGTCCCTCTTCGCCCGCGACTTCGTCATCACCTCCGCCATCCCGCCCGAGGTTTGGCAAGCCGTCAACCCCTTCTTCGTCATCCTGCTCACCTTCCCCATCATGTGGCTCTTTGAAGGCCTCACCCGTCGCGGCAAAGGCATTTCCACACCCCGCAAAATTGCCATCGGCATGGGTATAGCGGGCTGCGCCTACCTCTTCCTCTCCATCTTCTGCAACATCCAGGGCTATCCCTCGGGCACCGATTTCCGCGCTCTCGACGCCACCACCGCCGCCGCACAGAAGGCTGCCCCCTGGGTGCTCATCGTCTACTACTTCGGCATGACCGTTGCCGAGCTCTTCATCAGCCCGCTGGGCCTGAGTTTCATCTCCAAGGTTGCCCCCAAGAACCTCCTCGGCCTCTGCCAGGGCCTCTGGCTCGGCGCCACCGCCGTGGGTAACGGCTTCCTCTGGATCGGCCCCGCCCTCTACAACAAGATCCCCATCTGGAAGTGCTGGCTCGTCTTCATGGCCGTCTGCTTCCTCTCGATGATTGTCATGCTCTGCATGGTCAAGTGGCTTGAAAAGGTCACCGGCGAACGCGCCGCCCTCGATGCCGCCAAAAACAACGCTTAATACCAACCCTTTAGGGATTCACCAAAAGCCGGCCTCGCCCTGAGGCCGGCTTTTTTTGTCCACTCCTCCAACGCTACAAAAACCGCCGTTCAATATTAGTTCAATATTGAATCAATAATGAACGAATATTGAACGGCAGTTTAAAGAGCGCGCAAGAGATTGAGAAACAACGAAAAACAAAAATCGGAGCCCCCGCTGCGCGGGGGCTCCGATTAAAAGCCTGGTAGACAGCCTATTTGTTGTAGCGCTGGCACTCTTTGGGAGTGACGCAGGTACCCGTGGCGCGAGCCACGAGGATGCGCTCCTCAAGCACCTCGGCGGCGCTGGCGCTGATTTCGGGCAGGGTGCGGATAACCTTATAAGCCTCGAATTTCATCTTGCGGGAGGTGTTGCCCACGTGGGTGATTTCGCCGTATGCCTCGATGTAGTCGCCGGCATAGACGGGGGCTTTGAATTCGACCATATCGTAGGCGCAGAAGAGGCCTTCGTCGCCGTCCTGTTTGATGAGAAGTTCAGTGGCCACGTCGCCGAAGAGGTGGACCATGTGTGCGCCGTCGACGAGATTGCCGCCGTAGTGGGCG
>ONJQ01000057.1 GCA_900318175.1 uncultured Bacteroidales bacterium | reverse complement strand
CCAGGCCCAGTACTTCAATGTCATCAAGGAGGCCGAGGCCTACCACGGCCCGTCGCTCATCATCTGCTACGCACCCTGCATCAACCACGGCATCAAGATCGGTATGGGCCGCACGCAGAACGAGGAGAAGAAAGCCGTCGAGTGCGGCTACTGGCACCTGTGGCACTTCAACCCCACCGAAGAAGACGCCGGCAAGAACGGCTTCCACCTCGACTCGAAGGAGCCCGACTGGAGCAAGTTCCGCGACTTCATCATGGGCGAGGTCCGCTACAACTCGCTGATGAAGACCTTCCCCCAAGAGGCCGAAGAACTCTTCGTCGCCACCGAGCGCAATGCCAAACTGCGCTACGAAGGCTATAAAAAGTTGAGCGAGATGTAATCCTGCATAGACACACTAAAACGACGAAAGCCGAGGCCAGCAATGGTCTCGGCTTTCAGTTATTTAAAGGAGATTGTGTTTGTATCGGTATTTGTCGATTTCTTTTGCCACTCGCATGTCGAACAGCGACAGGTTCATTACATACCGCTGATGTTCTTTTGTCTCAATCAGAACACGGGAATTGAAAGGTATCACCGCCAAAGCCCAATTCCCAACGACAGACTCTGGCCCGGCGAATTCAATATGTTGGATATCCCGCCAAGGTAACTCGACAACGAGGTCGCTTTTGATGTAGCTGCGGTGGAATGGGTTCCAGAGACGTTTCGTCCGGTCGATTGCACCGTCCAGCACCAATCCATCCGGGCCAATGGTTATTTTTGCCTTCAACATATTGATGCTGTGCAACAGAAGGCAGCCGACCCAAACAAATGAGTATATCATCAGCAGATAAAACAGCACTTCCCAGAACAGCACCTCCACGCCAATTATCTCTACGCAGCCTGTTATAGCGCCCACGATAATCCAACCGACAGACACCAATCCAATCGCGCAAACTACAATCATAAACCAAGCACCACCTTTGGCGGTGAACACAACCTCCCCTTTGGAACCTTTCTTCATATCCTAACCCAGTAAAAGCTGATCGTCATAAATAACGCCGCCCTGCGGTTTTTATTGCCCGCGGGGTGGCAATTTCGACGTTATAGATTCATTTTTGACGAATAAGAATAGCACGAACCATCACCGCACTGCGCCTTACGGCTTGTAGGGTGTTATTGAGGGTCACACCTCTCCGAGGTGATTTATCGATTATTGGAGGTGACCATAAATACTATTTTACTATTCAAAAAAATCATCGTATCTTTGCACCACGAAACAATCGGTCTATGCACCCCTATATCCAACTCTACAAGACACTGTTGCCCGGCAAGTACCGCCATTACATGCAACTGGCACAGGGAAACGTGGACAAATGCCACGAGACGCTGCTCCACGGCACCTTCTACGAGGAGTACGACCTCTACCACTTTGCCGCCCTCAGCGAATCCGAACGCCGCACCTACCTCACCGATGCCGTGCGCAACAAGATTTGCCGCCGCGTGAACAGTCGCAACGGTGAGCGCATCGTCCACAACAAATGGCTGACCTATCAATGCCTGGAGCCATTCTACCACCGCATGGTGTGGCGACTCTCCTCCGTTGACGATATCACGGCCATCCTGCACAGCGGTGCCGACACCCGTCAGCTGGTGGCAAAGCCCACCAACCAATGTGGCGGACGGGGCATACGCCTGCTCGTCTCATGCGACGCGACTGAATGCCGCCACACCCTCGATACCCTCCTGCACAGCGAAAGCGGACAACACCCCGAATGGATTATCGAGCAACGTATTGTGCAGGACGAGCGGCTGGCACTATGGAACCCCGACTCGGTCAACACCATCCGCGTCAACACCTTCCACCGCAACGGGACGATACGTCATTTCACCTCCTTCATCCGCACCGGACGCAAAGGCAGCTTTGTTGACAACGGGGCGCAAGGCGGCCTCTTCGCCTCCATCGACGACACCACGGGCGTCATCTTCACCGACGGCTACGACGAACGCGGCCAGCGTCATCCCTCCCACCCCGACAGCCAAGTGCCTTTCCTCGGGCAATCCATCCCCCGTTGGGACGAACTGATGCGCCTCACCGAGGACATGGCACTGCGCATGCCCTCCATGACCTACATTGGCTGGGACCTCGCCCTTACCCCCGACGGATGGGAACCCGTGGAAGCCAACCGCGGCGAGTTCGTGGCACAACAAATGACGCAAGGCCGCGGACTCCGCAAAGAGTTTGAGAAGATGTGCGGCCTTGGCAAGGAATAGTCATTCCTGAGGCTCTTCGCCAGCCAATGTTAAGGGCTAGAGCATCATCACAGATTTTCTGATACGCCACAGCATATTGACATTCCACACACTGTCGCCAGGCAGCTGATAACGGCAGTTGCCCTGGGTATTGGCAGCGAAAATCGTCTCGCCATTGGGCGTAAGACGCACCTCCCCTCTCTCGGAGAGTTTGAAGAGCTCGTCGCCCAACACAGCCTGTATCACTGCCAGGGGGTCCCACATCTTTTGCCCCGTGTCGCAGTTGCATTTCATATACACCTGCTTTATCGGGTGGACATTGGTCCACGATATATCTCCAATGACTGTCTCGGGCTTGTATTCAATGGCATCTCCCACCTCACCGGGCGAGAAAACCATATCCACATCCTTAGGCCAGAGGCGGAAGAACCTAAGACTGAAATCTATCGCCTGCATGAAGTTATAATCGGGTTCCACCTCTTCACTAAACACACCGCCCATCACATAGGCGCACTTCACCTTCTGCCGCACCAGTTCCACGCCATTCAAAGGCGAATACCCATCGCCTTCCGACTCCAACAACTGGGCCAGAGCCGTGACGAAACCTGTCGACACAATACTCACCGAATGGTCGGGCTGTTCCGCCAACAACTTACGATACAGCTTCCACCCGTCGGGAACCGTGCTGTAGTCCGCGATTGAACGTTCAAACATCAGTGAACCGTCAGCCTTGCGGTATTGGGGCAAACCCGAATAGTCAATCCACACTTGGGGATTAGCAATACCACTGCGTTCCAGTCCAATGGGAATATCAGCATGTCCGAAATAAGTATTCATCACATCGGCTATTTCAGCATTGTTTTCACCCATTCGATCCACCACAACTCCCAACAGTTTGCAACGCCCCTTATCATGATAGCGATACAACATCTGCATGGAGAAAAGGTCATCGGTCGACGAACCCAAATCGGTATCCAGTATCACAAGCGGAGCACCTGTATATCCCAATGGCCTGATATTCTCACCTGTGCACGATGAAAACAATGTCATAAAGAATGCTGCAATGCATGCCAACATCAAGCATTTAATCCTTTTCATATTATACAATTATAAATAGTTCGATTTTTCTTTCACTCTTTATAACGACTATGTACGTTGATTATTGTTGTGGTGGAATAAAAACATACGGCATTAAACAATAACACATATCTAATTGGCGTTATTTAGAGGACAGATATTATTACAAAGAAACATTTCCTCATGCACACAAAACCAGTTAAAATATACAAATCCACCATCAGTTGTGTGATGTACGTATTGCTATTCTCGGCCGGCATTGCATTCTGCATTTGGGTTGCTATCTCCAATTTCAACAATGACGCCCCCTCATGGATAATGGTATTGGCCTTGGGGGGCATGGCAGTGGCATGCGTCAATCAAATGATATACTACATCCGCTGCCGCCATGAAAAGATTGTCATTACCGAGCAACTCCTTACCATATCCCAATGCGTCAAACAGACAAAGAGCGGAGACTGGGCACCGGTAAAGAATGTCAAACTACAGTGGAGAGACATCAATCACATCAAGGCCCAATGGGAAAGACCCACCAGCAAGAGCATACGCAAGAATGTACTTGTCAGTGCAGGGAAGAAAGACGTCTACCTGATTGACCCGGACATATACGATGTCTTCTTTCTGGAAAAGAAACTACAGAAGTATCAACGCCAATACGGGAGTACCAACAGGAGATAGGGAAAACTCATCCAACCACTCAACATGACACAAAAAACAGAGCCACCTGCATGGGTGGCTCTGCTATTAAATAGAGTTGGAATCAATTAGATGATACCCTGGGCAACCATAGCCTTGGCAACACGCATGAAACCGGCGATGTTAGCACCCTTCACGTAGTTGATGTGGCCATCAGCCTCGCGACCGTGCTCAACGCACATGTCATAGATGTTGTTCATGATGGTGTGGAGGTTCTTGTCAACCTCTTCAGCAGTCCAGTTGCGGTGCTCAGCGTTCTGGCAGATTTCGAGACCAGAGGTGGCAACACCACCGGCGTTGACAGCCTTACCAGGACCGAAGGGAACCTTAGCAGCCTGGATAGCGGCGATAGCGGCGGGCTGGCAACCCATGTTGGAGACCTCAGCAACATACTTCACGCCATTGGCGAGCAGCATCTTGGCATCTTCCTCAGCAAGTTCGTTCTGGAAAGCGCAGGGCATAGCGATGTCGCACTTCACAATCCAAGCCTTCTTGCCGGCGGTGAACTTAGCCTGGCCGGGGAACTTGGTAGCCATATCCTCAACCTTGTTGCGGTTGCTGGCACGCATATCGAGCATGTAGTCGATCATCTCCTTGGTGATACCTTCGGGAATCTCGCAGACACCGTCGGGACCGCTGATGGCGACAACCTTGGCACCCAGTTCAATAGCCTTGGTAGCAGCACCCCAAGCAACGTTACCGAAGCCAGAGAGAGCAATGCGCTTGCCTTCCATCTTGTCACCTTTTTCCTTCACCATGCGCTCAACATAGTAGATAGCGCCGAAACCGGTAGCCTCGGGACGGATCAGAGAACCACCCCAGCCGTAGCTCTTGCCAGTCAGAGCACCAGTGCTGTGCTCGCGAGCCAGTTTCTTGTAAGCACGCGGGGCTGTCCTGATCGGGACCGATGTTGCGCCACAGCTCATACATGAAGGCCTGGCAGAAACGCATGATTTCAGCGTCGCTCTTTCCAACGGGGTCGAAGTCAGAACCACCCTTACCACCGCCGAGAGGCAGCATGGTGAGGCTGTTCTTGAAAATCTGCTCGAAACCGAGGAACTTCAGCATGGAGACGTTCACAGCCTTGTGGAAGCGGAGACCGCCTTTGTAGGCACCGAGGGCGGCGTTGAACTGCACGCGATAGCCCAAGTTGGTGCAAACCTCACCCTTATCGTTGACCCAAGTCACGCGGAAGGTGAAGATACGGTCGGGCTCGACAATGCGCTCGACAATCTTGTTGGCCTCAAATTCGGGGTGTTTGTTGTATTCTTCCTCGATGGTCTCAAGAACCTCGCGAACTGCCTGCAAGTACTCGTTTTCGCCCGGATGTTTGGCTTCCAGGTTAGCCATAATTTCGTTTACTTTCATGATATT
>ONJQ01000058.1 GCA_900318175.1 uncultured Bacteroidales bacterium | reverse complement strand
GCGCCAGCACAGTCGAGGGCACATACTTCCCTAATTCTATCGAATTGACCGCCTGACGGGTCACCCCTATTTTCTCGGCCAATTCGCCCTGCGTGATATTCATCTCCGCACGGGCCACTTTCAATCTATTCTTCATTCCGCAGCCTCCTTTTTGCAATATACAACCGCGTGTAGAAACAGACCAGGAACACAATCAGTGTCGAGAACATGTTGTACATCATCACACTCAGGAAATCCAGCCCCCACACCAGCACCAAACTCAGCACCAGCAGCGCGCTGTTCACATACAAGGCCACCACAAGCGACTCGTAGCGCAGGTGCCCGATATACTCGTCCTCCTCCTTCATCCGCGAAAAGCCCACCAGTACGCCTCCGACCACCAGCAGCACGCCGATCAGCGTGTTCACCAGATTGCTCTCCGCATCGAAACCCGAAAAATTGTTTACCGCTGTCTGCAACCGCTCAAACCCGAACAGTGCACGGAAATCATTCCAACTTTCGCACAGCGTCCCATCCGGCGCAAGGCCATAAACAAGTGCAAGCACAGCTCCGCCGGCTATCATCCACCAGCCAACTCTTTTAAGCCCATTGGGCAACAATAACTTTGTCGTTTTCATAGTACAGATGTTTAAATGTTTTTGACGCTGCAAAAGTAATCAAAACTTTTCAAATAGCAAGTAAACATTACATTTTGTAATCCAATAATTACTATCCTTACCCTATTATACACACGCTATCAATGGAATACGTCAATGTTAAACATTGTTAAGGCCCGACGGCGGCTAACTTCTCTGCCGCTCTTCTTTCGATTATTTTGGGCAGTTCTCTGAAGTATAAGCCTCTTAACAGTCAATTCCACTAAGGAAAAAATGCGGGGAGTAGAGAGCATAGGTACTAAAGCGACACGACATGGTGCAAATGGCCATTAGGGCAAGGATGTGGAAAAATAGGGTAGCCGATGGTGTTTTTCCCTGCAAAAAAAATTGTATCTTTGCAATCGCATTGAAGAAAATGTATACTTGAATAAACTGCTGTATATGAAACGAGTGATACTTTTTGCTGCATGCTTTGGATTTCTTGCCGCCGGAGTGCAGGCACAGGGACAGCCCCGCACGTGGTCCATGGGACCCCTGTCGTGGCATGATTTTGTGCACAAGTCGGCCACTGAAGGTCGCTACTCCTATTTGGAATATTATATGGGCATAGACGGCACCACCAAGCGGGTGGACGGGATAGCGTATGACTTTCCCGACGCCTACGCCTACATCAGCCCGGAGTTCTCGTGGGCGGACACCCACTACCGCTCCGAGGCGTTGCTGCGCTTCAACCAGGCCGCCTTCGGCTTGGTGGAAATCCACCGCCGCCAATTGCGCGAGCAGCTTTTCCGCCAGCCCTTCTTCGACGGCCAGCAGATGGTGGACAACACCATGCGCCGTCTTGCCGACGACATCAACCGCCTTGAGGCCGAGACGTCCCAAGGGGCGGATACGGTGGCCCTGAGCCGGTGGGAGGCCGACATCAGCCGACAGTTGATGTCACTGCCTGCCGCCGACAGACCGAGCCATGTCGACGCCCCGTTCCGCTGGGCGTTCTCCATGGACGGCGGCGTAGGCCTCATGTGTGGGCAGCTGCACCATTATTTCAGCCACGGGGCTGGCTTGGGGTTGTTTGCGGACATGGGTCTTTGGCGCCATTTCCTCATTGGGGGCTTCTCCTTTGCAGGTTCCCGCGCTTTTAAAGATTTGCCCAACCTGCGAAACAGTGTGAACGACCTTTTTGTAGAGGATCCGCTCTCCGTCCTTCATCTTTTTGCTGCCTACGGCTACGCCGTGGTTGACAATGCCCGCTACCGCATCACCCCCTTTGTGGGCTATGGGCTGACGGGTGTCTACTTCACCCCGCAGTATGATGGGGGCAGTTCCGTAGGCCCCACGTCGGGGAGCTTCTATTGTGGTGTCGATTTCAACCGCCATATCACAAATCAGGTGGAGTGGTTCCCCTTGGGGAGTGACTACAACGCCCGCCACGACCTCTTCTCGTTCAATGCCCGCCTCTTCGCCACCTATGACCGTTTTGTCTCCGCCGAGGAGGCACCGCAAGGCCTTACCCTCAACTTGCTCTTAGGTTTCGGATTCACAAGGGGCAGGGCGCTGTGCCGTTAGCGGCCGTCTTGCAAAGCATTTGTCAAACATCACTTTATAATACTTGAAATCAATGAATAGAATTTTCATTCTTACAACCCTTGCCCTTGTACTGCCCTTTGTGGGTGCAGGGCAGACGACTCCACGCTATTGGGAAAAAGGACCCCTTACTTGGAACGACTTTGCCGTGGTGGACCGCAGTATCGGCGCCGAGCATTCCTATCTTGAGTTCGGCCTCGACGTCATCCTCCGTCCGCAGGAGGTGGAAGGCGGCACCCTGCAGGTGCGGACGGCAGTGGCCTACGCTGTCAAAGAGATGTCGTGGGTGGACAGCAATTACCGCACCCCTCCGCAACTGCGCTACAACCAAGTGCTTTTCAACATTGCCGAGTTGCACCGCCGGCGATTGCAGGTGGTTGTGGACACCGGAGGCAACGTCAATATGGAATATTATATGCGCCTGCTGATGCACGAGACGGACAGTTTCTGCCTTGCCACCAACTATGGCAACGACACCGTCGAGGTGCTGTGGTGGGAGCAGGATGTGCGCCGCCAGTTGGACAGCATCACGCCCCTCATGGTCCAGAAGCACCAGGAGGCCAACGCCATCAAAGGCTTCCGCTCGGACTCCCATTTCGGCATGATGATGGGTGGCGGGGCCAAGTTCTTCACCGGCGACCTGTACTCCCTTGTTGCCCCGAGTGGCGGTTTCTACTTCGACATCGAGACCGGCAAGTGGCGGCACAGCTTCACCTTTGGCTTCTACATCGGTGGTGGCGGCTGCAAGCTGGACTCCATCAGTGCGGTGAACTACAGCAATACGCTCCTGAGAGATGACAAGATAACCACGCTCGACCTCCACGTCGACTATGGCTTTGCCGTCCTCGACGGGCAACGGCTCACTGTTACGCCCTTTGTGGGCTACGGATTGCAGGGATTCTACTACAGTGCTGATGAAGAGAGCGTTTCGGGAGGTCCATCAGAGGGATGCTGGCGGCTTGGCGTGGATGCCAAGTATGATTTCGGACTCGAAACGGCTGGAGGCTTCAACGAAGTCACGCTCTTCGGCGTCACGGCCCAGGGCAAGGTCTACGTCTGTTTCGACCGTTTCCGCAGCATCCGTAACACCCCGCGCGGGCTTACCCTCAACGCCCAGTTGGGGCTTGGCATCCGCATCCGCGACCGCCAAGTGCTCCGCCCTGCCGTCAAGAAGGAGGCCGCCACGCCCGCCCTTGGCCGGAGGGTTATGATCCGTTGACCTGTGTTCTGTTAAATTTCGTGGCCTTTAAGCCGCCAACCTCATGCCGTCCGCTGCCGATCCACAGCGGACGGCATACTGTTATAGAAGGTATAATTAGGCGGTTCTCTTATCTGTTATTCCTTTGCCGGACATGGGCATTGGGTCGCTTTAAGAAATAATATTTGGACATTCAAAAAAGATTTTGTATATTTGCAACACGGAAACACGCTAAGTTATTAATAAATATAATCATGAATACTAAGCAGTTGCAAAATTATTCCAGAGACCAAAAAACCAATTGATTGTTAATAATGGTTTTATTATAACGGTTGTAAAAAAATAAATAAACGTACCGCCATGAAAAAATTGTTCGGGTTTTGCATGTTTGTGATGGTTGCATTAGGGCCATCGTAGAGGCAAAGAGTAATACATGTTCACTGGATGCATCCGGATGGGTACAACTGGAGTTTATGGAACACTTTCCTGCGGATCTGCCTGAGGAAGAGATGTCAACAATATGTGAATAACAAGAAAACATTAAAGATATGAAAAAGGCTGTATTTATAGTTACCTTGTTTGCATTGACAAGTGCATCTGCGCAGCGGTCCGTCAGGGACACGCTGATGCGTTGGGATTCGACCTATTATTGTATTTCTCGAGATCATCGGGTTTTTGAAGAACAATGTACTGTGGCAATATATTGGGGCTTTTGTCGCGGATTGACAAACTATGATATGAGTGCTCCTTATGGTTCATATTCAATTCGAGACTTATACGGAAATACTGACGGCCCCAATATGTGGCAGGGCAACGGAATAGAAGGCAGACAAATGGAAACGGATAAGCCATTGAAGATATTGGGGATAGCTGCTCCTGTGAGGATTGTGCCTGGTTATTATTTAGGAATTGGACCATACGAGTATTGTACTGTCGACGACACGTCAATGGCAACAAGGCCGGCGGATTCAATGGTATTGTATAAAGTGACAGCTGACGGGCTTTCAGAACTGAAATCGGCAAGTTGGAGAAGCGACAATCCACATTGTACTATGTTTTTTCCATTAGGCTACCTGTGGGACCGCAGCGGACCTGTAACAGCTACTTGGGACGCGCCTGATTATTCTTTGAGAACACTGCAAGTTCCATTGTACGAGGCGATGTTCGACGAGCCTGTAATTGTGGAGGACTCGTTTGTGGTAGCCGGCGTTGCAATGAATAATGAGGGACATTTCTATAAATATGACAGATTAGTGAATGAAGAATACTGGGCGTTTGA
Organism: uncultured Bacteroidales bacterium; assembly: GCA_900318175.1. Lineage (GTDB taxonomy): Bacteria > Bacteroidota > Bacteroidia > Bacteroidales > P3 > Colimorpha. The sequence goes on along the minus strand of ONJQ01000058.1, from coordinate 283 downwards.
GCACAACCCGACTCGGTATCTTCGGTATTATTATGAAATAGGGGCTTTAGAGGATACTGTATATGGCAGTCACTATCTGATGAACTGGGTAAAATACAGAAACAGACCCTGGAAAAGACTAGAATGCGAGTTAGAGCTATTTTATGGGCCAGATTCTTCACGTTGGATTTTTGAGTCCCCGCTTGTCTTCCCGATAATAGAGTTGGGGTTCGACACGGCGTTGTGCCATGATGTGAGCGGGTTGCGTGTGGCGGAGCTTGGAGCGGGACAGGCCACGCTGATG
>ONJQ01000059.1 GCA_900318175.1 uncultured Bacteroidales bacterium | reverse complement strand
TTCGAGTAATAATTGGAGATTGTCTCATGAGTTCACTATTTCTTCCCCATAAGTATGGCAGAGCCTTTGAGCCCCAGCCATGTGGCCTCACATCGGCTCATGAAAAGACCGTTGTCTGTGGGGACAAGCTTCACATCAGCATAGCCCATGTTTTTCAAACGCTGCACAAAGTTCTGCATGTCGCCATACTTCAGGCTCGAGAAGATGTCGTGGATGGCGAAGGTGCCACCTTTCTTGAGCACACGGAGTGTCTCCATCAGAATCTCCTGTCGGTTCCGGCTTGGGATATTGTGGTATACATAGTCGCTGCATACCGCATCGAAAGTTTCGTCGGCAAAATTAAGACGTACAGCATCACCCTTTGCAAAGGAAGTGTTTGATACGCCCTCGGCTTTGGCGTTCTCCTCGCAGAGTGTCTTGCTGAAAGAGGAATACTCCACACCCCAGCGGTCAATGCCGGTCATCTGTGCGTTCGGATTGTGTTTGGCCACGGCAATGGTCAATGCACCGCTTCCACACCCTACGTCAAGGCCGCAGCCGCCTTCGGGCAGTACGACTCTCGCGGCTACGCCGTCGATTATCCCACGCGACAGCTGGCGCTTTCCGTCGTACGAGAAAGACTTGTACAGCAAAATCATCCAGACCGTCACGGCGAGCAAGAAGAGTGTGAGGACAAGGAAAAGTATTGTAAGCACGGTTTTCCATATTCCGGCTGTGAGCAGTCCGCTCACACCGAAGACAAGGAACAGGACAAGGCATACCGCACATCCTGCCGCCGTTCCATAAATCATACCCTTAGGCATCCAGTTTTTGTAGTTGGGTTTCATGGTATCTTTTTATTTTGTTGCTATTACAGTAAGCCAGTGGTGCTGCTCGTCGCCGTGGACGGCAATGTCGCGGAATCCAGCATTGGTCAAGTGGGCACGTAGCTCGTCGGGCTTGTAGGTGTGCATACCTTCTATCATTTTCTCCCACTTCTCATTGTTGCCCGTGAGGCCGTCGTCCTCGTTGACGATGGCAAAACGGCCACCCTCTTTCAAAATGCGGTGTACACCACGGAAGCACTCTTCGATGTCCGGCCAGAAGTAGACGGTCTCAAAGGCGGTCACGGTGTCGAAAGCATTCCCATCAAAAGGCAGTGCAGAAGCATTTCCCTCCAGCACCTTGCAGCGTCCTGCAGCAATGGCGGCGGCGTTCACTTCGGAGCTTTTCTTCACAGAAACTGGGGAATAGTCGATGCCCGTCACCTTCCCTTTGGGGCAGCGCTTCAGCAGTCGTGCCACATTGGCACCGCCGCCGCACCCCACATCCAGAACGTTGGCATCGTCGGTGAACGTCAGATGCGAGAGCCCCCACTCCGCCATTCGGGCGTGGCCGCCGCCATTCATGCCGTTGACCATCATTCTTCCGAAGAAACCTTCGGGCTTGCGTGTATTACTGAAAATCTTGCTTAGTATACCCATTGTTAAATTGTTATTTGATTAATTTTTTTGCTATCCACAATCCGCACTCGGCAGCGACGACGATGGCCACCAGAGCGACGACAAACCACAGCGTGTTCTGCAGCGGAGCCATAGCGTCGGCATAGGCCTGCCCCATCTCCTCGGCGGCTCCATGGAGGTACCACGCCTTGCGTGTCCAGAGGTAGATAATCTCTGCAATGTTTCCAAGGGCGAGAATAGGGTATGTGACGCAATCCCTCTTTACGCCCATGCGCACCAGGTCGCTCAGCGCACCGAAGCCGACGATAAAGGCCAGACAGATGAGGTCCATCTCGCCCACAGCCATCATCAGCAAGCCGAATACGGCAGACAACACCGTTCCCAAGCCGAACTTATGCCAGCGAAGCGAGAGCCAGCGGTAGGGCAATGCGCCAAGGAGCGCGCCCAAGGCTGGAGCCAGCATCCAGCATACTGGATGGGCAAAACCGATGAACTCGGCAGCGAATACCGCCACAAAATACAGTACCACGAAACCCGTAGCACCCCAGAATGTCAGTTTTTTATCCATACTATAGCTTTTTTGATTCATGCTGCAAAATTACCGACATCCCCAAGACCCCGCAATCACCAAAAATGAGGATTTTTGCGGCAAATGCACATCCTATTCTCCGCATATTTGGCGGAGAATATGTGTTTTTTCCCCGCATGGTAACAATTATTTTGCCAGATGAATATTTTTGTGTATTTTTGTAGCGTGAAATAGATGATATAGTACTATGCCGATAAAACCTTATAAAACTGAGGATCAGCCAATGCCGACATCATCTGAGCCTGAGACCGTCTTTGGTTGTGCAGCTGTTGCGCAAGAGAATGTTCCGATAGGCGTCAAGCGCGAACGCCTGTCGGTAGATGAGTATTTCGATGAATTGTGGTCCCTGTATTTGACGAAACGTGAGAACCTACAGAATTGAGATTGACGTATCGGCCAGAGCCGACCTAGGCGAGTTGTCCGATTTCTTAGCGGAGAACATGTCAGAAGAAGGTGCATGGCACTACAAAGAGGCAATGCGGCAGGAGATACTCTCGCTTACCATCTTCGCCGACCTCTATCGTGTCAGCCGTTATGCCGATGTCCGTCGCATACATCCTCAGGCACGGCACATGGTGTCACACAACAAACGATGGGTATATATCTTCCATATTGAGAATGACACAGTGGTGATTGATAGAATTAAAGCGGCAAAAATGATAAAAAGATAATGTGTGTCTCTGTAGCGTGAAATTGATAAAATGATTCTAACATAAAATGCAGAAAGATAGCAAAGACAAGATTACTTTTCCCTACCTATACCCTAAATAACATTTTATTTCATTTGTCTGTCGCCGCTGATTGAAGCGGTGAAATTTGTAAAGAAAGACTGCGAAAAAAAAAATTTGGTCAGTTCAATTATTCTTTGTATTTTTGCAAATTGAAAAATATACAATTATGTGCACATATAGTATATCGGTTGACGACTGCGTACTGGAAAGGGTAAAGCCCGCGCTTCCCAATGACGAGGCTGTCGAGGCTTGGATGCAGTCGCAGGTGGATATTCTGCTACTGCGGCTGGCCGATAGCTTGTCACACAAACCCCAAAGCGAGGACGGTATGGACTCATCTGTACAGCGCATTTCGCGTATTCATGAGTTGCTTACCTCCCAATCTGTTCCCACGACCAACGAAACAGGAATGCCTGACATAGTATTCAGCTTACTCGGTGCCGGTGCTCCTATTGCGGATAATGACCTTAATGCCCGAGAGGCTTATTACTCATATTTGAAGGAGTAATAATTCTGTTATTTTGCGGATAATACGGTTGTTATTCCCCGCATAATCTGCGGGGAATATGCAACTTTTTCTCCGCATAGCAACAAAAAAAGTATGTGCCATAGAAAGTATTGGGGAATCCTCTATAAAAAACATTTTGTCATGTTGGAAAAAAGTCGTACTTTTGCAAATCGAAAACTGCTAATATATGGAAACAACAGCTGAAAGAACACGCAACGATAATTCTTCTATCATGCACTACTGGGGACTGGTGAAGAATTTAGACGACAAGTTGAAACTTGAACTTGTCTCGATGCTCATCAGCAGTATGCGTCTGTCTTCTGTTGCCGATGAAGAGGAGCGCGAGAAAGGGTTTCGCAGTTTGTCTGGATGCTGGGCCAACGATCATGGCGATGACGACATAGAAGCCATCATCCGCAAGGATCGCGAAAACCGTCGTGGGAACCGTATCATCCCATCGTTTGACGAATAAGAAGGACTATCTATGGCAAAGTACATCATCGACACCAACACCTGCATTGAATACTTTAAGCACCGCCATGGTGTGGCTGAACGCATGAGCCAAGTGAGCCGTGACGA
>ONJQ01000063.1 GCA_900318175.1 uncultured Bacteroidales bacterium | reverse complement strand
CGGAGCCCAGGCGCAGGAGGTGAAAGCCACTACTCCGCAACAACCCATTGCGAAGGAAATGACCGATTCCGTGACCCTAAAAAGATTGCACGGCTCAGTGTTGACGGATGACAAGACCAAAGAGCCTATCCCTTTTGCCAACGTCACCATCCACCAAGACGGCAAATTGGTGACAGGAACCCTTACTAACATTGATGGGGAGTTCACGCTGAAGCCCTTCACCATCAGACCGGGCAAATACCAAATACGTGTCTCCTGCGTCGGATACAGCACTGTTACACTCGACATGTACACTTCAAAACCGCAGGAAACAGTGACCATTAGCATGAAAACAAATGCTCTTCCGTTGCAAGGGGTGATCGTAACCGGTATGCCAGACTTCTACGACCCCGATGCCACGCAGAATATGGAGATTCAGGGCGTGAAAGTCATTGTGAAATAGCTTCACCGATGGAAGGTGTACCGTTCATCGGCATATCCCGCCACCGCATAGGGGTTGACGGTCAAGGGGTCACCACTCTGGCTGCCTTTCACGGCTGTGGGCTGCACTGCCGCTATTGTCTCAATCCTCGCTGTCTCGAGTCTGCTGAAGGGTTGCCCCACTACACACCGCAGCAACTCTACAATCTGGTGGGAGTGGATAATCTTTACTTCATTGCCACAGGCGGCGGAGTGTGTTTCGGCGGCGGCGAACCGTTGTTGCGGATAGCGTTTATCGAGGAGTTCAAGAGCCTGTGCGGGAAGAGCTGGCGACTGACGGCAGAATCGTCGCTACAGGTGCCGCAGCAAGCGGTGACCGCAGCCACAAGGGTGGTGGACTACTTTATTGTGGACATTAAAGAGAGCAACCCTGATATATACCATGCCTATACAGGGGGCGACTGTCAAAGGGCATGGGACAATCTGGAGCATCTGCTCGCCTTGACGGGGCCGGAGCGGGTGATGGTGCGGGTGCCGCTGATACCGGAGTACAACAGCGATGACGACTGCACAAAGACAGTAACTCGCCTGCACGAGATGGGCGTGAAGCAGATAGACCGCTTCACCTACCAAAGGCTTTAGTCTCTTCTACCCTACACAAGCTTATCGGTTCAACACCTGGTTGAGGCACTTGAGGGTGACCTTGACCCGCGACAGGTCGGCCTTGGGGTCGGCAGGGATGAAGCGCAGCGTGGCACTGGAGCCTGCGGGTAGGTCGAAATAGTTATTGTCGAAATGTCCGTCAACATGGGGCTCGGTCTGGAGCATCACGTCGCGCAGATTGGTCTCCGCCTTGACGGTGGCGATGAGTTGACCTTTCTTGTTCAGCGATTGGTCAAGTTGATACTTGGCCTTGCGAAGGTGAAGGTTCTTGGGGTAGGTCTTATAGTATTTCTCCCAGCGTGAGAGGTCGACGGTATCGGCAAAAAGGTCGCGGGCACGATAGTGCAACGCCTTCCAGTTGCCATAGCAGTCGATGCTGCTCCACGAAGCCACGGGCCAACAGTCGTTCAGCTGCCAGTAGAGGGTGCCCATGCAATGGGGCTGTGCCAGCCGATGGCACAGGATGCCGTAGCCCGTACCCCAAGCTTGGAGCAACTGGCTGACATAGCAGTAGTCCTCAAGGCTAAGCGAGCGGCTGTCAACGCCATAGTATTGCTGCATGGCCTTGTCAATTATCTCCCTTCCACGGCCGTGCTTCTGGTGGTTGCGCATGGTGGGCGAATCGATGGTGCGCTGGTCTTCGGGGCAGTAACGGCACACGGTGCTGTAATCCGGATAGCTCTGGAAGCCGTATTCTGACATAAAGCGGCCTGTCTTCTCCTTGTACATTTCAAAAGGCTGCTCACCCCACCATACGCCCCAGTAGTGGCTGTCGCCATGGGTGACGCATTCGGGGTGTCCCCAGCCGAAGAGCGGCGAGCTGGTGACGTAGGGACGTTTCAGCGGGTCGTATTGCTGGACGGCACGAGCCAGTATGCCTTTCTCGCCGAAGAGGGTGTCAATGCCGTGCTGCAGCTGGGCACGCTGGGCGGGAGTCCACTTGTACTGCTCCTGCCAGCCCCAGTCTTCCCAGCCGTTCTTCACCTCGTTATTGCCACACCACACCACCACACAGGGATGCTGCGCAATACGGCGTACCTGCTGCTCGGCCTCTTCCTTGACATTGTCGAGGAATACACTGTCGGAGGGATAGAGGGCACAGCTGAAATTGAAATCGACCCACACCATGAGACCCAGCGAGTCGCATAGGTCGAAGAAAAAGTCGGGCTCGTAGATTCCACCGCCCCACACACGGAGCATATTGAAGTTGGCCTCCTTAGCGGAGGTGAGCAGGTGGCGGTAGCGGGCGCGGTTGGCGCTGTCGAGCACGGGGAACGAATGAACGGGAATCCAGTTGGCGCCCTTCACAAAAAGGGGCTTGCCGTTACGATAGAAGGTGAAGCTCTGGCCAATGGAGTCCTGCTCTTGCTTCAGCGTCACGCCCCACGACTTGGGTTTTGTCACCGGTTTCTCGGG
>ONJQ01000062.1 GCA_900318175.1 uncultured Bacteroidales bacterium | reverse complement strand
GTTGTTGCCATAAGTGGTGACGGAACTGGAGGCCGACGACTGGCTCGGGACGGGCGTAGGCGAAGTTGTTGTTCTGGTTCTGGCTGCTGTAGCTGAACATGCGGATGCCGAGGGCGACGAAAGGCGACAGCTGCCAGCGCAGGTTGTCGACAAGGGTGTAGCCATAGCCTAGGTTGATGGTGAGGAGGCCGCCGAGCTTGCCTTCGGGGAAGGTATTCGTAGTGCCATCGGGGTCAGCAAGTGAGAAGGTTTGGAGTGCCTTGCAAAGGCCGAGGGTGCCGTCGAGGATAAGGAGGTGACGGTTGTACGAAAAGTCGAAGCCGAGATTGAGGCCGGCACCCGGTGCGAAGGCCTTGCCCATCGAGCCTGTGGAGCCAGTGACTCCGATGCCGACATACAATCCATAGCCAAAGGGACGGGCCGTGTAGCGAGGGCGATAGTCGGCGGGGTATTGGGCGAGCTCGGCAGCCACCTGCCGCTCGAAGGCGGAGAGGACAGCGGTGTCGGTGCCGTCGTGCGACAGGCTGCAGAAACTGTCGATACGGGCGCTGAGGCGGTCACCGGCAATGGAGAACAGTCCGTCGTAGGCAAACGGGTTGGGATCGGCATTGATGGACTGCTGCAGACGGCGGGTCTCGACCTCAATCATGTCGAAGATGACCTGGTTGTAGCGCAGGGTGTTGTCGTCGCGATGGTCGGCAGCCACCCACGAGTCGCTGTTCATCATATATGATTCGGCACGGTAGTAGCAGCAGCGTATGCCGTCGAGGGTGTCGCGTACAGGCTTGAAAGTAAGACCGTAGAACAGCATGGAGCGTTCACCAGAGGAGGAAGGCATGATGGAAAAATCGTCCCATGTGAGGGGACCTTGGGACCAGTAGCGCTGGTTGATTTGAGCAGAGGCAGCGAGGAATACAAAAAGGTAAAAACTAAAGATCAAAATGCGTCGCATAGGGTGGATGGGGACTATGGATAATTTGAGGTAGGCTCTAAAAATTGATTATTTTAAGTTTCTGGTTTAAGCGGAGAGCCTACTCTAGCCGCTTCGCCAGAATTTGTTATTATTTGCAAAGTTATTTAGAGGTGCAAACAAGGTTGCATTTCTCGTTATTGGGTATTGTTTTCTGTTAGTCTACATTATTTCACCTCGCTTTCTGTTGTTTAGGTTGGGTATTCCGTTATCTTATTCCGTTCCTTACAAATTGCTCGTACCTGAACATATTGTACGTTAGACATTTCAGGAAGATGTGTGCGGTGGCTCTCGCAATGCCTATTGTCCGCACTGTCAGCCCGTGCATCGCACCTTCCATAAACCCGAACACGTGTTCTACTCGGGAGCGAATCATGGATTTCTTGCGGTTCTCTTCCCTCTGTTCGTCGGTTAGGGGATTGCCGCGATAGCCTTTCTCGCATATCTCGTCTTTCAGCCCGTACTTCTGTAGTGTCTCTTCCTGTCCGACATACGCGCTGTCAGCAAATGTGACCTGACCTCTGTCGCTCTCGTCCATCAGGTCGGGGAACATCTTCGAGTCGTGGGGCGATGCGGTGGTCTCCACAATCTTCTTGACAAACTTGCTCTTGCCGTCCACCTTTGCGCTGACCTTGTATCCGAAGAAGTCCTCGCCGCCTTTCTGCGCCCAGCTGGCGTCGATGTCCTTTTGGCGTTTCTTGTTTGGTCTGTCGTTCCACAGCTCGTCACCCCCTCCTGCCTTAATCTTCTTGTTTTCCTCGCGGCTGTTGCGCTGACGAGGTGCAAGTACAAAACTCGCATCCACTATCTGCCCCTCGTTGAAGATGAAACCTTTTTCTAGCAGGTTGTCCACGAAGTCCTGGAACAGCCTCTCTCCAAGACCTTTCTCTTTCAGCCTCTCGAAGAAGTTGCGGATGGTGTTTGCATCGGGCACCTTGTCGCCGCTTGCCAGTCCGAGGAACTGCTTGAAACTGCTACGGTCTATTATCTGGTATTCTGTCTGCTCGTAGCTGAGGTTGTAGTACTGCCGCAGCACCATCACCTTGAACATCATGACCACATCGTACTGCTTTGCTCCGGCATTGCTTTTGGTGCTGTGGTTCACCATTGACTCCTCCAACCGACTGCGGAACATCTCGAAGTCTATCACGCTGTCAAGCTTCTCCAGCGGGTTGCCTATCTCGGAGAGTTTCTGTGCCGCATTCTCGGCATCGAAGAGAGTCTGTTTGCCTGTGGTCTTGTACTTGCTCATAAGTATAGTTGTTTCTACAACATATATAACGCAGAATTATGATTTATATTGTTGAATATTCGACATTTAATTTTTAGAGGTTACCTTGATTCAATTATTTATTTCTTGATTAGTTTCTTGACAACAGTTCCTTCAATGGTGGTCACACGGACGAAGTAGATGCCCGGTGATAATGAGGCGTGAGGTATGTGGAATGTAGTATTGACCGGGGTTGGAGGGATAACGATGCGGCCTGTAAGGTCAAGTACCGTCATGGTGGATAAACAGCTGACGTTGACAAAGATGTCACCGTGGGCAGGATTGGGGTAAATCTCAACTATCATCTTTGAGCTTTCGACTTCTCCAATGCCCTCGGTGGAATCGTCCACCCACTCGAAGAGGACCATGAGGGTGGTGTCGGAGGTGACGAGGATATTTCGCGGATTCTCCCAAAGACCGTCGCTCCAGCCAAGGAAGTTCCAATGTCCTCCTTCAGTGGTGGTGTCCACCATAGAGTATCCTATTTCGACCATGCTGCTATCGGCATAGATT
>ONJQ01000064.1 GCA_900318175.1 uncultured Bacteroidales bacterium | reverse complement strand
CCAAAAAAGAAGCGCCCGAACAAACGGTTCGGGCACTTTTTGACGCAGGGTCATAAATACGCTGCATTTTTTTACGCAGAATCTATTTACCTCCTTCACGCCACACATACGTCCGGCTGGATCTTCACCACAATAGAGCGCAAAATCGAGTTAAGAGCAGGCCGGAGACGGATCTTCGCCACAATATGGGCCAAAACCAGGTCAAGAGCGGCCTTCCAATAAAAGAAAACCGCCATCTCTTGAATGTGAAGAGATGGCGGCAGTTTATTAGGTGTCCGCGGCTCACCCGTCACGCGACGGGCACGGGGAGCGTGTTATTCCACATTCTTAACCAGGCGGACGGGGTTATAGTAGCTCTTACCATCTTGGTGTTCTTTGACTTGATACGATAACGACACATTCCAGCTACTCAATGATGCCGCTTGTAATTTACCATTATGCATGTCTAACTCTTTGGTCCAATAAAAAGCCCTTTCACCATAGAATTTAATGTCTGTGGAAAGACCGCTATATACACGACCCGTCGGAGGCAAAATGACAATACCGGCACTCTGCATCGCAGAAAAGTTCTCCTCAGTATACGATATGGATTGTTCGCCACGGTTATCAAAACTGGTAGGTATTGTTCCCATAGCTGCTGTCCAGTCTGCTCCCACAAAGTCATCGGGGAAAATGAGCAGATAGCACCCTCCGCCTTTTTTGATATAAGCATATTTGTGCCAAGCGACCGTGCGAGAATCAGTCGCATGGTAAAAAAGCAGATCTCCCAAAAGATAGCTCCATTCATCTTTACTTAGCCCACGCCAGGAAGCGCCTAAAGCGGAAGTAATCGCATCCTTCACAGCGGACTCACCGACGTTATTTCGATTATTAAACACATCTGTCCAGTGGAAATATTGTGAACCTTCCGCTACACCATAATTGCCGTTATAATTATATTCCCAAGAATGACTTAGGAACTCCCACGTGCTACCGGTATATGTGAGGTTGCCAGGAGCAAACTTGACCTTCGTTGTGGAGGATACGCTGAACAAACCGAAGTCGAAAGCAAAGCAGGCACGGGTATAAGAATAATAGGTTTTCCCCATGGTATAGGAGGTGACATTGGAATCGGATAAGCCAATGTAGTAGGCATTGGCTGGATAACCCTCCTTGTCCGTTGATGTCCAGTAATTTTTATCATCTAAGGTATTTCCTCCTGCATTTGTGATAGCCGTTTTCAAGCCTGTGGAGCTAGTCTCGATGCCGCCGAAGGCAGCAAACATCTGCTTCCACTCGGATAAACTCGGCATCCTCCAGGCATGGCCTGTTACGGCCGGTGTATGGGCGGCGACTGCACTCTCTGCTTCTGACCACCTCATAATATCGCTTTCATCAGACAGGGCGATGACCAATCCGCTAGGACCACTCTTGTAGGCCACCATGCCCGCTGCGGTCACGCCTATGGGCAGGTTGTTTTTATCTTCTACGGCATAGGCTAAGCCATCGGTGCCCACGATCTCGCCAACAATAGAGTTTCTGAGTCTATGGCCAGTGGCACTGGAGGACGGCGTCATTCTCAGCCCGAGTTGATAGAAACTGCCCGCATCGTAGGTCTTATCGCTTACAGTCTTTGTGTAAGTGTTTGTGATGCCGTCGGTGGCGGTGTAATTGATGGTAGCGTTGTTTGTGGGGCGGATAGCCACATAGATAGGACCCGCTGCGGCATACCGGTTGACGGTGTAGTTGTAGGTGCCGTCGTTGATGGTCATGCCTGTAATGGTGGAGGTGAGGTCAACGCTGCCATCCGCATTCTTCAAGGTGAACGCGATGATGGCCAGTTCATTGGTCAGATTGGCCGAGGGCAAATTGCCCCCAACCCAGGAGCCGGTAAAAGTGGACAGATCCAAGCCGCTGGAGATCGATTCCAGCGTACCGTCCTGTGTGTTGAGCCGACTATAGTCTATGTGATAGCTTGGATAACTACCTCCTGCCATGGCTGCAGGATAGACGTAGGTCAAGTCCTCTGTCTTTACAGGGTCGTAGACCGTAATAGTGAATGTGGCTGTCTTTCCTCCGTTGGTGATGTCTTCGGTCCTAAGGGTGTCGCTTATACCCATGGTTATACCGCCGGCCTGCGATCTGTAAAGCACGGCCATCCGCTCGTCTTCAGCGAAGGTCTTCGAGAGTTTTTTGTTCCCATAGTCAATGTCAAGAGCCTTCGTCTCGTCTGTGTCAGTTTCTGCGTCCGGAAGGCTGATGGTAGTGGTCAGGGTGATTGCGTTCCGAGAGCCCACGGGCTGTTCGGGTTTTTCGATGTCGTATTCTTTATTGGAGCAACCTATCATCGTAGTACCCACAATTGCAAGAGCAATCATGCTCAAAAGTGTCATCATCTTTTTCATTGCTTCTTTCGTTTATGGGTTGGTTACCGCGTTGTTTTGTCATTATATTGTTGGTTTTGTGTTAGCGTATCCTTGGAGGATGAAATTACAATTTGCAAATATAAGTAAATATTAGTTGTGTAAAATGTATTCTGAGGCTTGGCGTAAAAAAGTCGGCAAAACTAGAACGATTGCAGAAATAAAGCAACACGGACTTTGTCGAAATTGACGCAGGGTTGAAAACGCGATTCAAAAAATTGCAAATCGGCGTTGTTTTATGTGATTTGGAACATGGAACAGTGACGTGATACAACAAAAAATGTCCCCGGCCACAGGGCGTAAGCGTTGGTCATCGGCCCACGAAATGACGCTCGACGACCTTGCCTTCTTCGTAGACGCAGAAGGCTATCGGCCCGGAGGGGCCTGGGGCTCTTCCGAACCACCGGCCCGCCTTCTCGCGGCAGGCCTTTTTGGCTGCTTTTAGGGCAATTTCAGCGTCGGGATGAGGAATTCGTCGGCTGGTGTCTTTGGGCTTCTGCACAGGCCTTCCTGGAATCCAGGAGGGGCGGGCATAGCGAGGTGACCAGACATAGTCCGGAATCTCCGTGGGCGAAGGGGCAACAAAAATGGGCTCATGTGAATTCATGGGCCCAAAGGTAGTTTTTGCTTGTGCCAAACCGCTGCCGGAGTTACTGTCCCCCGGGACATGGCAGTTCGGGACACGCAGGTTATGATTGACCTGGACCTTGCATCCTTGTATGATGTAGAGAATCGCTCTTTAAGGCAGGCCGTCAGGAGAAATCTCGACAGCTTTCCCGATGATTTCATGTTCCGGCTTTCACAAAACGAGGCTAACGACTTGATAGCCAGAGGGGTGTCACAATCTGTGATACCCCCTGGTTACAATACT
>ONJQ01000065.1 GCA_900318175.1 uncultured Bacteroidales bacterium | reverse complement strand
AGATAGCAGTGCTGTTGCTGTTGGTCTTCACCGTATCGGTGGTGATGCCGAGTTTTTGACGCAGCAGGTTGCCCACTTCGGGGAGTGTGGCAAACACGCCAATGCTGCCTGTCAGGGTAGTGGGGTGGGCCACAATCTTCGAGCCGAAACAAGAAATCTCGTACCCAGCGCTGGCGGCCAGACCGCTCATCGACACCACCACGGGTTTCACTTTCTTGGCCTCTCTCACGGCGTGTGTCATGCTCTCCGAAGCAGTGACAGCACCACCGGGCGAGTTGACACGCAGCACGATGGCCTTCACCTTATCGTCCTTCACGGCATCGTCGAAGGCTTTTACAATGTCGTCGCCGTATACGCCGCTCCTGGTACCCTCGTTCTTGCCGGGCACCACCTCGCCTTCGGCGTATATGACGGCAATGCGTTCCTTACCGGCTTTCTTGCTCACATTCTCAGCATAACGCTTGGCTTTCACGAGTCTGGTTGCACCGTAGCGGGCTTTCAGTGCTGCCTTGATGTCTTGTTCAAAGCATAGCGTGTCCACCATCTTTGCTTTCAGTGCGTCATCGGGTAGGAAACTCGTCAGGTTGTCGGCTGCGGTGTTCAGGTCCTCGCGCGAAAGTCCCCTGTTGGCCGACATCACGTCGAGCGCATGGTTCCAGATACTGCTGATATATGAGCGCACTTGCTCGCGGTTGGCATCACTCATGTCGGTACGTGTATACACCTCGCCGGCACTTTTGTAGGCGCACGACACCGGGCGTATCAGCTCCATGTGGGCACCCACCTTGTCCAGCAGTCCTTTGTAGAACATGACGTCGGCTCCGATGCCGCGGAAGTCGACCAGGCCTGACGGGTGGATGGCTATGCGGTCCGCCACGGTGGCAAGGAAGTATTCCTGCTGTGTCAGTGCGTCGCCGTAGGCGATGACGGGTTTGCCGCACAGTGAGCGGAAGTCCTGAAGGGCAATCTGCAGCTCCTCGGCCTGTGCCCAGCTGAGGCTGCTGCCGCCCAAATGGAGGTAGAGGGCTTTGACGCGTTTGTCGGTGGCGGCACCGTCGACGGCGGCGAGCATCTGCGACAGGCTGCTGCCCACGCGATCGCTGAAAAGGGACATCAGTTCGTTGGGGGCAGATTCGCTCACCTCGCCTGTGAGGTTCAACTCGACGGCATAGCTGCCCCCCACAAGGGGCTTGTTGTCATCCATGCCGCTGACGGCGGCGATGAGGAGGACGATGCCGAGGAGAAAGGTGATGAGGCTAAGGGCAACGGTGCCGATGACGAAACCGACAGCCGAGGCCAACATGGTTTTTCCAAACCCCATGGGCTGGGTGTTGTTCTTTTGGGTAGGCGTTGTTTCCATGATGTTTATTGCATTGTTTGTATCGTTGTTTAAAAATGCAAATTTACTAATAATTTCCCAAATTGCGACTTTTTGTTTCATCCCCCCCTTCAGCAGGGGGCAATGGAGCGCCCCCGTTGCCGCAAGCCGGCTGGTTTGGGGCAGCCCTCTCGTCTCTCGATTTTTGCCTTGCTTTATCTGTCATTTCCCCAATAATCATCCTTCGCATAGTGGTAGGGGATTCTGATTTATGCGGCAGATTGATATGGAACAGGAAGTTGTGTAGGGACGTTGTATAAGGGCGACGGATGGGGTATAAAACCTACGTTGCAGACTTCCTCGCATGGGCAAATGAGAGGAAGTTGCGCTATGTATTTTTTTTTTCGTATCTTTGTAGGACGAATAATTGCCCTCACAGGTGTTTTGCGGATGCTGTAACGGGCTGAGGGATAGTTGTTCGCATACTTGCTATATTATATAAAGAAAACATTATTTTCATGAAAAGACTATACGGTATCATCTGCTTGTTGCTGCTTGTAGGCTCGGTTTTTGAAACTCGTGCTGAGGGCCGCAGCTTTTTGTTGCCAATGATGGAAAACGAGGTGGTGGAGAGCGACACGACAATCGCTGCCTGCGACTCCTTGGTGTGGCGAGGGAGGACACTGACGACCTCTGGACGGTATACCGATACGGTGTTCTCGGTCACCACAGGGGTGGACAGTGTGTATGTGCTGAATTTGACACTCGAAAGGTCGACATCATCCATCGTGGAGATGACCATCTGCGACAGCTACACCTGGGACGGTGTCACCTACATCGAAAGCACGGATGATCCCGTGATGGTCCTGCAAAATGCCGCGGGCTGCGACAGCACCGTGCACCTGCACCTGACCGTGAACCACAGCACGATGGCAGTGGACGAGGTGACGGCATGCGACAGCTACGAATGGCACGGCACTACCTATACCGAAAGCACCTCACGCTGGGCCACCGTGTGGACAGCTCCTTCACCGTTGTGGCCTGTGGACAGTACACTTGGCATGACACCACCTTCACCACCTCAGGGACCTACCTTCACGCGCGGGACACGCTTCTCTATCCTTGCGGAGGCGTGGACACCCTTCACCTCACCATCGGCACGGCGGACACTACCCTCCTTGAAGTGGAGATCTGCGACAGCTACACTTGGGACGGAGTCACATACATCGAAAGCACGGATGAGCCCGTGATGGTCCTGCAGAACGCCGCGGGGTGCGACAGCATCGTTCACCTGCATCTGACCGTGAACTACAGCAGTGCCCAGGTCGAGGAAGTCCACGCATGCGACAGCCACTGGTGGCACGGCACCCGCTACACCGAGAGCACGGACCAGCCTCTCTACTTCGGCCAGAATCAAGCGGGCTGCGACAGCATCGTCCG
>ONJQ01000066.1 GCA_900318175.1 uncultured Bacteroidales bacterium | reverse complement strand
CCATGTGGTTCATGTTGGTGCGGCTGTTGTCATACCATGTGGAATCGTTGACACCGCCGTTGTGGGTAACACGGCCCTCGATGAAGGGGCAGGCATTGCTGTTGGCACCGCTGATGATGGAACCGTCGGGGGAAACAGCGATACCATTAATCTGGACATTGTTCAGACCTCTGTTGTAGTTGACAAAACCTGCGCGTTGAGAGTTTGTGGTGTAGACACCGCCGTCGGTGGCGATGACAAAGGTCTCGTTCATCCGGTTGGCATCTTCATCCCATACAACATAAGGAGTGATTTCCTGGACACCCGAGTGCAGGAATGCTGCATTGGAATAGACGTACGACATGTAGTCGCCAAAGTTGAGTTCAATCTCGTTGGAGGAGAGAACCGTCCACTGATAGGGGGAGTTCTCGACATAGCCTTTGCCCTTCCAAAGATTGGCACCGGCAATGTAGACCTCGGCGGGGTCGATGGGGCTGACAGCGAGAGCACCGGAAGTTTTGGCAGTGGCGGCACTGGTGAACGGGGTCACTGTGGAGGTAGAGAGAAGAAGCCAGGAGTTGGTGTTGCGGGTGAGATAGAGACCTCTCATCAAACCGTTGGCATCGCTGGCCATGGCATACAGATAGCTCTCGTCGGAGGGAGCAAGAGCGAGGTCGATATATCTGGTCTTGGTACCGAAACCTTCGCAGCTGCCAGTGATGTTGACAGGAGCTTCACCATTGATAACATCGCTGATTTTGTACACACCGCCCTTGCAGGAGAAGAAGGCGCGATTGAACTGCTTGGAGACCACAATGGAGCGGACATCACCCTGGAAAACAGACTGAGGAGTCTTAGTCCAGTCGCTTTGCTGAGCGACAACCCAGCGGAAGAGGCCTTTGGGAGTGGCAATGTAGATGTATGCGGACCCTTGAGCGTTCATTAAAGCGATCTGGTTCACAGATGCGAAATTGGCATCCAGATCATTGTTGGGGTTTGTCTGATTGAGACGGGTAAAGGAAGCGGACTTGATGTTGAAAAGGAAGAGACCGCGACCCATGGCAGCCATCTTACTGGCATTGGAGGCCTTGTTGTAATAGCTCTCGCCTGTACCAATAAGTATAAGGCTGTCGTTTACACGAGCCATGCAGCTGATGGGGAGAGTGAGTTCTTTGCCATCGACATAGCAAGGAAGATATTGCCAGTACTCGTCACTGAAGTGACGAATATACAGACCGCCAGAAGCTGCACCGGCATACAAGGCATTGGAACGGTCTTGCTGGAGACCGCTATTGACGGCTACGACAGATGTCACACGACCGCCGATATTGTCGGGTCCAATCTCAACCAATTTGTTACTTTGAAAATTTGCTGTTTGGGCAGTTGCAGTGCCTGCAAGACAGACACAGAAACCCACAATCAAGCCGAGAAGTACTTTTCTACTTTTCATAAGATTTTAATATTTAATTAGATATTTAATTTTCATTCAAGTATTTTAATTAGCAAAGATACATTTTTTTTCGATAATAGCATGCTTTTCGTGCTAAAAAAACAAAAAAAAGTGTTTTTTCGGCAATAAATGAGTTGGGGGGACGTTATCAAACCGAAAAAAATGACGAGGTAGACACCTTTTTGTGGGACAATGGTAACAGCATGCTTACCGACTCACGCAAAGCCGAACAATCCTTCCCGTCAAGATAGCAAACGACATAAATAACAATATTATATATGGAAGAATTTGTCAACATACAAGAACTGAACGACCGCATTGCCCGGGAGAGTGCTTTTGTCGATGCACTGAACCTCGAGCTGCGGAAAAACATCATTGGACAAAAACACATGATTGAGAGCCTGATGATAGGTCTCCTCAGCAACGGCCACATCCTCCTCGAAGGTGTGCCCGGTCTGGCAAAGACACTGACCATCACCTCTCTGGCCAAGGCTATCGATGCCAAATTCAGCCGTATCCAGTTCACCCCCGACCTACTGCCTGCCGACCTTTTGGGTACAATGATTTACAGTCAGAAGACCGAGTCCTTCAATGTCAAGAAAGGCCCCATCTTCTCCAACTTCATTCTGGCCGACGAAATCAACCGTGCCCCCGCCAAGGTCCAGAGTGCACTGCTTGAAGCCATGCAGGAACGTCAGGTAACCATCGGTGAGACAACCTACAAACTGGAAGAGCCCTTCCTGGTCATGGCCACCCAGAACCCCATCGAGCAAGAAGGCACCTACCCATTGCCCGAAGCCCAGGTCGACCGTTTTATGTTGAAAGTGGTAATATCCTATCCCCAGAAAGAGGAAGAACGCCATATTCTCCACCAGCAGCTCTCCGACGCACCTGCCAGCCAGCGTCCCATCCTCACCCCGGCCGACATCATCAAAGCCCGTGGGTTGGTCCGCGAGGTATATATGGACGAGAAAATCGAGAACTACATCACCGACATCGT
>ONJQ01000067.1 GCA_900318175.1 uncultured Bacteroidales bacterium | reverse complement strand
CCCGATCATCGGTGCCAACTACTATGCCAGCAAGAATCACCTGATCTCACTTGACGAAGGCGACGTGGTGAAATAATCGCAAAAAGATAAACGCAAAAAAGTGCACAGCGGAACCGACCCCGTTGTGCACTTTTTATTTGTAGTACCCAATCCTGACGAAGTGGCGGGGTGGGGCGAAGGGATTCCAGGAGATGTGGAGCCAACCATTGCCCGTGAGTAGTTGGTCGGTGAGTTCGTGAGCTTTGAGGAAATCGACCAAGCGTTGGAACTGTTGAGGGTCACGGGGGCGAATGTCGGCAGCTTGGCCGAGCAAGTGCTGCGAGTTGCGGACACCACCCACATGGCGGTTGACGTCCTCGTTGCGGAAACCGGAGTTGATGAGGATGGGACCGACCACTTGCCGGGCAGGTTCCAGGAGCATCACGCAGCCATAGACCATGTTCGCCACGTGCTGCAGCGTGGGCTTGTTGCACGGGTATTTCTGCGTGTTGACGAATTCCTCCAACGTAAAGTGCTTACTGAGTTTTGTATGTTCCATGATCGTTGCGCTTGATGATTTTGATGTATTGGTCGAGTCCGAAGATGGAGCCAGCCAACAGGAACGACTGCGCCACGTAATAGAGCAGTCCGGCTGCTACGTCCTCGATGCTGACCACCTGGTAGGCTACGAGCGCGATACTGCTCACGATGAGCAGCACCGCACAAGCATACTGAGAGATTTTGAATCGCGTGTTTTCCATCGTCGTTTTCAGAACACGAATTTCACGATTTCCTATCCGTTTTCTGTCCTTTGTCCCTTGCCAGCAGGAAGCTGATGACGAGCTCGATAAATGTCAGAATTGTTTTCCATGTCTTGTTCATAATCGTGTGTTTTTAAGGTAAATAAATAGGGTTAATTTTGTGGTCTAGACCACCTCTCTTATACATTGCGAAGGTACAAAAAAATATCGAGAAAACCAAACGTTTCCCCGATTATTTTCAATGCTTTTGGCAATTGACAATTTCTTCTGCCAGCCTATTCAACATCAAGCATTGTTCTCTCGTGATAGTACGGCGTTGCATGTGGTATTCCCAAGGGCTCACTTGCAAAAGACGACCACCGGAACATGCATCGAACGATTCACCAGAGGGCTTGTACAATGGCGGGAAACCATTTTCACGAACCAAGATAAGGCGATAGCCTAAGTCCATAGCTTCGCGCATGACATCCTTTTCGCGACTGGCAATGGCAGCGCTAACCAGAATGCCGCCAGCCTCTCCATATGCCAGCCACCTTCGCTTATATTCAGCATATTCCTCATCAGTGTAGGCGTTATGGACGATGACAGCGACCTTGTCTGGCATGTCGAGCAGGAAGTTGTTACCGACCAGCTGACAATGCCACTCGCCGATGTCGAGGTAATGCATCGTTGTAAAGTAATCGGGATGAAGCCGCTTGATGGCCAAACGGCGGGGATTGTCATCTAGGTAGCGTATCCAATTGTCCAGCTGTCCGTCTTCCAGCAGAATCTGGTCATTATAGCCGGCTTCAAAGAGGGAGGGGCGCCTTTGGCCTGCTGATGACACAGCAGGAGTGGTGATGGCTTCAGCCGTCGTCACAACTCCCTGCGCGTCAGCGCAGGGTTCTTCCCTCCACCATGCCCGCGAGCAACCGCCCTTAAACCCAGCGACGACATTACCCAGGTGCTTTCCCTCTGGCATATCCTCTGTTACCCTTACAATCATGTGGATATGATCAGGCATGATGCAGAGTTTCCAGACCTTTACCATCTTATAAACAGCAGTAATCTTCATGGCCTCTTCATCGCGGATTACCTTTCCAAGTTCCGTCAGTTCTACGTGAGCCGTCACACCGCCCGCTGCTTTCCCTTCAACCGCCGCTCCCGCTGCATCAGCAGAGGGTATAGCAACCACCTTGCCCAACAACGGCCGCCGTCCTTCTACAACCATTGTCAGCATATAGGTGCCCTTGCGACGATAGTCGTGCCACGGTTTGCGGCGTTTCATGTTGTGCTTCGTTTCAGCTATTTTTATGCCAGAAGCGATGGCTTCTTCTTTTTTCCTGGACATTAAATTTCGGAGTATGGATTATACCAACAAAAATAGAGATTCGTATCAACAGGACGCAAAGATAGTGCAAATCGAGTGAAATGCAAAATAAATCGATATTTATTTTCATTTCCGATTGTTAACAACCAGAACTTTTATTTTTCCTGCAACTTTTAAGGAAATAATCCTTGGCGGTGTCGGAGAAAAATGGTATCTTTGCAGTCTTTTTCGGACTGTTAAAAAAGGAGGTATAAATGAATCTATCGGCAGATGAATTTTTGTCCCTGTCGACGCAGCTGAGCGACAGGGACGTAAGAGTAATGGAACTCGAAAAGCAGCTAGAGAAAACAAGGGAGTTGTTGCTC
>ONJQ01000068.1 GCA_900318175.1 uncultured Bacteroidales bacterium | reverse complement strand
GCGTAAGGAAAGAAGTCGGGGTGGGGAACAGCGTCGTCCTCAATAATGATGCCCTCCTCTACGTTAGAAAAAAACCATGAAAGTGCTGCCGCAGGACCGGGTCCGCAACCAAGATTAGTGTCGGAAAAATATGTGTGTACATGACTGTTAGTGCCAGCGGTCGCATCCTTTATAATGTTACGCACCTCTTCGAGACGAGGCTCATCGTTTCGTCCCACCCTAGGCCCGTCCTGGAATAAGTATAGCTCTTTTGGTGATTGTTCCATCACAACACCCATCACTCTCTGAGTAAAATCGGGCCGGTTGAAATTAATGATTAATACAGGAGTTTCCAACATTATTTTGTGCTTAGGTCTATTACAATCAATTTGTTATAAAGAAGGTGCTATAGATGTAATGTGGTGTTATATAGTGTAATAAGAATAGTATTCACGAATCGTTGCTATCTGCAAAGATATTAAAAAAAAATGATATATAGGTGTTTGTTTCCATTTTTTTAAGTTGAATGAAACAAGGATGTAAAAATACTTTTTAAGATGATAGAGTATTGTGGAGAGGGAATCAGGGCAAACGCATCAAATTTCCAAAAGAGAAAATAGATAATCGATGCTCCAGCCAGCCTTGAGACGCTTGGTGACGCGACTTCCTTTGCCTTTGTCGCGCCTAAGGATGTTGAGCGAGAATTTCCTCACAAGCGCAAAGTTCTCGGCGGCCATGCCTGCACGCTTACGTTGCCGGTCTTCGCCGAAGGACATGTCGAGCACCCAGTGCAGCGAGTTCTCCACACCCCAGTGGCCCCGGATGTACCGTATGAAGTCGGCCTTGCTGCCGAGGCTGCTGATGTACCAGCGGGTCTCTACCGCCTCCTCCTTGGAGACGGCGTTCCACCTGACGGCAGTAATCTTCACAATGGATTGCAGCCCCTTCCACTCATGGTTCTGGCGTATCCATTGCGTAGGCTCGTACACCTTGCAGGAGCGGGTCTCCACACGGCCGTGGCCCTTGTCCACCTCCTCCGACTCGGACACCGGTGCCGCTTCTCTCTCCATCAGCTCCGCATCCTGCAGCAGCGTGCCCTGGTTGCCCTTGAGGGCAAGTATGTAGTCCGCCCCGCCGTCGACTATCTTCTCTGCTATGGCGGCCTGCGTCCCCATCGCGTCAATGGTTATTATGGAGCCTTCGACGCACAGCATGTCCAGCAGCTCGGGGATTGCCGTTATCTCGTTGCTCTTGTCGCGCGTCTTGCGCTGCCCCAAGCAGATGCCGTCCTCCACGCTCCATGCGTGGACGAGGTGGATGGCAGGGTTGTCGTGGTACCCGTCGCGGCTCCCGCGGACCGTCTTGCCGTCAATGGCAATGACCTTTTCTGTCGCCCCCTCCGGCCTCAATCCCTCTGCCCACTCCAGAAACAGACGTTCGAACTGACGGAACCTTATTGCCTGGAAAACGCGGTTTATAGTGTCGTGCGACGGTATCCCGTTCGGAAGCCGCAGCCTTTTCTTCAGCGTCTGGTAGTGGAACCTGCCGAATTCCTCTATCGCTTCGTAACTCTCGGCTCCGCTGGTGACGGCGAGTACCGCCAGTATCACTATGTCGGCGAGAAGGTGCTTGCTCCTTCCCTTCACTCGGGGGTCGTGCAGCCGTGCTGCTGTCTCGTATAAACTTGCCATATCAACTTGGGTTGGTTATGGAAGTATAACGTCTGCCGCTGTGATATATTACATATTGATACATAAATAATTATCAACACAAGGCACAAGAAATTGTTCGTATCGTGCATTTTTTCAATCCAACGCGGAAACACCTGTTAACAACTTGGGCAACTTTGTTAATATCGTGGTGATTTTTAAAAATTTCATGCGTTTGCCCTGCCCATGTCACGAAAAATTCGTATTTTTGCAATCAATAAATAACAATCTTTAATATGATAATCATTTCGCAACCTATCAAACACAGCGAACTGAATGACATGTTGCCCGGCTATTTTGGCGACATGATTAAAGCTGTTGTAGATGTGAAGAAGGGAACCCTCGGACTTGGTGCCGAACCGCATGCCGATATTGAAAAAGAGATGTTGTCGCAAGGCTCGATGCAAGCAGATTTGTGGGGTATCAATCTGTACCCTGAGATGGATGGGGATGATTTTATTGAGTTCGACGCTCTCATCAATATCCGTCCTTTCCAAGGAAACCGAAGTCGCGACGTATTGGATCCTATTGTTCGGAAACAAATAGTTAATATTGTAAATTCTTTGATTATATGA